>CAZFMB010000132.1:0-9937 GCA_964520005.1 uncultured Occallatibacter sp.
ATGGCATGGAAGAGGTCGTCGGTTCGATCCCGACCAGGTCCACCAATCAAATCAAGAACTTACGAGTCACCTAAAGGTGGCTTTTCTGTTTTGGTGGGTCCACTAAGGTCCAATAAGCAAATTCACCCGATTGCGCTCCCTAAGCGTCCTTCCGAATCTGCTTTGTGTAGGGGTGCGGCTGGTCCTGTTATCCGGCCTCTGCCAAGGATGACAGAGTTTTAGAATCATGTACAAAAAGCAAACGCAACCGCAAAGAAGCCGCAGGTCCTTCGACTGCGCTGCGCTCCGCTCAGGGGGACAGAGTTTTTGCGCGGGAATGGGCATTATGTTCATCTGAGTGAATTGTGCGCCAAATGAGGTAAATCATCTGCAATCTCCGCGAAAAAGATGTGTTTGCCTAGACCGGTGTTGGCCTGAGCCGCTGCGCAATGGTTCTGGCCCAGGTAAAGGATTAGCCGGGATTTTTGCAGGCGCGGTTAGGAGAAATACTCTTCGCGTTCTGAAAAAGCAGCCATTTACGGCGCATCCGAAACGTCCGTCAGGAGGCGCGAGGTGGAGCCGAAGCGGTGGTAGTTGCGGAAGGTGACGTCGGTGAGCAGGGTCTCGAAGGGGCCGTAAAATTGAAAGCGTTCACCCCACTCGGAGATCGTATGCAGCGTTCGGCCGGGCATGATGGTGATGCTTTTCACCGGACAGATATATGTGCCGCCATCGCCAATCTTCACCGGGGCGTATTCAATCACAACATCCCCTCGTGTGGTTGGCAGCTTCTCGCTCAGTTCCGGCTGCACGGTGAGGCGCAGGATGGCTCCAGTTGCCGGATCAAAGGCCATGCTCCCGTGGTATGCGGGCTGGCGACGGAAGAGTCCTCCGCCCAGATCCTTTGGATAACAGCAGGTGGAGATATGGAAGTGTGCCAGGTTCTCCGGAACCGAATAACGGAAGACCGCCAAGGGACCGGATTCGCCCGACTCCCAGCCGCCCCAGGTAATCTTGCCGTTGGTTGCATCCGAGAGAACTAGAGAGAGAATTCCTCCGAAGGTTCCTTGTGTCTCCAGGTATATTGAGTTTTTCTTTGCCTTTTTATCTTTTCCTGAGCCGGACTCGATAAAATCTTCGCCGTTCATGTAGCGGATTGTGACGGTGTCGCTGGTCTCCAGATGCAGGGAACGGTCGATGCGCGCTGTCTTCCAAGTTTGGCCGTCGAGCAGTTTCGGCTCTTCATAGCGGTCCGTGGTCCGCGTGGCCACCAAGCTGGGCAGTTTGGGCGTCAAATCGCTCATATAGCGGACAATGCGCATGAGCTGTTCCTGCTGTTCGGCCAGCGTGGGTTTGGGAAGGGCGGGAATCTCCGCGTCCGGAAGTTTCAGGAAAGCCGAAGAGTCGGCCAGCGCCACCAGCGCCTGCCAAACTTTCTTGTTGTGCAAGCGGCTCTTCCAGGCATTCAGCTTGGCGCTGCTCATGCGCTCCGTCAGTTCGCTGTTGGAAAGTTCAAGCTCAAATTGAAACTCCGATCCGTGGCCGCTCTGCGCCAGCTTCTGCTCCAACTGCGCCACGGATAACTGCTGGGGTGGAATCGCGCGGGGCTGTTCGAAGTTGACTGGCTCATTGTAATAGCCCGTGCGGGTGTGGGCCACCAGCCCCGGCTTGCCGATTTCCACCCTCAGGCGGTGATACTCATCAATGACCTGCGTGCGTGGCGGATCAAAAGACAAACTGTAAGAGCAGCTGTTCTCCGCAAGGATGCGAGCCAACGAATCCAGAACGATGGGGGCACCCGTATCCAGAGGATCGCTGCCATTCCCCGCCAGCATCACTCCGTAAACGGCGCCGCCGCTCTGCGTTGCCAGGACTTCCAGGCTGTAGTTGGCAGGAGACGCATCCTGCTTGTTTTGCACGCCAACAAGGTATTTCTGGTAGTCGTAGGGGTGCTCTGGATCATTCACTTTGGGATCAAACCACGCATTCACTCTGTAGAGGGTAATGCGCGCCTCGCGGAGGCGGGTGGATATCTCCGTGATCTCATCAAATTCGGAATCCATTTTGACTCCCCCTAAAGGCCAGCCATAGCCGATCCAAACAACCAGCTTGCGGCCCGGCTCTTTCCTCGCTTCGATCGCGATGGAGCCTAGCGCGGAAGCGTGAAGGGGAACTCGATAGTTTTCGGAAGTATAGAAAGCAGTTTCGTTCCAGGCAATTGGGCGCATTCCCGTCTTGTGGGAAATCTCGGCGGCCAGCGCGTTTCCGTCAGTGGACGGATGCGAGGAGACGCTCAGCCCATCGATTGTGAGCCGGTAAATGGTGGTGGGGTGAGCAAGATGGCCTCCATTTTGACGCAGGAATTGAAGAAGGAACTTTTCCGCCTGGGTCGCATTCGCGTGATTCAGATACAACTGATCAAGAACCAGAATCAGTTCGGTGGGCGCGTCGGGCCTCGGCGCGGCTGGATCGCCGGCGTGAAAGGTCAGAATCCTGGTTGGCTTGTCGTTGTCGAACAAAGTAAAGTCATCGCGATTCAGGCCAGTCACCGGCTTTCCCGCCGCGTCCGTCACCGTGACATCGAGTTGCAAAACTCCCTCCGCAGGGTCCGTAAAGCGCTGATAGAGCGCCGGAATGCCGGACGGATCCTGGGGTGGGCGCTGATGATTCGTCGTGTCAGGCGGCGGAGAAATATAGGGCGGGTTAAAATTACCCATCCCCGTCGGCGCTTGGGCGCTTGCCCCGGCGCAGAATAAAAGAAATGTGGCGCAACAGAGGACTTTCATGCGTTTCGTTTCTCCGGCAACTGCCGGAACTGCGGCTGATAGTTTTTATTTCTACAAACCATTTGACAGGGTTTCAGCGCGCGCGGTTAGGAAAGATTGTCTGCGACTGGCGGCAAGGGCTTTCCTTGCTCGAAGAACTCCCGGAGTTTCACCGGCGAGTACGGAGTCTGCTCCAGCACTTCATCCATCCATGCCGGAAGCTCTGAGTCTAGAAAAGTAATTTCGCGTTCCACTATCGGCGGAACGGGCGGCAATGGCGGCGGCACGAAGGCTCGCACAGTCTCGCCCTGGAACAGCTTTGCAACATAGCGCCCATGCCGAGCAGTGTATTCAGTGTCTGGCACGGTATCCTTTCGTTGATTTTTCTGTAACGAAAGGGTAGTTAATGAACGTTTAGTTGGCAATCAAATTCTGAAGGGGATACCAATCTACAGGAGTCAAAATATATGAGCCTGAAAAAGAGCAAACACGATACATTTTGCGATACGCCGAAAGGTGGGGTTGTACGTGCTTACAAGGACTTAGATCGCCACCGGGGTCTTGTAAGTTGTTGTACTACCAAAAGTCGAATCCATGGCATGGAAGAGGTCGTCGGTTCGATCCCGACCAGGTCCACCATTTAATCTTTTAGATTCATATATTTACCATCTACACCAGATTCTTTCCGCATCGCAGGCTATGTTCCAGGCACAGTACTAACGTATCGTGGACCATATCTTGGTGCTCTAGGGATATTGGTCGCGAGCAAGCTGCAGATTTTCTTAGAGGTAGTGGATCAGAACTCGCTTCATGTGTTTACTCTCCAGCAGCCTCGCAATGCGTTTCACAATATTGCGGCGCAGATCGAGTTCAACCGGAATATTGGGGTCCTGGTGCGCTTCATTAATTCTGGTGCCAACAGCAAACTTCACAATATCGCTGTCTAGAAGCATAGTCGCCAGTCGTACCGCCGCATTGGATCTCATCTCTTCCGGAGCAAACCCCTCCTCAAGAAGCCGAAGTACTTCGCCCAGAGTGAGCGTCCCTTCTGTCACCAGATCGAAGCCGTCCATCCTGGCAGACGGTGGGACCTTTGAATGTAACTGTTGCCGCATGTCGATCTGGATTGTACGGTTGAGCATCCGCGAGATGATGTTAGCCGTTGTTCCGCCGCAGATGACTTTGCGCCCCTGAGTGCGTTCGGCCATCTTGGCAAGATCTTGGTCGTGGGCGCGATTGAATGGCGCTCCGGTCATCACCAGCAGTTGGCGGGGGCTGCGGAAGTAAACCACGCCGCAAGTTATGTCATCCTTTGCGCTGAGGCCGTCGACCTCTTCCGCTCTTGCAACCAAAAGGCGAGATAACTCGCGGGCGGAGATATAAGGATACCGGTCGATCTTTTCGCGAACGAATTTGTCAACGCTATCCAAACCCCATCCCAGAGGCGTGCGGTACTCGCCCATGCCCGCCTGCGTAATGCCATCCGAAAAGAAGATAATACGATCTTCACGCTGGACGTCAAAACTGGAAAAGCTGATCACGCGGTCTTCCCAGCGCTTGGGACGCACTTCAGTCTTCTGAACACTCAACTCGCTGTTGGGCCGGATCAGCAGGAAAGGTGGATTGCCGTGCTCGATGATCCGGGTCTCGCCGGTGCTGGCCATATCGACGACGGTGAAGGTCGAGTAGCTGATCTTCCGCACGCTGCAAATTGGCAGTGTGTCCATAATGATTTCGGCCGAGTCGTGAATGTCCATGGCGCTGGCGGTAAACTTCAATGCCATGGTTGCCGTCATTGACGCCAGCACGCTGGCTTTCACGCCGCTGCCCAGGCCGTCAGAGAGAACAGAGATCATGCGGCCTTGCGGTTCCACTTTCTGCGAAAGAAAGACATCGCCGGAGATGAACTGGCCATGCTTGGCGCGTTGACAGGAATCGACCTCGATAAAGCTATCGGCGCCGGTCATTTCTGTCCCCCGGTCTCGCTGCCATCGACCTCTTCAGGACTAAAGGAGCGCACGATGGAGTTGAGTATGATCTCCGAGTCGGCGGCATTTTCGCCAAGCAGATAGGCGATCTGCTGCACCGTCTTGAGATTTTTCTGAATAACCTCTCGAGCGCGCCCGATGATCTGCTCCTTCTGGAAGATAGGCTTGGTGATGTCCTGGAAGATGCCGCACATGACGGAGTGGGGCTCGATGGTGAAGATGCTCGTGTTGAGGATGCTTCGCTGATAGCGGATGTCGTGGCCCACAATATCTTCGTCCGATTCGAGCACGCGGCGAAACAAGTACGAGAATGGGATCACCGCGTCCAGAGTGCTTCCTTCAAGGTCTTTTGACTGCTCAACATCGGCGGCGAAGAGATGTGCGAAATTCAGGTTGCACTCGATAATCTTCAGATTCTCATCGACTATGACCACCGCGGACGGCATTTTCTTGAGAAGTGCATTGGCTTTTTTCTGCGCCAGCTTGCGGGTATACGTGGCGCACATCATGCGCTCCGCGTTGTGCGCGATCAGCGCGTGAGCAAAATCGCGGCAGGAGTCGTATCCGCAGCCTCCGCAGTTCAATTCATCCTCGGCCGAGTACTTTCCCACGGTGCGCAGCGCTTCCTGCAATTGCTGGTCGCTGTATTCGTTGCGAGCCACCGGAGAAGCGGAGTAGTTCCTTTCAATCCCCAGCGAAAGCTTGCGAGGAAACTCACCGGCTGGCTTGGCGTAGTGGAGAATGTCATAGCGGCGGCGCGCAACCGATGTGTTGCGCCCGGCCTTCGGTCCGTTCACGCACGACCCCGCGCACGCGGTCAGTTCAAAGAAAATGTTGTGCTCGGGCTTCCACTCCGAGATGCCCTTCAGAGCCTGCTCGACATTGGAGAGCCCTGAAAATGCCATAAACTGCGAGCTGTTAAAATCGTGATTGCCGGCAGCACCTGGCATCATTCCGCCGTCGATGGGATAAAGCGCGCCCTCTTCTGCCTCATTAGGCTGAAAGCGATCCTCCGGAGTCACGGCGATTTTATCGAGATGAATTCCCTCTTCATCTAGCCAATGATCCAGATCCTCGAAGGTGAGCACCGCATCGAGTAGCTCGGGATGCTGTTCGGCCTCCGTTTTCTTGGCGATGCAGGGACCGATAAAGACGATGGCGATGTCGTCGCCATAATGCGCGCGCAGCATCTTGCAATGCGTAAGCAAGGGCGAGAGAACGCCAAAGACATGCGGTTGGCACTCTGGATGATACTTGCCGATGAAATCCACAACGACAGGACAGGCGGAAGAGATCCAGATCTGCTTTGGCTCGCTGCGCATCAGCGCAAAAATACTGGCCGAAACCTGTTGGGCGCCGAGCGCGGTTTCCGATGCGGCATGAAATCCCAGCTCCTTGAGAGCGTGAATCAGCTGCTCCGGGCGCACACCGGAAAACTGCGCCACGAATGAGGGTGCAAGCGATGCGATCACCTTGCGCCCGCTTTTTAGGAGAGTCTTGACGGAAGGCAGATCGTCGCGCACACGCTTTGCACTGCTGGGGCAGGCCAACACACAGTTGCCGCACATGATGCATAGTTCGGGCACAACGCTCGCATAGCCATCCTCTACACGAATCGCCTTGACCGGGCACTCGCGAATGCACTTGTGACAGTCCTGGCACTCGCGCTGCTGCGTGTATATGGGATTACGCCGTTCCATGGTCACCCCGAATCGGACTGCCCGGCTGCTGCAATAGTTCGCGCAATCTTGCCGCGGTTACGCCGTGATAAATCTCTCCGTCAATAGTCAGATTGGGTCCTTGCTTGCACTGGTCCTGGCAGAGCTTACCTGTAAGCCGAATCGACACGTTCAATCCATGGGTCTTCACATGCTGATTAATGATGGCGAGATTCTCCGAGTTCCCTCTGGCGAAGCAGGAACTCCCCAGACAAACCACAATCTCGACAACGCCGTCATCGGATGCCATGGCTCACCTCTCTATGCCTGCAACTGCGCAAATCGCGAAGACACATCGGGCAGAATGCTCGCAAGAGTCTCGACCGCGCCTCGTCCGCCTTGCCCCTCACCCGCAAAGCGGCCGAGAGAGTGAATCTGGCCGCGCAGGCATTGGTTGCAATCGATGGCGCTCTCTTCGATGCATGCCTTCTCGGGATATATCTCATATAGGCGGCGGTACTTGGTTGGACTTAGATTGGGCATCACCACATTGGCGCCGGCCTTGAGCCCCAGTTTTCGTCCTTCGAGTCTGTTGATTGTGGCCAGCGCTGTAGTGCTGGGAATATTTGCGGTGGGGCAAACGATGCGCGCGAGGGCGATCATCTTATAGACCATCCCTTCGACGGCGGGAACCTGCTCGAATGGGAGAATGGTAGGACGAAGCGCACCAGATCCTAATGGCGTATCAGCATGAGCAATGTATGGGCCGATGCCGATCATATCGAGATCGAGCGCGCGAAATGTGAGAATGTCCTCGGCCAGGCTATCGAAGGATTGGCCAGGAATGCCGACCATTACGCCGCCGCCCGCTTCGTATCCGAGGGCCTTGATTTGCCTCAGCAACGCAAGACGGTCAGGCCCGCCGGGAAAGCGTTGCGGATGAATCGTGTGAAACAGTTTTGCGTCGGATGTCTCAAAGCGGAGCAGATAACGATCCGCGCCTGCTGCGCGCCATAGCTTGAGTTCGTCAAACCGGCGCTCACCCAAGCTGAGTGTTACTGCTAGTGTTGTCTCGCACTTGATCCACTGCACGATCTCCGCGATCCACTCGGCGGTGAGCAGATCGTCTTCACCGGCCTGCATCACGACGGTGCCATATCCGAGTTTCTCTGCCTGACGTGCGCAGTCGAATATCTCTTCTCTCGTCATGCGGTAACGCTGCAAAGCGCGATTGGCCTGCCGCAGTCCGCAATACATGCACTGCCGAGCACAGTGGCTGGAGATCTCGATCAGGCCGCGAAGATGCACTGCGTCGCCGACGTTCCGCTTGCGCACCGCGTCTGCTCGCTCGTATAGCTCCTGAAGGCGAGAGGGATGGCTCTCACGGAGCCATCCCAATACATCGAGTTTGGTTAATTCGGTCACGGTTAATTCGCTAGACTCATCTCGATAGCGTCCAGGTCAGACAAGCTGCTTACTCCGACCGCTTCCAGTTGTTCCTGGCGCGCCTCTTTGTATGCGGCCAGCGCCGCCGGGAAGGGCTCCAGCGCGCGCTCAAGAATGCCCAACGAGTACGCGATCACCAGGCCGTAGTTCGTGATGGGCACACCCTGACGATGGCACTCGGCGATGCGGCTCATCATTTCCTGGCGATTCCACATGCAGGCTCCGCAGTGAATCACAAGTTTGTAGGGCGAGAGATCCTGAGGGAAGTCGCGTCCTTTTACGGTTGTGAATTCCAGATCTCCGCCGACATACTTTTGCAACCAATGAGGAATTTTTACTCTGCCGATATCTTCCTCGATCGGATGGTGTGTGCAGGACTCCGCCACTAGCACCTTGTCGCCCGGCCGCAATGAATCCACTGCAACGGCCGCGCGGGTCTGTGCGACAAGATCTCCCTTTAAACGAGAAAGCAAAATCGAAAACGCGGTGAGTGGAATGGAATCCGGAGTGATGTGCGCAACCTGATCGAAAACCGCGGCGTCGGTCACAACAAGGCTGGGAGGAGTCTTCAGATTATCCAACGTCCTCTGCAATCCGGCGTCTTTGACCACTACGCAGGTGGCCTCGGCATCGAGAAGTTCGCGAATGGATTGTGCTTGCAATTGCTTGATGCGGCCCTTGGGCGCTTCCTTGTCAATGGGCATAACTAGCAATGCTGTTTCGTCCGGCCCAATCAGATCACGCAGCAGAGCCTGAGGCTCGACGGACTCCGCGGGCGCAATCTCCCAGAGCTTTGCTCGAAATTTATCCATTCCCTCGCCGGTTGTCGCGACGAGCTTCACATACGGGAGATTATCCTGTTCGAAGCGGATTATAAGCTCAGTATTCGGGCGCTGAAGATCCGTCTTGTTCAAGGCGACGAGCACTGGAATCTTACGTGCGCGAAGCTCGGCGAGTAGCTCTTCCTCAAAGTCTGTCCAGACGCCGGATTCGCAAACGAGCACGCCAATATCCGTGCGATTGATCGCAAGGCGCGTTTTCTCGATGCGCTGCGCGCCGAGCGCTCCGACATCATCCATGCCGGCCGTATCGATGAAGAGTACCGGTCCGATGGGAAGTAGTTCCATTGGCTTCTCGACCAGGTCGGTCGTTGTGCCAGCCTCCGGCGAAACGATGGAGACCTGCTGCTGGGTAATGGCGTTCAGCAGGCTTGATTTGCCGACGTTGCGGCGTCCGAAGAAGCCGATATGAAGCCGAAAACCTTTGCTAGTTGCCCGAATCATCGTGATCTCCTTGTTCTAGACAAATACGTCTCGTTCGCCGCGGCGAACCTTGTTTAACATCGGCAGCGCGCAAGCGGTCTGCTGGCCGTCCATGTGCTGCAGTTCAATCGAGATAAGCTTTTCACCAGCGGACTTTGCCAGCGGGCTGGCGTAGTCACTGAGGTACTCCTGAAAGGTGGAAAGTGCGTTGGGATGGCAGTGGTACTTAATCTCTCCGGGCTTGGCGAGATCCATGAAGTCCTGCCCAGTGCGCCCCAAACGATAGCAGGCGGTGCAGAAGGAGGGCAGAAAGCCGAGAGAGACAACGTCGCTGACAACCTCTTCGACAGAGCGGTGATCGCCCAGTTGAAACTGGCTGCCGTTCGGATCGCCTTCGCCATCTTTGTAGCCGCCTGGATCTGTGCGGCTGCCGGCTGAAATCTGCGAGATTCCCAACTCCAGCGTTGTGCGGCGCACCTCCGCCGTTTCGCGCGTGGACATGATCATTCCGGTATAAGGCACGGCGAGACGCATGATCGCAATCATCTTCATGAAGTCTGCATCGCTGACCGGCTGCGGAGGCTGTGAAGCAATATCGGAACCCACCGCCGGCTCCATGCGTGGAAAGCTGATGGTGTGCGGACCGACGCCAAACTTTTTTTCGAGATGATGAATTTGTTGCATCATCGCCATGATCTCGAAGCGCCAATCGTAGAGGCCAAACAGAACGCCGATGCCGACATCGTCGATGCCCGCTTCCATGGCCCTGTCAAATGCAGTGGCACGCCAATCGTAGTCGCGCTTGGTGCCTTTCAGGTGGACCGCCGCATACGTGGGGC
>CAZFMB010000133.1:0-2255 GCA_964520005.1 uncultured Occallatibacter sp.
CCGGAGTTCTTGATCGCGGCGCGCACCCGGTCGCGGCTCTCGCGCACAGCGGCATCCGGCAGGCCGACGGTGTGGAAGACGTCTTTCTCCGCAACTACGCCGCTATAGTCCACCTCAACATCGATGAGGTTGGCGTCGATCCCGTAGACAGCTGCGCTGTGAGCCTTGAAAAGCATTGAGGGAGGTTAGCAGCGAGTGTAGCAGATGGGACAGAGACGAGAACAGCATCAGCGACAGAAGCTCGTGGTGCAATGTCCGGTTCGCTCGTCGTACGTCCAAAATGGGCACAACTGATGCAGTAATTCCCTGTCATCTTTGGGCGTCGCATGTTATCGAAATAATTAACTGCGGGGTTTTGCAAATAAATAAGGGTGGGGGAGGGGGTAACCCTTTCTGGTCGGCGTTGAAAGGCGGCTCGATGAGCCGCCGTCTCCTGATCTTTTTTATTGTGCGCCGGCGGCAAGAAATTATCGGCAATGAGCGTCGGGAAAAGTTCGTGGTCTTCCTGGTCTCAGAATCCAAGGCACCCGAAGACCCGCTCATCGCATAGTGCCGCGATGAATGGGCCACAGCTTCTCAAGGTTTATAACGATTTTTCGGGGTAGATGAGCGGGCCACCTGCCGAGTGGTGCAATGTCCGGATTGCCGGCTCTTCGGGTGGAACCCCGGAGTTTGCTTGCGGGGGACTCGTTTCGCGCTGCGGAGGACGACCGGTCAAGCACTCATCATGAAGAATTTGCCAAGCGCTTGAACTCTTACGCCCAAGCTTGCCGCTGTCGCATTTTTGGTGGCGGCACGCCCTTGATTATCAGCCATACCCCAAGCGGAACCTCATACAAGGCCATTGGGATCCACAGGAAACTCACGATTCGTGCGCTGAGAAACCCTACGAATTGCATCGGCAATGCAACGGCAAGCAGTACAGAGGCGCCAACACCAAGCCAAGCGAGTGAAACTGGAATTTTTCTGCCGCGCAGTAAGAGGAACGAGAATAGAGTGCTTCCAACAGCAAAGAAGATCGCGGATATGCCGCCATTGGGTGCCAGTAGCAGGTACGTGCCCAGCGTTTCGACCGTCGCAGGACTTGGGATCCCCGCAGAACCGAGCGTGGCCAGCCACAAGGATTCCAATGTGCTGCGCAAGGCAACAGCGCCAATCAATCCCTCACCAAAGCGGAACAGAAGTCCCAGCGAGGCCAGTTCCTCGTCTTCGTCTCGGGTGATGCTGTAGAGGGTGACCGCCAGCACAATCGCACAGACGTTCTCGATGAGTCCGCATAGGAGCACCAACCGCATCTGGACCACATGTTGGCTGATGTTCGCGAGCTTGGCAACGATGGCCTCTCCGACCACCGCATGGGTATACAGAACCAGGCCCGCTATACCGATCGCGATGTACGAGAGAAAGGTGATTCCCGCGATCCGCGCGTTTGTCGTTGGGGTCATAGTTTGCTCCTGACTGGGAAGAGTCTGCAACGAAGTCAAAACTTCTGGCGGCACCTGGAGTTACGCTACCCTCGATTAGAAAGTTCCACTGGATTCTGCCGTTCCTTGCATCAGGCTCCAAACCTCATATCCTCGTGTTCGTCTCGCTGGCGAATTGTCGCTAGCCTTGATCGGAAACGCCTCGGGCGACGAGTTTGTTGTCGTCAACTCGGAAACTACACCTGAACCTAGCGGCGAGAATCGGTCGGTACGAGCCTCCCAACGTATCCCTTCACCTCACAACTTCTTCAGCTTGGCCTCCAGATCGGGGATGTAGCTGACTTGCGCTTCCGGCTCCAGCCGCCGCGCGGAGTCTATCGCAGCTTGCCACGCCTTGCGCGCATCATCCTTCTGCCCAATCTTTGCGGAGATGTCGCCGAGCGCAGTCTGGCTAGTAATTTCGCCGGGATCGATGGTCACAGCTTCACGGGCCAGCGCCAGCGCCTCCGGCAGCTTGCCTTGGCCTAACAGTTCATTGGCGTGCTGGGCGCGGCTCAACGCGGCGGCCTGGTTCACTTGAAAGCTGCTGTGATAGACCATCACGCCGTAGTCGATAGTCTCGACCGGCTTGAGCGGTTGAAAGACAGCATAGGGATTCATGCGGCCGCTGGGCCACTCGCAGCCGCTCAGGTCGCCCGCATTGATGAGTACGTAGCCACTGATAATCTGCGGAACGATATCCGATCCGCCCACCCATCCGGTGTCGGCGGTGGGCATGGCGTGGCAGTGAATGCCGTAGACGGCCGGGTCAACCTCAGGGTGCGCAAAGTA
>CAZFMB010000133.1:2355-9806 GCA_964520005.1 uncultured Occallatibacter sp.
CCAGTGAAGATCGCAAAAAAGGCCGCAGCCACCAGCGCCAGCAGACCAATCGTAGTCTTGATCAGAATCACCGCCGGGAAGTACCACCACTGTCCATGCGCGTAGACTTTGCCGAATGCGAAGGTGGGATAGAACTCGGCCATGCGCTTCACATCCACCAGACCCATCAGATAGGACTCGGGCAGCAACCGCAGATGCGCAATCGCCATCACGGCGGTTGAATTGAAGTGGCTCAACGGCGCGGCGTAATCGGCCAAGGAAGTACTGAGCGCCAGACCAGCGGGCCGTGCGGCATAGCGGAACCCATAAAACGCCCACAGCACTAAAACGCCAACCACTACAACCGCCCCAAAAGCCCCGGATAGTCGCAGCGCCAGCCTCAAGCGTGTTCCCTTCGGCGCGGTCGCTACCTCCCAGCCGATCAGCAACAGCAGCATCGGCGCCAAAAGAATCCCCGAGTGCTTGGTGGCTAACAGCAGGCCCGACGCCAAGCCGACCAGCGCCAATCTCTGCCAAGAAGGCTGCTTCACATAGCGATAGAAGCCGAAAATACTGGCCAGAAAAAAGAGCGAGACGCCGATATCCGTGGTGACCAACGCGGAGTGGCCGAGAATATTCGGATCAAACGTCACCAGCACCAGCGCCACGAGCCCGGCGGTCGTGCCAAACCACTCGCACGCGGCGAAAAAGACCATCAGCGAAAGCCCAATCGCCAGCAATCCCGCAGCCAGCCTCATCTGGAAGACCATCCTCTGGCTTCCGCCGTCGTTGCGGGCCAGCCAGTCGCGGCCATCGAGATAGGCCTCAATCTTGAAATCCCGATTGCGCAGCGGCGGAACCCAAAGATTCCGCCCCAGCAAGGGCAGCGCGGCAAGCATCTTCACCAACGGGGGGTGCTCGGGGTTCAGTCCATAGTCGCCGGTGTGCAGCATCATGTATCCGGCAAACATGTGGTCGTCTTCGTCAAAGGTAAGCGACTCGCGATGGACGACATAGGCCGTTTGCAGCGCCTGTAGAAGAATCAGTGCGGAAACAACCAGCCAGATCTGTCTTTTTCCAATCGTCACGGCGGTCTCGAACTCCCCTTTAGAATGAACGCCCTATTGTAAACGGTGAAGAGTTTGAATGGCACGGACCTCTAAACTGCCGTCGAATGCGTCTAATTATCGGACCCAGACGCACCCGCACTGGCACTAGGAGCGAAGCGGGGATTGGCCTACACTTAAATTGCTCTGGTTTCTCCGCGGACCCCACTATGCGGCGAACCGTTACCATCCTCGCGATCGCGGCCCTCCTCTGTGGGAGTGCGGCTTATGGCTCAAAGAAGTCGCGGGCAAGCACCGCCTCCGCCGCCTCTCACAAGAGAGAGCCGCATTTGGCCAAACATCCTGCGCAGAGCGGGGCCGCGCATCGAGCTTCATCAGCACGCGCCATTCGCTTTCGTCATACGGCAAAGGTCAAGCCTGCCGTTTTTGTCGGCCCCAGACAGGAGACTACCGATCTTCCAGTTTCCGCGGTCGCCGAGACGGCCTCGTTGCGCGGGTCTCATCATGCGGTCATGCCATCGCCCTTGCGCGGCTCCTATGAATCGCTGGTGAGGCAGAACGAAAAATCAGAAGAAGCCGACGGTCTCGAACGCATTGAAGACGACGCCGATCTGAACGATCGCATCGCCAGCGGAATGCTGGTGCCGGTTCCGGTTTCGGCGGGGCTCTCGGTCAATGGCAGCCTGCCGGAGAACCGCCGCTATTGCCGGCCCTGGACGGCGAGTTTCCTCTCGGACCTCGCTCGTGCTCATTCGGCTCAATTCCATTCACCGCTGCTGGTCACCTCCGCGGTTCGCACCGTCGAATATCAGAAGCAGTTGGAGAGGGTCAACGGCAACGCTGCGGCAGCCGAAGGCGACATCGCCAGTCCGCATCTAACCGGGGCGACCATCGACATCGCTAAGCAGGGCCTCAACCGTCAGCAGATCGGCTGGATGCGCGCCCGCCTGCTGGCGCTGCAAGAGGCCGGCAAGATCGACGTCGAAGAGGAGTTCCGCCAGTCCTGCTTCCACATCACTGTCTACAAGAGCTACGTGCCACCAACGCCGGAGCGCACGACTCCCGCGCAAGCAGCGGCAACGCCTGTACAGGCCGTGCAAAACCCGACCGGCAAGGCCAGCCCAAAGCTGCGGAAGTCTGGTCGGCGCAAACCGGCGCAGGCATTGCCCGCCAAGCCGCAACCCGCGCAGTCAGAGCCTGGCGAACAGCCGGCCGCGCTGGCTGAAGCGCCTGTCGAAGGTTAAGGTTGGTTCCGTCAACCCGTCACAATACCTTTTGGTTCTCGCTTGGCACAACTCAACAGGCCGCAGAAAAAGTGCTGGATTTCCTGTGATCTTGCAGAAGACTTTCCTCCGCGGCTAAAGCCGGAACTCATTTTGCTGGCTTTTTGCTGGGGTTGAAACCCCAGCCTCCCTCCGCATCGAGTTTTTCTGCAGCCTGTAAATCCCATTGCATTTCGGCCCTTTTCGGCATGACTGAAGTCATGCCCCCGATACGGACCCGACCTTTCAACCAAATTCTGGAGGCTCCCTCATGTTCCCAATTGCAAACATTTGAATCAAATTTTGATTGTGCCGGATGGCCCCTGCAAGGTTACAATCACGGCGATAGCCAGCGATGGCTGAGCGAGGCTTGATCAATGAACGACATGGAACTCCAATCAGTGGGTAACGCAGCCCCTGGCCTCTCCCAGTGGCAGCGCGTTTCAAACACCTTCTCCGCGCCGTCGAAGACCTTTGAAGACATCAAACGCGGCAACAAAAGCTGGTGGATGCCGCTGATTATCCTGGCTCTGACCGGCTATATCTTCTTTGGGGTGGTGGACCTGAAGATCGGGATGCAACAGGTGCTGGACAATCAGATTCATTTGAACCCGAAGGCTCAAGAGCAGATGGCTCAGGCTACCCCGGAGCAACGCGAGAAAGGCAATAAGTTCTGGCTGGGCTTCACTGAGGCAATGTTTGTGGGTGGGCCAGTGGTCGGATTGGCGTCATTCGCGGTGCTCTCCGGCGTCATGTTAGGCACGATCAACTTTGTCTTTGGGGGCAAGGCGAGCTACGGAAGCATCTTTGCGGTGTACTACTATGCGTGGCTTCCTCAATTGATCAAGATGGTGCTGGGAATTGTCGTAATCTTTGCCGGGATGGCGCCCGAATCGTTCAACGTCAAAAACTTTGCGCCGACCAACCTGGGAGCATTTCTCGATCCTGTAGAGACCAACAAGGCGCTCTATACTCTAGCCACCTCGTTCGATGCTGTGACCATCTGGACGCTAGTGCTGTTGAGCATCGGCATCGCGACTGCGGCCGGAGTCAAGCGCAGCTTAGGCTATATGGCGGTCTTCGGATGGTGGGCTATCTATGTGCTGATCATCACGGGAGTAGCCGCTATAACCGGGTGAGACAATTTCCAGCTCTAAACGGCCAAAGGCGCTCATCGCACGATGAGCGCCCTTGGACGTTTATGTTTTTCAAAAGCTGACAGCTAAAAACTAACTGCCGCCTTATTCCGTCCAGCGCCGCATGATCAGCGTCGCGTTGATGCCGCCGAATCCAAATGAATTCGACAGCGCCACATCGAAGCTGTGGGCCACGGCCTTGTTGGGCACATAGTCCAAACGGCACTCGGGGTCGACGTTATCCAGATTCATCGTTGGCGGAAGCATCTGGTTCATCAGCGCCATTACGGTAATGCCGGCTTCAAGTCCGCCAGCGCCGCCAAGCAGATGCCCGTGCATCGACTTGGTGCCGGAGATCTTTAGCTTTTTGCTCGTTGCGTGTTCGCCAAAGACCGCCTCGATAGCCTGCGATTCGTTGCCGTCTCCGGCTGGTGTCGCAGTGGCGTGGGCGTTGATGTAGCCCACCTCCTCCGGCTTGATGCCGGCGTCTTTGATGGCGGCTCTCATGCTGCGCTGCGCGCCTTGACCTTCGGGCGCGATGCCAGTCATGTGATAAGCGTCGGCGCTCATGCCATAGCCGATTACCTCGGCCAGGATCGTTGCTCCGCGCGCCTTGGCAAACTCCAGCTCCTCAAGAATCAGGATGCCTGCGCCTTCGCCGATGACGAAGCCGTCGCGGTCCTTGTCAAAAGGCCTGCTGGCGTGGGTTGGGTCGTCGTTGCGCGTCGAGAGCGCGCGCATCGCGGCAAAGCCGCCCACAGCCAATTGCGTAACCGAGGCCTCGGCGCCGCCTGCGATCATCACATCGGCATCGCCGTGCAAGATCATGCGCACCGAGTCGCCGATGGCGTTGGCCGAGGTAGCGCAAGCCGTTGACGTCGCCGAGATTGGTCCCTTGGCGCCGTAGCGGATGCTCACCTGACCGGCTGCCATATTGGCGATCACCGCGGGAATGAAAAAGGGTGAGATCTTGCGCGGCCCGCCTGCAAGCAGGTTCGAGTGTTCGCGCTCGATGATTTCAAAGCCGCCGATACCGGAGCCGATGAAGACGCCAACCTTCTCGTCGTTCTCGGGGGTGATCTGGAGGCCCGACTGGGCAAGAGCCTCCTGTGCGGCGGCAAAGGCAAAGTGGATGAAGCGCCCCATCTTGCGCGCTTCTTTTTTGTCCACAAAATTGAGCGGGTCGAAGTTCTTGACCTCAGCAGCGAAGGTGACTGGGAAACCAGTAGCATCGAAGCCCTGAATAGGCCCCATGCCGCTGGTTCCGGCCAGCAGTTGCTGCCAAACCTCGGGCGCGGTGTTGCCCACACCGCAGACCAGCCCCAGGCCGGTGATGACGACGCGGCGGGTCACTGGCTAATTGCCGCCTTTCGCATTCTTCTCGATGTACTCGACGGCGTCCTTGACGGTCTTGATCTTCTCGGCGGCTTCGTCGGGAATCTCGATGTCGAAGGCCTCTTCGAACTGCATGACCAGTTCGACTACATCCAGCGAATCCGCGCCCAGGTCTTCCTGGAAGCTGGCGCCGGGGGTGACTTCGGCCTCGTCCACCTGCAACTGCTCGACGATGATCGACTTGACTTTCTCTTCAACGGCCATGCGTATTTCTCCTCGTGAATTTCTTCGAATTCGGAATCTCCGGGGGGCTCGCCTGACCAGACTCCGCCTGCTTACCATACCGGCTCGCGGCAGGGGACCGCAACCATTACGCCCCAACAAACGCGTTTTGCCCCGAAGATTCAAGTCTAATGGGCGGACCGGGGTGTGTAAAGGCAGGCAGAGCCAAGAAATAGCGACGAGGGAACAGGGAACAGAAAACCAAATCAATTCGGTTCCAAATCAACGGCGAAAAGGCGTATATTAGGCGAAATAGCGAGAGGAAGACCCTATGCAGGCTTTGATCGCCTCGATTGCCGCCACGTTCGTTGGAATTGTCCTGGGCTTCTTACTGAGAGCCGTCTCGGCAAAGAGCCAGGAAGCCCAACTACAACAAAGAGCACAGGAACTGATTGGGGAACTGGTCAACGTTAAGGCTGAGCTGGCCAACGCGAAGGTCGAGTCGGCAACGCGGGCGGGCTTTGAATCGCTTGCTACCGAGCGGGCAAGGACGATTGCGCAGCTTGCAACCGAACGGGATGGGTTAAGTACGGACTTGCGGGCGAAAGCTGCAACAGAACTCAAACAGACGGCGCGCATCAGTCAACTTGAAACGCAAATCGCGCAAGATGAAAAGAACCTCGCAGAAAAGCTGGCGTTGCTGGAGATGGCCAAGCAGACCCTCTCTAACCAGTTCGAAGCGCTAGCTGGAAAAATCCTCGACGAAAAATCGAAGTCCTTCTCCGACGGCAGCCAGAAGGAACTCGGCTCACTGCTGGAGCCGCTCAAGGGACAGATCAAGGATTTCCGCGAGAAAGTTGAGCAGGCACAATCGGATTCGAAGAACGGCGTTACTGAGCTGAGAACCCTGATCGGTGCACTCGGAACTCTGAATAAAGCACTCACGGAAGAAGCACACAATCTTGCTACAGCTTTGCGCCGCGACACCAAAGCTCAGGGCAACTGGGGTGAGACCATCCTGCGCAATATCCTGGATAAATCGGGCCTGCAGCAGGGCATCCATTACAGCTTTCAACAGAGCTTTATCGAATTAGACGGGGAGGGCGATCCGGTTCAGCGGCGTCAAACAGATGTGTTGGTCAAGCTCCCTGGCGGCCGTCATCTGATCATCGACTCGAAGGTTTCACTCAATGCCTACAATGACTCCGTCAACGCAGAAAATGAAAAAGACCGAGCCGATGCACTCAAAAGACATTTGCTGAACCTGCGCAGCCACTTCAATGATTTGGCTGGCCGCAACTACCACATGTTGGCGGGCGTGCGGTCGCCCGAATTCGTGGTCATGTTTGTGCCTATCGAACCTGCATTTTTGCTTGCTCTCCAGAATGA
Organism: uncultured Occallatibacter sp.; assembly: GCA_964520005.1. Taxonomy (GTDB): domain Bacteria; phylum Acidobacteriota; class Terriglobia; order Terriglobales; family Acidobacteriaceae; genus Telmatobacter. The sequence goes on from CAZFMB010000133.1 coordinate 8,746, forward strand.
CGAGGCTCTTTGGCACGATGCATATTCAAAAGGCGTGCTTCTCTCAGGCCCAACTACCGTTCTCTTTGTGATCCGCATCGTTGAGGATCTTTGGCACCAGCAGCGGCAGGCCGACAACGTTGAAAAGGTGATGAGGCGCGGGACCGAACTCTATGATAAGTTCGTAGGATTTGTCTCGAATCTGGAGTCAGTTGGGAGTTCGCTAATCGATGCGCAGAATGCCTACAATGAGGCGTACAAGCAACTATCCAGCGGATCAGGAAATCTGGTTCGCCAGGTCGAAATGTTGCGCAAGCTTGGCGTTGCTCCCAAAACGAAGAAGCAAATACCAGCAAGGATGCTTGAAGCTGCCGAACTTGAAACTGATGAGCCCACATTGGCCTTGGCCGCAGAAGCAGAACGCGATGAAGGCTAAACTTTCAACTCCCCAAACGCCTCCCGCATCCGTTTCCAGGTCGTCTGCAACTCCTCCGGCAAGATCCGCGACTCAGCCACAGTGGTCATGAAGTTTGTGTCTCCGGCCCAGCGCGGGAGCGCGTGCAGATGCAGATGCCCGGCAACGCCAGCTCCGCCAGCCTTGCCCACGTTCATGCCAAAGTTGAAGCCGTGCGGGCGGTAGAGCTGTTGCAACACTCGCTCAGTCCGTTGCGCCAGTTCGATCAGTTCATGCGCGGCCTCGACGGGCAGCAGCGCAAGACGGTCCAGATGCGCATAGGGCATCACCATCACGTGTCCCGACGTATAAGGAAAGGCATTCAGGCAGACAAAGCAATGCTTGCCGCGCAGGATCAATCCACCTGCGGCCTCGGCCTCTTCAGTGCTCATGCCATGCTCAATCGCGTAATTGATCGAGGCCATCAGGTTGCAGAAGACGCAGCCGCAGTCGGCAGGCCACGCCGCCAGCTTCGCCGGAACACCGGGCCGGGCGGCCGTATCGGCCGAGGTGACATAGGCATAGCGCCAGGGAGTGAAGAGAAAATCCATGGGTGGGGTCCGCCTGCAACAGTATAGTGCGTGGCTGCGAGAAGGCTGAGGATTGAGCTTTGTGGTCTCCCACCCTT
>CAZFMB010000134.1:0-9631 GCA_964520005.1 uncultured Occallatibacter sp.
ATGAAATCCGAAATCATCGCCGTCGGCTCCGAGATGCTCACCCCCTTCCGCCAGGACACCAACTCCCTCTATCTGACGGAGAAACTCAACGAGTTGGGCGTCACCGTCGCCTTCAAGACCATTGTCGGCGACCGCCGCAAGGACTTGGTCAACGCCATCACCGCCGCACTCAACCGCACGGACATCATCGTCATCATGGGCGGCCTCGGCCCCACCGAAGACGACCTCACCCGCGAGGCCGTCGTTGAAACTCTCTCCCTCTCCCTGCGCCGCGACCCCGAGCAGGTAGCCGCTCTGGCGGCACGTGCCGCCACATGGCGCATTCCCATGCCGGAAAACAACCTCAAGCAGGCCGACGTTCTCGAAGGCGCTACCTTGTTGCCCAACCCCAACGGCAGCGCTCCCGGCCAGTGGCTGGACACCATCTGGCAGGACTATCGCAAGCTGATCATGTTGGTTCCCGGCCCGCCCAACGAGTGCCGTCCGCTCTTCGACGCTCAGTGCCTGCCCCGTCTGCGCGGAATTCTCCCCCCGTGCCACATCGCCAAGCGCACTTTGCGCGCCGCCATGATTCCCGAGTCGCAGGCCGACAAGTTGCTCGCCCCCATCTACACCGAATACAAGGATGTCGAAACCACCATCCTGGCCAAGGCCGGAGACATCCAGCTCACCCTGCTCTGCACCAAACCCAAACTCGAAGCCGCGCAAGCTCGCGTCGACGAGTTAGCCGGCCGCATGGAAGATGTTCTCGAAGACTGGCTCTACTCCTCCACCGGTGAGTCTCTGGAGCAGATCGTCCTCTATTATCTCGGCCTGCGCCAGGCTACCCTCGCCGTCGCCGAGAGCTGCACCGGAGGGATGATCGCCCAGCGCATCACCTCTGTTCCCGGCAGCTCGCGTTCCTTCCTGGGCGGCGCCATCGTCTACTCCAACGAACTCAAGACCGCCTTCGCCGGCGTTCCTCCCAACCTGATCGTTGAGTGTGGCGCCGTCTCCCGCGAGGTAGCCGAAGCTCTCGCCTACGGCATTCGCCGCTACACCGGCGCAACCCTCGGACTCGCCGTCACCGGCATCGCCGGCCCCGATGGCGGCACCGAACTCAAGCCGGTAGGTTTTGTCCACATCGCCCTCAGCGACTCCCAGAAAACCGACTCCATCGAGCGCACCTTCCGCGGCGACCGCCAGCGTATCCGCGAATGGACCACCCAGCAAGCCCTCGACCTCATTCGGCGAAGGCTGAGGTAAGCTCACCATCCATTTCCACTAACCGCTTCCACCCCCTTCGCTTAACCACCAATATGTGACGCACGTCACCACAAACAAGCCCTCCACAATGGCACTATTCCCTACAGGCCATCTGACACATTCATTGCCTATACATTTCCTGCATTCATCCTTGGAGGCCCGCACATGAAGCTTGACCCATCTGCATTTGTCGCTGACCCTGAGTTGATCCAGGCGCTCAAGAAGCATTCAACCCCGATTTCATGTGATACGGATCACGTCCTCTTCAACCAGGGCGATCACCCGAAGGGCCTTTACATCCTCGACCAGGGCGAGACCACCATCACCATGGCGTCGCCCACAGGCGAGAAGTTGATGTCCATCCAGGCGCGTGCCGGCTCACTGCTTGGGCTTCCGGGGCTCATCGGCAACGAGCCTTATACGCTCACGGCCATCGCTCGTAATGGCGCGCGGCTTTGCTTCGTCCCTCGCGACGAGTTCACCAATCTCATGCGTACCGACCCGCATCTCTCGCTCAAAATATTGCAAGTTCTGGCCGCCGAGGTTCGCTCCGCCCGCCAGGCTCTGTCCAATCGTTAAAGGGTGTTGTTACCGAACGCCGCCGCCAGTGCTTCTTCCGGCTCGGGCCGCACGCGGAAGTCGGCGTGAGCTTCGCTGAACAGGACCTTCCCATCGCGCCCAATCACAAACGTCGCCGGCAGCGGCAGCCGCCAACTCACCTCGCCATTCACAAACGGCACATTAATCAAAATGGAAAGGTAGTACTCGCGCAGATATTCGGGCACGGTGTAAGCCACGCCGAACTTCTCCGCCAGCGCGCAGCCGGGATCGCTGAGCACCGGGAACGGCAACAGATGCTGACTCACCATGAAATCATTTTGCCGCTCAGTCTGCGGCCCAATGGCCACCATCAGAACGCCGCGCTCGCGGAGTGTGCTGTGCAGCTCGCGCCATGCCTCCAACTCCGTCACGCAATAGGGGCACCACCGCCCGCGAAAGAATTTGACGACCAGCGGCCCCAGCGCCAGCATGTCCGCGCTACGCACCATCCGCCCCCTGCTGTCGATCAGCGCAAACTCCGGAGCCTGCGCACCCATCGGAAGAATCCGCTCCTCGATTCCGCTGGCGAACAGCTCTTCAACCGCCCGCTCGCCCACAGCCAGCCGTTCCGCCTGCACCAGCTCCCGCGTGCGCGCCGTGATCTCATCGAGTTGGTCCTGGAGAGTCGTCATGCTTATTTCTCTGCTGTTATGCAACGCTCAGGATATTTGCGAGCGTAGAACACCCAGGATTGCATTAGACCCAAGTCTCCTGCCTTCTTGCAGAAATCCCAGATAATATCATTCATCGGGTCGATCTTCTCTTGTGCTCCTATCTCCTCAAGCCAATCATAGAAGTTCTCACTGTTAACGGTATCTCCTCGAAGCGTGTCGAGATGAGGCTCCATGATCTTCCATGCCTGCTCGAAGAGATCAGCGATCTGTGGCAATTCAAGCTCTCTCAAACCATTGAGAGTTTCGCGAATGTCGCGCTCGTCGTTCTGGTTTCCGAAGTGCCAGGCTAGATCATCCAAAGTCATGCTGACATCAAATTCGTATATCCCCGCCATGGCCCGAAGCCCGCATGGAATGGAAGTGAGTACGAGGTGGTAACGGTCGCGATCTTTCTGCAACTCTTCGGGCAGAAGACGCTGCAACTCCGCAGACAGCAAATCAAATAGTTCTTTATCGTCCTTGGTTGTGAGGATTGTTTCTGTTGTAAGGGCCATCGTCATTCTCCCTATCTCCCAAACCGCTGCTTCCCGCCCATCCCCATTGCGCCCATGCCGCCGCGCATCATGTTCTTCATCATGCCGCCTTTGCCCATCTGCTTGAACATCTTGGCCATCTGCGCGTATTGCCGCAGCAACAGGTTCACGTCCTGCACCGTCGTCCCCGAGCCAGCCGCGATGCGCTTGCGCCGCGTGCCTGAAATCATCTCATGATTGCGGCGCTCCTTTGGGGTCATCGAGTTGATGATGGCCTCCAGCCGCACAAACTGCTTTTCGTCAACACTGCTTGCTGCTTGTTGCAACCCGGCAAACGGTCCCACCGAGGGCATCATCTTTAAGATGCTCTCCATCGAGCCCATCTTCTTGATCTGCCGCAACTGCTCGCGGAAATCCTCCAACGAAAATCCGTCGCCTAGCAACGCCTTCTTGGCAAGCTCCTCTCCCTTCTTGCGGTCCAGCGTCGATTCGGCCTTCTCAATCAGCGACATCATGTCGCCCATGCCGAGGATGCGCCCGACTATGCGATCCGGATGAAACGGCTCAAAGGCGTCAGGCTTTTCGCCCGTGCCGATGAACTTGATGGGCTGGCCTGTCACATGGCGAATCGACAACGCCGCGCCGCCGCGTGCGTCGCCGTCCATTTTGGTGAGCACCACGCCGGTCAGGCCGAGCCGCTGATGAAACTCCGCTGCTGAATTGACTGCGTCCTGGCCGGTCATAGCATCGGCGATGAACAAAATCTCCGACGGGTTGAGCAGTTTTTTGAGCCGCTCCATCTCCGTCATCAGCTCTTCGTCAATGTGCAGCCGTCCAGCGGTGTCCACGATCAGCGTGTCGCAGCCCATGTTGCGCGCCTCGCGGCGGGCTTCGCCTGCCAGCCGTTCCACCAAAGCAGACCCGGCTGCCTCGCCCTTCTGGTCGCCCTCGTAGAGCCGCATTTCAGCGGATTTCGCCACCACCTTAAGTTGCTCGCGCGCCGCCGGGCGATAAACGTCCACCGAAACCAGCATGGGTCGATGGCCGCCCTTCTTGAGCCATGCCGCCAGTTTGCCCGCGGTGGTGGTCTTGCCGGAGCCTTGCAACCCGGCCATCAAAATAACGCTCGGCGGCTGCGAGGCGAACTTGAATCTCGCCGTGTCCTTGCCCAGCAGCGTGATCAGCTCGTCGCGCACGATCTTGATCACCTGCTCGGAGGGCGAAAGCGCGGTGAGCACCTCGCTGCCCACGGCCTTCACGCGAATCTGCTCGATCAGGTCTGTGACCACATTGAGGTTGACGTCGGCTTCGAGCAGCGCCATGCGAATCAAGCCCAGGGCTTCGCTGATATTCTCTTCGGTGAGCGTGCCCTGGCCGCGAAGAACCTTGAAGGCGCGCTGCAATTTGTCAGTTAGGGTTTCAAACATAGGTCAATTTCAAGTGTATCGGATGGGCCGCTACAGAACGAGCCGCTGCCCGGTTTCTCGACATAATGAAGAAGAGCGATTTACGATAGATGCGGCCCAACCGGGCGAGGCCGTCGCACGAATTTTCGATCATGCTCCGGAAAACTGAGAGGCTCCGTGATGAAGCGCGTAATGAGTTGTGCCCTTTTCTTTCTTCTTGCTGCCGCGGCAGCGTTTGCATCCAGCGCAACGCTGCCCGACGGCACAGAGTTCCCCACGTGGGAGAAACCCCTGCATTTTTCCAAAACCTACTACGTGGACGGACAAGCCAAGAATGCTGACGATAAGGGGCCGGGCACAAAGGAGCGCCCATTTCGCACCATCAACCGGGCGGCTCAGATGCTTCAGCCGGGCGAGCGCGTGGTTATTGCGGAGGGCGTGTATCGCGAGTGCATCCGTCCGGCGCGCGGCGGAACCGGTCCCGAGGCCATGATCAGCTACGAAGCTGCGCCTGGAGCGAAGGTGGTGGTGAAAGGCGCGTCCGTGGTCAAGGAATGGAAGCCCAGCGAGGGCTGGAACTTCGGCATGGACCGGGAGACGCACCAGCCGGTGAAGGCTTGGGAACTTCATCTCGATCCGGCGCTATTCCCGAACGGCTACAACCCATTCGAAGTGGACAACGTGCTCGGCAATCATACGTGGCTCCGCTATGCCGAGGACAATATGTCAACTTACTTCCGGCGGCGCGGGCTGGTCTTTGTGGATGGCAAGCCCCTGGAGCCGGTGGAGACTCCGATGGAGTTGGCCGGGCCGTCGCCGCGGTCGATGAACTATTTCACCGACATTCATTGGAAGCCGCTCTTCAAGGAGTTCTCGCCGGAGGCCGGCAAGGTGTGGATCGAAACCAACGGCATGACGCTGCATATTCGCCTGACCAATGACGACGACCCCGCCAAGCACGTTATTGAAATCACCACGCAGGAGCAATTATTTTCTCCGGCAGAGCGCTACCAGTCATATATTCGCGTGAAGGGCATCACCTTCCAATATGCGGGCAACGGCTTTCCCGTGCCGCAGCGCGGCATGGTCTCGGTCAACCGCGGCAATCACTTCATTTTCGAAGACAACACATTCGAGTGGGCCAACAGCGTGGGCCTCGACATCGGCAACGAGGACTGGGGCGCATCGCGACCGCCGCAGCCGGTGGGCTTTGACATCATCCGCGGAAACACCTTTCGCTATTGCGGCATCGAGGGGCTGGGTGGAACAGGCGGTCCGCAATCGACGCTGGTCGAGAAGAATCTCTTCGAGTGGATAGGTTGGCAAGACGCAGCTATGATGTCGGAGTCGGGCGGGACCAAGATGCATAACGCCAAGAATCTTCTCTTCCGCAATAACGTGGTGCGGCATATCCGTTACGCAAACGGTATCTGGCTCGACATTGGTAACGCCAACGTTCGCCTGACCGGCAACGTATTCGCCGACATTCCCGGCGACGTGAATCCCCACGCCATTCATATTGAAGGCAGCAACGATCTGAACCAGATCGATAACAACATCTTCTCGAACTTGACCGGCGGCATCCTCATCCGCGACACCAACAATGTGATCATTGCATACAATCTCTTCCTCGACTGCAAGGAGGTCTGTGTCGACACGGTCTCGGGCATCAATGGGCCGCGGCCGGTCGGCGGCCACACCAACGACGTGCACAATCTGATGGTGCATGACAACATCTTCTATAAGATGGGCCGCTCCGCAATCGAGTTCACCAACGCCCGCAACGACGCGGATGGAAATGTCTATGGCAACGCTCCCGGCCTCTTCGGATTCCCGTTCTCGCAGCCCATTCTGCGCGTCAAGTTTCCCGAGCCGGCGGAGTGGCACAACCTGGAATCATGGCGCGAAGAGCACGGCTGGGACAAGAGCGGGGCCATGGCGGAGATCACCGCGCTCCTCGATCCGGACAAACTTGAACTGACGATGGCCGTAAAAGGCGATGTGAAACGCGCCGCCGCATACAAGGGGATCGACACGGACTTCTTCGGAAGGCCGGTGAATGGCAACAGAATGCCTGGACCCTTCGCCGATCTCTCTATGGAATCACAAACTCGCAGCATTGACCCGCGATGAACTAACCGGAGATAAGTATTGTGCGCTTGTCTCCGGCTTTGTCGTTGATGGTCTGTTCTCGTTCGTCATTCCGCCGGCGCAATCAAATACTGCTCCAGCTTGCCGTCCGGATAGGTATAAGTAGTCAGCCTCAGACGCTTGCCGGGATACACAATCTGAAAGCTGCGAAAGATCATGCCGCCTCGCAGTTCGTTGCTGCTCTCGCGGAAGGTGAGCGGCTCGCCCAGCGGCGCCAGGCTCTCGCGGAAGTCGGCCAGCGCCTCGGCGGTAAAGTAGTCGCTCAAATTTGGCGCTAACAGGCTCCGGTCAATACGCCCCTTTTGCAGATCGCGGAAGATCGCGACAGCCTGTTTTTCGGCATCGGTGGGCGGAAACTCCGCCACTGCCGGCGCTGCCAGCCGCGCAATCATCGAGGCCGCGCCCACAGCATCCTGATTAGTCAGCACCGCCACGGCCACGCCATCATCCACCAGCACGATATTGTCGGCTACAAATCCGGAAACCTCTCCGCTATGCTCAATCGACCGATGGCCGTCACGGTCTTTCACATCCACGCCCAGCCCGTACTGCGCCCCCTTGCCGTCCTTCAGCTTCACCTCGGTGAACATCTGCTTGTAGCTCTCCGGCTTGAGCACCGTCTGCGCAATAAGGCTCTCGTCCCACAGCGCCAGGTCGTGCGCCGTCATGGCCAGCTCGCCCGCCGCGAACATCCAGCCGTGTCCCTCCTTAGGCGATGGGCGCAGCGGTCCCAGAGCATTGCGATAGTAGGGCGTGGCGTCGGCCTCGGTCAGCTTCACCTCGTCCGAGTTCCACACCGATTGCATCCCCAGCGGGCGGAAAATGTGTGTGGTGAGAAACTCCATATACGGCCTGCCCGTCACCTGCTCCACGATGCGCCCGGCTATCACGAAGTTGGTGTTTGAATACTGCCACTGCGTTCCCGGCTCAAAGTCCAGCGGCTTTTTGCCCCACGTGTCGATGATCTGTTGCGCCGTTTCGTCGTGCATCATGGTGGTCATCAGGTAATCCTCCGGCCAGTAGTCCTGATAGCCGGAGGTGTGTGAGAGAATCTGCCGGATGGTCACCTCGTCGCCGCGCGTGAGATTGGAAACGTATTTGCCCACCGTGTCATCCAGCGAAAGCTTGCCATCCTCCTGCAGCAGCAGAATCGCTGCGGCTGTGAACTGTTTCGAGATCGACCCAATGGAATAACGCATCTCCGGCGTGGCGACTACAGCGGGAGATTTTTTAGTGGCCAGCCGCGCCTTGCCGTAGGCGTGGGTGTATGCCAGCTTGCCGCCCTTCACCACTGCCACCGAGGCCGATGGCACACCGGTTTGCTCCAGCACCTGGGCGGCAATCCGGTCTACGCGGTCGCGAAGCGCCGGATCAAGCGCATTAATCGTCTGCGCCCGCGAGCCAACCGAGACCAGCACCATCAACCCCGCGCAAACCAACATTCTCTTCAAGTTTTTCATCGCCTGAATCTCCTTCGCATCCTTCTACGCTCGCAATACGGACATCGATTAAGTTATCAGGCCGCCCTCGGCTGCGGCTGGCCAGCTTTCATCTCTATGAAATGAGTCCGTCATCACAAGGTAAGACCATCTCGTACCATATACAATGTTCGCTATCTTAGATTCTGGTCTGGCGCGCGTCGCGTAGGCACGAACCCATGCCACTTTTTCAGATTCTTTCTCCCAGGAGCCTTATGGATCGTCGCGATTTTCTTAAAATCAGTGGAACTGCCCTGGCCGGCGCAACGGTTGCCTCCGCTCTGCCCGTAACTCGCCTGGGGGACCTGCCAAACTCAGCAATGCGCCGTACGGTGCTGCCCATCAACCGCAATTGGCGCTTTAGTCCCGTAGCCACGCCCGCTGCCCGCGCCCGCGATTTTGACGATTCCCACTTCGCCCGCGTCACCGTGCCCCACACCAATCTCCGCGTGCCGTGGCACAGCTTCGACGAAAAATCCTATGAGTTCGTCTCCGTCTATCGCCGCCGCTTCCGCCTGCCCGCCTCCGCCCGTCGCCAGCGCGTCGTTGTCGACTTTGAAGGAGTGATGACCGCCTCCACCGTCTGGCTCAACGGCGAGCGCTTGGGTGAATACAAGGGCGGCTACACACCCTTCTCCTTTGAGCTCTCCGGCCATGCTGACTTCGACCGCGAAAACATTCTCGTAGTGGAAGTCGATTCCTCCGAGCGCCCCGACATTCCGCCCTTCGGCAACGAAGTCGATTACCTAACCTTCGGCGGCATCTATCGCGAAGTTTTCCTGCGCATCGTTCCATACACCTCGATAGAAAATATATTTGCCCAGCCCAAAGACGTCCTCACCGATCACCCCTCGCTCGATGTGCAATGCTTCGTGACGAGCTTCAGTAAAACCATTGACAGTGGAATGAGTTTGGAAGCGGCGCTCTACGATGGTGACAAGTTGCTCTCCAAGACATCCGTGGAGTTGCCGGCCGGCGGAAACTCCGGAAACAATCCATGCACGCTTCACATCGACAATCTCGGTAAAATTGAGCTGTGGGATCTGCGCACGCCCAAGCTCTATCGCGTCGAGGTTCGGCTGCTGGATAGCGGCCATCTGATAGACCATGACTCGCGCCGCATCGGCTTCCGCGAAGCACGCTTCACTCCTCAGGGCTTCTCGCTTAACGGCAACATCGTCAAGCTTCGCGGCCTCGACCGCCATCAAACCTTCCCCTGGGTGGGTCAGGCCATGCCCGCCCGCGTGCAGCGACAGGACGCCGTCATCCTGCGCAAGAATCTCAAGTGCAACATCGTCCGCACCTCCCACTATCCGCAGTCGCGCCACTTCCTCGACGCCTGTGACGAGATCGGCCTCCTCGTCCTCGAAGAGATTCCCGGCTGGCAGCATATCGGCGATCTCGCTTGGCAAGACCTCGCCGTGGATAACGTGGACCGCATGATCTGCCGAGATTGGAATCACCCCTCCATCATCCTCTGGGGCGTGCGCATCAACGAGTCGCGCGACAATCACGACTTCTACACGCGCACCAATGCACTTGCTCGCCAGCTCGACCCCACGCGACAAACCGGCGGCATCCGCAACAAATATGATTCCGAACTA
>CAZFMB010000135.1:0-9594 GCA_964520005.1 uncultured Occallatibacter sp.
AGCAGTTGGGCGGGGCGAAGATTTATTTGAAGCGCGAAGACCTGCTGCACACCGGGGCGCACAAGATCAACAATGCGCTGGGCCAGGGATTGCTGGCGAAGCGAATGGGCAAGAAGCGCGTCATCGCCGAGACCGGAGCGGGGCAGCACGGCGTGGCGACGGCAACGGTCTGCGCGTTGCTGGGGTTGGAGTGCGTGGTCTACATGGGCGATGTGGACATGGCGCGGCAAGAGTTGAATGTCCTGCGCATGAGGCTGCTGGGAGCGGAAGTCCGCGGAGTTTCGTCGGGATCGAAGACGTTGAAAGACGCCATCAGCGAAGCCATGCGCGACTGGGTCACCAATGTCCGGACGACCTATTATCTGCTGGGCTCGGCGCTGGGCGCACATCCCTATCCGACCATGGTGCGCGACTTTCATCGTTGCATCAGCCGCGAGATAAAGGAGCAGATTCTGGAGCGCGAAGGGCGGCTGCCCACGGCTGTGATTGCTTGCGTGGGTGGTGGCTCGAACGCCATTGGCGCATTTTACTCGTTTCTTCAAGATCGCGAGGTGCGGCTGATCGGCGTAGAAGCCGGCGGCCGCGGCCCAGCGCTGGGCGATCACGCGATGCGCTTCAGCGGCGGAGCGCCTGGGGTTTTGCAGGGGACGTATTCCTATGTCTTGCAGGATGAGAACGGCCAGATCGCTCTGACCCATTCGGTTTCGGCGGGCCTCGATTATGCGTCTATCGGACCCGAGCACGCCATGCTGCACGACACCAGGCGCGCCGAGTACGTTTCGCAGAATGACGCAGCCACATTAGACGCAGTGGTACGGCTGGCGCGGACGGAGGGAATTTTGCCGGCTCTGGAAAGCGCGCACGCCGTTGCCGAGGCGCTGCGCATTGCTCCCGCCATGCAAACTCGTGACATACTGGTGGTGAACCTCTCTGGACGCGGCGACAAAGACATGGGAATTTTGGCGCGCGAGTTGAAGATTCAGGGAGCGTGAGCGGCAATGACGATACGTTTCGATCACAAACCCGGATTGGTTATCTATCTGACAACAGGCGACCCGAGCCTTGATGCCACGCGCGAAATTGCGCTTGCGGCCATCGACGCGGGCGCCGATGTGATCGAATTGGGCGTGCCGTTCAGCGATCCGCTGGCCGATGGGCCTGTGATTCAGCGCGCCATGGAGCGCGCGGTTGCCAAGGGAACGCGGCTCAAGGACGTGATCAAGCTGGCCCGCGAGATTCGCGCGGCGCGGAGTGAAGCGGGCCTGGTGATCTTCACCTATTTCAATCCGGTTTTGCGCTACGGCTTGACGAAGTTTGCCGGCGATGCGGCGGCCGCAGGCGTGGATGGCGTGCTGGTGACCGACCTGATTGTCGAAGAGGCCGGCGAGTACCTCCGCGAAATGGCCCGCGTGGGGCTGGCGCCGATTTTTCTCGCCGCGCCGACCAGCCCCGATGAGCGGCTGGAGGCCATCGCGGCGCACTCCAAGGGTTTTGTGTACGCCATCTCGCGCGTGGGCATCACTGGCGCGCAGCAGAGCCTAACCTCCGACGCGGCCTCACTGGTCAAGCGCATTCGGCGATGGACTGGACCCGCCGGAAAGGGGCTGCCGGTTGCCGTTGGCTTTGGCATCAGCAACGCGGAGCACGTTGCACAGGTGGCTGAGTTCGCCGATGCGGCGGTAATAGGCAGTGCGATTGTGGAGTTGATCGAACGCTCGACCGGCGATACGGCGCCCGCCGCGGTATCTCGATTTATCAAGGGCCTTCGCCAGTCGCAGGCGGCGTTGGTCCGATAAGAAGAGCGAGCCTCTAGCCTTTCAACACGAGGATGAAATGACGCTGGAAGAATTGCGAGAACAAATTGACGTTCTGGACCGCCAGCTTGTGGAACTGCTGAGCGAGCGGGCCCGCGCCGCACAGATGGTGGGCCACCTGAAGGCTGCCACCTCGCTGCCTATCTACGAGCCGGCGCGCGAAAAGGTGGTCTACGCAAACGTGCGCGCGGCCAACAAGGGTCCCTTGCCGGACATTGAGCTGACGCATATCTACGAGCGCATCATCGACGTGATGCGTGCCTTGCAGAGAAATGAGTTGGCATCAGAGAGGAATGCCCGCGCCGCTGCCTCGGGCCACGGCGCCGGTCCTGAAACAGCCGCGACCAAGATAGGGGACAAACCATGATCGTATCCATGCAGGAGAGAGCGACCGAAGAACAGATCAATGCCGTCATCGAAGTTATGGAGGAAGCCGGGGTCAGCGTGCATCGCACCACCGGCACGTCGCAGACCATCCTGGCGGGCGTCGGACCTACCGCCAATGTAGACCTGAGCAAATTTGAAGTGTTACCAGGAGTGCTCAACGTGCTTCGCATCAGCTCGCCATACAAGCTGGCCGGCCGCGCCTTTCACCCGGAGGGCACGGTCATCGAATTCGCGAACGGCGTGAAGGTGGGCGGCGAACAGGTGGCCGTGATGGCCGGACCGTGTTCGATTGAAAGCCGCGAGCAGATGTTTCAGACCGCCGCGCGCGTGAAGGCCATCGGCGCCAGCTTCCTCAGGGGCGGCGCCTTCAAGCCGCGCAGCTCGCCCTATGCTTTTCAGGGCCTGGGCATTCCGGGACTGCAAATGATGCACGAGGCCGCGCAGGAACACGGCCTGCTCACGGTCAGCGAGGTCATGGAGATTTCGCAAATCGAGGAGATGTCGCTCTACGTCGATTGTTTCCAGGTGGGCGCGCGCAACATGCAAAACTTCAACCTGCTGCGCGAGCTGGGGCAGATGCGCAAGCCGGTGCTGCTCAAGCGCGGCATCGCCGCCACTCTCGAAGAGCTGCTGCTCTCCTGCGAGTACATCATGGCCGGCGGCAACTACGACGTGATTCTCTGCGAGCGCGGCATCCGCACTTACGAAACCTCCACGCGCAACACCATGGACATCTCCGCCATTCCAATGATTCACAAGCTCTCACATTTACCCATCGCCGCCGACCCCTCGCATGGCACGGGCCGCCGCGATATGGTGGCTCCCATGGCACGGGCCGCGGTGGCTGCGGGAGCGGACGCGATTCTGGTCGAGGTGCATCCCAATGCCGACAAGGCCGCATCGGACGCCGCGCAAACCCTCTACCTCGAGCAGTTCGAGGAGCTGATGGGCCAGTTGCGGGTGATTGCCACGGCGGTGGGAAGAACAATGTGAATTGTGATACGCCGAATGATTGGCTTATTGATTAGGCGAGAAAAACTATCAACTATGTGGATGGAGGGGATATGAGTTTCAATCGCAGGAAGTTCATCGGCGGTGGCATATCCATCCTGGCGCTCACGAAGCTTTGCTCCGCTAAATCCAGATCAAGTTTTTTTAGAGGCTCCATTCCCGACGGACCGTTTTTACCGGATTGGGAGTCCTTGAAGGCGTATCGGTGTCCCGAGTGGTTTCGGGATGCGAAGTTTGGAATCTGGGCTCATTGGGATCCACAGTGTGTACCCGGGCAGGGGGACTGGTATGCACGCGGAATGTACCGGCAAGGGGATCCTTATTACGAGTACCACGTCAAGCATTATGGCCACCCTTCGGTCTTCGGCTACAAGGATATTTGTCATTTGTGGAAGGCTGAGAGATGGGATCCGGAGGCGCTCATTCAGCTTTACAAAAAGGCTGGAGCCGGGTATATGGTCGCGCTGGCTAACCACCATGACAATTTCGATTGCTGGAATTCCAAATACCAGCCGTGGAATGCCGTCAATGTTGGTCCCAAGCGGGACATCGTGGGCACGTGGGCGAAGGTGGCGCGATCGCACGGACTGCGGTTTGGCGTGAGTTATCATGGGACGCCGCACAGAACGTGGGACGAATTCCTGCCGGTCCGGTATCAGAGCGACAAGGAGGGTCCTCTGGCGGGCGTTCCATACGACGGAGTGATGACCAAGGCCGACGGCAAAGGCAAATGGTGGGAGGGCATGGACCCTCAGCTATTGAATGGCACGCCCCACTTGAAGAACACGCCCTGTCCTGAGTTCGTAAAGAGCTTTATGCTGCGTGTTCAGGATGTTATTGATAAGTACAATCCTGACACCTTCACCTTCGACGATAACCCGGTTTTCGACTTCGATGACGGCGGGCCTGTTCTGGACCTGAAGGTATGGCTGGGCATTCCGGACCTGGCGCCGGTGATCATGGCGTATTATTACAACGCCAATATGCGCTCCCACGGAGGAAAACTCGAGGGCGTTCTCGACCTGAAGAGCGTTCCGGAGCCGATTTGGGGAACCATGACGCGAGATTTCGAGGGGGATTCGGCGAGGGGCTTGCAAGAGAAGCCCTGGCAGACGGAGGCCTGCATCGGCAACTGGCATTACAAGCGGTCGATCTTCGAGAATCACACCTATAAGACCGCTGCGCTGGTGGTGCCCGTGCTGGTGGACATTGTCAGCAAGAACGGCAATTTGCTTTTGAGCATTCCGCTGCCCGGAGACGGCCAGCCCGACGACGATGAATTGAAGTTTCTCGATGAGCTTGGCAAGTGGAATGCGATCAACGGCGAGGCAATCCACGGCACGCGCCCTTGGCGGATCTTCGGCGAAGGCCCCACCAAGGTTGGCGCCAGCGGGGCATATACGCTGTTCACGCATACTTTCGCAGCGGGGGACATTCGCTTTACTCAAAAGGGCGATCTGCTCTACGCAATCGCTCTTGCGTGGCCCGGCGATGGAAAGCTGGTGGTAACGTCGCTTGGATTAAACTCGCCGCATTACCCAAGACAGATTGGGAAGGTGGGGCTTCTCGGGTACAAGGGAGAGCTGAAATGGAATCGCGATGCTGACGGAGTGAGCATCGATCTTCCCGCGCAAAAGCCGTGTGACTACGCTTATGCGTTCAAGGTCAGCCCGGCATAAGGCATGGATGGGCGAGTTGCGGGTGATTAATGGGGCAATTGGACGAACGCTGTAGAAATTGAGTTATTAGGAAGCAAAGATGTTGTGGGAGTGAGGTTCTTGTGTTATTTCTTACGGTCGATCAGCATAAGGAGGTCTTACGGCGTTTAGTTGATCTTGGTGGTCGAACGGCTAATGGCGTACCCCTTGTTCAAGCTGATCTAGGGTACACCTCTCTCATGTTGTGCTTTCTCCTCCAGAATTTGTCGGCCTCAGAAACTTTATTGCGGGTTTCGAGTTCATTTGGTAACGAGTGGTATCCCGTTGCTGTGGGTTATACGATCGCTCGCACGATGTTTGAAGTTGATGTAACGGCTCACTACATCACGAATGCTCCCGCGGAACGTGTTCCTCAATACATCCACTTCACTGAGGTCCTGAATAAACACGCAATGGATGCATGTAAGAAGCATCGCAGCAGTAAAGATCCACAGTGGCGAGAGGCCATGGACCTTCTTTGGCAGAATTACTGGGCACAGCGAGAGAGTGAAGTTGTTAGAAAATTCGACTCGGTTGCTACTCAGTTCACACGGATGAACAAGAATGGAAAGACTTCCGAATTTCAGAACTGGACGGGTAAGTCCATACGCCAGATCGCGACTGAAGTTGATCATGAAGAAGCCTATGACATTTTCTACGCAGAACTTTCCTCTTTTACTCATGCAGACGTGCATCTCGCCGATCACTATCTCCAACTTCGTTCAGACGGACCAGTCTGGTCACAAAAAGCACGCGAGTATGATGTAGGAAACGTTTTTCGACACGCGGCAAGCTTCCTGACATGCTATTTAGAGCTGTTTGGCAGACAATTCAAGACTTGGACCGAGGCAGAAGTAAGTGACTGCTGGAACGTTAGTTAATGTGGATAATGATTTGGGGTTGATGAGGACTGCTACATGATCGAGCGCATCTCCATTTTGGGCACGGGACTACTGGGTACATCGGTAGGCCTCGCATTGCGCGCGGCGGGCTATCGCGGCTCGATTGTGGGCTGGAACCGGGGTGCGGAGGGGGCGCGGCGGGCGCTGGAGGCTGGAGCCATCGACTCAGTTGCAACTGACCCTTTGCAGATGGCGCGAGAGAGCCAAGTGGTGCTGCTGGCGGTGCCGATCTACGCGACGCTCGATTATATGGAGAAGCTGGCCGGCGTGCTGGGGCCGGAGCATCTGGTGACTGATGTAGGAAGTACAAAAGGAATAATTTCCGAAGCAGCGGAGCGGCTCTTCAACACGCCGGAGCGCGCGGCGTTTTTGCCGGGGCATCCGATGGCGGGCAAGGAGCGGGGCGGAGCGGCACTGGGCGACGCCAACCTTTTTCGCGACCGCGTCTGGCTTTTTACTGATGTTCCCACCTGGGAACGTTCATCAACTGCCGCGGCACTCGTACAAGACTGGCGGGAGTGGGTCGCCGCCATGGGTTCGAAGTGCATCGATATCGACCCCGCGCGCCACGACGAGTTGGTTGCATGGGTCAGCCACTTGCCGCAGTTTGTGGCCACGGCGATGAGCGCGCTGCTGGAGGAAAAAGTCGGCGATGCGCCGGAGCTGAAAAACGTAGGCGGACGCGCCCTCAGTGAGATGACGCGGCTGGGAGCCAGCCCCTACTCCATGTGGCGCGACATCGCCCTCACCAACACCGAAGCGGTTCAGGCCGTGTTGCTGGCGCTGGAACAGCGACTTGCCCACCTGCGCGAAAACCTGCGCACGCCGGAGTTGCGTGATGAGTTCGAGCAGGCCAATAAATTCAGGCGGGTGTGATAAAGCCGGAATTCAGCTTTCAGGATGCAAGGAGAAGATATGAATATTAGGTTCGCGCGCAGGATGGACAGTGTGCACACCTCGACGATTCGCGAGATTCTCAAGGTTACCGAACAGCCGGAGATTATCTCGTTTGCCGGAGGCCTTCCCGCGCCGGAACTTTTTCCCGTGGATAATATACTCGCTGCCACGGAGCGCGTTCTTCACGAGACCGGCGCGTCCGCGCTGCAATACAGCCCCAGCGAGGGCTTCGCTCCGCTGCGGGAGATTTTTGCCGCGGAATCTCGCAAGCGAGGCATCGATTGCTCCGCCGAAGATATTCTCATCACCACCGGCTCGCAGCAGCCGCTGGATCTGACTGGAAAGATTTTTCTGGATGCGGGAGATTGCGTCCTGACCGAAAGCCCGACCTACATGGCCGCCATTCAGGCCTTTCAGACATTCGAAGTTCGCTTTGTCACGGTTCCTACCGATGATCTCGGTCTGATCCCGGAGGAGTTGCCTGCATTGATCGAGCGCGAAAGGCCTAAGTTCCTCTATACGATTCCGAATTTTCAGAACCCCACAGGCAGGACGCTCGCCGCCGAGCGCCGCAAGACTCTTTATTCGATTGCGGCTCGCTATGGATTGATTGTTCTGGAGGACGATCCCTATGGGCGCTTGCGTTACGCGGGGAAGACGATTCCTTCGATCAAATCGCTGGACAGTGAAGGGATTGTTATCTATCTCAGCACCGTTTCAAAGACCATCGCGCCTGGGCTCAGGATCGGCTGGGTGGTTGCTACCGAGGAGATTCGCCGCAAGCTGACGATTGTCAAGCAGGCGGCCGATCTGCATACCTCGAGCCTGGACCAGCGCATTGTACATCGCTACCTGACGGACTTCGACAGCGACGCCCACATCGAGCGCATCCGGCAAGCCTACGGAGAACGCTTCGCAATCATGGATGCGACTCTGCGTGAAACCATGCCTCCGGGATTTAAGTGGACGCATCCGGAGGGAGGAATGTTTCTCTGGGTAACCTGTCCCGAGGGCGTGGACACCAACGAACTGCTGCGCGAAGCGCTTATGCGCAAGGTGATCTTTGTGCCGGGGCGGGATTTTTTCCCCGATTCAAGCGGCCAGCGTTTCATGCGCCTGAACTTCTCCAATGCCTCGCCGGAAATGATTCGGGAAGGCATCGGGCGGCTGGCAGAGGTTTGTAAGGATGCGGTTCACGCGGTTGTGTAACGTATTGAACCGCTGCGCGAAATACTATGCGTGACGACGCTGCGCGATGAGTTTGAGCTAATGACTAGGTTTCGGCGGGAGTAACGAATCACTAGGCTAGAAGGCATCAGTTGCCAGGTCTAATCATCTCTGGAAAACATCGAATCGCTGCCTTGGGACCGTATGGAAAGCCCGGGTCCTTACAATTCACCAGCAATTCCCCATTCTCGCTATCCTTAATCTGAGTTGCCCAAAGCCATTTGCCTTCGACTCTTTCAACTTGAAGATCTTGATGTATATTCCTATCCTTGGCGGTAATGTCTATCGTGTAATGCTCATGATCCAGGACAGGGGGAGTCCATATGAACTGCAGAGCGAAAAGCTGCCCTCGCCCATTTGGATTTACTTCTGGGTACTTTAAAATTCGTTCATAGCTATCAATATTCTGCGGCGATAAATAGAGGGGTGACTTCCGCAATACGTCCTTTTGTCTGTCTAAATCAATGAATAGAATTTCAACGGATTCACTGCTATTTGGTCCCCTATGATTGACTATGAAGTCCCATGAATCACTGTTCACTACGACGCCCGGTACTATAAATGTAAAACTAGGACGCGAAAACTGATGAATCCAATGAAAATATGGAATACTTAATAAAATACCTACAACAGATAGCAGCATAATCCTCCATGCTGCAAGTGAGTCAAAGTGTATCCAGAAAGCCGCACCAAATAGAAAAAAGCAGACCCCCAAGAAACCTGACCCGATATATATGTTTGGCGCAGGCTCTAACGCGAAATAGCCCCACGATCCAAAAGCGACAGCAAGGCCAATAATTGTAAGGACTAATTCGATCTTTCTTCCGGTCGGCTTTGTCTGGATAGATATTCGTTTTTCATTGTGCGGGTAAGAATGCGGCCTTGTGGCAGGATCCATCACCGACGGCTGTTTTCGCGTCGTCTTCCTCTTATGGCTCACTAAACGCTCCGTACAACACATGCACTTATCTGCCTTACGCACCCACATCCCGCTTCTTAAATGTGAGACCTCGTTCAGCCTACTCAGCGGCTTCCGTCACCGCCTCCGCTTCCTTAGCCGGATCGATGGTGTGGAAGCCTTCGCTCTTAGCGGCTTCTAGCAACAGCGGCGAGGCGGAGACAAAGATAATCTCCGTGGCCTGGAACATGTCGCGGGCGACGATGGCGGCGGCCAGTTGCAGTGTGTCGGGCCAGCGCAGGGTGGTTCGATCTAGAAGCTGGCGCGCGGCTTCGAGCACCGCCGGATTGAGCGGCTCCTGGACCATGCGAGCTGCCTCCATGCGCAAGCTTTCGAGCGCGGCGTTGGCGTCCTCCGGGGTAATGTCGCCAGAGCGCTCGCGCCGGCGAATGGCTCCGTAGACCTCCAGCGGCGTGGATGCGGAGATCAGCTTGCGATTGTCCTCGACGGCTTCCATCAAGCTGATCAGTGCGCTGGTGCCGTGCTCCTGCACAAAGAGCTTGGCGAAGGCAGTGGACTCCAGAAAGTAGCAGCTCACAGGTTCCCCCGTTCTTCCTCGATGGCCTCGGCGATGGAGTCGCCATGCGCCGCAACCGGATGGAAGCGCTGCGCCTCGTCGGGCATTCCCGCCTCGGCGCGGTTAAGGCGAATGGTGGTGGTGGGATAGGCCGGCGTCTTGGGGTTGGCGATCTTGCTGGTCA
>CAZFMB010000136.1:0-9552 GCA_964520005.1 uncultured Occallatibacter sp.
GAGCGGTGAAGGGCTGGATGATCTGCGTGCAGCGGCGATGGCGGTGCATGTCGCGGAAGCCGCCGATGTCCAACAAGATGTCAAACCGGAGCGAAGCTCCAGCGTGAAAGGCACGGAGTGCCTCGTCGTGCTTGCCGCGATGACGTAACCCTAGCTCGACGATCTC
Organism: uncultured Occallatibacter sp.; assembly: GCA_964520005.1. Lineage (GTDB taxonomy): Bacteria > Acidobacteriota > Terriglobia > Terriglobales > Acidobacteriaceae > Telmatobacter. The sequence goes on from CAZFMB010000136.1 coordinate 167, forward strand.
CGCTACACGAGCGGCTGGAAGCTCGGCAACCAGATCGCGAATCTGCCGGTAGGGGTGATGGCTGGCAGAGTAAAGCAACGTGGAGGCCAGCTCGACCTCGAGCGATTCGGTGTAATCGACCAAATCGACAACTGCATAAGGCGATCCAGCGTGTGGCAGACTTTTCAAAAGCTCGGCGGAGGCTTGCGCCAGTTCTGCGCGCGTCTGAATCTCGTACTCGTTGGGCTGGGCGTACTTGACCAGCGTGGGAGAGCTGCGGACCTCGCGGGTGAGCAGGTAGGCGGCCTCTGCGGCCAACTCCGCATTCGCCGCCGTCAGCTTTTCAACAAACGCGGCGCCGGCCTGAGCGTTGATCTGCCAGGCGGGACCGGTGGCGGCTTCGCGCAGCTTCAGTCCCAGGTCGCGTACCTCGGCGGCGGGGTGGGAGAGCAACCGCGAGACCTGGGTTTCCAGCGTCCGCGCATTCACAATCTGGCCTAGCGAGGTGTTGGTGGCCAGGGGAAGCAGGTAGCGAGCTACGTCAAAGGCGCGCGCTTTGAGGGTTCGCTCGTAAGCCTCTGGCTTCATACCTTCCGGGCAAGAAACACGCCGACGCAGGGCATCAAAAACCGCTTCGTTAACGCGCTTGTAGGCACCAAAGAGGTTCGTGATGGTCTCGGAATAAAGCTGCGCCGAGGCGGAATCCGCTCCAAAATCCGGGAAAAACCAGCCGGATTTGAGGAAGTTCTGATACCTTGTGGAGCGCTCCTGGCCGTCCCAGCGCTGTTCGTCCACCAGCGCGATAGCAGCCAGCAAGCTGAGTCTTTCCACGGACATGGCGACGTGGGCCAGGTCGGCGATGGAGCGGTGGCCGTATTGAAAATAAAATGTGTTTAGAAACTGCTCGGCGCGCTGCGAGCTGATCTCGGCCAGCGATTCGCGCATGGAGAGAGCCGAGCGGGAGTACTTGGCCATGGCGTAGGCCAGCACTTCGGGATCGGCTCCATGGATGGCGAAGACTTCCGTCTGGTTGCGGGCTCCGGGGGGCATAATAGATTCACTGGACATTCTGAGCTCTCGCGAACAGAATACGGCATAGGGGCGGTTTGAGGATTACTTTCGCTCTTCCACCCCAGGCATTTATCAAGACAGACGAATCTGCAACCACAGGGAGTATAAGGAGCAATCGGGCCATGCGGGAGGATTCGATACACATTGCACGCGATCCGCATCCCATGCCGCCGGGCCGCTGGCTGATCTCCCAGCGGTGGAATAATCTGCTCTTCGCGCACTGGCCGGTTCCAGCCTCATCGCTTGCGCCGCTGATCCCCGAGGGCTTGCAGGTGGACACCTTTCAGGGTTCCGCCTGGCTGGGAATCATGCCCTTTTGGATGGACCGGGTCAAGGTTCGCGGCTTGCCGCCGATTCCGGGGGCGCGCAGTTTTCCCGATCTGAGTTTGCGCACCTATGTCAGCGAAGAGCGGACCGGAACGCAGGGGGTGGTCTGTCTCTCGCTGGATGCCAGCAACCTGCTGGCGGTGGGGGCGGGGCGCGCCTTCTATCGCCTGCCCTACCATTGGGCAAAGATGCGTCTGGAGCAGCGAACGGAGCGGGAGTTTTCGTTCTATAGCCGGAGGCGATTTGCCGGCCGGCCGGTGGTCTTCAAGGCGCGCTACCGCGGTTTGGGCCCATCGAAGAAACTGGCGGAGAGCCGTCCCGGCACGCTGGAGTACTTCCTGATCGAGCGTTACTGCCTGTTCTCGACCAACCTGGATGGGCAGCCCATCCGCGCAAACCTCCATCACACCTCATGGCCGCTGGAAGAAGCCGAGGCCGAGATCGAGCAGAACGATCTGGCAGATGTGCTCGGCCTGCGGCTGCCGGACCAGGAGCCTGTGCTGCACTACTCGCGCGAACTGGCGGTTTATGTGTGGCCGGCGGAGTTGGTGCGCCCGGCGATGGTAGCGCGGCCTGTAACAGCGGTGGCCACGCCGTCGGGGTGAAAAGACAGGGAATAGAGAGCCTCTTACAAAATAACCAAGAAACCGGCATTACATGTTCGGGCACATCTTCGGGGTTTTGGTTTGTTCCGACGGCAAAGCTGGTGCCTGAACGGCCTACCCCCCCACCCGTATTTTGGGCGCAAAATCCTTGTTTTCTATAGGTTACAGACAGGGTTGCGCTGCAAAATCTTCATAACAAAGGAGTTCCCTGCAAAATAGTCCAGGATAAGGAGTTACGGGACGTTTCGGCCTCTTCAGACTGAAAAGATGCGCGAAGATGACGTACCGGGACGATTGGAGGGAAGACTTCTGAGGATCATTGTGCACGAAGTGGGGAAATAATCTGCAAAACAGTGATCAGGGTGGTCAGGGGAGTCGTACTGAAGGATTCGCGTATGGGGTTGGTGGTATCCCGGATCCCGCAAATGCGAGGGATCCGAGGCACCCTCAACTTAATAAAATTCCGTATGAGACAAGGGCCACCAGCCAGGGAGTAGGGAATAGTCTTTGGCGGTGTGGTGTAGTTTCCGAATCCGCGACGATACAACCAGATCGCTTAGTTTGCCGGTGTTCTCAAGACGCGGTGTGGCTCGCTAACTCGCACCCGATCAACTTTACCCATTCCTGCAACTGCTCTTGGTGACTGCCGAGGTCTAGGCTGCGAAGTTCCAACCCTAAAGTCTCCCAAGGTGACGGTGGTGGATTGTTTCCGCAGATTCCTAACAACCATCTGTCGAAACCTCCAGGAAGCTGCTTGGCGAGTTCCGACTCGCGCCTGACAATCCACTCGGACAGATCTACCAGATCGCGATCAGGTGGCTGAGGGTTGCGGTGCATGGCCAGCCATAGCAGTCCAACTCCGTAGTAGATGACCTGTTCGTCAAACCCTTCGAGATCCGAATGCAGCATTAACCACGCCAGCATGCGTACTGCTGCCGAAGTGAGATCGACGGGAAGGGGACGAAGGCTGTAAATCAACTGAATCAGCGTGAAGCTCGGTCGCGCCGGGTCTGCGTTGTACTCCCATGGAGGTCCAAGAGCTCGAAGCAAAGCCGCGCTTGCGAACGCCCGCATCCAATGACCTCGGATTCCGAAGCTTCCAGGTTTCCATGAGGCATCCATAGGCTCAGAATTGCGTATCAATTCGAGAACCTCGCAAGGGTACCAATACATTGGTTCAACGAACTTACCGGTGCCTCGCAAATTGCGAAGCGCTGTGAGATGCTGCTCCTGGCCCTCGCCGTAGTCGGCCAATGCGATTTCCTCAAGCATGTCATCTGTGATGTGCTTTGAAATCTCGCAAAGAAGCTGCTCTCCGTCCGGTTCCAATGAGTCCAAAAAAGTCTGAATCATGACCGACCATCAAGAAGATTTAATTCCTGAATTGTACAGCCGCGCTGACGGATTCTGTCGAGTCATCGACTAACCGGGAATTGCACCACTGCCCAAAGACTATGGCTGGAACCGCTGCCATCCCTTTTCCTCTAAAATTGTTATGTATGCACCGGAAGCTCCTGCATAGTGCGCGTCTTCAATCCAACCGCAGCATTCAATTTGATTGAGAACGTCTCTCGAAGCGGGAGATTCGCGACAGAGCGAAAAGAGACCGACATTGAATCATCCAAAAACTAAGTACTCTCCGACTCCAGCCGTCCAGCTGAACGATCGATCATGGCCGGGCAAGACCATCGACAAGGCGCCGATCTGGTGCAGCGTTGACTTGCGTGACGGGAATCAAGCTCTGATCGACCCGATGGATGCGGAGCGCAAGAACAGAATGTTCGATCTGCTGGTCAAGCTGGGCTTCAAGGAAATCGAAGTGGGATTTCCCGCTGCCTCGCAGACGGATTTTGATTTTTGCCGTGAACTGATAGACAAGGGGCGCATTCCGCCGGATGTAACCGTGCAGGTGCTGACGCAGGCTCGCGAGCCGTTGATTCGACGCACATTCGAGGCATTGCGGGGCGCGCCTCGCGCCATTGTTCACCTCTATAACTCGACATCGACGGTGCAGCGCGATGTGGTCTTCAAGATGGATCGGGAGGGCGTCAAGAAGATCGCCATCGACGGCGCGCGGATGCTTCAAGATATAGCGGCATCCTATCCGGGAACGGAATGGATCTTCGAGTATTCTCCGGAGAGTTTTACCGGGACCGAGCTGGATTACGCGCTGGAGATTTGCGAGGCAGTACTGGCCGTCTGGAAGCCCACGCCGGAGCATCGCGTCATCATCAATCTGCCGGCTACCGTTGAAAACGCCACGCCCAATGTCTATGCGGATCAGATCGAGTGGATGGGCCGCAACTTCAGGAATCGTGATTCCATCTTCCTGAGCGTGCATCCGCACAATGACCGGGGCACCGCGGTAGCAGCGGCGGAGCTGGCGATCATGGCCGGCGCCGATCGCGTCGAGGGCACGCTCTTTGGAAATGGCGAGCGCACCGGCAATGTCGATCTGATAACTCTGGCCTTGAACTTATACACCCAGGGCATCGATCCGGAGCTGGATTTCTCCGACCTGCCGGGTGTGATCGAGTGCGCCGAGTTTTGCAATCAGCTGCCTGTGCATCAGCGCCATCCCTACGCCGGCGAGTTAGTTTTCACGGCATTTTCCGGCTCCCATCAGGATGCCATCAAGAAGGGATTCGCGGTTCAGGCGGGCAAGGCATTGTGGGAGGTTCCTTATCTGCCGCTGGATCCCAATGACATTGGCCGGACTTATCAGGAGATCATCCGAGTCAACAGCCAGTCGGGCAAGGGCGGAGTGGCCTATCTTCTGGAGCGCGATTACAGCCTCCGGCTGCCGCGCAAATTGCAGATCGAATTCAGCCGAGTCATTCAGAAGATCAGCGACCGGACAGGCCGCGAAATTCGCCCCGCGGAGTTATGGGTTGCCTTCGAGGAGGAGTATCTCAATCGGCGCAGCCCGCTTTCCTGCATTCAATATTCCGAGAGTTCCAGCGCGGGCGCCGTTACAATCTCCGCAACGGTCAATGATAGCGGCGCGGAACACGCGATCACGGGGAACGGAAATGGCCCGATCGATGCCTTTGTCGAAGCCATGAACCGGGAGTTCAGTCTTGACCTACACGTCGTCGATTACCAGGAGCAAGCCATCGGCAAAGGCGCATCCGCCTCCGCCATGGCATTTATCGAGATACAATTCGGAGAATCGGAATCGCTCTTTGGCGCGGGAATGAATCCTAACATTGTTACGGCATCCCTCGACGCCATTTTGAGCGCCGTCAATCGCGCGTTGCGGCTGGGAAGAGCCGCGTTGCAGCCTGCGAAGCGCTGATCGGCCCATTTATAATGAGCTTCGAAAGGGCGCGGAGTTCTCTGCGCGGAGGTCAAAGGGAGAATATGGCGGATTTGCAGGGAAGAATTGCGCTGGTAACCGGGGCTGCGCAGGGAATCGGGCGGGCCGTTTCGCTGGAATTGGCGAAAGCCGGAGCCACGCTGGCTGTGGCGGACATCAACGAGGAAAAGCTGGCGCACGTGGCGGCGGAGATTCAGGCGATGGGCGGCACGGCGGCGGCCTTCCGGCTGGATGTCTCCAACCAGGAATCGATTGAGGCTGGGGCTAAAGCGGTAATCGAGCGCTTCGGCAAGGTCGAGGTTCTGGTCAACAACGCAGGCATTACCCGCGACGCTTTGATGATGAGCATGAAGCGCTCCGACTGGGATCTGGTGATCGCCATCAATCTCACCGGGCCGTTTCTGCTGACCCAGGCACTGCTGCGTCCGATGATCAAGAACCGCTGGGGGCGGATTATCAATATGGCCAGCGTGGTGGGCCGCGCCGGACAGGCCGGCCAGGTGAATTACGCGGCTAGTAAGGCCGGGCTGATCGGGCTGACAAAATCGCTGGCGCGCGAGGTGGCCTCGCGGGGGATTACTGTGAATGCCGTGGCGCCAGGATACATTGAAACGCCCATGACCGCGGTGTTGGACGAGAAGGTGAGCGCAGCAATGCTGGCGAATATTCCCCTGGACCGGCGGGGAACGGACCTCGATATTGCCCAGGCAGTCAAATTTCTCGCCTCGGATGCGGCCTCCTACATTACCGGCCATGTTTTGGATGTGAACGGCGGTATGTTCATGGGAGGGTAGGCCCTGCGCCGGAAAAGCGCCGTATGGGCTGCGGAATTATTACTCCTGTGTGCCTAATTTTCTCAGTTTCCTCACGTTGCGAGCCTAGCCAGCCGATGAACCATTCGGGATGGTGTCCATGGCGACGCAAGCTGTACGTGTCCCTAACACGCAACTCGCGATGCCTGAGCATAGTAGTGTGCTGCGCTATCTGGCGCGTCAGCCCATTATGGATCTGAACGGACGGGTGCATGGCTACGAGTTGCTATTCCGGGCAGGGCCAGAGGCTTTCTTTCGTGGCGATGGCGACCATGCCACCCGCACGATGCTCGACAATACTGTCATCTTCGGGCTGGAAAAGTTGACCGGCGGGGTGCCAGCCTTTGTAAACTGCACGAGCGAGTCGTTGATCGAGGAGATGGTGCATGTATTGCCCTCCGGCATGACCGTGCTGGAGATACTTGAAAGCCTGGACCCCACGCCTGAACTGATTGCCGCCTGTCGCAAGCTGAAGACCGCGGGATTCCGGCTGGCGCTGGACGATTTCACATGGAAACCGGGCTTCGATCCCCTGGTCGAAATGGCTGACTACGTCAAAGTGGATTTTCTTCAGACCGGCGCTGAGGAGCGTAAGAGCCTGCTCCAGCGGCTTCGCGGTGTTACGGTGGCGCTGATTGCGGAGAAGATCGAAACGCAGGAGGAGTACAAACAGGCCTGCAAAGAAGGATTCACGCTCTTTCAGGGCTATTATTTCTGCCGGCCGGCGCTGCTCGAAAACCGGAAGATTCCCGCCAACCGGCTCTCCCAGATCGAGATTCTGCAAGCTCTTCGCAGCAAGGTGCTCGACCTGCACAAGCTGACCATGTTGCTGAAACGCGACCCATCACTTACTTACCGGCTGCTGCGGCTGGTCAACTCGCCGATGTGCGCCATTCGGCAGGAGGTGAACTCCATCCAAGCGGCGCTGCTGGCCGTAGGCGAGGACACATTCCGCCGCATTGCCACGCTGGCCATCGCCAGCGAACTCAACTCCGGGCAACCAGCGGAAATTCTGCGCATGGCTTTTGTGCGCGGGCGATTCTGCGAACTGGCCGCCGAGATGTACGATCTGGATGCCACAGAGCAGTACCTTCTGGGAATGTTGAGCCTGCTGCCGGCCATGCTGCGCCTTCCCATGGAAAAACTGGCCCACGAGCTGCCCATGCGTGAGGAGATTCGTGAGGCACTCCTGGGCAAGGCCAGTACCGAACGCAGTCTGCTGCAGTGGCTGGAGCACCATGAGCTAGGCGACTGGAACGCGTGTGATGCGGTGTTCCACGCCTATGGCCTAGACCAGGAGTTCCTGGTTGCCTGCTATACCGAGGCCTTGGTATGGGCGGAGACACCGGCAGGGTTGACTACCTGACGCGCATGTAACATTCCAAGCAGTACTACCCGAAAAACTGCAATCTGCGTGTTGGCTTCGACCCCGCGCCTAACTATCTGGGTTGCTGCACGGGAGCGGCGTCGCGCGGAACGGTCGGCGTTCCTCCTGGCGGCATGCCCATGACGGCGACCGACGTGGCTACGAAAATTCCATCCTTCATCGCGCCCTCGACACGCACCACATAGCCCACCTGAATATCGGCCAGGGTGATCGGTTCGCGGCGCTTGCGGAAGGTGGTGTCCTCGTTGGCCACAAAGGTGTGGGCGGTGTTGTCCATCATGCCAGAGAGCGTGACTTTGGTTTCGTTGATAGCCGTCACTTTTCCCTGAAGCCAGGTCTTGCCGTAGTTGGCCCGCAAGTCGCGCATCTGTTTGGCGCGCTCAGGATCTATTAGCGCTATCACCACGGCGCCAACGGATTTGGCTGCCGCATCCACTTCTCCCATAACGCCAATCGCGTCGCCCACCTTGATGTCTGTGGGTTTGAGCATCTGCGGGGGATTGCCGCCGCCCTCGCCTCTGCGCTGGATCTCTTGCTTGAGAATACGGGTGTTGACGCTGAAGTGGACAGTATAGGTATCGCCCGCATCAGTCTTGATGGTGTAGTGGTCTGCTGCGATTTCGGTGACGGTTCCGGTAATGCCATTGCTCATGCCGAAGCCGCTTCGGCCGCCCCATCCGCCGCGATCGCCGCGCTGGTTCGCATCCTGAGCAGAAACTGCAAGGCTGAACGCGAGGCCAAAGACGATTGCGTGCAACATACGGATTCTCATGACAACTCCTGAGGTCATTTAGACCACGCTATCCACATAGACGTTGGAACCACGGCCTTGGACTACTGTTTAAGGCCTCCGGGCGCAGACAACACGCGGAATCCCTTGCAGATCGGGGACGAACTCGATCTGCTCAAAGCCAGTGCGCGCGAGCAACTCCGTGATCGCATTCGATTTGCCGTAGCCGATTTCGAGCACGAGGTAGCCGCCGGGAACTAGCACGCTAAATGAGGCAGGAATCAGGCGGCGGTAAACATCTAAACCATCGTCTCCGGCAAACAACGCCAGCGCGGGCTCGTAATCGCGCACCTCGACGGAGAGTGTGGCGCGATCGGCCTCCGGCACATAAGGCGGGTTGGAGACAATAATTTCAAATCGCTCGTTTGCAACCGGCGCAAGCAGATCGCCTTCGAGAAAGCGGATGCGGGGAGAAACTCCGTTGAGTGCAGCGCTCTCGCTGGCGCGAACCAAGGCTTTCGACGAGAGATCAATCGCCGTAATCTTCGTATCGGTCAGATGCCGTGCCAGCGCTATTGCAATGCAGCCGGAGCCGGTTCCCACATCCACGATGCGCGGCGCTTGAAACCTTGCGGCAAGCAAGAGTGCCTGATCCACCAGGTGTTCGGTCTCCGGCCGCGGAATCAACACGCCTGCGCTTACGCGAATCGGTAGACCATAAAACTCGCATTGGCCCGCGAGATATTGAATGGGCTCACCTTTGTTTCGCAATTTCATTAAGATCATGTAACGGATCACAACGCCACGGTCGAGTTCTTCATCCATGTGCGTCAACAACCAGGCGCGGTTCTTTTCCAGCACACCCAGCAGTAGCGTCTCCGCATCTTGACGAGCGCGCTCCGGATGCGGCCCTGTCGTAAGGCTTTCCGTGCCGCTGGCAATCACGCTACGCGCCGTCGCCATATCTCACGCAGCCTGGCCGCCGGCCTTCAACTGTTCCGCTTGGTAATGCGTGATAAGGGCATCGACGATGGGCTGCAGGCGGCCCTCCATCACCTGGTCGAGCTGGTGCAGGGTCAAGCCGATGCGGTGATCGGTCATCCGGTTCTGCGGGAAGTTATAGGTGCGAATCTTCTCGCTGCGGTCGCCGGTGCCC
>CAZFMB010000137.1:0-9464 GCA_964520005.1 uncultured Occallatibacter sp.
ACCCCGCTTCATGATCGCATCCTCGTCCGCCGTCTGGAAGAGGGCGAAACCATTCGCGGGGGCATCATCATCCCCGACAGCGCCAAGGAAAAGCCCCAGGAAGGCGAAGTGATCGCCGTGGGCAAGGGCAAATCCAACGACGAAGGCAAGGTCTTCCCCCTGGACGTGAAGGCGGGCGACAAGATTCTCTTCGGCAAATACTCCGGCACCGAGATCAAGCTCGACGGCCAGGAGTTTCTGATCATGCGCGAGGAAGAAGTTCTGGGAATCGTGAAGAAGTAGTCAGTTCACAGTTCTCAGTTCACAGTTCTCAGTAAAGACCGCCGGTCGTTTGGCAGTGTTGCTGAAAACTTAAGACTGACAACTGCTCACTGACAATCGACATTTGAGAACTGGGAACTGACAACTAAGAACTGTTTTCAAGGAGAGATACAGCAATGGCAAAGCAGATTTTACACGGTGAAGAATCCCGTCAGGCGATCTTGCGCGGCGTCAACACGCTGGCGGACGCCGTGAAGGCGACGCTTGGGCCCAAGGGCCGGAACGTGGTCATCGAGAAGAAGTTTGGATCGCCGACCATCACCAAGGACGGCGTAACCGTAGCCAAGGAGATCGAGCTGAAGGACCCGATGGAGAATGTCGGCGCTCAGCTGGTAAAAGAAGTTGCTTCAAAAACATCGGATGTAGCCGGCGACGGAACCACGACGGCGACGGTTCTGGCGCAATCCATCTTCCGCGAAGGCGTGAAGACGGTAGCCGCCGGAGCCAATCCGATGGCTCTGCGCCGCGGCATTGAAAAGGCTGTGGCCGCGATTATCGGCACCCGCGATAAGGAAGGCAAGTGGACAAGCGGCGGTGCTTTGGGCAAGCTGTCGAAGCCCGTGGACCCGGGTTCGGTAGCCCAGGTGGGCGCGATCTCGGCCAATGGCGACCAGGAGATCGGCGACATTATTGCCGAAGCCGTCAAGGTTGTGGGCAAGGATGGCGTCATCACCATCGAAGAGTCCAAGACGATGCACACGGGGCTGGAGACGGTCGACGGAATGCAGTTTGACCGTGGCTATCTAAGCCCATACTTTGTCACGGATGCCGAGCGGCTGGAAGTGATTCTGGAAGATCCCTATATTCTGATCTACGAGAAGAAGATCAGCGCAATGAAGGACTTGCTTCCCCTGCTGGAGCAGGTTGCCCGGGGCGGCAAGCCGCTTTTGATCATTGCCGAGGACGTTGAAGGTGAAGCTCTAGCCACACTCGTAGTGAACAAACTTCGGGGCACGCTGAACGTGGCCGCGGTGAAGGCGCCGGGCTTTGGCGACCGCCGCAAGGCGATTCTGGGCGACATTGCCATCCTGACCGGCGGAAAGGCCATTACCGAGGATCTGGGCATCAAGCTGGAAGGCGTGAAGCTGGAGGATCTGGGCAAGGCTAAGCGCATCACCATCGACAAGGACAACACCACCATCGTGGACGGAGGCGGCAAGCCCTCTGAAATCGAGGGCCGGGTGAAGGAGATCCGCGCGCAGATCGAGAAGACCACCTCGGACTACGACAAGGAGAAGCTCCAGGAACGGCTGGCCAAGCTGGTTGGCGGCGTGGCCATCATCAAGGTAGGCGCGGCCACCGAGACCGAGCTGAAGGAGAAGAAGGCTCGCGTCGAGGATGCCCTGCACGCCACCCGCGCGGCAGTCGAGGAAGGCATCGTCCCCGGCGGCGGCGTGGCTCTGGTTCGCACCATTCCAGCAGTCGACGCGCTGCTCAAGACGCTCGAAGGCGACGAGAAGATCGGAGCCCAGATTGTTCGCCGCTCACTGGAAGAGCCTCTGCGTCAGATCGTCGCCAATGCCGGCGAAGAGGGCGCGGTCGTGGTGGCCAAGGTGATGGAGTCCAAGGACCTGCACTTCGGCTACAACGCCCTGACGAGTGTCTACGAGGACCTGGTGAAGGCCGGCGTCATTGACCCCACCAAGGTGACACGCACGGCACTGCAGAATGCAGCTTCCATCGCCGGTCTGCTGCTCACCACTGAAGCCCTGGTTGTGGAGATTCCGGAGCCCAAGCCCGCACCGGGCGGCGGCGGCCACGGCGGCGGCATGGACGGCATGTACTAAGGATCACCCCAACGAGAAAAGATCGCTCGTTTGGGACCCCGCAGGACTGGCCGTCCAGGCGTACGCGCCTTCGGCGTAAGAACAAAAGGCCTCCAGTTTCGGCTGGGGGCCTTTTTAGTCAACTTGATGATTTAAGTTGTATTCATCTAACAAGTAGCAACAGATCTACTCACCCGCCTGGTAACTGAACCCAGCGGCACGGCGAAGATCGGCTACTCCTCTATCAGGCCAACGCGGCCACATTCGTCGAGACGATGGACTGCGCTGCCGGAGCAGGCTGTGGCCGCATGGAACGCAGCCAACCGGCGGAGAGCCAAGAGCGCGGAATGGAAAATTCCGACCAGCCGCAATCAAGACAAACCAAGACATCGGGCGAAGGAGTCATAGGGGGATGGCTTAGGGTGCGATGACAATTACGGTAGAGACGGATCTCGGCGGGAATGACAGATAGGGACGCAGACTGACATTTAGGGCAGTTCATGGGTAACCTCTTGAAGCAAGAACATCAAAAAGTACAAATTTACAACCTGAGGAGAAATTAACTTTAATCTTTTCTGTATTGGGAATTCAATGGTTAATATGCAAAAGAGAATAAAGTGAGCCTAAAATATGCAATATATTGTAAATTCGCTTTGACCATATCAAACATGTTTTAAGCGGATTATGGACAGATTTTCACCTCATTTGCCTCGTATCGGCACATATTTAGCTTCATTTCCTCGCTCAACACAACACTTCCGCGCACCTGATTCAGCCCCGGAATGGCAGTGAACCAAATAGGGCGGCGGTTGAAACCGCCGCCCTATTAGAGAACTCTGCCGCCTTAGAAGTTAAAGCGAGCGGCGAATTCAATTTGACGCGGCGTGTAAAGGAAGCCGCTGTTGTTCGAGCTGGTGGGTACTCGGTAGGTATTGAGGGATGCATTTCCAACCTGCCCCTGATATGTTGCCGTGGTTCCCGACAATTTATAGGCGGTAGTGCCTAAACCGTCGATGTTCTGGTGGTTTGCAACGTTGAAGATGTTGCACATAAGTTGCAGGTTGCGGCCTTTGTCCAATGAAATCTGTTTCTGGAAGCGAACGTCATCGACCTCTCGGCGCGGATATCTCTTGGTATTGACTCCGATGAAGGGAATCATCGTGGAACCGGATGAGCCATTCCAGTAACTCCCGATGGAAGGAGAAGTAAATGAGCTGACGGAGACTGTATAGGGCAAGCCGTTCTGCATCTGGAAGTTATCGCTCATGCTCCAGTCGTTAGTCACGTACTTAACCCAGTTGGTTGTGTTGACGCTCGGGAAGTTATACAGCGCGTATGCCACGAACCTGTTGGGAACGTTGTAGCTTGAGTCGCCGTAGTTGACGCGCGGATTGGAGTAGGGATCGTACCAGTTATTTGTCGAGGTGGTGGTGCCGGCCTGCTGCGCGAAATCCAGAGCGTGCGACCATGTGTAGCTAGCGTCGAACTGAATGCTCTTCAGCGAGCGATTGAGGACTTCAAGCACCATAGCATTGTAGTTCGAGTTGATGTTGCTGATCAGTTCGCTAATTGCCTGGAACTCTGACGCATTGGTTCCGAAGAGAGCCTGGTTGCCATAACTGGTGTAGGTAGGAACCGAGTAGGTCGCTCCGTTCGGTAGCGGACCCAGCCCCGAGGCATCAGAGACGGTTATTGTCACGTTGGTGACGGTGGCAGGATTAAGGTTGAGGTCTAGCCAGTTGGGCAACTCGCGTCCCAGAGCTCCCAGATAGCTGCCCTGGATGTAGGTGCCATGCCCGAGATGATGCTGCACCATCAGGTCGAACTCCTGCACCTGCGGATTACGCAGGTTGGGCGCCATGAAGTAGGAGTTTGGATTGACAGTGGCGGCAGTCGTGGCGATATTCGGGAACAACGGTCCGACTACGGTGGTGTTCTTGTAGGTGGTGCCTAACTGTGCGTTGGCGCTGCCAGTGTTCACCTGAATGTTGAGTAGATTTCCGTTGGTGATGCGACCGTAATAAATACCATAACCGCCGCGCACCACTGTATTACCCTTGCCAGAGACGTCATAAGAAAACCCGATGCGAGGCCCGAAGTTCATCTTGTCGCTGGGATGGTTGGTCAAGCCGGGATACGTGTAGAAGTTTGCGCCGCTGGTGGAGTTGGCTGAAGTAGCAACGGCAGAGGGAGCGGGCAGAGCCTCATAGTCCCAGCGCAGGCCGAGTTCCAGGGTCAGGCGCGGAGAGAATTTCCAGTTATCCTGGCCATAGACTCCCGTATCCATGGTGGCAATCTCGAATACCGGATTTCCAAATCCCTGAGCCAATGAGGAATAGCAGGGATAGGTTCCAGTGGCAGGTGCGGCGCTGCCCGTGGCTGTTCCGGCCGAAGAAGCGCTCTTGTTACAGGTGCCAACTGGAGTCGTCATTTTGGAGTTGATCAGGTCGTTGAAGTAGTTGCCGAAGTAGCTGTAGGATTCATAGCCGTTGCTCTCGTAGGTGTTGTTCATCAGATCGTCATTGTGAACCGCATCTACGCCGAACTTCAGGCTATGATTGCCCTTGCTCCAGTAAAGAACATCACCCACCTGCCACTTTCTCTCGTCGGGAAGAGCCTTGCGGTAGGAATAATACGGCGAGCCAGCATATACGCCGCCCGATGATTCGTTGATATTAATCTCCGGCACATTTCCGCCGGGGCCCGTCAAGTAGGCTTGTGAGTAAGTGGTGTACGGCTGCTGACTCTCGTCATCTAACTCGCGGCTGTACTGGAAGAGCAGTTCATTGCTAATGCTATTGGAGATGAGACTGGTGAGCTTGGCCACGCCATAATCCAGTTTGACATAATCCATGCCAAAGGTATCACGCGCATAAGGGTTGGTAGCCTGTGTTTGAACGCCTCCGGGCGAATCCCAACGCAGGCGATGATACAGAGCGCTTACGTGCTCTTTGGGGTTGATCTGATAGTCCAGCTTGGGGGTATTGATCTCCTGGAAGCCGGTGCGCGGCACTGGGCCAAGGTCCGTGTTAAGGTCACTAATCATATCGTCGTAGGCGACCACAGCTGTGTCGTAGGACGAGACCGAGATAGAACCACCTGTGAGGCTGGTAAATGTATGGCTTCCAGCAGCAACCTGACGAGCAGCCAATGTACACGCCTGGCTGTCGAGCGTGTAGTTGGGGTCAACAGACGAAGTCGTATTGAAAAAGCCGGTTGACAGATTGCACAAACTCGCCGGCGCAGCGGATGGCAAGTTGGCCGCCCTTGTTGGCAATGCGTAGAAGGCAGCTGCTACGTTCGGAACCGATGTTCCGGGGAAGATGCGGGAATGTTGATCGTAGGTATAGATCCAGAAGAGTTTGTCCTTGATCAACGCCCCACCTGCCGTGAAGCCATAAATCTTGCGCAGGTCCTTAGGCCTGATTGGAGTGGCTACATATGTGTTAGTGACCGGATTCAGAACTGAGATCTTGGCATAATCGTTTTCAGCATTCCATTTGCTCTCTCGATCCCAGAAATAGGCTTGCCCGTGGAGTTGGTTGGTTCCGCTCTTGGTGACGGAGGTGATGACACCGCCGGCTGCGCGGCCATACTCAGCCGAGTAGACACCGGTGTTGACGGCAAACTCGCGGACCGCGGCTCCCGTTGTCGAATAGGCCTCACGGGTGCGCCCGCGTTCTTCAGCGTAGTATGCCTGGTTGTCGTCGGCGCCGTCGATCTCAATGTTATTGAGAATTGGGCTGATTCCGCGTACCGCGACCAGACCGAATCCATTGCTGTCCGAAACGACACCCGGAGTGGTCATGGCCAGACTGGACCAGCGGCGGTTGTTAATGGGAATTTGCTGCAACGCTCTGGTATTCAGCGTGGCCTGGAAATCCGGCGACTCGAGGTTGAGCACCGGCGCCAGTTCTGTTACCTCGACAGAGGTACTGGATGCGCCAACCGTAAGGCGCGGCGAAATGTCTGTAGGCTGGGCGACCTGGACAATGACGTTTTCGGCGCGATAGGTTTGAAAACCGGCGGCAACAAAGGTCACCCTATAGGTGCCGGGCTCAAGTAGCGGAGCCTTGTAATAGCCACTGGCATCCGCAGTGAGCTTGATTTCGGCGTTGGTCCCCATATTGTGGATGGTGACGGCGGTGCCGGGGACAACGGCTCCGGAGGGATCCATAACTGTCCCGGAGATGGAACCTTCGGTGGAAGTCTGCGCGTTCAGTGCTACTGTGCCCAAACACACAGCCAGAGTGAGAATCATCAGGCAGATAAAACTCTTACGTAATTGATTCATGGTCATGTTGGCTCTCCAAATTTCTACGGGGTTGAATATGCGCTTGTTGAGAATGCGTTGGGGATGTTGATCGGCAGCGCCTCATTTTGCGCGAAAACAAAAGGTGTAAAGCGTCAAGCATATGGAATTCCTTGCATCTGTATTCCTGGTGACTGTTGCAATCGATAATCCGGCATGGGGGGCGCCGTAGACACAAACAATTCCATAAAGAAGACTATAGTAAGCAAGAATTAAGGCATTGTAAATCTCTGAAAATCTGCGGTCTTATTCATGTAACAACCCGAGCCAATGTCATGCAAAATGTTCTCCCATATGCAGATAGAGAGACACCACGCCAAGCCAATCAGAGAAGGCGCTGGTGGAAAACACGGCTATAATTCGGGCCGGGGATGCGCAGAGACGGTAAATAGTTGTGCAAAATCCGCCTCTTACCGCATCCCGGAACGAAACACGAATCTATCAGCGGCTGACGGCCTTGGTCCACTCAATGCGCAAGCCCAAGCGGATGTTGAAAGGCAGGCTGGGATAACCGATGGGAGCGATGTGTTGGTTGTTGGTTAGGTTCTCTGCCTGACCATAGACGCCCAGCCAGGGGAGCAGTTTGTAGCTTGCGCCCAGATCCAGTTTGGCATAGCCGAAGTCCAGATTGCGGTTGGGCAGAAGCAGCGAATTCTCCTGATTGATGTCCTGATACTCCAGATAGGTGGAGTCGTCGCTGCGGCTGGCAAAGGCCGATGTGAAAACTCCGGTGAGCTTCCCCGCGGAATAACTGGCGGCGAAGAAGCCGGTATGCGGCGCACGTCGGAAGGGTCGAGCTCCCACCAGCGGCGTATACCCGCCAATAGGAATGCAGTTTGCAGTTCCGAGAATGCAGCCGTAAGGATAGGTGGGCGCATAGCCGCCCAGCAGCGCCTCATTGTCGCTGTCAAAGGAGCGCTGCACGACGGCGTCGAGATAAGTGTAGCCGCCGCGGAAAAATAGGCTCTTGCCGATGCCGCTTTCGATGGTGGTTTCGATACCCTGCGCGCGATAGGCTCCAGTGTTGACATAGAGTCCGTCATCTTGTGCGTACTTGGAACCAAGATCAAGTGGCGTCAAGCTGGGAATCAGATGGACTAGCAACTGCGCGCCCACAGATTCAATCTCCCTACCGTACTCATTGTGAAAGTAGCTGGAGCGGAAGACAATCCGCTGACCCCAGAAAGCCTGCTCCACGCCGCCTTCGTAGGTTCGCGTGGCAGGAGCGGCCAAGGGGCCGATATGCAGTTGCTGGGGAGTAACTCCACTGCAACTGGTGCAATTGATAAGAAATTGGTAGAGCGAACTGAACTGCTCAGAAAGTTTTGGCTCGCGCACGCCATCGCCATAATTGAACAGAATGCGGGTTCCGCTGAAGATGCCCTTGCGTGGCCGCACTACATAATAGGAAAGTCCCACGCGCGGCGAGGTTTGTGTGCCGAATAGTGAATAGTGCTCCAGGCTGCCGCCCAGTGTGTAATAGAAGCGGTTCTTGAAGTCGCCATGCACGCTGGCCAGATAAACGTAGTTTGTTCGTTCGGTTATGTTGTCCTCAAAATAGGAGGGATCGACATATGTCCCGCGTTCATCTTCATAATGAAAGCCCGCGAGCGCGATCAGATGAGGAGTGATTTTGAAATCGCCCTGATAGATGAGTTGATCGCGATTGGATACTTGCTGAAAGCCGCTCGGATAGACTGCATAGTTAGCGGTGCTGTAATCCAGCAGAGCGGGGCCTGTTACGCTGTATCCGTTGGCTCCTTGAATGGTGATTGGCAGACCGTAGTAATTCCCCGCGCCGAGCGTGCCGGGAGCTTCATCGCAAGTACCAGCGGGAATACAGGTGCCCTCCGCGGCCCATTGGTTCCATTGCTCACGCTTGCGTGTAGCGCCGTAGCGAAACACGTTGTGAAATGAAGCCGTGGTTTGATTGTCGATCGAAGCGCTCAAATATAGGTCTTGATCTTTTTGCGTGGCGTTGTCGGCGACATGATAGAAATCCCAAGCATTGGGAACACCCGTAGCATCGACGCCGTAGTGGAGCGTGCTGCGAATCTGCGTAGCCCCGTTAGGTTGCCAGCCGAAATTGGCCGCCGTGGTGGCCACGTGGTACTCGTCATTGGGCAGATCGTTGGCCGTCTGAAGCCAACTGAAAGCGCCCAGGTAATCCAGCGTCTTGTGCGCGCCGGCCACTTCCAGTTCTTCGCGTGAGGTGGAGAGGTTACCGGCATCCGCCTGTAAGAGGATCGATGGAAAACTGGTGGTGCCGCGCGGGGTAGTTAGGCTGACCACGCCGCTGGCCGCGCCGGCGCCGTAGAGGTTTGAATCAGGGCCGCGATAGACTTCGACATGTTCGACGGCAGTGGTGGAGAGCGGTCCGAAGTCGAAGCCGTTTCCCATATCGCCCGCATCGACGCCGTCGAGGAGGATTTTGTTGGCGTCCGAGTTTCCGCCGCGGATAAAGAGCGAGCTCGCTGCACCCATCTGGCCGGACTGCACCACAACCGTTCCCGGCATCATCCGCATCGCGCTGGTGAGGTCACTGCGTAGCGCAAGATCGAGCGGCCCCAACACGCTGGTAGCCTCGCTGGTCTGCGGCTGGGGCGTGGGAGTTCCGGTAGCCGTGACCACGATGGACTGGCGCACCCACTGCGGCTCAAGCACAATGTTGCGCTCGACAGAATCGAGCTTGCCGGCATAGAAGCTGGGCGTCTCCAACTGGCGAAAGCTCTTGGCGGAAACCAGCAGGAAGAAGCGACCCTCGACGCCGGTAATGATTTGATAACTGCCGTCAGCCGTGGAGACGGCTGCGCCGACGGCTTTGCCGCCGCTGAGCAGAACCACGCTGGCGCCGGTGACCTTGGCGCCCGAGGCGTCTGTGACCACCCCGCGAATGGAGGCAGCCTGACAAACAGTGGCGCAAGCAACGAGCAGAAAAAAAACGATGGCGCGGGGCAGCGCGCGCGTCAGGATGCAGCGAGAAAAGGATTGCGCGAAAACAAACATGATGGCTCCTTCGTTCCCCTCGGAACGCAAGTGGGTTGAGGGCGCGAGGACCGGTCTCC
>CAZFMB010000138.1:0-9242 GCA_964520005.1 uncultured Occallatibacter sp.
CGGGACGACTTTCACAAGCGTTACCAGGCCGAGCTGCCCATCAGCCTGCACGAATTCCTGTACCCGGTGATGCAGGGCTATGACTCGGTGGCCCTGGAGTGCGACGTCGAGCTGGGCGGGACGGACCAGAAGTTCAATCTGCTCTGTGGACGCGAATTGCAGCGGCACTACGGCCAGAAGCCGCAGATTGTGCTGATGACGCCGATTCTCGAGGGCCTGGACGGCGTGCAGAAGATGTCCAAGTCGCTGGGCAACGCCATCGGCATCAGCGAGCCGCCCGCCGAGATGTACGGCAAGCTGATGAGCATCAACGACGATCTGATGTGGAAGTACTGGGTCTTCCTCACCGACCTGAAGCAATCGGAAGTTGACGCGCTCCAGGCTGAAGTCTCCGCCGGCAAACTACACCCCATGGAAGCCAAGAAACGCCTCGCCCGCACCATCACCGCCGGCTTCCACAGCGAAGCGGCTGCGTTAGCAGCCGACGAAAACTGGGCGCGCATGTTCCAGCAGAAGGCAACCGCCGAGGATCTGGAGGAAGTCACCGTCGCCCTTGCCGAAGTCGCCGGATCGGAACCAAACCAGATTCGCCTGCCTAAATTACTCGTTCAAATCGGTCTCGCAGCCAGCGGCGCCGAAGCCAATCGCAAAATCGCCGAAAAGGCCGTCAAGCTCGATGGCGAAAACGCAGCGGGCGCTCTTATCTCTGTTGCCGCCCTCCCCGCGCGAATCGTTGTCCGCCTGGGCAAACGAGCTAAGATTGCGGTGATTGCGTAGGCTTCTGTTGGGCTAGATTTTGGATGTCCTTGAGAATGTCATCCATGGTCATTCCATCCAGCCACTTGTGCCGGTCGCGGGTGTAATCGCCGGAGCCAGAACGATAAGTGCGCGGGAAGCGAGCCATCCCATAAGGGCCGAGCTCTTTTTGCAGCAGTTTGAGCGTATGCGTTCAAATTGCTCGTCCGTCATCTCTTTTAGCGCGACCATGGTTTCGCCTCCTACACATATTCCAATCAAAATCAGCTTCTTAGCGGTTATTGGTAAATTTGGCTACATATTTATAGCCAAATGGCGTATACTAGCTTTGGAGGCAGTCATGGCCACTTTTACCGTATCCGCTGTGCTGGGCGGCGAGCTCATTCTTGGCAAGCCAGCAAATCAAGGTGGCGCGCTGGGCGAACTAGTCCGTGAAGGCCTGCCTGCCGAAGCACTCTTTATGCTCGCCAAGCGGTTGAACCTCCGTCAGGCTGAGATCTCCGCCAAGATCGGTATCCCGCAGCGCACCCTGACCAGGCGACTGACCCGCCATGCGCGCCTGACAGCAGCCGAATCTGACCGCACGGTACGGCTGGCGCAGGTTTTTGCCACGGCGGCCGAGACGCTGGGCGCTGAGGATAAGGCGGCACGATGGCTCAAAACGCCCAATCGCGCCCTGCGCGGCAGCTGTCCGCTCGACCAATTGGACACCGATCCCGGTGTGCGCGAAGTAGAAGACATCCTGGGCCGCATCTCGTACGGCATTTACAGCTGATGCGTATCTTCAGAATCTGCCGCTCACCTTACGCTGCCTTTTCTGGCGAGGGCGCGAGACGCTTCGGGGGCCGTTGGAACTCGCGCGGTGTGCCCATGATCTACGCATCCACCTCGTTGGCTCTGGCCGCTATCGAGCTCTTCGTCCATCTGGAGCCCGGCCAGGCCCCCGACGATCTGGTCTACATCTCTTCTGAGTTGCCGCAGGGAGAACCGGCGCGCACCCTCCAGCCAACCGAGTTACCGCCTGAATGGTGGACGGATGCCGCATCAGCTGCAACACGAGATTTGGGCGATGCCTGGATTCGAGCCCGTACTGCCGCACACTCCTCGCTGGCCTTGCTGGTTCCATCGGTTCCCATTCGTGCCGAGTGGAATGTACTCCTCAATCCGCTGCATCCACGCATGAGTGAATTGCAAATCGATCCGCCTCAACCCTTCATCTTTGACGCGCGCATGTTCAAGCAAACGCAGCCGTAGCTATCATCAGAATTTGCATATAATTACCTTCCACGGGCGCACAATCAAAACATGAACAAGTTCCAGAACCCCGGTTTATGTGTCAACCTATTGCCCGGTCCGTACCCCCCTGACACCCCCACCCCACCCCCTCAAAAAAATAAATAAAGTTGTTGAAACCTTGCAGATAATTATTAACTAGCTTGAAATCAACAGCTTCCGAAGATAAATCCAGTAAAAACACAGGATTCTTCCTTGCAGATAATTATTAACATCATTAAAATCAATAGCTTCCAAACTGCTTCCACGCGGAAACACACAATTTGCCTTTGCAGATTAATTCTTATGTCCCCAGGAATCAATGCCTGTTGAAAGATTCCTGTTACTTCCATCTACTAAAGGACACCGTTTCGACCTCCAGCAACAGTCCTCCCATAAATGCCTTAGAATGCTCTCTAGCGCGCTGCGCGTTTTATTACTAGGAGCTATCGATGCGTCTTTCTGCAATTGCCGTTCTTGCACTGGGCATGACAACCTTGGCCGCCGTTCATTCCGCCGCGCAATCATTCGATCAAAACACCGCTTCCTGGGATTACCAAGGCAAGCGAGGCGAGTTGGTCTGGAGCAGGTTGGATCCGGCCTACCAGGCATGCAACAAGGGCCATGAGCAGTCGCCCCTCGACATTCGCGGAGCGCACCTGAACAAGGCGCTCCAGCCCATCGAGTTTCACTACATCGCCGGGCCGGTGACGCTCACCAACGACGGCCACACCATCCTGGCGCGCGTTGACCCCGGCAGCTACATCGTGGCCGGCGGCGTGCGCTATGAGCTGATCTGGTTCGACTTTCACCACCCCAGCGAAGAGGCAGTGAAGGGCAAGGTGACCGACATGGATGTGCAACTGCTGCACCGCGGCAAGGATGGCAGCATGGCCATGGTAACTGTGCGGTTGCGCGAGGAGGCCGGCAACCCCAACGCAGTGCTGGCCATGCTGTGGCCGCACCTGCCAAAGAAGACCGGCACGAGCGAAAAGGTTACTGAGATGGTGAACGCCGCCGGATTTTTGCCCGCCGACCGCGGCTACTGGACCTACATGGGCTCGTTGACTACCCCGCCTTGCACGGAGGGAGTGCGCTGGTTTGTCTACGAGCAGGAACTGAGCCTGAGCCGCGACCAGTTGCGCGCATTCATGGCAATCTTTCGGATGAACACGCGCGGTTTGCAGGAGGCGCACGGTCGGCGCATAGAGGCCAACGAGTAGCGCCTGCGGCGCGGCTATTCGCTCGCATAAGCTATCTGGCAACCCGCTTAATAGTAGTGTCAGAGTCGGCTGGCATCTGATACCCACCCCCGGTATACTATCTCCATGCTTTTCCACGCAGCGCCTTCCCGCAACGGCGCAAACAGAACTCAATCCGTGCTGCGTTTTTCGCTGCTGGCCACGCTGGTCTACGTAGTGGTTACCTTCGCTGCCGGATTGCGCGCCCACTCGCTGGCATTGTTGTCAGAGGCCGGCCACAACCTCTCCGACTTTCTGGCCCTGCTGCTCAGCTTTACCGCCGTCTACTTCCAAACTCGCCCCGCCGGTTCCTCGAAGACCTTCGGCTACCAGCGGGCAGGCGTGCTGGCCGCCTTCTTGAACGCAGCCTCGCTCATCGTAATCTCCATCTGGATTGCCGTCGAGGCTCTTCACAGGCTCTCGGCGCCGGTCACTGTGCAGCCCAGGCTGATGATGATCGTGGCCGCGGCCGGCGTGGTGATGAACGGCGTGATCGCGGCTTTGCTGTGGCGCGTGGCCCGCGACGTGAACCTGCGCTCGGCCTTCCTGCACATGGCCGGCGACACGCTCTCGACCGCCGCGGTAATCGCCGGCGGCGCGGGGATTCTGCTGACCGGGCGGAACTGGATTGACCCGGCTCTCTCGCTGCTGATTGCCGCGCTCATTCTCTGGACCAGCATGGGCATCGTCCGCGAGACACTGAACATTCTTTTGGAAGGCACGCCCCGCGGCATCTCTCTCACGGAGATTCGCACCGGCATGGGAGCCGTGGATGGAGTGATCAACGTTCACGACCTGCACGTCTGGAGCCTGGGCTCGAACTCCAGCGCGCTGGCCTGCCACGTGACCATCGCCGACATTCCGCCGTCGGAGAGCGCCAGCATCCTGGCGCGGCTCAACCAGGTGCTCAAGGAGCGCTTCCACATCAGCCACGCCACTATCCAGTTCGAACATATAGAGTGTGCCGAGTTGGAAGGCTGCGTCGTGCCCATGGAAGAGATGGTTGGCGGCCATGGCCACGCGCATTGATTCGACCATGGATGCAAGTTCAAGTCTACTTTTTAGTTTGAAGGGTGCGGATTAAAACTCTCACCCTTCACTTATCATCGAGTTATAAGATTCATGATCCGTAATCCGTGGGGGTCTTCGATTGATTCGCCTTCGTATCGCTCTATTGGTTCTTTTTGCCGCTTCGCTTTTGGTTGTGCCGGGATTCGCTCAGTCAACATCGCAAGAAGCACAGGCTTTTCTCCCCTCGCCTGCCCAACTTGAAATTCTCGCTGGCGAATACACTGACCCGCATGAGCCGGACACGCCGATCAGCTTTTACGTCCTGGACGGAAAGCTCATAGCCGAGTCCGAGCGCAACATTCCCACCGAACTCAAACCTATCTCCGCCACCGAGTTCAGTTGGCCACGCGCGAAGTTTACATTGCGGTTTATTCTCGACGCGGCAGGCGTCGGCAGTGGCGTGATCTTTTCCGACACTCCCAACGAAACTTATCGCCGCACGGGCGAGCCCGTTTATCACATCTTCCACGATTACCAACGGACAGACGCGATGATTCCCATGCGTGACGGCGTCAAGCTGCACACGGTGATTCTCAAGCCTGCCGACATCACCACGCCGCTGCCGTTCCTCATCCAACGCACGCCTTACGGCGTGGACGGAACCAGCCGCGCCTCATTCTTCAGCGTTCGCCCGGAGCTGGCTCGCGACGGCTACATCTACGTTGCTCAGGACATTCGCGGACGCTATAAGAGCGAGGGCGAATTCCTCATGAGCCGGCCGCTGACTGACCATCGCGACCCAAAAGCAACGGACGAAAGCACGGACGCCTACGACACAGTGGCCTGGCTGCTGGCCAATGTCTCCGGCAACAACGGCCGCGCGGGCTTTATCGGCACCAGCTATCCGGGCTTTCTGGCCATGGCGGCCGGCATCAATCCGCATCCTGCGGTCAAGGCTATCTCCCCGCAGGCGCCCATGATTGACGCATGGATGGGCGACGACTTTTTTCACAACGGCGCCTTCCGCCAAAGTTACGGCTACGACTACATTCTCAGAATGGAGTCCGGGAAGGAAGAGATTATTCCTAACTACGGCAAGGACAAGGACGGGAAACCACGCGATGGCTTTGATTTCTTTTTAGAACGCGGTAATTTTGCTCAAGCCGTGGAGCAGTCCGGCTCCAAGATTCTGCCCACCTGGAAACTCTTTCTCGAACACCCCGCCTACGACAGCGTCTGGCGTTCGCGTGGCGTCGAGCACTCGCTCTTGACGGTCGCTGTTCCCACACTTTCTGTGGGCGGCTACTACGACCAGGAAGATATCTTTGGCCCGCAGATTGAGTACTCCACGCTCGAAGCCCACGACCGGAACCCCCAAAACTATCTCGTCCTCGGTCCCTGGCGTCATGGATATTGGGCGTCCTCATCGCGCCATCTGGGCAATCTGGACTACACCGAGCCCATTGGCAAGGAATATCGCGCCCGCATCGAGGCTAAATTCTTTGCCCACTATCTGAAGGATGTTCCCGGCACGAATCCCTCCGGTTTCGATCTGGAAGACTCGGCAAGCTTCCAAACAGGCTCGAATACGTGGAAGTATTACTCTCACTTTCCTCCGTCGGAATCCCATTCCACCAGCCTTCATCTTGCAGGCGCGGGATTGCTGAGCTGGAGCAGATCGACTACGCAGACAAAAACCAGTTACGTAAGCGACCCCGCCAACCCTGTTCCCTATCGCCATCGACCCATCCAGGAGACTTATAGCGAAGGCTCGCAGTGGGGCAACTGGCTCGTGGAAGACCAGCGCTTTGTAACCGATCGCAAGGATGTGGCTGTGTGGAAGCTGCCCGTGCTCAAAAAGGATCTGGTGCTTACTGGTGAGGTCATCGCCGACATTTACGCTTCGACCACCGGCACGGACAACGACCTGGTGGTCAAGCTAATTGACCAGTACCCCGGCGACGATCCCAACGTGAAGATGCGCGGCTACCAACTGATGACCAATGCCGAGATCATTCGCGGCCGGTATCTGAAATCTTTTGAGAAACCGGCGCCGTTAAAGGCTGGCTCAATTCGCGAGTACAAGTTCTCGCTGCACGATGTGGATCACGTATTCAAGGCCGGGCACACGGTGATGGTGGAGATTCAAAGCACATGGTTCCCGCTTTACGACCGCAACCCGCAGAGCTATGTGCCCAACATCATGACCGCCAAACCGGCAGACTACCAACCGGCGACGATCACCATCTTCTCCGGCCCAGGACACGACTCGACAGTGCAGGTACCGTTGATGGTCGGCTGCGAACCCGCCAAGTCTTTTTGAAGTGAGGGCCGTAGCTACATTCGGATTCACAGAGAATTCCGTCGCGCGATTTCGCCCAGCATTCGGGCACTCGGCTTTATCGTCCTCTGCTGCGTTTTAAAGTCAACCGCGATCAGTCCGAATTTCGCCTTATAGCCGTGGTGCCATTCGAAGTTATCGATAAGGGACCACGCCACGTAACCGCGAACATCCACACCGTCATCCATGGCCGATTTAAGACTCGCCAGCGCACGACGCGTATATTCAACGCGGCGCGAGTCATCCTCGGTAGCAATTCCGCTCTCGGTGATTATAATCGGAACGCCAGTTTCCCTTGCCGCGTAGCGCACCACATCTCCCACGCATTCGGGGTAGAATTCCATGCCAGTCTGCGTTACCTCAACGCCTTTCGGCGGAGCCTGATCTATCTTGCCCACGATCGTGCGCGTATACGGCTGAACACCCAAATAATCGCAATGGCGCGCCGCATCCAGCCAAGGCCCATAGACTTCCTCCCGTTTATCTGCGATGCGGCTATCATTATTGGCCGGCACATCGTCGGACATTGTTAGGGTAAAGCCCGTTGGGAGATCAGGCCGGATCGACTTGATCGCATCCTTCCCTTTTGCATGCGCTGCCAATAATCCATCACGAGTCCTCTCCGCATTGCCGAGCAGCAGGTTGGAGAAATCCGGCGCATCGAGTTGCATGCGTACCCGTAGTCGCTCAAACCTCAAAGCCAGAGGCAGGCTGATCCACGAAGGCAATTCCGACGCTGGCAGATTGAGCCATTTCAGCATCTGCGGGGTATTCGGCTCGTTCAGAGTAGTGACGTAGCCGATCAGGTCTCCGAGGTGCCGCGTGGCTCGATCACAATAGCGTGCAAAGAGATCGGCGGCCGCCTTCTGCTCCCATCCGCCTTGCATCGCAAACCACCGCGGAAGTGATAAGTGGGAGTAGGTGAGCATGGGCGTCAGGTTGTGCTCGCGGCACGCAGCCAACATGCGGCGATAGTGCTCCAATTGCGCCCTGGAGAAAAAGCCTTCCTCCGGTTCAATCCGTGCCCACTCCAGCGAGAAGCGGTAGGTGTTGAAGCCCAGCGAGGCAAGCATTTCGATATCCTGCGGATAAAGGTGATAGTGATCGGATGCATCGCCGGAAGGCTCTTTGAATATGCTTTTGGGCAGGTGTTCAAGCATCCATATATCACTGCTGGTATTGCTGCCTTCAACCTGGTGGGCAGAGGTCGCGCATCCCCATAAAAATCCTGCGGGAAAAGCGCCGCCCCTGCCGCCTGAGGCCACTGCCTCTTGTGGTTCTAAGGATTTGAACTTGCCCAACCCTGAAACCACTGCAAGTGCGGAAGTCCCGCGCAGCACCTCCCGCCGGGAGATCGTAGTCTTTGCTATTCTATTCATGGGTTTCAGCACCTCATTCAGTCGGACTTCCTATCCTGCCGGACAATCACTTGCCAGCTGGTAGCCGGGGTCTGTTCGTCAGACATCATATGTCATTGTATTCATTCTGCCTATTGTCGAATGGCGGAGACCCGGCTAATCGGTTCTGGCTATAAGTTCGTTTGGATACTAGAGTAGAATGAGAAATATGGTTCTCCATGAGCCCATCCCGGCCCTGCTCTAGCGGCGCTCGCCGCCAATAATCTTTATCTGCTTATCTTCAACTCCACAAAGAACAAATAGAACACGTCCCATGCGGGCCAGTAAGGATTTGCCATGATTGATCGTTTGGAACAAATGGAGAAACGTTACGAGGAGCTTTCCGCACAGCTCTCACAGCCGGAGATAGTCAACGACCGCGAAAAATACCAGAAGGCGGGCAAGGCGCTCAGCGCGCTTGAAACTCCGGTGATGAAGTACCGTGAGCTGAAGCTGGTGCGCATGGGTCTCGCCCAAGCACGCGCTATGCTGGCCGATCTGGAGATGAAGGAGATGGCCGAAGAGGAGATTGCTCAACTTGCGCCGCGCGAGCCGGCCCTGGAAGAAGAGATCAAGCTGCTGCTGCTGCCCAAGGACCCCAATGACGAAAAGAACGTGATCCTGGAAATTCGCGCCGGAACGGGCGGCGACGAGGCTTCGCTTTTTGCCGCCGAGGTCTTTCGCATGTACACGCGCTTCGCCGAGCAGCACCGCTGGAAGGTCGAGTTGCTGTCGATGTCCGAGTCGGGCGTGGGCGGCTACAAGGAAGTGATCGCCATCATCGAGGGCGAGCGTGTTTACTCGCAGATGAAGTGGGAGAGCGGCGTACACCGCGTGCAGCGCGTTCCCGAGACCGAGACGCAGGGGCGCGTACACACCTCGGCTGTGACGGTAGCCGTGTTGCCCGAGGCCGAGGAGGTGGATGTGAAAATCGAAGCCAAGGACATTCGCATCGACACCTTCTGCTCATCGGGCCCCGGCGGCCAGTCGGTGAACACCACTTACTCCGCCGTGCGCATCACCCATATTCCGACGAACACGGTCGTTAGCTGCCAGGACGAAAAATCGCAGATCAAAAATCGTGAAAAGGGAATGCGCGTGCTGCGCTCGCGGCTTTACGAAATTGAAATGGATCGGCAGAATGCGGAGCTAGCCAGGGAGCGCAAACAGCAGGTGGGCACCGGCGACCGCAGCGAGAAGATTCGCACCTATAACTTCCCGCAG
>CAZFMB010000139.1:0-9090 GCA_964520005.1 uncultured Occallatibacter sp.
CTGTATTTTACCGATGCGGCAATGCATCGGATTTACAGATGGAACGCGGATGCGAATAAGGCTGAAGTCCTTACGGACGAGGTCAAGACACCGATGGCGGCGGGGTTTGCAACTGACGGATTGTTGTTGGTGCTGGACTACAGCCGGTCCGTTATCGGAGTGGACACGAAGACGGGAGAGGTGAAGAAGATCGAGGCAGCAAGCGCGCCGGTGAGTGGGACGAGCCTGATGCTGCCAATCGGATTCCACAACAGCATGGAGACGCTGAAACAGCAGATGGAGCATCGGGGTGTGATCTATGCGCCACACAGCAACATGGCGATCGTGGCAGTAGTCAAGGACGAGGCGCGGAGTTACTTTTATGCTCCTGGCACTACAAATGCCATCATGGCTGGGGGAAACTGGCAGCCGATGCTGCAGGCATCCCAGTGGCAGCTCTTCCATGGCGGCGACGAGCACCTGGCGGCAAGTGAGGAGGATGACACCATTTATCGTTTGAGACTTGACAGCTTGGAGCATGTGACCGCAGCGGAATTCGCGCCGAGAGGCGGGTCAAGCGTTGTGACCGATGCAGCCGGAAATGTGTATGTGGCTGAGGGTCAGCTTTACATTTACGAGGCTAGCGGCCGGGAGATTGGTGTGGTGGAGATTACAGAGCGGCCGGGAAGCCTGGCATTCGGAGGGCCGGATAATAAAACCCTGTTTATCGGAGCCCGTGGTTCGCTCTATTCGCTGCGAACAGCGGCTGCGGGACGGTAGCACGCGGATTTTGTGATGAGTGTGCGGTTGGAGAACTTATGATCGACTACCTTTCAGTGACTCGTCGATAAACATCCGTAGTCAACCGCAGGACATAACGGAGGGGCCGGGATTCGAATCCACCATGTGTACAAGGGTACTGATCGGCCTCTCTAATTTTGAACCACAGACGGAGTGCTTAAGCACCAAGGAAGGAGCGACAGCGTTGGGTGTGATTTGGAAGGTCAGTATCGAGGAAATGGTTATCCCAGATACCGGTGTGATAAATCCCTTTTCGGTTCGCCTACTGAACTGCCAATATCGTTGAGTAAGTAGGCTTTATTCAGCAACATAAAGAAATCTTACGTCTGGTATAAAGGGCAGAATTTGCGATTTTCCCTGTATTTTTCCCTGTAGTAGGGAACTCGGTCCAGAGATGAGTTCGCCTGAAACTGCGCCCACCGCCATATTTTTTATAATCATTAGCTTGTTTGGTAAGACCAGTAAATCCAATGAATTTCCACGCTTTTTTACAAGATTCCGGATCCCTGTGGAAGTGGAGAGTGTTCTCATCCAGGGCTGATTTGCCGCTTATTCGGAAGTTACTCTTTGGTCAACACTTGCCGTGAATCTGGACCCCAGCTTCGACCGATTTCTACCTCAGCAGCAGGATTAATTCTGAAAACGCACTTGTAGCCAGGAATAACCCTAAACTGTTGCGAATTCGTCTTTCCACTCAGAGAGCGTCTTGGGGCATTCTTGTAGTCGAATAACGTGCAAGCCAGAAACCGCATTACTGCCCAAGAACGGCCGCATCGGCGAAAATAATGATGAATGGCGAAGCGATTGTATGCGGCGGGATGGGGAGTGAGAGCGGGGCTGCTCCTAGCATCGATGGGGGCGGCTATGGGGGCCGCGCTGGGCCAGGTGCCGGATGCGCCTTATCCGACGCTAGTCCCGCAGGAACGCGCGCTGCCTGACCGGATTGCTGAAAAACCATCGCAGCCGCCGGCGTACCTGATTCCCGTGGCTCCGCTGGGATTTTCGGCTCCGGGGGCGATCAACCTGGGCCTCAGAAATAGCGTTGTGTCGCTGGACTTTTTGGATGAAGGACGGCTACTGTTCACCTTTCGCGTGCCGGGACTGGTGCATCGCGGGAGTGTGGAGTATGAGGAGCGGCAGATTCGCGCGGTGGTTCTAACGCTGCCGGCAGGCGCGGTGGAGGCCGAAGCGCTGTGGACGGTTCACGACCGGCAGCGCTATCTGTGGGCGCTCAGCGGCAGCCACTTTCTACTGCGCGACCGGAACAATCTGGAGATGGGCGACGCGACGCTGGGGTTGAAACCCTTCCTGCGGTTTCCGGGACCGCTGTTGTGGCTGGAGATGGACCCCACGCAACAGATTATTGTGACCAACTCGCGCGAGCCGGCGGCGGGGAGTCATAGCGGCGATGCGGGCGGTCAGGCTGCGCGAAATGTGTATGGGCAGAAGACCGAGGGCGAGTCTGATCTGGAGGTGCGCGTGCTGCGGCGGGATTCCGGCCAGGTGATGCTGGTGAGCCGCGCGCGGTCCACAGTGCATTTGCCCATCAACTCCGAGGGCTACCTGGAGAGCCTGCGCGGAAATGGCAGCGAGTGGCTGATGAATCTGAAGTACTTCAGCGGCGGCAGCAGAATTGTGGGGCAGGTGGAGTCGAACTGCCCGCCGGTATTTGATTTTTTGTCGGAGCGGGAGGTGCTGGTAACGACATGCTCTCCGCTGGGCGGAGGCAAGCTGGTGGCGATGACGACCGAAGGACGCCGCCTGTGGGATGCGGAGACTTCGGATGCGACGATGTGGCCGCTGGTGGTGCGGTCGCTGGAAGGCACGAGGCTGGCGCGTGAAGCATTGAAGGTCAACTATCCGGTCAGAGTCGGTACGACTGTCGATCAAGGCGACGTTGTGGGACAACTGGTGGAGGTTTTGGATGCGGCTGACGGCAAGGTGGCGCTGGAGACGGCGGCCAGCCCGATTCTGGATGGGGGTGGAAATGTGGCTATCTCGCCATCGGGACGGCGCGTGGCGGTGTTGAACGGAGGGGCAATCCAGGTCTTCGAGTTGCCATCGCCGACGCCGCTGCTGGAGCCACTGACGGTGGCCCCCGCTACTCATCCGACGAACCGCTGACTTAAGTGCTGTTCGTACCTAGCGAACGTCTAACCGTGTAAACTGGGCAGCGGGAGATATAACTTGTCCAAGACTGACGTTGGCTACACGGTTGCAGCGCATTCCGACTGCGGCAACGTGCGCCCTTCCAACGAAGATGCGTACAAGTACTCCGCCGAGCACGGAGTTTATGTGGTATGCGATGGCATGGGTGGCGCCGCGGCTGGGGAGATCGCCAGCTCCATGGCGGTGGAGACGATGCTGCGCCTGCTGGTTACACGTGACGGAGAAACTTCGTTGGAAGTAGCGGTGGTCGAAGCTGTGCGCGCCGCCAACGAGGCTATTCATTCGCGCGCCGAGATCGACTTCCATCTCAACGGCATGGGAACTACGCTGGCGGGACTGGTGACGGAAGGACGCCGCGTGCTGGTTTTCAACGTGGGCGACAGCCGCAGTTACCTGCTGCGCGGGGGCAGGCTGGAGCAGATCAGCCAGGACCACTCGCTGGTTGAAGAACAGGTGCGGATGGGCCAAATGAGCAAGGAGGAGGCC
Source organism: uncultured Occallatibacter sp. (assembly GCA_964520005.1). Lineage (GTDB taxonomy): Bacteria > Acidobacteriota > Terriglobia > Terriglobales > Acidobacteriaceae > Telmatobacter. The sequence continues at coordinate 3,436 of CAZFMB010000139.1, forward strand.
CAGCACTCCCCGCTGCGGAACGTGATTACGCGCGCGCTGGGCACGCAGCCGAGCGTGGAGCCTGATTTGTTTCCGATTGAGGCCGAGGCTGGCGATATTTTTCTGCTTTGCTCGGATGGATTGACGGGGGAAGTTCCCGATTTGCAGATCGAGTTGCTGCTGGCTGCCGGTTTGCCGCTTGAGCAGAAGTGCGTCAACCTGGTGGAGGCCGCCAAACAGGCCGGTGGGCATGACAATATCACTTGTATGCTGGTGCGCGCGGAGGGGTAGGGCGGGCGCTGGGGAAGCACAACATAGACGATTTTACTTGTATGTCTATCATATTGTAGCTACAATTAAATCATGTTCGTCTGGGATGAGACAAAGCGTAAGTCGAACCTGAAGAAACATGGACTCGATTTCAAAGACGCTCATCTTGTCTACGACAATGCGGAGAAATGCACTTACGAGAGCAGCCGGCAGGGCGAACGCCGCTGGATGGATCTTGCCATCGCTGTGATTCACGGCAGGCTGCTGGCTTTGATTTACACCGAACGCGGAGAGCAGGTTCGCGTGATTTCGTTTCGGCCAGCATCGCGAGAGGAGCGCGAACAATATGAACAAGACACCAAGTGAAACCGACTGGAAGCGCGTGCTGTCACATAAGGAAGGCGATCCGATTCCGTACGAGGCTGAGGATGGCCCCTACGATCCGAACGATGCCGAAGCGGCGCGCGCGTGGCTTGCGCAGGCTGATTTGGTTCGCCATGGAAAGGTGATTCGTAGAGGCAAACGCGGTCCGCAAGTGGCTCCCACCAAGACGCTGGTGTCTTTGCGCTTGTCCCCCGAGGTGATCAACCACTTCAAAGCGTCAGGACGAGGCTGGCAAACACGCATCGACAGCACCTTGCTGAAGTCGATCAAAAAGAGAGCTTAGTGTGTGAATCAGAAGTTCATTGAAGAACAACCACAGATCCTTCGACTCACCACCCCCAGGCTGAGGAGTACGCCTGGGGCCCCGTTCGCTCTGGATGACAGCAATTTTAATGCTGCGTATTTCTGACTCAGGACACTACCAGCACACTATCATCAAACGCCGCGTCAATCGTGCCTATTTACGCCGGAAGAGCAGGAGCATGGGAACGCAGAGCAGGGCGAGGAAGGCCATGAGGCGGAAGTTGTCCATATAGGCCATTAAAGCCGCCTGCTGTTGCACGCTGCGGTAAATAACGCCCAAGGCTTTATGTTGTGCCGTGACCATGTCGGCGCCCTGGGAGAAGAGTTTTGCCTGGAGGCCGCGCACCAGAGAGCCGGCTACGGGGTTTCCCGCGCCGGCGTTGGCCGTCAGATAATTTTGATGAGCCTGAGCGCCACGGACCAGCATGGTGGTGACGGTAGCGATGCCAATGGAGCCGCCAATACTGCGCATCAGGTTGTAGATGCCGGTGGCATTGCCCATCTCTTTTTTAGGCAGGCGGCTGAGGGTCATGGTGGTGAGGGGAACGAAGACGAATCCCATAGCCAGACCGCTCAACACGTTGGGTATGATCACGGAACCCATGCCGATGGCGAGATTGATCTGGCCCAGCATCCACGTGGAATAGCCGAGCAGGGTAAAGCCGAAGGCCATCAGCCAGCGGGCATCGATGAAACGGACGAGGAGGCCGGCGGCAATCATGGAGGCCATGGCGCCGAAGCCGCGGGGACTGATGGACATGCCGCTTTGCAGCGCTGAATAGCCCAGCATGGTTTGCAGGAACAAAGGCAGCATGGCCGTGGAGGCATAGAGAACGAAGCCGTAGAGACAGGTAACCAGCGTTCCTACGCTGAAGTTACGGTCGGCAAAGACTTGCAAATGGACGATGGGTTCGCGGTTCTTCAGTTCGCGGAAGATGAAACCTATGAGCGCCAACACGCAGACGGCAGCCGTCCACCGCACCCAGGTGGTGGCGAACCAGTCCGACTCCTGACCTTTGTCCAGCACCAGTTGCAAAGTTCCCAGCCAGAGAGCCATGAGGCCGAAGCCGAGATAGTCGATGGCTCCCTTGAATTTGTGGCGCAGATAAGGCGGGTCTTCGACGTAGAGGTTGACCATGAATAGCGCCAGGATGCCGATGGGGAGATTGATGTAGAAGATCCATCGCCAGGAGTAACTGTCGGTGATCCACCCGCCGAGGGTGGGTCCGACGATGGGGGCGACGATGACGCCAACGCCATAGACGGCCATGGCGGTGCCGTGCCGGCGGGGCGGAAAACTCTCCAGCAGGATGGACTGGGCCAGGGGCTGCATTCCGCCGCCGCCGATGCCTTGCAAAATGCGGGCCGCAATGAGCATGGGCATGTTGACAGCCATGCCGCAGAGCAGCGAGGCCGCGGTGAAGAGCAGAATGGAGAGGAGCAGCAGCCGGGTGCGGCCGATGCGGCGGGCGAGCCAGCCGGCGGCGGGCAGCATGATGGCAGTGGCGACCAGATAGCTGGTCAGAACCCATGTGGACTCATCGGTGGTGGACGAGAGATTGCCGGCGATGTGCGGCAGGGAGACGTTGGCGACCGAGGAGTCAAGCACCACCATGAAGGTGGCCAGCATAACCGACGCGGCGACCAGCCAGGGGTTGACGGCCGGCTTCCAGTCGTGGTGTTCGTCTTTCGGGTTGTGCAGCGCACCGCTCGCTGTGCTCATCCGGTTGTCCGTTCCCGCAGGTTGATTGGCAGCTCTGAAAGCCGCGTGCGGTGGGATTTCCGTTGAACTGACCGCATTGTCAGTTCATTATAATTTACGGCCATGTTAGGCCTGCAATTGACGCGCAACGACGGCGCGGGTATTCTGCGAAGGGTGAATGGAGGGGTACGACCATGAACAGACGTGAATTAATCCAGTGGATGGGCGGTGCGTGTTCCGCGCTCGCGCTCTCCAGATTTACAAACGCTCAGGCAGCGATGGGCAATCACTTTCTAGGGACCAGGTCATCTTTGCAGGGCTACCGGATTCCGGATTGGTTTCGCGACGCCAAATTCGGCATATGGGCGCACTGGGGTCCGCAGTCGGCGATTGAGTACGGCGACTGGTATGCGCGCACCATGTACGAGCAAGGGTCGAAGCAGTATTTATATCATGTGGAAACTTACGGCCACCCCTCCAAGGTTGGTTACAAGGATCTGGTGGATAACTGGAAGGCCGCCAAGTGGGACCCGGATTATCTGATGAGCCTGTATAAGAAGGCGGGCGCGAAATACTTTGTGAGCATGGGCGTTCATCACGATAACTTCGACCTATGGGACTCGAAGTACACGCGCTGGAATGCGGTAAAGATGGGACCGAAACGAGACATCGTCGGAACCTGGGCGAAGGCAGCGCGGAGTCAGGGGTTACGTTTCGGAGTTAGCGAGCACTTATGGATTAGTTACAAGTGGTTTGCGGTGAGCCATGGCGCGGATAAGACCGGGCCGCTGGCTGGCGTACCTTATGACGGCGCTGATCCGCGTTTCGCGGACCTTTATCATGACGCCGATTGCGCCCGGCTCGTCGACAAGCTCGATTGGAACGACGATGACATACCCGAATCCTGGAAGCGTCATTATCTTGACCGCATGACGGATCTTATCGACAAGTATCAGCCCGACCTTCTTTATACTGACGGCCATCTTCCCTTTGAGGAGTATGGGATGAAGATGGTGGCGCACCTGTATAACGTCAGCGCGCAGTTGCATGACGGCCAGACCGAGGCGATCTATACCAGCAAGACGGACACCGATTGCGCAATCGGCACCTGCTTGCTCGATCATGAACGCGGCACTGCCGACGGCATCGCCAAGAACCCATGGCAGACCGATACATGCATCGGCCAATGGCATTACAACCGCGGCGAGAAGTATAAGCCGGCCAAGAAGGTGATCGATCTGCTGGCTGACATCGTGAGCAAGAACGGCAATCTGCTGCTGAACTTTCCGCTGCCCAATTCCGGCGCATTGGATTACGAGGAGATGGTTGTTTTGGACGGCATCACCAATTGGATGGATGTGAATAGTGAAGGCATTTATGCCACGCGGCCTTGGAAGATTTACGGGGAAGGCCCCTCGACCAAGGTGGAGATCAAGGCCGGGAATTTTAACGAGGATAAGCAGAAGGGCTTTACCGCCGAGGATGTCCGCTTCACCACCAAGGGAAGCACGCTCTATGCTTTCGTGATGGGCTGGCCGGAGAAGGAAGCGGTGGTGCAGGCTCTCGGCCTGGCCAGCCCGCAAGCTCCCGGCAAGATCCAGAAGGTGGAGCTACTGGGTTACAAGGGTGAGCTCAAGTGGAAGCAGGACGAAGGCTCGTTGCGGGTGGCGATGCCAGCGGAGAAGATTTCCGATGTGGCGATTACGTTGAAGGTTGAACTGGCGTAAAGCCGTTGGCGAGACAGACTGGGCGCGGGAAGGCGGAGACGCCATCCTGCGCCTGATTTTTTATTGTCTGTATAAAAGGAATCCTTCACCCGCGAATTAGGGGATTATGATGATTGCGGCGGCGAATCCTGCCGATAGGAATAGTGTCACGAGTGAGGCCGGAGGAAGACCTATGAAAGATAAGCATAAGAAGAAACATGCGGAGAAGGAGCGGGAGGAAAAGTCTTCAAACGGCCTTCAGCGAGGCGGAGATCTACCAGCGCCTAGACCGACTAACTCCGAGGCACTGCTTCTGGGAAAAGATTGCGATTATGAGCGCGAGTTGCGCCGGTTGCAAGTTGAGCTAGTGAAGCTTCAGGAGTGGATTCGCCAGGAAAAGATGCGGGTGGTGGTGCTGTTTGAAGGCCGCGACGCGGCAGGCAAGGGCGGCGCCATCAAGCGCATTACCGAATCGCTCAATCCCCGCGTTTGCCGGGTGGCGGCTCTCACCACGCCCACTGAGCGAGAAACAACGCAATGGTACTTCCAGAGATATGTTGCCCACTTGCCGGCGGCGGGCGAGATGGTGCTGTTTGATCGCAGTTGGTACAACCGCGCGGGCGTGGAGCGGGTAATGGGCTTTTGCACTGAGGCGCAGTATCAGGAGTTCATGCAAAGCTGCCCGGAGTTTGAACGGATGTTGCAACGCTCCGGTATTCGCCTGATCAAGTACTGGTTTTCCGTCAGCGACGAGGAGCAGGAGCGGCGCTTTCAGGACCGCATGAAGAACCCCACCAAGCGATGGAAGCTGAGCCCGATGGACTTACAGTCGCGCAAGCATTGGGCCGATTACTCGCGCGCCAAGGACGAGATGTTCGCGTTAACCGACACCAAAATGTCTCCGTGGTATGTGGTAAATGCGGAAAACAAGAAATGCGCGCGGCTGAATGTGATTCGGCATCTGCTATCAATGTTCGATTATGTCGATCTGACGCCGGAGCCACTGGAATTGCCGAAGCTGGAGAAGTCGAAATACGTGCGCCCGCCCATCCAGGAACAGAACTTCATTCCGGAGATATACCGGTAGGCAGGAAAGCTGATTCAGACTGACGGTCTATATGTAGTCCCGGAAGAGCTCTTCGGAGGGCGCGGCAATCACGCTGCGGCCGACCAACATTCCATCCTCGGCGGCGACTTTGCTGCCGGCGGCTATGGCTGCCTGAACGCTGGCGACATCGCCGGCCATCATCACGAATCCCTTGCCTCCCAGAGCCATTGCCAGGTGAATTCGGAGCAGGGTTACGTTGGCGG
>CAZFMB010000140.1:0-9023 GCA_964520005.1 uncultured Occallatibacter sp.
GTGCGCGGACGCGGCCTGATGATCGGCATCGAGCTGGTGAAGGACAAGGCTACCCGCGAACCCGCTACTGCCGTGCGCAACCGTGTGGAGACGCTGGCCTTCGAGCGCGGCCTGATGGTGCTGGGCTGCGGCGAAACCACATTGCGGCTTTGCCCTCCGCTCATTGTCAGCGAGCAGGAAGCCACCGTGGCCCTCGACATTCTTGAGGAGTCGATCGCGCTGGCAGAAAAGGAAATTCAAAACGCTTGAACCAGTGTAGACACGGCCTTGCATACGAAATATTTCGGTACTGACAGACAGGGGCCGCTTATCAGCCCCTGTCTTCCATGCAAGCCTGATTTGCGCCTTATGCTCATTCGGCGAGAGAATGGAATGCCATGGGATGGTTTGAGCAGATGCGGATCGGCTGCGAGGAGCGCGCGCTGGCCAGCCTGGGATGGGTGGCGCGCAGGCGAGCAGGGACCGAAGCTCTGCCCGCTCATCTGGTCACCGGCATCGATGGCGAGAACGCGGCCTTCTTCTACCTGCGCCGTAAGGGTTATGCCGTGGTGGCGCGGCGCTGGTCTTCGGGCGACTTGCCCGGCGATGTGGACTTGATCGCATGGCAAGGACCGATGCTGTGTTTTGTCGAGGTGAAGACCCGCACCGCGCGCGACGCCTCCCCGGCTGAGATCGCCGTGGACTCGCATAAGCGCTCGACCCTCCGCCGCCTTGCTCGCCAATACGTTCGCCAGTTGCCCCAGGAAACTGCGCCGCCGGTGCGCTTCGACGTGCTCAGCGTATACCTTGTACCAGGTGAAAAGACAGCATTTCAGCACTTTGAAGGTGCGTTTGGGTGGAGTGAGCGCGAGGAGTATAACTGGCACTGAGCAAGCAGACCGGATTATGAAATTGCGCTAAGAGGAGCACAAGGGGCGAGGCCGGGCCAGCACACATTGCGTGGCCTGCGCGGCAGAAGAAATGAAATGCTCGTCAATCTCCAGAAACACGGAAAGATAGGCGTGCAACTCCGCCATGCTCCATTCGCGCAGGTGGGTTGGATTCAGCGGCGGGCCATTGTGTGTGCCGAGTCGAAGCAGATTTCTATCAGGCGTGGAGAGAACCACATAGCGCGGGGCGATGCGGAGAATGTACTGAAGAAGCTCATCGGGATCAGGCACATGCTCGATAACATCGCTGACAATGACCAGATCCGCATGAGGCGTCGCTGTTGCCGAAAAATCCGAAACCAACCATTGCCGGTTGGGGTAGCGCTTGCGTAGCACCGCACAGGTCTGAGGAACGTCTACACCGATGGTTGCATAGTTGCGAAAGTATTTCAGCAGTTTAAATCCCGAGCCGCATCCGATATCGATGACCGACCTCAGGCTCATTTGATTCGCAATCTCCCTGGCATATTGATAAACCTCGTCCTGCCATTCATCGGTGCGGCTGGTTGCGTCCATGTACCGAGGTTCGCCGCGATGCTTATAACCATCATGAATGAAATAGGTGTTTCTGCTGCCGATGGTGGTGAACGTGTCGTACGGCGCATACGACCCCAGGATGAACTTACTCCCCACTATAGTCGGCCCATGGGTCAGATATAGCCCATACTTTTCCAGTACTCGCTTACCGGCGGTTTTCACTGTTGCGGCTATACTCATTCCTCGCCTCCAACTCGATTATCAATTCATGCGTAAGATTTCTTCCGAAGATGACTATCCGCTGCGGGATTCCAAGGAAAAGGCTATAGCGTTGCCTTCTGGCAAGCGGACCAATTATATCGAATCAAAATAATATTCCGCGGCTTTTGTCCCAATTTGGGTCGTTCCCGGCATAGCTATCTCAGTTCTGCGTGTTTTCGAACTCCTCGTGCCAGACCATCTGAATAGCCTCCAAATGAGCCTCATTGGACATTGCCGGGGCATCGGTAAAGCCTGCCGGGATATCCGTCAATTGCACTAGTGAACCGCTTCAGCGTTTTGCTTAGATGTGCTCAGCGTCTACCTTGTGCTGGTCAAGATGATGGAGTACCAGCACCTTAGATGCGCAGTCTGGTGAAGCGAACGGCCGAAGCAGGATTGGCGCTAAACAGAACGAATCCCTACGAAGCTGGCGCAGCGTCCGCCTTTTTCTTGTCGATTTCAATATTGAGGTCGAGTTGGACTTCCTCGCCTACAATGGACCCGCCGCCTTCAAAGGTCTCGTTCCACTTCAACCCATAGTCCAGCCGGTTGATGACTCCGGTGACTTTGAAACCGGCCTTTTCGATGCCAAAGTTTCTGTCTTTGATGCGACCGCCATAGATCACGTTGAGCGACACCGGCCGAGTGATGTCGCGGATGGTCAAGTTCCCTTTCAATACATTCTTGCCATTTTCGTTGACCAATGTCCCCTTGAACTTCATCTCCGGATATTTTTTGGCATTGAAGAATGCATCGGTTTGCAAGTGGCCGTCTCTTTCTTCATTGTCCGTAAAGATAGAGGCGGTTTTGGCGGTGAACTCGACCGTGCCGCCGGTGAAATCATTGCCCGGGCATGTGCAGGTCACCAGCGCATCATAGTCGCGGAAGTATCCCGTTACCTGGGTGATGACAAAATGCGCGACGCTGAAACCAATACGTGAGTGAATCTTGTCGATGGTCCAGGTGGTTTGAGGCGCGGTGGCGTTCTGTGCAAACGCCGGGTGGACGAGCAAGGGAAGGGCTAGAAGCAAGGCTGCAATCCAGCTGCGGTACTGGCACAGGTAAATAGTGTTCTCTTTGCTCATTCGATAACCTCTCATTTCTTTGTTTGTTTAAGTCTCTACCGGCAATGCTGCTCACCGGCTAGTTCGTGATGATAAATATTATTCCTGCGCGTCCACGAACTCCTCATGCCAGGCCATCTGAATAGCCTCTAAGCGCGACTCGTTCGACTTCGCCGGGTCGTCGGCAAACCCCTGCAACTCCGTAACGAAGCGGTGCAGGTCGGTGAAGCGCACTGTCAACGGGTCCACTTCTGGAAACTTCTCTTGCAGTCGAATGCCGATCTCTTCGGCGTCGGTCCACAGAATCTCGCGCGGCATCGTGTCTCCTTACTTTTCTTCCGCCAGGGTGAGCGGCTTGCCTTCGGAGACATAGTTGCGGTTCCAACTCGGAATCTCAACCACATAATCGCCGGGACGCGTGATAACAGCCTGGCAGCCAAGGCGCGAATTCAACTGCTGATCGGCGGCCATGTCGAGCCGGTCCAACTCGTCGTCGTCCGCCTCGCTAATGCCGGCTTGATCCTTGATCCACAGATGGCAGGTGGTACAGGCGCAGACGCCTCCACAAGCGTGATCGAGAAAGACGTCGTGGTTTTCCGCTACGTCGAGAAACGACATCGGCTTGCCATGATGCTCGTAGGGCATCGCGCCAAACTCGAACTCCACCGTCTTTCCCTCGGGCATAAAAGTGACACGCACCAGCTTATCGGCAGGAATATTTTTTTCGTTTGATTCGCTCATAGGATTGATCCTTCCACCACTTGCCACACCACTGGTGTTGTGTCATGCGGCCGGCGGCCGGTAACGTCGGCTTGCAATACATGGCCGGCATCGAGAGCCTCCAATGCTTGCCGTTTGGTTATCGGTGCAAGCGGGATCTTGATGCGTTGCACCCAAGGCGTTAACGAATTGTTCAATCGTTTCCAACTCAGATATAGAAACCGACTCGATGCCGGACCGTTGGCGCAAGGGCCGGAAAAAATCGGGGTAGAGGCGTCCACGATGCTCATGGTGAGCTCACACTCGAAGACCGTTCGATTCTTTTCCGCGCGGCCGGGAAGAACCTCCTGCGTGGTCGTTTGCAGGCCAAAGGCAGTTGGCTTTCCCTCATACAGTGGGCCGGGTACGGGTCCAAATATTAGGCGGATGCGGACCTTTCCTGATTCCAAATTCTTCTCCTCCCACTTCACTTGAACTCGGCTGGAGCAAATTCATGCGGCGCGCTGACGGTCTCGGCCAACTCTTCGCCGGCGGTGTTCATGGTCTTGCCGCGCAGGGCGCTGGAGACGGCGGCCTCCATCATCAATTCGGCAAAGCGTCGCGTGGCGTGATCGAGAATCAATGTTGCTTCGCGAATGACGGCTGCATTCTCGCTTTGTTTGACTTTGTTCAGGTAGTCGCGGGCCAGATAGATGGCTGTCTTCTCGTCGCCGGTCAACTGAGCCCACGCGGGATTTTGCGGCGCGCGCTCCACCGCCGCCAAGATCGTCTCGGCTTCGTTACGCGCCTCGATCACCAACCGCTTCGCAAAATCTGCTTCCGCGTTGTCGAAAGAATCCAGAATCATGCTCTCGACCTGCTCGTCCGTGAGACCATAGGTCGGCTTTACTTCAATCTGTGCCGCCGTTCCGCTGCGCTGCTCGCGCGCCGTCACCTGCAGAATTCCGTCGGCGTCGATAAGAAACTTCACTTCGATGCGCGGCAATCCTGCGCTCATCGGTGGAATGCCCTTGAGGTCAAACCTCGCCAATGACCGGCAATCGGCGGCCAGTTCCCTCTCGCCCTGAACGACGTGAATGGCAACATTGGTCTGGCCCTCGACTCCGGTGGTGAAGTGCTCGGTGGCCGATGCGGGAATCGTCGAGTTGCGCTGGATAATCCGTGCGACCGTTCCGCCCAGCGCTTCGATGCCCAGCGAGAGTGGGGTCACATCCAACAGCAGCATCTCATCGGTGGACTTCGATGCGCCTGCCAGAATGTCGGCCTGCACCGCAGCACCCAGCGCCACGACCTCGTCGGGATTGAGTTCCGTGTGCGGGCGCTTGCCACGTGCGGAGAGGTGGAAGAGTTCATCGACAAGTTGGCGCACAGCGGGAATGCGCGTGGAACCGCCGACGAGCACCACTTCGTCAATCTGCTCGGGCGTAATGCCAGCGTCGGCGAGCGCCTGTTTGCAGGGACCAACTGTGCGCTTGAGCACCGGCTCAATCAACATTTCGAAGACGTCGCGCGGAATTTCGCGCTGATAGCGGTCGCCGTTGGGCAGTTCGATGTCGAAGTGCGCTAACGGCTTGGTGGAAAGCAATATCTTGATTTCGATGGCGGCCTTGCGCACGGCTTGCACCGCGCCCGGATGCTGCCGCAGATCGACGCCATGCTCGGCGTGAATCTCGTTGAGCGCGATGGCCAGCAGCAGGTTGTCGATGTCGTCGCCGCCCAGATGCGTGTCGCCGTTGGTGGACTGCACCTCGAAGATGCCGTCGCGCAACTTGAGAATCGAAATGTCAAAGGTACCGCCGCCCAGATCGTAAACCGCAATCGTCCCCGCTTTGGCGCGATCCAAGCCGTAAGCCAGCGCCGCCGCCGTCGGCTCGTTGACCAGCCGCAGCACTTCAAGTCCGGCCATGCGCCCCGCGTCTTTAGTGGCTTGGCGCTGCGCATCGTTGAAGTAAGCGGGAACGGTGATGACCGCCTGCGTGACTGGCGCCGAAAAAAACCGCTCGGCGTTGCGCTTGAGCTGGCGCAGAATGTAGGCGGAGATTTCCGGCGGCGTAAAACGAAGCTCCCCAAGTTGAATGCGCGGAACCTCACCAGCTTCAGTGTCACCGGCCAGGCGGAAGGGAAACAGTTTCAACTCTTCTTGAATCTCTTCGAGACCTCGGCCCATCAGCCGCTTGACGGAATAAATCACACGCTCCGGCGTCTGAATGAGCGCTTTGCGCGCGCTGTTGCCTACGGTAACGGTAGGACGATAGCCGCCATCGGCCGGAATTGGGACCGGGATTGGATCGAGCGCCACCACCGACGGCACCAGATTCAAGCCGTCGACGCCGGGAATCACCACCGGCGTGTCGCCTTCCATGTAGGCGACGAGGGAGTTGGTGGTTCCCAGATCGATTCCGACTACGCGTACTTCCGCCATTTTTCTTTTATGCTCCCAATACTTCGTTCACATCGCGTACCAGATTACTGATGTAGCGCCGGCGGTCGAGCAGCATCACCATTCGCCGCTGCGTAGACGCGCGCACCCCGGTATCGCCCTCGTCCCACAGGCTCCACTCGCGGCGCAGATCTTCATCCACGGCTTCCAGTAGTTGATCGAACTTCCTCTTCGCTTGTTCCAAGCTGATCTGCAACTCCGTGTCTGCTTCGCCTGTGGCGCGTGCCGCGCGCATCTCTTCGAGTTGCATATTCAGTTCGAAGACTTCTTCCAGCAGATCGGCGGGGACGCGCGAAGGATCGTTTCGATCCTTTCCACTATGCTCTTCACCGATCTCGGCGCCCAGCAGCTTGAGCAGGTATTCGGTGCGGCGAATAGGGTCTTTGAGGGTACGATATGCATCGTTGAGCAGGGCCGTATCGGCCAGGCTCCACTGCTTTTCATTCTCCTCGGCACGGGCAAAGCGGTCGGGATGCAGCTTGCGGCTGAGGCGATGAAACTCGTGCTCCAGCTTGAGCAGATCGAGATTGAGATTTGGCTCGAGTCCGAAGACAGAAAAATAATCGCCGCCGGGCGGAGGCTGAATCTTGCTGCAATGCGGGCAAAATAACGTGGAATCGTTGTGGCCAATAGAGCACGACCAACAGGCTACGGGTACCGCAGAATCGAGAACTTTGAACATAGTTTCACACTTGCAAAAAACTACGCCGAAAACGACGTGCCGCAGCCGCAGGAGCGCGAGGAGTTAGGGTTGATGAAGTTGAATCCCTGGCGCATCAGCGTCTCTTCGTAGTCCAGCGTCATGCCGTTCAGGTAGAGGAACGACTTGGGATCAACAAAGACGCGGACGCCGTCGAATTCATAAATGCGGTCGCGCTCGCGGGGCTTGGTGTCGAACTTGATGGAGTAGGAAAGCCCCGAGCAACCGCCGCCCATCACGCCCAGGCGCAGTCCGCCCTCTGTGGGCGAGATGCCTTCCTTGGCCATGGCGACGCGAATGTGCTTGACGGCCTTCTCGGTTACTTGCACCGCCTGCGGTGTGGCAGATTGCGGCTGCACCGCCAATGACTCTTGCGATGGTTGTGTTCCAATTGTCACGACGTTCGACATACTTGCCTCTTCGTTATTGCGCTACGGCAACAGCTTCAGTCTCGGCCGCCTGCGCATTGCCGTTTTTCTTCTTCCAATCGCCGATGGCGGCGCGTATCGCATCCTCGGCCAGCACCGAACAGTGAATCTTGACCGGTGGCAGCGAGAGTTCTTTCACGATGTCTGTATTTTTGATGCCGAGAGCGTCGTCCACGGTGCGGCCCTTGATCCATTCTGTGGCCAGCGAAGAACTGGCAATCGCCGAGCCGCAGCCAAAGGTCTTAAACTTGGCCTCTTCGATGACCTGCGTCTCCGGGTTGACGCGGATTTGCAGGCGCATCACGTCGCCGCACTCCGGCGCGCCCACCAGACCAGTGCCGACCTCCGTCGAACTCTTGTCCAGTTGACCCACGTTGCGCGGATTGTTGTAGTGGTCGATTACCTTGTCGCTGTATGCCATGTGTTGCTCCTTTTGCGGGGGAAGCCGCTGTGTCCAGTTATCAGCTATCAGCCTTCAGCTATCAGCTTGCTCACATTCGTTTCAGCATTTGCCTGAAAGCTGAGTGCTGAAGGCTGAAAGCTGCTTCTTAATGCGCCGCCCACTGAATCTTGCTCAGGTCGATGCCGTCCTGCACCATCTCGTAGAGCGGTGAAAGTTTGCGCAGATGCTTGACGACTTCAATGACCTTGTCGGCCACGTAGTCCACTTCGGCCTGGGTGTTGAAGCGACCCAGCCCGAATCGGATGGAGCTGTGCGCCACATCGTCACCCAGTCCCAGCGCCTTCAGAACATACGACGGCTCCAGCGTGGCCGAGGTGCAGGCCGAGCCGCTGGAAACCGCAATGTCGTTGATGCCCATCAGCAGCGATTCGCCCTCGACATAGACAAAACTCATGTTCAAATTTCCCGGCAGCCTGTGATCCATGGAGCCGTTGACGTGAACGTAGTCGAGATTGGCTTCGAGCTTGTTCTTGAGGTGGTCGCGCAGGTCTTGCTGCCGGCGACCCTCTTGCTGCATTTCTGCCTGGGCAATCTCGCAGGCCTTGCCCAGGCCGACGATGCCGGGGACGTTGAGTGTGCCGGACCTCATGCCGCGCTCGTGGCCGCCGCCATCAATCAGCGCAGCGATCTGGACGCGCGGGTTGCGCCGCCGAACATAGAGAGCGCCCACGCCCTTGGGCCCGTATAGCTTGTGCGCGGAGATTGAGAGCACGTCGATGTTGTCGGCCATCACGTCGATGGGAACTTTGCCTACCGCCTGCACCGCGTCGGTGTGGAAGAGCACGCCCTTCTCGTGACAGAGCTTGCCGATTTCAGCAATGGGTTGCAGAACGCCGATCTCATTGTTGGCCGCCATGATGGTGACCAGGATGGTTTTGTCGTCCATGGACCGCCGGAGGTCATCGATATCTATCAGCCCATCGGCCTTCACTGGGAGATAGGTCACGCGATAGCCCTGCTTCTCCAGACGCTTGCAGGTGTCGAGTATGGCCTTGTGCTCTGTGACCTGGGTGATGATGTGGTTGCCGCGCTCGCGGTACATCTCGGCGATGCCTTTGATGGCCAGGTTGTCGCTCTCCGTGGCGCCGCTGGTGATGATGATCTCCTTGGCGGTGGCGCCGATGAGTCGCGCAATCTGCTCGCGCGCGGTTTCGACGGCAGCCTCCGCCTCCCATCCAAAGGAGTGGTTGCGGCTGGCCGCGTTGCCAAACTTGTTGGTGAAGTAGGGCATCATCGCTTCCAGAACCCGCGGGTCCAGCGGGGTGGTGGCGTGATTATCCATATAAATCGGCAGATGTACGCCTGCTGGCACTTTTACCTCGCTCACAAATGTGTTCATATCGTCTCCATCCTCATCGTTTGCTCTTCCGCGCTCTGCTCAACACAGGCTCGGAGGGGGAAAGCTTCTTCTTACCGCGTCAATGCAACCAACCTGACGGCGGCCGGCATATGATCTCCGTGCTCCCGGCCCGCCTGTTGTTCATGTTCCGCCAGGTCCTGAATGCTGATGCTCTTCAGCACTCCGGCAATGGTATCGTTCA
>CAZFMB010000141.1:0-8926 GCA_964520005.1 uncultured Occallatibacter sp.
TCATGAACGCCATCTGGTCTCTCGGCCAGGCCATGTTCACCAAAATCATCATCGTTGTCGACGAGGACTGCGACGTCCAAAACATCCCCGAGGTCGTCCTGCGCGTAGCCAACAACATCGACCCTGAGCGCGACATCCAGTTCACCCTCGGCCCCATCGACTCGCTCGATCACGCCAGCCGCCTGCCCAACTACGGCTCCAAGATGGGAATCGACGCCACAAGAAAGTGGCAAGCCGAAGGCTTCACCCGCCCCTGGCCCGCCATGATAGAAATGGACCGCGTCACCAAAGCCAAAATCGACGCCCTCTGGGCCAGGTTGGGGCTATAGCAGGTATTTCGGAACTATCCAATGATCCATTACGAATGATAGTCCAGGTGAAACATTTCGGGCTGCAACATAGGCATTTGTGGTGATACACTCGCGCATAGGCACTAAGATGCCGGGAATAGCACCTGTAATTCCGTAGTGACAGATAAACCAACTGTCCTTTTAAGACTCTTGTCGTTTGAGTCGAATTGCCTCCAGATCGCCCAACTGATCGATGATTCGTTTTTCTGGGAGGCTATATGCCTAATACACTTGGAAGCTATTGGGATATCTATCGGCGCACGCATTTTATATTGGATTCCTACTTCCAACGATTGATGATGTATATACGTAACGGGGAGAGGCGGATTTCCTCGATGCGGCTGAGCATCTTAGCCGGTCTCTCCATCTTGATGATTCTGCTCGTAGTCAATACCCTCATTCTCAGGCACGAAACGAGTGCACAGATTGCCAATCAGGTCTCGGTCACTGAGACCATGCAAGTTATCTCTGAGTTGGAGAGAATCGAATCGCTTCTCGGGGATGCCAATACAGGTATGCACGACTTTATCGCAACTGGCAACCAGAAATACCTTGATCCCTATTACCTGGCTGTCGCCACGGTGAAGCCGTGCGTTGAAGACATCGCGCATATGACCGCTGATAATCCCCGTCAAAAAGCGGGGATTCCCGCACTGTTCAGCCAGACCCAGGCAATGTTGGATGAACTCACCATGACTATCTTTCTCTACAGGTCGAGTAGATTCGATGAGGCGAATGGGCGGGTCAATTCTGGCGCTGCTCAGAGCACGATGAAAAATATCCGTAACCTGGTTATGCAGATGAAGCAAGAAGAGACTTCAATGGAAGCCTCTCGAACCGCTACTTTGAAATGGGGCATGCGCTTTACTAATATTTTGACTTTCTTGTCCGGGTTTATAAAGGCACTTATTTTGGTTGCTTTGGCTTATTTAATTTTTCTCGAAGTTAACCATCGAGAAAATTTCCTTCATGAGATACAAAGGCGCGAGGAGTGGTACAGGGTGACGCTCACCTCCATTGCCGACGCGGTGATCTGCACCGACGCTGAGGACCAAATTACATTTATCAATCCCGTTGCGGAAAGATTAACAGGGTGGTCGCTGTCGGAAGCCACGGGCCATCTTATCAACGATGTCTTCAAGATCGTTGATGCTGCGACACGTAAAGCTATTGACGTTTCGACAGTGAAGGAAGTCGAGTATAATCCTACCGATAAACTGGCAATGGATCGCATCCTCATTTGCCGAAATGGAGATGAAATCATTATCGAAGACTCCACCGCGCCAATTTACAGTCGTGGGAGGAAATTTTCCGGCTCGGTCATTGTCTTTCGTGACGTAAGCAACGCATATGCCTTGGCCGAACAGATGGTCTATGCATCGCAGCATGACTCTCTAACCGGTCTACCTAACCGGTCGCTTTTGATTGACAAGATTAATCAAGCCATTGCCCTATCGTGGCGGCGCATGGAACAGGTCGCCGTGCTCTTTATGGATCTGGATGGTTTCAAGCACATAAACGATTCCCTCGGGCATCTGACCGGCGACAAGCTTCTTCAATCCATAGCAAAACGACTGCAGGAGTGCGTGCGATACCCTGATACGGTCTGTAGGCTCGGAGGGGATGAATTTGTCATTTTGCTCCAAGATGTCGAGCGCGCGGAAGATGCCGTTATTACAGCTAAGAGAGTGTTGCAGATCGTTTCGGAGCCTCATTCCATTGACAAACATGACCTGTATGTTACCGCCAGTATGGGAGTGAGCGTCTATCCTGACGATGGGATGGATGCCGTGGTCCTCCTCAAGAATGCGGATACGGCAATGTATCAGGCGAAGGAAGATGGACGACAGAACTTCAAGTTCTTCAGGCAAGATATGAATATCCGCGCCGTGGAACGGCAATCCATTACTGAGGATCTGCAGCAGGCTCTGAACAGAAAAGAATTCACGCTGCACTACCAACCCAAGATCAATCTTGATACAGGTGTTATTTCAGGTGCGGAGGCGCTGATCCGTTGGAAGCATCCTACACGAGGTTCCATTCCTCCTTCCATGTTCATTCCGATTGCCGAAGACACGGGGCTCATTCTTCCTATCGGCGCATGGGTACTGCGAGAAGCGTGTACGCAACTGAAAAGCTGGATTGATCAAGGACTGCCCATTAGGAATGTGGCCATCAATCTCTCGGCAGTCCAGTTTCGAGACGAGAGCTTCTTGGAGCATCTTTTTGCGGTACTCGCTGAAACCGGCCTGAAACCTGAGTGTCTTGAGCTTGAACTCACCGAGAGCGTGCTGATGCATCAAGTCGAATTTACCGCGTCCGTTCTTCAAAAGCTAAGAGATAAAGGAGTCGTGGTCTCGGTCGATGACTTTGGCACAGGTTACTCCAGCTTGAGCTGTCTCAGAAAGCTGCCTCTTGATAAGTTGAAGATTGACAAGTCATTTGTCCATCGCTTCAATGAAAATCCTGATGATGCGGCTATCGCAATCGCCGTCATTAGCATGAGCCGGAGCCTAAACCTGCGCGTAATCGCCGAGGGAGTTGAAACGGCTAAGGATCTTGCCTTTCTCAGAGCACAAGATTGTGACGAGGCGCAAGGATACTTATTTAGCCACCCAGTTCCCGCCAAATACTTTTCCGATCTCTTGTTGCACCCTCAAAAGCTTAACGCTTCCCGAGCAGCCAAGAAGAGGCTGCGCAGTGCCGAATCGCTTCACTACGCCCGTTGTTCATCGCCGGATGACATTATGATTGAGCGAATGTGAACGGTGATTCCTTAGGTGGTGCACGTCTGACCATCTCAAAATGATTTGGTATCCCACACCTGGCGCAGTCTCATCGCGCCTGATGTGGGATACCACGAACCTCAACCCGTCCCGCCGAAGGCCGCCCGCCTGGACTGCAAGTCCTCCCGCCTCAGGTGGTTTTTCAAACCACTTTTCTCCGTTTTCAAACCACTTATTACCTTGTTCCCAACCACGTATATTGCTTTTCAAACCCGTTTTTTGCCGCCCAAAACCTCTTAAAAATAAGTTCAAATAATTTGCAGTTAATTAAGTAGTAAACTCGCAACTAAATTCAACAGAATGAATATGTTCCACGTGGAACAATCCAGGGATTACTATTCCCTGTTCCTGCCCTATACTCCCTGTCCCTCTATTTACTGACCCAGCTCACCATTGTTCGCACAACCATGAAGCTATAGCTTCACAGTTTGCAAAAACCGATAACCTGGAGCGCACCATTTTCCAATGTCAACGAGCCTTCGCGCTTCAAGTCAATAATCTGTGCCTCGAACGCCGCTCTGCTATATCTAAACCATGCGATTCGTCTCCTTTTCATTTCTCGCCGGCCTCCTCGCATCCTCTCTCGCCGCCCCTCTCTGCGCCCAGCCAGCCCCTAACGCCTTTAGATGGATAGACTTCCACTCAGCCGCCGACCAAGCCATCGTCACCTGGGTCACCCGCTCCCTCACCGTCGAAAACTGGACCTCCATTCGCGAGATCGGCGTGGAATACGACGCCGCCCTTGTAGTCACCACCACGCGCTCCAATCCGCAATCCCTGCCCGCCTCTGACACCTTCACCGTCTGGAGCCTCTCCCTCGCCAATCACAGCTATGTGCCTCTAATAAAGGGAGTTAACCTGCGCATGCTGGACTGGCTGCTCTTGGACGACGGCCATCCCCGCGAGCTGGCTGCTGTCTACGACGACTGCGCAGACTGCCAGCCCTCCACCTACTTCACGGCCTTCCACTACGACATGGCCCAGCACGCCTGGGCCTCTCGCTGGATGCGCGGCCCCCAGTCCATCCTCGTCTGGAGCACGAACATTCCCCAGGGCGTCGCCCTCTCCCAGCTCTACGCCTTGCTCACCCAGCCCAACGGCCGCTCCATGATGTGCACCTGGAATCACATCGACCACGGCGCGCAGAAACCAGAAGACATAGTAGCCTGCTACGACCTCGACCCAGCCACCGGTAAGGAGCGTATGCAGAGCTTTACGCGCACCCCCGCCCTACCCATTAAGCAGCGCATTTGCAATGCTTTAAGCGATCTTCCCGGCCTGGCGCGCGGCCAGGATTCATCCCTCTGTCAGGAGACGCAAAAAGCCCACCCTGACCGCAAACCCGTCACCACCCCGCCCGCCAACAACCACGGCCAGTCCGCCCCGCCAAAAAACCGGCACTGACGACATCCGTCGTATACTGGCCACATGTCGATCATGGGCAACATCGCCGGCATCGCCAAGGGCATGAGCATCACCCTGGGGGAGATCTTCGCGCCCACGCAGGTAGAAAACTACCCCGACGGCAAGGGACCCGCGCGCGGAGCGGTCCTGGAGCAACGCTATCGCGGTGCCCACATTCTCCAGCGCGACGAAAACGGCCTGGAAAAATGTGTAGCTTGCTTCCTCTGCGCCGCCGCCTGTCCCTCCAATTGCATATATATCGAGGCCGCGGAAAATACTGACGCTCTACGCATATCTTCCTCTGAGCGCTACGCCAAGGTTTACAACATCGATTACAACCGCTGCATCTTCTGCGGCTATTGCGTTGAAGCCTGCCCCACCGACGCCATTACCCACGGCCACGGCTTCGAGCTGGCCACGCTGAACGCCACCAATCTGGTCATGCGCAAAGAAGACATGCTGGTGCCGCTGTCGGCGCTCACTGCCGCCAAATGACGGGATCAATTGGCATGCGCAACTCCAGCGGGTGCAAGCCTTCCGGCGGCGGGCGTTCATGTTAACTCCCATCATTGCCGATAAGATGCATGATGCGGTTGAATAAAGAGGAGTGTGCTTTCAAGAGATGCGGTCCGCTTCCAAGAGCGCGCACCGGATTCGGCTGGCTGCTCTGAGGGAGGGATAGGATGCGCTTTGCTTGCAGGGCCGGAGCGTGTTTTGCCTTGGCCCTGATCTGCGTTGCGGTGCGGGCTGAAAAGTCGCGAAGCACTCAGGTGCCGTTGCGCACTCTGCTCACCGCGCGCGAAGCTCACGATATGTTGCCCGAAGAGGCCGCGCGCGCCTATCCCGTTCACTTGCGGGCCGTAGTGACGTATTACGATCCCTACATTGATTCCAGGCATAGCGCACTTTTTATCTGTGATGCAACCGGATGCATTTTCGTAAAGATTCCCTCACGTCCCATTCTTCCCTTGCAGACCGGCGACGTGATAGATGTGGTAGGAGTAAGCGAGCCTGGTGACTATGCACCCCTTGTCGATCAGGCTCAGGTGCGCATCGTTGGCCGTTCCCACGTCCCCCGACAGGCTCAACGGGCAACCATGGCCGAACTTATATCCGGAAGTATGGATTGCCACTGGGTGGAGATAAGCGGGGTCGTTCACGTGGTGCGCCTTAACGAAACGAACGCTATCTACGAGATCGCAACCACAGAAGGGCCAATCAGCGCTGTCACACGCCGGGAAGCGGGAATCGACTATGAGCAATTCGTCGATTCGCTCGTCCTTGTTCATGGCAACGCTGCCCCGGTTTTCAACCGAAAACGCCAGAAGGTCGGCGTTCATCTCTTTTTCCCCTCTCTGCACGAACTCACCGTTGTGCAGCCCGGGCCTCCACATTCCTTTGCCATGCCGGCGCTCTCGCTTACCAGCCTTCTGCGCTATATTCCCGGAAAGAAGACTGAGGAGCTTGCCCGTCGCGTGCATGTGCAGGGAAGGGCAACGCTGCAATGGCCTGGCCGGATGCTCTGCATACAGCAGGAGCGTGGTGAGGGCTTTTGCATGAACACGGCGCAGGACGCACCGGTAAACGTTGGCGATCTGGTGGATGTCCTCGGCTTTCCCGCTATCAAGGAACTCAAGTTGACCATGGAGGACGCCACCTATCGGCTGGCGGACGGCGTCGCTTTGCAGACAATTGCCAAACCCATGACGATTAGCCAGGCCTTGCAGGGAGACCATGACGGCGAACTGGTTGAAATAGAGGGAAAGCTGATTGGCCAGGATAGTTCCCCTGGCGATCTTACATTGTTAATGCGCTCCGGAAACTTCCTCTTTCCAGCGACCTTGCCTCAGGCTGCGACTGGTTCCGGCGCTCTTCCCTGGAAAGAGGGGAGCACATTGCGTCTGACGGGAATTTGCAGCGTCCAGGTTGACAACGAAACCACAGTTCAGGGAGAAGGTGGAGTGCGGCCCGGCATGGTCCGAATTCTATTGCGCTCTATGGGAGATGTCGAGGTGCTTCAAGCGCCAACCTGGTGGACGCCGCTGCATATGCTGGAAATTCTCGTGGTGGTCGCCGTTCTCGCGTTTGTTGCCTTCGTTTGGATAATCGTTCTTCGCCACAGGGTCGGGCTGCAGACCAAGGCTCTGCGCGACAGCGAAGAACGCTTGCGTCACTTGTCGGAGCATGATGCGCTGACCAACCTGCCCAATCGCATCCTGCTCAATGATCGCCTGACCATGGCACTGCAGCGAGCCGAGAGATTTCACGAGAGACTGGGACTGCTGATGGTGGACGTGGATCGATTCAAGGAAGTCAACGACACCTTTGGACACAATGTCGGAGATAAGTTGCTTTGCGAATTGGCAAAGCGCATCAGCCACGCGGTGCGGTTGACCGATACGGTTGCCCGCTTTGGCGGCGACGAATTCATCGTTCTGCTTCCTGATTTGCATGCACTGGAAGAGGTCCAGACGATCGCAGCGAAGATTGTGACCGCCATTTCAGCGCCCTTTCACATCGGTCCAGAGCAATCCCCCGTCTCCGTCACCGTCAGCGTGGGAGTTTGCACCTACCCCGAGGCGGGTTTGAATATGGAGACTCTGTTAGAGCATGTAGACGCCGCTATGTACAGTGTCAAGGAGCATGGCAGGAACGCCTTCCAGGTTTACCGGCCAGATGGAATGTAAAGTCAATAGATATGGTCATGCGCAAGTAGAATAGGCTCGTTTCGGTTACGGTGCTTGCGGCGGCAAAATAATGTACCGTTTCCTTTGCAGATCGACTTAGAGCACAAAATCCAGCTATCCTAAATAGGAAGGCCGTTTTCCTCTTTTTCCCGGCTATCCAATACATCAGGAGCGATTTTGGCGGATTTTCTCTCAGAACTGAAACGGCGCGTGCTGGTCTATGACGGCGCGATGGGCAGCAATCTGCAAAATCGCAACCTCACTGCCGCGGATTTTTGGAGCAAGGAGGGTTGCAACGAGCTACTGGTGCTCTCGCGTCCCGATGTCATTCGCGACCTCCACGTCTCGTTTCTCGATGCCGGATGCGATGTTATCGAAACCGACAGCTTCGGTTCGACCAGCATCGTTCTCGCCGAGTACGCTCTTGAGGACCGCACCCGCGAGTTGAATCTCGCCGCGGCGCGTCTGGCTCGCGAGGTGGCCGACAAGTATTCGATTCCAGACAAGCCCCGCTTCGTCGCCGGCTCCATCGGCCCCACCACCAAGCTGCCTTCTCTCGGCCACATCGGCTACGACGCTATGGCCGCAGCCTATCGCGAGCAAGCCGAAGCCCTCATCGAGGGCGGCGTCGACGTGCTGCTCATCGAAACCTGTCAGGATCTGCTGCAAGCCAAGATCGCTCTCGCCGCCTGTCAGGACGCGATGCGCGACGCGCGTGAGGGCCGCATCCCATCGACCGGTCGCAATGTTGCGCTTCAGGTTCAGATCACCCTCGAAGCCAGCGGAACAATGCTCCTCGGCTCGGAGATCGGCGCGGCCCTCGCTGTCCTTGAAGTCTTCCAGCCAGACGTAATCGGTCTCAACTGTGCCACCGGCCCCGCGGAGATGAACGACGCGGTGCGCTTCCTTTGCCAGAATTCCACATTGCCCATCAGCGTGCTGCCCAACGCGGGCTTGCCCCACAACGAGGGGGGACGCGCGGTATACAAGCTTACTCCGGCCGAGTTGGCCTCCTGGCTCCGGCGCTTCGTAACCGAGTACGGCGTGCAGATCGTCGGCGGCTGCTGCGGCACCACGCCCGAGCATCTGCGCACAGTTGTTGAAGCTGTCAAAGACGTAACCCCCGCCGCACGTTCCGTCGCGCAGCAATCGGTTGCGGCCAGCGCCTTCTCTGCCGTGCCGCTCGAAGCCGACGCTCAGCCCATCATCATCGCCGAGGAGATGAACACTACCACCCGCCTCGAAACCTTCCGTAACATGGTGCGTGCCGGCGACTACGACGGCATTCTTGCTCTCGCCAAGCGCCTGGCCGCCGAAGGCTCTCAGTTGCTCGATCTCTGTTGCGCCATCGTCGGTGAGGACGAGCAGGGTTACATGAACGCCATCCTCGAAAAAATCGCCACCCGCGTTCCCGCGCCCATTTTGGTTGACTCCACTGAGGCCGCCGTCATTGAAGAGGCGCTCAAGCGCATCCCCGGCAAGCCCATCATCAACTCCATCAATTTGGAGGACGGTGAAAAGCGTACCAGCCTTGTTCTCCCCATGGCGCGCCGCTACGGCGCCGCTGTCATCGCCCTCACCATCGACGAGCAGGGTATGGCCCTCACCGCCGATCGCAAGGTGGCCATCGCTCACCGCATCCACGATCTGGCCGTCAACAAGTACGGCCTGCGTTCCGAGGACCTGATCTTCGACGCGC
>CAZFMB010000142.1:0-8398 GCA_964520005.1 uncultured Occallatibacter sp.
AGCTTCACCGCGCCGCTGGCCATCGCCTCCGGCTGCATTGGCCTCTCCAGCTTTCTGGCCTGGTTCTGGCCGGAGCTGGACCGTGCCCCACTCGCCGCATTGCCCTCGGTGCACTTCACCAACTTCGCCGCAGCCGCCGCTTGCCTGTTGGTCACGGCGTTGCTCTATCGCAACCTGAGTTCCATTACGCGGCTGGCTTGGGTGCTCTTTGCTGGTGTACTCGCGGCCATCGCCGGAGTGATTGTCTCCGGCTTTGCACATGGTTGGCAGATGCCTACCTCGCCCGTTCTCTCTCTCCCTACAGCGCTCGGCGGACTGGCCCAGGCCACACTGCTGACGACGTATTGTTATTGGGGCTACTACAACATCTGCTTCCTCGGCGGAGAAGTGAGCCGACCGGAGCGGACCATCCCCCGCGCGATTCTGCTATCGGTCCTCTTTGTCGCGTCGTTTTACGTGCTGATGAACCTGGCCTCGCTGCCTGCAATGCGCGACTTTGGGCGCGATGCCGCCGCGCACGTCTCCGCGGGCGAAGCTGTCCGCCTGCAATTGGTGGCCGACATCGCCAAATCCGCTTTTGGCAACATCGCCGGCCGCCTTATGGCCACGCTCATCATCTGGACTGCCTTCGGCTCCGTCTTCTCGTTGCAACTGGGTTACTCGCGCGTGCCCTACGCCGCCGCCCGCGACGGCAACTACTTCCGCTTCCTAACCGCCCTCCATCCCCGTCACAACATTCCTCACCGCTCGCTGGTTGTCCTTGGGTTGGTGGCCGCGCTTTTCTGCTTCTTTTCTCTGCAACAGGTCATCACCATGCTGGTCATCACCCGCATCCTGCTGCAATTCTTTCTGCAACATGTGGGCGTCATCCTGCTCCGCTTTCAGCGGCCGGATCTAATGCGACCCTTCAAGATGCCGCTTTATCCGCTGCCTCCGCTGATCGCCATTGCCGGCTTTCTCTTCATGCTGATGGATCCAAGGAGAAGTCATGAGAAAGGCGGCAACACCTTGCTCGGCCTGGGAGTTGCTACTGCCATCGCCCTTTCCGGAACATTGATCTACCTCATCCGCGCCCGCCGTTTTGGCCAATGGCCCTTTGCTCTTAGCAAGTAAGTCCGTAATCTCCGGGTGCGGGGAATCCACAATCTTTGATTAATCTTGCACCGCACGGCCCCTTTGATGTATCCAATTAGTTGTAATCAGTCCTTCCCCGTATGAGGTCGCTCTATGTTCATCGTCAAACCATCCGACATTCCCTCATCGGAGATCACGCCGCAAGATCAGTACCTCAATCGACGCCGCTTTATGCGCGAGGCCCTCACTACCTCTGTTACCGCAGGCGCAGCAGTACTTGGCGCTGGCCGCCTTGCGGAAATCCTATCTCCATCAGTCTCTGTGCTGGCCGGCACAAAACTCCAGACCGTGAAGAGCCCCCTTACCACCACCGGTGAGCAGTTGACCAGTTACAACGACATCACCAGCTACAACAACTTCTACGAGTTTGGCGTGGACAAGGATCAACCCGCCAGAAACGCAGGCTTGTTGCCTATCCGCCCCTGGATGGTACGCGTGGAAGGCAAGGTGAAGCAACCTAAAACCTTTGACATCGACACGCTACTCAAGTTACACCCGCTTGAGGACCGCGTCTATCGTCATCGTTGCGTCGAGGCCTGGAGTATGGTGATTCCCTGGGTGGGCTACTCACTCTCCGAGTTCATACGCCTGTGCGACCCGCTGCCCAGCGCAAAATTCGTTCAATTTCTCTCTTACTACGACAAGAAAATCGAGAAGTGGGGTTCTGAATCCTCCATAGCATGGCCTTACTCCGAAGGGCTGCGCATGGACGAGGCCATGAACCCTCTGACCCTGCTGACCTTCGGTCTCTACGGCGAGGTACTGCCCAATCAAAACGGCGCGCCAATTCGCATTGTGGTGCCGTGGAAGTACGGTTTCAAGTCAGCGAAATCCATCGTTGCCGTGCGCTTCCTGGACAAGCAACCACCCACTACATGGAACGATCAGGGGCCGAACGAATACGGCTTTTACTCCAACGTCAATCCTAACGTGGACCATCCCCGCTGGAGCCAGAAGACCGAGCGCCGCATCGGCCTGCCCTTCTACGCACAGCGCCGCACTACCTTAATGTTCAACGGCTACGGCGATCAGGTGGCGAGCCTCTACAGTGGAATGGACCTTAAAAAGTACTACTGATATAGGACGAAGCCCATGCCGAAAGAAGAAACCGCCGAGCAGCAGTTAGCCTCTTTTATGGCAAAGTTCACGCCAGAAATCGCCTTTCTTGCACGCGCCATTCGCAGAGAAGTGCGCAAGCTCTATCCCTCGGCCCTCGAACTCGTCTATGACAACTACAATGCTCTAGCCATCGGCTACAGTCCTACCGAGCGAACCTCTGAGGCAATCTTCTCCATAGCGCTCTATCCCCGCTGGGTCAGTCTATTTTTCCTCCAGAGCGCGGGACTACCCGATCCTGGCAAGATCCTCCGTGGCAGCGGCAATGTTGCAAAGCACATCGTTCTGCCATCTCCTGACGCACTTCATACCACACCTGTCCAGGCTCTCATGCGCGAAGCCACCGCGAGGGCCAAAATCTCCTTCGATCCCAACGCGAAACACCGCCTTATCATCAAGGCCATCTCCGCAAAGCAACGTCCTCGTCGCCCCACTGAAAAAGCATAGACCACATTCGTAAGAAAAGATTTAAAAAGAAGGAACCTACTCAAAATGAAACGACCTATCCTAATCATGCTAAAAATTATCGTCTGGCTGGTTTGCCTCTGGCCGGTGACTTGGCTCCTCTGGGGCGCCATTACTAACAACCTTGGCGCGGACCCTACTGCCACCATCACCTTCGTAACCGGGCTGGAGACAATTTGGCTACTTACCATCTCACTGGCCGTTACGCCCCTGCGCCGTCTCTCGCCGCGCTTGAATTGGCTGATTAAATTTCGCCGCTTGCTGGGTCTCTTCGCCTTCTTTTACGCCTCGCTACATTTGCTGACCTACATCGCTCTCTACGCAGGATTCGACGTAGACGCAATGGCCGCCGACATCGCCAAGCGCCGTTATATCACCGTCGGCGTGGCCGCGTGGCTACTGCTGTTACCGCTGGCGGCGACCTCGACCAACTGGGCCATACGCAAGCTGGGCGGTGCGCGTTGGAATCGGCTGCATAAGTTGGTCTACGCCGCCGCTGTCTGCGGAGTGATTCACTACTGGTGGCAGGTTAAACCCGGCGTACGCACGCCGCTGACCATCACGATTGTGCTGGCGGTGTTGCTGCTGGCGCGTCCCATCCAGGAATGGATGCAAACACGTAAGGCGCGAATGGCCTGATATCTCTACTTACTCGAATTGCAGCGTCGCCTGTGCCACCGGCCGGTAACTCCTGCGATGCAACGGCGTGGGTCCCAGCCGTTGCAGGGCCGCCATGTGTTCCTGCGAGCCATAGCCCTTGTGCCGCGCAAGGCCGTAGCCGGGATACTCACCATCTAACTTCACCAGCAGCCGGTCGCGATAAACCTTGGCCAGCACGCTTGCCGCAGCAATCGAGAAACTAATACCATCGCCCCGAACGACTGATCTCTGTTCGCACTCCCAATCAATTGTGTCGCGGCCGTCGATGAGCAGAAAATCCGGACAGAGCGCCAGTTGCTCCACGGCGCGTCGCATGGCCAGCAGCGACGCCTGGCGAATATTGATGCGATCGATGGTCTCTGCATCCACCTCCGCGATGGCGAAGGTGACGGCGTTCAAGCGTATCGTCGCGTCCAGTTCCGTGCGCTTTTTCGCTGAGAGTTTCTTCGAGTCGGTTAGACCTTGCAGAAGGCAGCCCTTGGGAAGAATGACAGCGGCAGCTACCACCGGCCCGAAGAGCGGTCCGCGGCCCACTTCATCCACTCCGGCAATGCGCAGCGCACCGCGCCCGCGCGCGTCCTCTTCCAGCGTCCATCCGCAAACCGGAGCTTTGGTCATCACTTCAGTATAGAAAGATGCCTGGCAGTTCCGCGTTGTCTTCAACTGTGCGTCCCGGCCCTGCCCAGCGCCCGCCCTGCTGGAGTAATCTGGTTGCTCAGGAGATTGCTGCCGAAGATGCTCAGGCTATACCGCTTTTCCTTCGCTGTTTTGACTGTTGTTGCACTTCCCGTAACGCTGCTCCGCGCTCAGCTAGCGGCTCCCGACGCGCCCAAGGAAGACTACGTCCGCGCCCATTACACCAAGTACGAATTGCGCATTCCCATGCGCGACGGCAAGCGGCTGTTTACCGCTGTCTATGTGCCCAAGGATGCCGCCGCCGGTCCCTACCCGTTCCTGATGGATCGCACTCCCTACAGCGTCGCTCCCTACGGCGAGGATCATTATCCCCGCCACCTGGGCCCCTCCGAGGAGTTTGAAAAAAGCGGCTACATATTTGTGTACCAGGATGTACGCGGACGCTGGATGAGCGAGGGTGACTATCAGGAGATGCGTCCGCACATCGACGACAAGAAGTCTCCCGCCGACGTGGACGACGCCTCCGACACCTACGATACTATCGAGTTTCTGCTCAAGCACGTCGCCAACAACAACGGGAAAGTAGGCATCTGGGGAATCTCCTATCCCGGCTTCTATACCTCGGCGTCTATCATCGACTCGCACCCGGCGCTAGTGGCCGCCAGTCCGCAGGCGCCCATGACCGACCTCTTTCTGGGCGACGATGCCTATCACGGCGGAGCCTTTATGCTGAGCGCCAACTTCAGCTTCTACACCTTCTTCAAGCCGCAGGAAAAGCCGCTCACGCCTAAACCATCCATTCCCTTCGACTACGGCACGCCTGACAGTTACAAGTTCTATCTCGCAGCTGGTAACATCGCCAATCTCTCTCTCAAAGGTTCCAACTGGCTCTTCAACGACCAGGCCATGCATGATACCTATGACAGTTACTGGCAGGCTCGCGACCTCTCGCGCCACATGAAGAATGTGCGCTGTGCGGTTCTGGTCGTTGGCGGATGGTATGACGCCGAGGATTTGAGCGGACCCTACAAGACCTTCTACGCCATAAGTAAGCTCAACCCCAAGACGCCAACCACTCTGGTGGAAGGCCCCTGGGTGCATGGCGGCTGGTCGCGCAGCGACGGCTCCCACCTGGGCGATGTGCAATTCAACTCCAAAACCGCCGAGTACTTCCGCACTAACATCCAGTTCCCTTTCTTTGAGTACTATCTGAAAAGCAAAGGAAAAGAAATGCCGCGCGCGGTGGTCTTTGAGACCGGCACGAATGTTTGGCGCAATTTTGATTCATGGCCGCCCCAAGCCGCCCAGCCCAAAACGCTTTACTTCCATGCCGGCGGCAAACTGAGCTTCGATCCGCCCACCGAACGGAGTGGCGTGGATGAGTATGTGAGTGATCCCAATCATCCCATCCCGTTTGTGGGCTACACCACCGACACTGTTCCGCAGCGCTACATGGTAGACGACCAGCGCTTCGCCAGTTACCGGCCCGACGTGCTCGTCTACCAAACCGATCCACTGGAAGAAGACGTCACCATTGCAGGTCCCATCTCGCCCAAACTTAAGATCGCCAGTTCCGGCACCGACTCGGATTTCGATGTAAAGCTCATTGACGTCTACCCGGAAGACTATCCCGACCCAGAAGATACATCGCGTGGTAGCAAGCGCATCCTCGACGCGCCGCCATTGCACATGGGCGGCTACCAGCAGTTGCTGCGCGGGGAACCCTTCCGCGCGAAGTTTCGTAACAGTTGGGAGAAGCCGGAGCCGTTGACGCCGGGCAAAGAAACTGAAATCAACTTCACTATGCCCGACTTATTCCACACCTTCCGTCGCGGCCACCGGATCATGGTCCAGGTGCAGAGTTCATGGTTCCCGCTGACTGATCGCAATCCGCAAACCTTCACCGACATTCCCAACACGAAGCCGGAGGAGTTTCAGAAAGCCACCGAGCAGATCTTCCGCCAGAAGGACGCGGCGTCGGGAGTAGAGGTCCTGGTAATGCCAATACCGTAACAGTATCAAGCCGGCGACGACTAACGCGCTGACTTACTGACACAGTTAACCAATGAGGACTTATATGTTCGCGCGCAAACTTCTTTCTGTACTGCTGTTGTCAGCGGCGTTGTTCGTTGCCGCCGCTTCTGCGATCCACGCCGAAGAAGGCATGTGGACCTTTGACAACCCGCCGCTCAAGCAGTTGGCGGCCAAATACAACTTTCACCCCAGCCAGGCCTGGCTGGACCATCTGCGCCTCTCCAGCGTACGACTTAACGACGGCGGGTCAGGCTCGTTCGTCAGCCCCAACGGCCTGGTGCTAACCAATCACCACGTGGCCCGTGTTCAGTTGCAGAAAAACTCGACCGCCGAGTACGACTATCTGCGCGACGGTTTCTATGCGGCCACGCCTGATCAGGAGATGAAGTCTCCCGATCTCGAAATTAATGTGCTGGTCGGCATGCGGGACGTGACGGCGCGGGTGCAGGGCGCGGCCAAGGACATTCGCGACGAGGCCAAGGCGCTCAAGGCTCGCGAAGCCGAGATTGCGGCCATCGAAAAAGAGAGCAAGGACAAGACCGGCCTGCGCTCCGACGTGGTTTCCTTCTACCAGGGCGGCGAGTACTGGCTCTACACTTACAAGGCCTACACCGATGTGCGGCTGGTTTTCGCGGTCGAGCAGCAGGCCGCTTTCTTTGGAGGTGACCCGGATAACTTCACTTATCCGCGCTACGACCTGGACATGGCCCTCTACCGCGTCTATGAAAACGGCAAGCCAATTGACTCCGCAAACTTTCTCAAATGGAGCGCCAAAGGCGCCGCGCCGGGCGAATTGGTCTTCGTCTCCGGTCATCCCGGCTCGACGGAGCGCGACGACACAGTGGCCCAATTGTTATTGGAACGCGACGTGCGCGGACCGGCCGCGATCGAGTACTATCAACACCGCATCAATGCCGCCCAGGCTTTTTCCGCACAGGGCGAGGAGCAGGCGCGGGAGGTGAGCAGCACTCTCTTTTACCTGCAGAACAGCCTGAAGGTATTCCTGGGCCGCCGCGATGCGCTCGCCGATCCCGCCATTCTAGCCAAAAAGCAGGCCGAAGAAAACGACTTCCGCGCCAAGGTGAATGCCCATAAAGAATGGAAAAAAGAGTATGTCAAGGCATGGGACGAGATTGCCGGCGCAGAAGAGAAATTAAAGCCGGAGATCAAGGGCCAGATGTTCCGCCGCACCGGCGGCCAGATGCTCAGCACGGCGATTGAAATCGTGGAATATGTGGCCGAGGTTAAGAAGCCCGACGGCGAGCGTTTGCCGGAGTTCCACGAAGCGGGCCTAGAGTCGCTCAGGTACCAACTGCTCTCGCCCGCGAAGATTTATCCCGCGACGGAGAAGCTGTTCATGAACACCGCGCTCAATTTGTGCCAGGAGAAGATGGGCAAAGACGACGCGTTTTTGCAGGCTATTCTGCAGGGCGGCGACGTGGACGCGACTGTAAACAAAATGGTGGATGGAACCAAGATGGGCGACGCAGCCTTCCGCAAATCGCTGCTGGATGGCGGCGAGGCCGCAGTGGCAGCTTCCACCGATCCCATGATCGTGGCCGCGCGCCGCGTTGAACCTATCCTCCGCGAGACCAACCGCCGCATCCGCGACACCGTCAGCAGTGTGCTCACGCCGGCAGGTGAAAAGCTGGGCAAGGCGCGCTTCCTTGTCTATGGCAAGGACGCATATCCCGACGCCACCTTCACTCTTCGTCTGAGCTACGGCGCCGTAGATGGCTATCCCTATAACGGCACCATCGCTCCTCCCTTCACCACGTTCTACGGGCTCTATGATCGCGCCGCCAGCTTCAGCAACAAGCCGCCCTTCGACCTGACGCCCAAGGAAGTAGCCAACCGTGACAAGCTGGATCTTTCCACTCCTCTCGATTTCGTCACCACCAACGACATTATCGGAGGCAACTCTGGGTCGCCAGTCATCAATCGCGACGGCGAACTGGTAGGCCTGGTCTTCGATGGAAACATTGAGTCCATGGCCGGAGATTTTGTCTATGACGGAACAAAGAACCGCACCGTCGCGGTAAACTCGTTGGGCATGATTGAGGCGTTGCGCAAGCTCTATGGCGCCGATGCCCTAGCCGATGAACTGCAAGGCAAGAAATAACCAACTCTATCGTCGTCAACGAGAAGGGGAGCCGCACCGGCTCCCTTTTTTGTTGCATTGCCGGTCCCTCTTCGCCAAATCTCGCCAGAAATATCATCTTTCGACGTACAATCAAGACAGCCCACGCCTTGCGGAGAGCTGGCCGAGTGGTTGATGGCTCCGGTCTTGAAAACCGGCATACCTGAAAGGGTATCGGGGGTTCGAATCCCTCGCTCTCCGCCATAGAGTCTT
>CAZFMB010000143.1:0-8339 GCA_964520005.1 uncultured Occallatibacter sp.
TTGGGCTCATAACCCAAAGGTCGCTGGTTCAAATCCAGCCCCCGCAACCAAAATTCCCCCACCAATCCACACATTAAATCTGTTGCAGCGTTTTTCTGTCTCTCTGCAAGCCGCAGCACTCAGCTCAGCCTTTCCTCCGCCCTTCAGGACAGTTTTCGCATCTCTTGCACCCCAATGCCTTATTTGCAATGAACAGTAAAGTAGATCCCCAGGTCGGCTTTATTGGGAGATTTGGTGGTAAGCGTGATCGATCCCTTGAAGTCTTTGTATTTCGGCGTGTTTGCGCCCATCTCCCATGGCTCGGAGACAAAGACAGGGGTATTGGCCTTGGAAATATTGATTTTCTTTGTCGCGGAAATGCCATCATCGCTACGCTGCGTCGAGTAACTTACATCGGTCGGCTCCGTGGAAAGCAGGGTCCAGGTGAATTTCAAGTTGACCGGGCATGATCCCTCGTAGCTATTCTCAGGATGCTTCAAGAGCACGCCATTGGCGTACATCGATCCTCCCACGACACTAACCGTCGCCGCCGGCGCAGCCGGAGGGGCTTTGGGATGAGATACGTTAGCCTGGGATGGAGCGAGCTGACTGATTAATACTAAAGAGAAACAACTCGCGATTACGCGTTTAATTTTGCAGGTTTTCATCTTCTCTCCGTCTGGTCTTATTGCGGCTTGAGCGTATTTCGCGGAAAGTGAGGCAGTTACCCTACTTTTCGCACCCATCGACCGTTATTAGTCTCGTCCGATTCAGTATCCTTACTTGCAATGCATGGTGAAGTTGATCTTCTGCTCGACCTTGTTGGGTAGAGATTCTCTGGTTTGTGGTTCTGACATTCATTTATTGGTTTGCAAGAGGATTCGGCATCCTGCAATGCAGCGTGAAATCGATCTTCTGCGAGACCTTGTTTGGAGAGTCGATAACGAGTTCTTCCCAGCCCTTGAAGTCCCTGAACGCGGCAGTATTCGCGCCCAAGTCCCACGTCTCGTTAACATCGACCGAGGTGTTGGCTTTAGGCAGATTCTTTTGTCCGGCGGGAGCATGGGCGCCATCGCTCCGCTCAAAGTGATACTTGATTTCGGCAGGCGCGGTGGCAAGAACGCCCCAGGCGAATTGCAGGGTGACAGGGCATGCGCCTACGTAGTCGAAGTTCTTGACAATTTTGTTGTTAACGGTCAATGCCCATCCGCCAATCCGGACAGTCGCTTTGCCCATCGGCGCGGTGGCCTGGGAGTATGCGATCTGGCTGAATAACGCGAGACAGAAACAAAGAGCGATTCCGCGTACAACATTGCTGGTTATCATATTCCCTCCTTTGGGACTGGTTGCGGGTGATGCGCGGAAGGCGGGGCAACTGCCCCGCTTTCTGCATCCATTCGTTGTTCTTCGGCTCGTTCGATATGCGCCGAATTAATTGCCTTGCTTGCACTTCAGGTAGAATGTGTCCCCCACTTTGGACTGGTCAGAGCCGATGCCCTTGGGAGAGTCTATGACCAGCGATACACTTCCAGTGAAGTCTTTGAACTCCGCGGTGCCCGCACCCAGCTCCCACGAATAGGGGACGGGGACAATGGCGTTAGCCTTAGGTACTTTGACCGTCTCTGGGGCGTGATGAGATTTATCGCTCCTTACAATGTGATACTTGATCGTGGTAGGCTCCGTGGCTTGGACGAGAAAGGTAAATACCATGGTGACCGGGCAGGAACCCTTGTAAGGCTCGTCGTTTTTGAGAGTCTTGCCATTGGCGGTCACGGACTGCACTCCCACGGCACTAGCTGACACCGGCGGGTTTAACACCGAGCCTTTGGGTTGAGCTTTGGCGCCGGGTTGTTCAGATTGGGCGAACTGGCTGAAAAGCGCTATACAGAAACAGATCGCAATGATGTGTGCAAACTTGCTGGTTTTCATAATCCCTCCTTTGGGATTGGTTGCGTGTTGAGTGTGATTAACGGAAAGTGGGGAAACTGCCCCGCATTCCGCATCCATCGGCCGTTCTTCAACTCGTTTATCCATGCCGATTATTTGCCTTGATTGCACTTCAGGACGATGGAGCCTCCCAGTTTGGACTTTCCAATAAGGCTGAGGTTCTTGGGAGGATCCATGACCAGTGTTACCGGCCCTTTGGAGTCTTTGAACTCCCCGGTGGTGGCGTCCAAACCTTATGACCTTGAATGCAATTCAGGACGAAGGGAACCGTCTGGCGGGACTCGCCGCCAGCGGTAATGTTCGTGGGAGTGTCTATGACCAGTGTTACCGACCCTTTGAAGTCTCTGAAGGCCGCTGTGCTGTCGCCCAACTTCCACGTATAGGAGGCGATGGGAGGGGCATTAGGGGCCTTGGGTATGCTGAGCTGCTGTTCGGGTAAAGTAGTTTGATCGCTCCTTACAATGTGATACGTGATCACAGTAGGCGCGGAAGCTGAGAGTATCCAGCTAAAATTCACGCTGACTGGGCATATTCCACTATAAGAAGAGCCCTGGTGAGTAAGATCTTGGCCATTGGCGCTCACTTTATAGTGTCCGATAGATGCATTCACTGTAGAGGGTATATGACCTTTTTGCGTGGGCTGGTTTTTTGTTTTGCCGGGCTCATCAGATTGAGCAAACTGGTTGAATAGCAAAATGCAGGAACAAATCGTGATGACATGTGCAACCTTGCTGAGTTTCATCTCTCTCCTTTGATCCGGGTGTTTGTTGCGGTAGAATGCGAGGCTCGGCGATTCTGGACGGAAGCGGATCAATTCAATTGCCTTGATTGCATCGAAGGACGAAGTAAATCTTCTTTCCGAATACGTTGGGGGTTAAAGTGGAGAGATCGATCCAGCCCTTGTAGTTTCTGAACTCCAGCGTATTCGCGCCCACGATCCACATATCGGTTACATCGACCGGCGTGTTTCCCTTGGGCAGATTGACTGTCATGATTGCGGAAGCAGAACTGCCGTCGCTCTTCTGAAGGCGATACGTGACGCTGGTAGGTTGCGATGAAACGATGCTCCAGTCAAAGTCCAATTTGACCGGGCAGGAACCCCTGTATTCAATGCCCCCGATAAGTGGGGCGGGAATCGCGCTTATGCAGGTACTGCCGTAGTTTTCTAAGCAGCTGTCGGACACTGACGATTTATTGAGCCGGACAATTGGAGGGAGATTGGATTTAGACGCGTTAGACACGCCGGTAACGGGGCGAGGCTTATTGGACTCAGAGTGAATGAAGTGGCTGGTCATTGCCAGGCAGAAACAGATACCGGCTACGCGTGCAACTTTGTTGATTTTCATCTTTTCTCCTTTGAGTTCTGTTGCGCTTTCTTGGCCATGAGCCTATGTGTTGCTGTGGCGGTCACCATATTCCGCATCGAATTTGCAATGAAAAACATGCTGACTGTCTTCATCAAATCCGCTACGGCGGTTTCTCCTCATCTTCACCCGCCGGTTGGGCGCTATGGCAGCTTACGTACTAACTGCTTTCGCTGCGAGAACGCCGCGGAGTAAGATGTTCATGCATCCTCCCCTTATGAACCGGCGTTCAGAAACCCGCTACCATTGCTAATAGAACTCCATGAGGGGTCCAGGGTCTTTAATTTTGGAATGAATTTTTCTGAAGAGTTGTGAAGGAATATATGTTATTGAACGCGAAGGAGTTGTACAGTTTTGACGGATTTAAATTGGACCCCGTCCGGCGTGTCTTGTCGCGGGATGATGAACCGATTTTGCTCACGCCGAAGGCCTTCGACGTTCTTGCCTACCTGGTATTGAACCCCGGACGAATAGTGACCAAGGATGAGTTACTGAAGGCCATCTGGCCTGACTCTTTTGTGGAAGAAGGCAACCTGGCGCAATACATTTCCTCGCTGCGCAAGGCAATGGGAGACAAATCCGGCCTGATTGCAACCATCTCCGGCCGCGGCTATCAGTTCGGGGCGCAGGTGTTCACGTCTCAGGTTCTTACCGAGCAGGCGCCGAACGAACCTCTCAGTACGCGCCCAGAGGACAATGCGCAGCTCGTAAGGGAGCGCACTCATGTTGTGATAGAGAATAAGTCGCCGGAGCACCCTGCCCTAGCTTTGCCCGCCAGAGCGCTATCACGCCGCAATGCGGCTATCCGGTGGGGCGGAGTTTCCTTGTTGGCGGCAGCGCTGATTGCATTGGCCGCAATTTTAGCATGGAGGCACTATGTATCACCCCCGCAGACCCGTAAAGTCATGGTTGCCGACTTTACCAACACCACCGGTGACCCCTCTTTTGACCGCACACTGAAGCGCGCGCTGGAAATTGATCTCGAGCAATCTCCCTACATTGATGTGATGAGCGAGCGCGAAGCGATGAGCACACTCAAGTTGATGGGCCGTGACAGCTCTGCTGCCATTACTCCCGGAATTGCGAAAGAGATATGCGAACGCAGCAACCGTCAGGTGCTCCTAACGGGAAACATCGCCCCCATGGGGCAGGAATATCTTTTAATCCTGGAGGCTACTGACTGCGCCTCCGGAAAGGAGCTGGCCGGAGCAAAGGCAGAGGCTGCCAACAAGGAAAAGGTGCTGGCTGCGCTGGATTCTGTCGTTGACCATGTAAGAAGGGAGCTGGGCGAATCCAATCAGTCTCTGGAGAGCTTCCAGGTGCCAATCGTCGACGCCACAACGCCCTCTTTTGAGGCGCTGGAGTCCTTCTCCATCGGACATAATCTCGACGCCCAAGGCGCAGGCGAGATTGAGGCCTTGCCCTTCTATCAAAGAGCGGTCGAACTGGACCCGCAGTTTGCCATGGCTTACGGAGCCATCGCAACAGAATACTACAATCTCAGTGAATACAATGTGGCTTCGCAGTATTACCGCAAGGCCTTCGAATTAAGCAATCGCATCAGCGCAAAAGAAAAATTGATTATTCAAGCACACTACTATTGCGAGGGCCAAAAAGATGTGTTGCAAGGCATCCAGGTCTATTGGATGTGGGCAAATACCTATCCGCACGATTGGGCGCCCTGGGTCAACCTTACCAATGAGTACACGCAGCTAGGCCAATACGCGCCGGCGATTGCCGCCGGAGAGCGTGCGGTAGAGGAAGCGCCAGGTCGCGGAATTGCATACAGTGTGCTCGCCCGCGCCTACAGGCGCGCCAACCGTTTCGCGGATGCCAAATCCCTTGCTCATCGCGCGGAGCAACGAGGTATCGATTCCCCAGGACTGCATAGCACTCTCATGATGATTGCTTTCGCGGAGAATGATCAGGTTGCATTGGTGCGTGAAATCAAGTGGGGGCAAGCGCATAACGGCGGCTGGTATTTTCTGGACAACCAGGCGGGAGGGGAGGCCGCCGCCGGACATATTAAGAAAATGGAAGAGTTGCTTCGCAACGCATACGAGTCCGCAAAAAACGAAAACCTTAACGAAACCGCGGACGAAATTCTGCTTGACCAGGCGCAGATGGAGTTCGAGCTTGGCTTGCCTGATTCCTCTCGCGCCACACTCAGCCATCTGGGCAGCTCGGATACGATTTTGCCGGACTTTGCCATCCTGCGCGCGGAATTTGGAGACGTAGCCTTTGCGGAACACTATTTAGAAGAGCAGAGTAGCAAGGGGAATTCCGGCACCCATATGGCCTATGTGAAACTTCCTCTGCTGCGCTCGGTGCTAGCCACGGAACAAGGCAGGCCTCTCGATGCAGTTGCGGCGCTTGAGCCCGCTCGGCCATACGAAATGGCCAACTATATCGTCCCCACGCAAAGAGCAGCAGCTTACCTGAAGGCCGGACGGCCGGATTTGGCGGTTCCTGAATATCAGAAGATTCTTGCCAACCCTGGCATCGATCCTCTCTCTCCCTTGTATCCCCTGGCGCATCTCGGTCTGGCCCGAGCTTATGCAATGGAGAACAATCAGGCAGCCAGCCGGCGCGAGTATGAAAAATTCTTTGATATGTGGAAGAATGCGGATGCGGACGTTCCCGTCCTGAAGCAAGCGCGCGCCGAGTACTCCCGCCTGAAAGTATCCTGAGAGAATTATCAGCAGTTGTTGAGACGAGCTAGTCCCTGCCGCGCCAGATCGGCGATGGCTTTGGCTAGCGTGACGGAAGTGTTCAGCGATTCCGGCCGCTCCAGTCGAAGATTTAATTTCGCGGCAAACTCGCGGAAGAAAATATCTACGTCGTAGAGAATTTCAACGTGATCGCAGAGAAAGCCGATGGGCTGAAGCAGAACCGTCTTTGCGCCTGATGCCACGATGGACCCAAGCTTCTCTTCGACGGTGGGCCCGAGCCACGGCCCGCCGCTTGCGCCCTGACTCTGGAAGGCGAAGAACCATTGCGTAACCTCCGGCAAACGCTCGGCCACCAGTGAAGCAGTACGCTTGGCCTGCTTGGCATAAGGATCGGCGGTTTGGCCTTCAGAGGTTTGCACGGTGCGGAGGGGAACGCTGTGTGCCGTGAAGAGCACGGGGACGGGCGCGCCAGTCTCGGCGGTGAGCTTGGCACAGGCCGCTCGCAGACGCTCGGCGAAGGCTTCAATGAGCAGAGGATGATCGGCCCAGTTCTCGGTGAAGTCGATGCGCAGGCCGGAAGTCCCCACGGCGCGGCGATAGAGGCCCACGCTGGTGCGCGAGTTCTGTGGCGCAAGGCAGACAACGGCGGCCTCTTCGATTCCATCAGCGCGCATCTTGCTGACAACGTCGGCAATATAAGGAGACCAATTGCGCATTCCAACGTAGACTGGGACAGATTCACCGATGGTGGCCAATTCCGTTTCGACCAGCCGAGCCTGCTCCAAAGTAATTTCCGTCAGCGGACTGTGGCCGATGAGCGCATAGCGGCGCTGAATCTCCTCGACAACCTCTGGCGGCAGCGGCCGGCCGCCCGTCACGTTGCTGAGGTACTCGGGAATCTGCTCGATGGTCTCAGGTGTGCCGTGAGCCAGCAGCAGGACGGCTTGTTTATTTTTGCTCATCAATTTTCCTGGGCTTGCGTTGTATTCGGGATTAATCCATCACCATAGAAAGCCCACCCCTTCATGGGGTCCAATCGCATACTTTCTGTGTAGAATCCACTTCACTTCTGTCGATAACAAAAGTCGGTTCTGTCTGAATTTTTCTCATTAGCTTGTATATCCTTTGGTGTGTTGCAAGACCGGCTGGAAGATCGTATGGGATAAGTCGTTCTTCCTTGCCCGTAAAAGTAGCCGCTTCGCCCGCATCAACTAACACTTTTACCCGTTTTTGCTCGATATGATTTTCAAAGAGTATCGCTCCTCCGTGCGGCCTATATACGAGAAGGTGCAGATTATTTGGCTCTTCAACTGATGACTTTTCGAGCAGCGCCTTGACCTTATACTTACTTTTTTGGAATTCAGGAGGCACAATACCCAGTTCTTTTCTGTTTTCATAAAGACAGGACAGCGTTGCAGATACTACCATACGGAGCGGCGCGGGAATCGGCATAGCGTCTTGAGCGTCAGCACGAAAACTCAAGATGCACACTGTGAACACGGCAAAGAGTATTACGATATTTTTACTCATGATCGGCCTCCAATCGAAACTCGCGCACCCTGCGTACCACGGCCTGCACGTTTTCAACCGGCGTGGTGGGAACGATGCCGTGGCCCAGGTTGAAGATGTGGCCGGGACGGCCATTGGCGGCGCGCAAAATCTCATGGACCCGTTGCTCTAAAACTTCCAGCGGCGCAAACAGTGTGATGGGATCGAGATTGCCCTGCACAGCATGAGAGTGGCCCACGGCGCGCCAACCTACATCGAGCGGCTGCCGCCAGTCCAGGCCGATGACGTCGGCGCCGGTCGAGGCCATATCAGTGAGCAGCCCAGCCGTCTCCACGCCAAAGTAGATCACCGGCACGCCCATCTGCTGCACTGAATGAACGAGGCGCTTCGAGGCTTCGAAGGCGTACTCGCGATAGTCGGCCAAGCAGAGCGATCCGACCCAACTATCGAAAATCTGAATCACATCCGCGCCGGCCTCGACCTGAAGGCGGCAATACTCCGTCAGCACCACCACGATCTTGTCCAAAAGGCTGCGCCACGCAGTGGGGTCCGCGTACATCATGCGCTTGGTGTGGATGTAGTTTTTAGAGCCGCCGCCCTCGATCATGTAGCTGGCCAGCGTGTAGGGCGCTCCGCAGAAGCCGATGATTCCCAGCCGATTGCGAAAGTGTCCAGCGACTTTCTCGATGGCGCGAGCTACGTAAGCCAAGTCGGCGGCGCGATCGGTGCGCAGGGCGCGCACATCCTCGACTGTGCGGACGGGGTGATGCACTACAGGCCCCTCGCCGGCCTGAAACTCGAAGTCCAGGCCCATCGGCTCCAGCGGCAACAGCAGGTCGGCGAAGATGATGGCCGCGTCCACGCCCAG
>CAZFMB010000144.1:0-8239 GCA_964520005.1 uncultured Occallatibacter sp.
ATGCGGTCGATGGCCGGGCCGGAAAGCACGGCGTGGCTGGCGGCGGCATAAACGGCGGCCGCTCCAGCCTCGTAGAGCGCGTCGGCGGTTTTTACCAGCGTGCCGGCGGTATCGATAATGTCGTCGAGGATGAGGCAGCTTTTACCCTTCACATCACCGACTACGTTCATCACCTCGGCGACATTGATATCCGTGCGGCGCTTGTCCACAATGGCCAGCGGCGCTCCCATCTTCTGCGCGAAAAAGCGGGCCCGCTCCACGCCGCCGGCGTCGGGCGAAACCACAGTGAGGTTGGGCAGGTTGAGTTCACGGAAGTAGCTAACCAGCACCGGGCTGGCGAAGAGATGATCGACGGGAATGTTGAAGAAGCCCTGAATCTGCGCGGCGTGAAGGTCAACGAAGAGGGCGCGGTTGGCGCCGGCGGTGTTCAGCAGGTCGGCGATGAGCTTGGCGCTGATGGCCACGCGCGGACGGTCTTTGCGATCCTGGCGGGCGTAGCCGTAATACGGCACCACCACCGTGATCCTGGCCGCCGAGGCCCGCTTGAGCGCATCAATCATCACCAGCAACTCCACCAGGTGCTGGTCCACCGGATAGCAGGTGGGCTGCACCACAAACACATCGACTCCGCGCACGTTCTCCAGCAACTGAAAATAAACTTCGCCGTCGGCAAAGCGCTGCATCTTGGCTTCGCCTACTTTCACTCCGATGTGAGTGGCGATCTCTTCAGCCAGCGGCCGGTTGGCCGAGCCGCTGAAGAGCTTGAAGCGCTTGTCCTCGCTCAGATTGCGGCTCCGCTTGCGCTCGGCAAGTGGCTTGCCATCCTTGGCTTTGGCGGCTGCATCCGGAGGCGATAGAGCAAATCCCTGGGGTGCGGATTCTTTGTCTGCGCCTTCGCCCGGCATCTTTGGATCGCTCTCTGGCTGTTTGTCTTCCAACGTCACGGCTTCCGCTTTCATTTCCGCATTGCCTCCAAGCTGGTTTGCTTTGGCTGCTTCACTGTTCACTGAAAACTGGCTGGGCGACCAGGATTCGAACCTGGACAAGTGCCTCCAAAGGGCACTGTCCTACCATTAGACGATCGCCCAACTTAACAGCCGTTTGCGAGTCTCTCTTGCGCAACGGACTGCTGTCAACCTGTTTACGGCAGCAGCATCTCGCGCCAGTACTTTGCTCGCGGCAGAGTGTGCGTCAATTGACTCGCCACTCCAGCCCCGCGCAAGCGCTCGCGCGCCGCTTCCGCATCTCCGCGGGTGCGGTACAACCCGAAGAGCGCTGAACCGGACCCGGACAGCGAAGCATGAAGGGCTGCCTCCGGCGTGCCTGAACCAGAAAGAATGCGCTTGATCTCTGCAAGGGAAGGATGCTGGGGAAAGACGACGCGTTCAAAGTCGTTCTCTATCCAGCTCGTAATCCCGGTGCGGACAAGCGCGGACTCTTTGGGTCCGGCCAGGTTCTCCTCATCGAGAAGAACACCGGAGGAGCCTCCTGGCCGTCCTTCCGGAATCGCATCCGCGAAGGCGCTGGCATAGGCGCGGCTCAACTCTTTTAGTTTATCTGCACTGACCTCAGCGGTCAAACCCTCAGCGGCGCAGAGCGAGTCCCAGTCGCGAAAAGCCTGCGGAGTCGAGACACCCACCTCCGGCGTGGCCACTACGCACCAGACTGGCTCAAAGTCCGGAAGCGGCGAAACTTGCTGACCGCGGTCCTGGCCCAGAACCGCTCCGCCGATGAGGAAAAGCGGCACATCGGAGCCAACTTTGGCGGCAAGTTCGAGGCGCTTTGCAGCCCAGGAATCCCTGGTCCCCAAATGCGAGGGACCGGGGGCACCCAAATTTTGTGTGATCCCCAACTCCGCTTCCAGCCCCACTAAGGCGGCTATTGCATTGGCCGATCCCGCTCCCAGTCCGCCCTGTACTGGTAAGCGCTTTTCTATATGAATTTCGACTTCGGCGGTACAGTGAAGCGCCTCCAGCGCCAGCACGGCCATCTTCCAGGCGGTGTTGCGCTCGTCGGTGGGAACGCGGCTGTCGTTGGAGGTCAGCCGTAGGGTAGTAGCCGCCGCCGGACGTGCGGTAACTGTTACCAGATCATAGAGTTCCAGCGTCTGATAGACGGTGGCCAGAGAGTGAAAACCGTCGGGGCGCGGCGCACCTATATAGAGGCCGAGATTGATCTTTGCGTGCGAACGAACGGCTGTGGGCATACCGCTTAATTGTAGAGCGAAGCCTGACGCCAACCTGTTATTCTTGCCGCGTTATGTTTTGGGGCACACCTCCGGCACGGCCTTCTTCACGACCACCAGTCTATTGCGCGGAATGTGGATGCGAGGTATACCCGACGGCATGGCTCTGCGCCACCTGCGGCAAGAATCTCCATGAGCCGGGCGCAATGACTTCGACGCGCCCCTACGCGCCCGCAACCTCCAAGTATTCAAAGCCAGATCAAATTATCGGCGAGTATGTATTCGCAATTCTGGTGTGTGTGCTTCTCAATATTCTGCTTATTGCTTCAGAGATGCATCATCAACCTCGAGAAAGTATCGAAATACTATTACTTTTGATTTTTTATTGCGCCTTTGAATTTCTCTTCTGGCTTCACGATTATCTCGATCGACGTTAGCAACAAAGCCAATCCTGCGTGGTGCAAGAAATAGCGGCTCGTAGCCTGGAGAAGATAACGATTGTGCAGAAACCAGATCAAATATCAATTCAGGCGGGAATACTCGGCGCGTGCTTGCTTCAAAATAGGCACATCCGTGTCCGCATCCTTCCATGCATCGAAGAACTTTTCATATTCGCCACGGCTGCCGATCTTATCGTGTTGCTTTGCCAGCACGCGGGCCAGACCAAGATGCGCCAGCGAGTAAAGGGGCGAGATGGGATCGACTCCCTGGTTGGCGAGAATCAGGCGATAGTCCGCGACGGCGGCATCCAACATGCCGGCTTCGGTCTCGGCTTGAGCGCGCAAGGCGGGAACATAAAAGTCGCGCAACTGATAGGGGCGCGCGGGCTCGAGTTGCTGGATGGCGTCGAGCGGCTTGTGCGCCTGGAGAGCCCGTTGGGCGCGCACCAGGGGCAGTTCGCAGAAAACATGCACGGTGTTCTTTTCCGACAGCGGGTCCTTCGCGGCCACATAATGTTGCGCGGGGGCCTCATCTCCGGTTGCGGCCTGAAGAAAGGCCAGGTCGCCCTGGTCGTCGGTTTCCCCGGCATGCTGTTTCAAAACCGAGCGGGCCTTATCAAATTCGCCATAATCAACCAGGACATGCGCCTTATCGCGCAGAGTTTCGTCAGCGACGCCGGTGTCGCCTTGGCGCAGGGCCTCGGCTTGCGAGCGCGAGAAGTAGTCCATCGCCTCGCGCAATCGGCCGCTGGTGGCCGCGGCCCATGCCAGGTCGGAATAGGATCTGTCGCGTTGTGGGTGAGACAAGTCCCACTCGGTTACCGTCTTGAGCGCTGCCTCGTCGCGCTCGGCATAGGCGATCTGAAACAGAATGCTATGCACGCCCCAACTGGGGTAATTCATGGCCGCCGCCGCGCCGGCCACGCGCTTGGCGTCGGCAAAGCGGTTAGCCCGCTTATAGGCGCGGCTCAACATCTCGGCGCGGATGAGGGAATTCGGGTCCAGGCGCATCGCCTGCTCGCCGGCGTAAATGGCTTGCGAGTAATCGCCTAACTGGGTGTAGAGGCCGCACATATTGGCCCAGCT
The DNA here is from genome assembly GCA_964520005.1 of uncultured Occallatibacter sp. GTDB lineage: Bacteria > Acidobacteriota > Terriglobia > Terriglobales > Acidobacteriaceae > Telmatobacter. The sequence continues at coordinate 3,712 of CAZFMB010000144.1, forward strand.
TTTGGCCGAATTTTTCGGATAGGTTGCGATGAAGACCTTTAAGCTTCTTAACGTAGCTTCCGTGTCGTAATCGCCAAAGAAATGGTAGGCAATTTCAATGTTCAGGCGTTCGCGTTGCGTGGTGCCTCCGCGCAGGTCGTAGGCCTTCTTGATGTAGAGCGCCGCCTGAATGTGATCGGAAAGTCTGTAATAGGTAGCGCCGAGGCCATAGTACGCGGAGGCAAATTTGGGATCAAGATCAACCGCGCGCTGGTAAAACTCCAGCGCCGCCCGGGGCTCAACGCGTTCAAGACTTGCCTGCGCCTGAGAGTAGATCTGCAGCGCTTCGAGCGAGGAAGTAGTGGCCTGCTCGACGGGCGTCTGGAAATGTTCCAGCGACGCCGCCGACTCGCCCAGTTGCCTGCGCATATGGCCTGCTACATTATCCAGCGCGCGTAAAACTTCTTCTTTCGAGTTGGCCTCGGCCTTGTAACCGGCGACGCGATTCCCGCTCACGCAACCGTTAGCTGTCAATGTAAGCAGATACTTGCTGCCAAGATTGTCGATGGCGCCGTGCAGCACGGCCTGGGCATTGTTGCGCTCGCAGACCTCGCGCGCCAGCTCCGGCGTGAGCGCCTCATCCCCTTTGCGCTGCATTTGGAGCAGCGTCTCCCGGACCTTCTGCCTGGGAAGCAGATTCAGAAAGGGAGATTGCTCCAGATCGATCTGCAGCGCCTGATTAAGCGAGCTGTCAAAAGTGGAGTCATGCGTGGTGTTGGTAAAGTCAGCGAGCACCACATCGCTGAGCTGGGGCGGATGAACGAAGCGCTTCCATCCATAGTCCGCGGCCATGGCAATCAGCGCGCCGGCCAGAACCAGCACCGCAACCCACTGCCAGACTCTCCTGTGGCGTGATGTTGTTCCCGCGATCGGCAATGCGCTCTCGCGTGACGCAAGCTGTGCCGCCGGCGCTTCCTCATAGACCATACGGGTGCGCTCCCGAACTTGCTGCACATAGATGTATTCGGGGGGCTGCTCGGGAGTAGCCTCGACGGCAATTACCGTCTCGCCCTCGCCGGGGAAGACATGAGCCGCGAACTGATAGCCGCGCCCGGGGACGGTCACAATCAGATGGGCTTTCTCTCCTAGCGCGTGGCGCAGTTGGGAGATGTACTTGGGCAAGTTGTTCTCTTCCACAAAAGATCCGGCCCAAACCGCCTGAAGGATTTCCTCCTTGGACACCACCCTGCCAGGGTTCAAAACCAGGAAGGCGAGAACGTCGATGGCTTTAGGGGTGAGCACAACCGGCTTTTCATGGTGGGTCAAGACTCGCCCACGGAGGTCCAGGGCAAAGCCATCAAAGCAAAACAACTCATTTGTATCTAATGACATAGAAGACTTTCATAAATCGTCACAAGAATTCATCCCGAAATTCAAGACGTTCCAACCCTTTTCGCGTTCCAGTGGAAAGTGAAGCGGGTTGCCAACGCCGGCTGATGGAGAGTGTACGCATGAACATCTTACGATGCGGCGTTCCGGCAGCGGAAGCTGCCGCCGAGGCAACCGTAAGCCGACGCATTGAAGTCACTTTGGAGCGGGAAACGGTCAACGTGCGGGTGCCGCACTTCTGAACTTCGCGTGCGCCGGTTTCCGTTGACGCTCACTCCAACTCCAGGCCGAGACACTTCCAAATTCGGTGAGATAGAAGCTGTAACAGGCAGAACATGGGGTGGTTGATTCGATGATTGGCTCGTTGCCCTATCGGCCAAATTACAGAAATAAATCCAATACGGAATTGAAACTGTGACGGTAGCCAGCTGTCATTTGCGTTAAGAGCTCATTAAACACTATGCTCAAACGTAGTATGAAACTTATCCTGACTCCGCAGTTCGTGCGCTCTTTGTTGACTAGACCTCATGCAATCCTGCTCGCAAGCCTGCTTCTTTCCGTTCCTGCAAGCGGGGCCGGCCAACAGATGAAGGTCACCGATAGCGGCTATCTGGACACGCAGGGCTTCAGCGTGATTCTTTATCAAAGCACCTATCACCCGGTCTTTGTGGATGAAAAACATGCCGCGATGGAGATGATTCTGCATGGCCAACGCATCGCCACCAACGGCGATGTGCGCCTGATGCCCACGCCCGAGCAGTGGGACCTGGTGGCCAAGCTTAAGGGCAGCAAGGCTGACAAGGAGCACAATCGCCTAACGGCCGAGCTGTCCTTCCCCGCCTACCAGATGGACTACACACTGGAGGTGACCGCTGAGCCGGGCGGCGTGCGCGTCAGTGTCAACCTTGACAAGCTGCTGCCGGAGAAGCTGGCCGGGCGCGCGGGCTTCAATCTGGAGTTTCTGCCATCCATATATATGGGAAAAAGCTATGCGGTGGACGGCAACCAGTTCGGCATGATTCCGCGCAGCCCGCAGGACGCGATGAAGCAGGTGCTGCCGCCTGCCGACGATCCGAAAAAACTGCCGTATCAAGACGAATGGGACCAAGCGAAGGGCTACACGCAGCCGCTTGCGGTGGTTAGCGGAACGAGCATCACGCTGGCGGCGGAAGATCCGCTCTATCGCGTCAATGTCAGCTCCGAGACCGCGCCCGTCTCGCTCTATGACGGACGCAACCGCGCGCAGAATGGCTGGTTCGTGTTGCGCAGCTTGATTCCATCGGGCAAGACTGAAGGAGCAATTGTCTGGCACATTCATCCGGAGCTGATTCCGAACTGGACGCGGCCACCCATGATTGCGCACAGCCAGGCCGGATATGCGCCCAATTTCCCGAAGGTCGCGGTGATTGAGCTCGATGCGAATTACGATGCGCCAAAGACGGCGAAGGTGATTCGACTGGACGCGGACGGGACTTACAAGCAGGTCTTCGAGGGGCCAATCACCGCGCCCACGCCGTGGCTGCGCTATCGCTATGCGAACTTCGATTTCTCCACGGTGAATGAAACCGGCCTCTATACCATCGAGTATGCGGGCCAGAAAACCGATCTGTTTCCCATCGCCAAGGATGTGTATAGCCGGACCTGGCAATCGAGCCTGGATGGATTTCTGGCAGTGGAGATGGACCACGTCTCGGTGCGCGAAGGCTACAGGCTATGGCATGGCGTCTCGCACATGGACGATGCCCGCCAAGCGCCCGCGAATTGGCAACACTTCGACGGCTACGCGACAGGCCCGAATCTGGATTCGCCGTACAAGCCGGGCGAGCACATCCCCGGATTAACTGTAGGCGGCTGGTTTGATGCGGGCGATTACGACAACATTGCTCCCAGCCAATATGCAGTGATTGAGAACCTGTCGCTGGCTTACAAAGAGTTTGGGCTGAAGTGGGACGAACTCACGGTCGACGAGAGTGCCCGCACTGTGGAGATGCACCGGCCAGACGGCATTCCCGACACCGTGCAGCAGGTGAAGCACGGCGTGCTACAGGTGCTGGCGCAGTACAAGGCTGTCGGCCACCCGATCATGGGAATGATTGAGCCCACTCTGCGCGGGTATACGCACCTGGGCGATGCCGCCTCCATCACCGACGAGCGCATCTACTCCGACAAGCTCGGCGTGAACGAGATTGAGGGCAATTACTCCGGCAAGCCGGATGACCGTTGGGCCTTCACTACCAAGATGCCGTTTATTCAATACGGCGCGGCGGCGACGCTGGCCTCCGCATCCACGACGCTGAAGGGCTGGGACGACCCGCTCGCCAAGGAGTGTCTGGAAACCGCCATCAAGTTGTGGGATGAGGAACATGCGCATCCGACGCCCGGCCTGGATTCTTTCTACGGACCACCGAGAAAGTCGGAGATCGGCGAATGGGGGGCAGCTGTGCAGTTGTTGATTGCCACCAACGGCGCGGAGCCGTATAAAACGCGGGTCCGGGAACTCTTCCCCAGCGTGCGTAAGCACTTCGAGTTCGGCGGATGGATGGCCGTACTAGCTCTTCCATATATGGATGACGATTTCAAGCAGCAGTTGGAGGAGGAGGTCAAAGCGTACAAGGCAGAAGTGGATGCCGATATGGCTAAGACTCCCTTCGGAGTTCCGCCCAGCACGGGTAGTTGGGGCGGATCCAGCCAGGTGGCCAACTTTGGCGCGCGGATGTACTTCCTCCACAAGGCATTTCCGCAGATCGTGGGACCGGAGTATACGCTGCGGGCGGCCAACTATCTGCTGGGCACGCATCCCGCGTCGAGCACTTCGTATATCTCTTCGGTGGGAACGGTTTCTAAGATGAAAGCCTACGGAAATAATCGCGCCGATGGAACCTTCATTCCCGGCGGCATGATTCCTGGCTATATCGTGATCAAACCGGATTTCCCGGAGTGCATCGACGACTTCGGCTTCCTTTGGTTTGAGGACGAATACACCATCAGCACTACCAGCGATTGGATTTTGCTGGCCAATGCCGCCGATGCACTGGTCAAGGGTGAAATTCAATAAGTTAAATGTGTCCTGATATTTACCTTTAGATTTAACTGGACGAGAAAATTCATGGTGCCGAAGAAGGGACTCGAACCCCCACACCCTTGCGAGTACGTGGACCTG
>CAZFMB010000145.1:0-7999 GCA_964520005.1 uncultured Occallatibacter sp.
ATTTCTCCGCGCCCGCATCTCCCCACGCCGGCGGCGCCTGGCGCAAGATCACCGATGACAACTAGGCCGATGACAACGTGAAGTTGCGCCAACGCTCGGGTGTCTCAGGTCTCTGACAACTTGAAGTTGCACTAATGATGGGTGCCCCAGGTCCGGGGTTCCCACGGACAGGTCTTCGTCCGTGGGGTGGAGATCCCGATTTTGGGACCTGGTCAAGCACAGATCTCAATCATGCACGCAGGTCCCGTGATCGCGCCCAAGCCGTTATCCTGAAGAAAGCCGTGACCGACGCTACCAACGCCGAATCGCTTTCCCCGTCCGGCGAGGATTCTCTGTCATGAAGGCTCCCCGCCCAAATCCGGCCGAGCGTTTGCGCGCCATGCACGACCGCCTTGCCGAGGCGTACGGGCCCCAGCACTGGTGGCCGGCTGAAAGTGCTTTTGAAATGATTCTCGGCGCTTATCTCACCCAGAACACCGCATGGAAAGCTGTCGAGCGCTCCCTGGCCAACCTGCGCCGAGCGGGAGCGCTCACGCTCGATGGCCTGCGCTCGCTCTCTCTGGAAGACTTGCGGCGGCTGATTCAGCCTTCCGGCTTTTCCACCCGCAAGGCGCCTGCGCTCAAGGCATTTGTGGCCATGCTGGACGAGGAGTTTGCCGGCTCGCTGGAGACGCTTGCGGCCACCCCCACGCCCAGGCTTCGGCATCGTTTGCTGGCGCTGCCCGGCGTGGGTCCCGAGACCGCCGACGCCATCCTGCTCTACGCCCTCGGCCATCCCGTTCCCATGGCCGACGAGTATCTTCGCCGCATCGCCGAGCGGCACGGGCTTCTGATGCCCCCACCGGGCCGCAATCGCAAGGGATATGACTCCCTGGCCGATCTCACCCGCAGCGCCTTCGCGTCCGATCCCGCAGCCGGCCAATCCCGCCTCTTCAACGAGTTTCACGCCCTCACGGTGGCCGTGGGCAAGGCGCACTGCGGCAGGACGGCCCGCTGCTCAGGCTGTCCGCTTGCCGAAGATCTTCACCACGCCGGCTGAGCTTTGTCATTCGGCAGCCTGGCGCGCATCTCCCACTCGGCAGGGCTACCCCTGGCAGCGTAATCTGGTGGAATCATGAGTCCAACCGCGCAGCAGCCTCAAGTGAATCTTGCCCAGACCCCCGATTACCGCGAATCCTATGCCAATAGCGTGCAGGTGCGCGTCAGCGTATGGGATTTCCAGCTTGTTTTTGGCCTGGCTTCGAGCGAAAGCCCGGAGCAGGTCACCATCCGCAACCACCAGGCCATTTTCCTGAGCCCGCAGCAGGCCAAGGCCATGTGGAACGTCCTGGGGCAGAATCTTGCCCAGTACGAACAGGCTTTCGGCACACTGAACCTGGAGCCGCAGCCTCACAACCTTCCGCAAGGGCCCGTCAACTAGGCTCTGACCGCGTGGTTTCGCGCCATTGAATTCCGTGGTTTCCCAGGTCCCAAAATCGGGACCTGGGGCTCCCGTAGCCGGAATCAGCAATCAAGTCCCCGTGCCCCATCCTTTCGCTTTTTTCTAGCGAAAGGGTGGGAAACCAAGAACCCAAACCAGAAACCCGAACCGGCCTCATTCATCAGGAGCGATCGCTTGCGCTGGAAAAATCTGATGCATCCGCGGCTGGACGCGCCGCTGCCCATCTGGATGATCTTTCCAGTGGTCTTTGCGGCGCTTTATGCCAGCCACTTCACCTTGTTGCGCCTTCCCTACTATTGGGACGAGGCGGGCTACTACATTCCCGCCGCCTGGGACTTTTTCCGCACCGGCTCGCTGATCCCCATCACCACGCTGACCAATGCCCATCCGCCGCTGCCCAGCGTCTACCTGGCGATGTGGTGGAAGCTCTCCGGCTTCTATCCCGAGGTGACGCGCGAGGCCGTGCTGATGGTGGCCGCGCTGGGGCTGCTGGCGGTTTGGCGGCTGGCCATGCGCCTGGTGGGCGTGACCGCGGTCGCGTTCTGGACCGTGCTTCTCACCGGCCTCTACCCCATCTGGTTTGCCCAGAGTACGCTGGCCCACGCGGATATTTTTGCCGCCGCCTGCACGCTGTGGGGGCTGGTTTACGCGCTGCCCGGCAGCAACCGCAAGCCCTGGGCCGCAGCGCTGTGGTTTGCCGCCGCATCACTTTGCAAAGAGACGGCCATCGTCATTCCGTTGGCGCTGGCCGCGGTCAGCCTGCTGGAAGGCTTCCGCGTCCATCGGCCGGCTCGCTCGCGTCTATGGCGTGAGGCGGCCTGGCTTTCCGGCTGCGTTCTGCCGCTGGCCGGCTGGTATGCCTGGCATTACGCCAAAACAGGCTTCCTGTTCGGCAATCCCGAGTTCCTGCGCTATAACGCCCAGGCCAATCTGGAGCCGCTGCGGATGGTCGCCGCTTTCGGCCATCGCGTGCTGCACCTGACCGCGCACATGAACCTGTTTGTGCCGGTGCTGATGACCATTGCGGCCATGCTGCTGGCTCCCCGGCCCAGCGCCGACGGGCATGAGCGGGCCGCGATCGCCCGGCGTGTCCAGCAGCGCATTTTCCTGCTGCTGCTGGCGAACGCGCTTTTCTTCAGCGTGCTGGGCGGCGCGCTGCTCACTCGCTATCTGCTGCCCATGTATCCGCTGGTGCTGCTGGTGGCTGTCACCACGTTTTATCGCCGGGTTCCGCTGTGGCAGGGGCTGGCGGCGTTTTCCGCGGTGGCGTTTGCGCTCGGGCTGTTCATCGACCCGCCGTACGGTTTTGCCCCGGAAGACAACCTGGCCTACGCCCACGTGGTGCGGATGCACGAAGCCGGCATTGCGGAGCTCAACAGGCGCTTTCCCGGCGCCACGGTGCTTTCCGCCTGGCCCATGACCGACGAGTTGAGGCGGCCCGAGCTGGGCTATCTGAAGCAGCCCTACGACGTTGACGCCATTGAGGACTTTTCTGCCGCGCAGATTGACCGTGCCGCCGCCGAGCCGGAAAAATACTCCGCCGCCCTGGTTTTTTCTACCAAGTACGATCCTCCGCCGCTGCTCCGCCTGGGCCCGAAGAGCGAAGCCATGGACGAGCGCTATTTTGGCCTGCACCACGACCTGCCTCCCGAGGCCATCGCCATTGAGCTCCACGGCGAACTGGTTTGGAAGCGCGAAGACCAGGGCATGTGGATTGCGCTGATTCGCTTCAACCGTCAATTCGAGACGCGGCTGGAAACTGGCGACGATCCGCTCCAGGGGGCGCGCCGAACAGCAGCGTTGTAGCAGTTGCTTTACAGGCTGCTGAAAAACGCATGTAAGGTCGTGCCCTGACACAATTCCCAGCCATCCGGCCTTATTCCGCAGCCTGCTCAGCCAAGTGAACAGGCTGGCGGGGTTAAACCTGTTGTCCCTCTTGCTCTGATGGCCGTGAGAGACCGGACCGGCCCCGGCGGCGTGCTATGGGGCGATGGATCCGGTCTTGAAGGAATGCCACGCGCTGCATAAATTAGATTGTTTTGCCGGAATCAGCCTTTGCACGTCGCGGTAGCTTCTTGGGCACTGTTACAGGGCAGCAGTCGTCGTCCGGGAGAGAGCGCGCCTGGTTCGGGCCAGAGCTGCAGTTGTTGCTTGCTGCTTCAGATCGGCGTTGCGCCGTTCGTCCGGATTCAGTTCCGGCAAATAGGGAAATGTTTCTTTACCGAGAAAATCAACGCAAGTAAATCGTCTTATACCGCTTGCACGTAACCCTGGCGATCTTGTATAGTCATCCGCCGGGGAACGGTTGACAACGTTTAACCTACTGAAAAATTGGAGGCAGTGATGTCAAGATGTCAAATTGTTAGCAATTGGCAACCATCGCCATTGCATTCCATCCATGAAATCAATCAAAAAACAAAACAGACAGACGGCTACCAGTCAAGGCTGAGCTATCGTGCAGCCACATTCGGAACCATGACTCTATGCTTGTTGGCGGTCATGCTCCTGCTATTGGCGCCTTCCTGTTTTGCACAGGGCAGTACGTCTGTGCTCGGCGGAAAAGTCTTCGACATGCAGAATAAGGTAATCCAGAATGCCGTTGTGACGGTCACTTCGGACGACACTGGACTGCATTGGACAGCGAAAACGAACATAGCGGGCGATTGGCGCGTAGACGCCTTACTCGCGGGCCATTATCACTTCGAGGTCGCGTTCCCCGGATTTGAGAAGCTAAAGTATCCGTCGTTTGCGCTGGAGATGGCCGATCAAAAGTTCATTGACGTCGCCCTGGTGGTTGGCGCGGCGACCTCCAGCATCACTGTGGAAGCATCAGAAGAGCCGCTGCTGGAAACGACAGCCGGCGTATCGGGAACCATTCTCGCCACCAAGGATCTGGACGAACTTCCCACTCTGTCGAATTCGGCTAATGAGTATGGAATGCTGACTCCCGGTGTTGTGTACGCCGGCGTTTCGAACCCGCAAGGCGTTTATCTTTGGTCCAATACCAACATGTCCGGATTCACCACCAATGCAGCCGGGTCGGGAACCAACGCCATGAACTACGTCATGGACGGAGCAACCGATGTGATCGCCTCCTCTGGAAATATGGCGTTTATCCCTGCTCTCGATTCCGTTCAGGAAATGCGCTTCACGACGAATGCGTATGATGCATCGATCAGCCGAACCGCTGCCGGAACAGTGAACATCATGTTGAAGGCCGGCGGCAAGGATTTTCATGGGGGTCTTTACGAAATAAACAAAAATAACTTTGCCAATGCCAATTACTATGGCTATGGGGCCTTGCATGAGGGAGTGCCAGCGGTGCGTCACAATGAATTTGGCGGTACCTTCGGCGGCCCGGTGTGGATTCCCAAACTCTACAATGGAAGGAACAAGGGAACCTTCTTCTTCTTCAGTTACGACGCTATCCGTGATATCTCGCCATTTGCTACGGGTATGATGAACGTGCCCACGGCCCAGGAGCGGACGGGCGACTTCAGCGCATCGTATGTAACACAAACTGTCGGCGGAGTGACAACATCGTATCCTGTTCAGTTATTCGATCCGGCTACAGGGGCCGCCGGCAATGGTGTTCGCACTCCGATCAAAGGCGAAAATCTGAACAATTCGATCAACGGGATCAGTCCTATGGCGAAGGCGCTGATGGCACTCGTGCCGCTTCCCAATAAGTCCAGCGATGGCGCAAGTACGGATTCGAATAATTTTCTGATTAACGACGTACAGGACGATAAGTTCTACGGAATCTCGGTTCGTGCCGACCAGGCATGGAACAACAATAATCACAGCTACCTGGAGTACAGGTACAACAATTTTTGGCAGTTGGATGGTAATCCGTTTGGCCTCAGTAACATCCTCGAGGGATCGTATCAACTTAGGCTGAACCAGGGCCTGACAGCCAGTCACGCCTGGGTGATCTCGCCAAAGCTCTTGTTGAACGTAACAGGAAATGCGACCATCTACAGGAACCCCACCGAATCACCGTCTCAGGGCCTCGATCCTACAAAGTACGGCTTTTCTTCGCAGTTGGCAGGCCAGGCGGTTACAGAAGGCATTCCAGCGTTGAATTCGGTGTTTACCGGCTCAAACTTTACCGGCATAGGCGATTCGTCAGATAGCTGGAGCTACAACTATGTCTATGAAGGCAAGGGATATCTCCAGCAAATCTGGAGAAACCACACGTTCCACTATGGCGCGGAATCTCTGGTGCAACAAGAGGCCACCGGCGACCACAACAGCGGTGTAGGAAGTTATTCCTTCAGCGGCAAATGGACGGTTCAGAACCCGTCAGCCTCGTCGACTCCGCAGGGATATGGCTCGAACCTTGCGGACTTCATGATGGGAATGCCTGCTTCTGGAAACGAGAACAACGACGCGAGCGGATACTATTCCCAGCCATTCATAGGGTTCTATGCCCAGGACGATTGGAGGACAACCCCCAAGCTGACACTCAATCTCGGACTGCGCTGGGACTACCAAATGCCGTTGACCGAGCGGCATAACAAGTACTGGACCCGCTACGACCCGTACTATAATCTCACTGCCATCACGAACTATATTCAGCCCAACTATGCTGCATTGGTTGGTGGCAGTGGGAGTAATGCTGGCATTCAATTGGATCAGCAGTACGGTGCTACACCGGGCAACTTCATCGCACAAGGCGCGATTCTCTACGCGGGTGTCAATGGCACCAACCGCTCGATCATTGATCCGCAGCCGAATTACTGGCAGCCACGGCTTGGCTTTGCTTACCAGCTTCGACCCACCACTGTGCTCCGCGGCGGTTACGGGCGCTTTACTGAAGCGAACTACGTTGCAAATCATGCCAACCAGACGGGGTATTCGTCGAGCACGACATTTGATGCTACGAACGACAACTACACTACGCAGGCGTCAACTCTGGCCAATCCATACCCGAGCGGACTCGTTGCGCAAACTGGCAACTCGCTCGGAGTGTATACAAACCCGGGATCGGTCACCAGTTTCTATACATCTGACATCAAGCGCCAGTATACCGACGATATGAGCCTTCACCTGCAGCAGGAATTCTTCAAGGACTTTCTTGTTGAAATTGGCGGAGTCTATGAACATACGGTAGGAATTGTGGTTGGATATCCGGTCGACAATGTCACCCCGACGCAGTATCATGCCGCCTTTGACCCGACGTTCTCTGCAAACGGTACTCCGGCCGTAACATTGCCCGGCGATGTACAAGTCGCGAATCCGTTTAAGGGAGCGCCCTATATCACAAACTCTCGTGAGACAGCCAGTACGCTCGAAGCATACTGGTTGCTGTACCCCAACCCGATCGTTACCGGCATCACGAAAAACACGTATGACGGCAAGTCCGACCACTACGCGCTACAGGGCAAAGTCAATCGACACCTCAAAAATGGCTTCGCGTTGGACTATGCCTTTAGTTGGGGCAAACAAATGGATTCGACAGGCTATGTCACGAATTCCATCTTCGCGGACAAAATCCTTCGTCAGTTGAGTTCCAGCGATGTACGTTTTCAAAACGTGGTTTCAACCAGCTACATTCTCCCGTTCGGCAGAGGGAAAATGTTTCTCAGCAGTAGCAATCGGGTCCTGGATGGCGCCGTTGGCGGATGGGAGCTATCCGGCATGTACGTCATGTATTCCGGAACTCCCTTGAGCCTGCCCACAGACAGCGTGTTCTTTGAGGGTGGCGATCCAGGATTGGGAAGCAAGAAATCGTTGACGCAGTGGTTCGATACATCGAAGTTCTACGCCTTGCCAACCGAAAGCACAACGGTTGCACAGCTCGCAGCCTATCCAAGCTGGACGGGCGTGGAGTCCTTGCCTGGCGCGAGCTGGACACCGCCCTCGGGTTCCGCTCAGAAAAACGGTGTCTATAACGATTTTCATTCATGGTCGGCAAATTATCCGACCCAATATGGCGACGTTCGTAATCCCTTCTTCCAGACCTTCAACCTGGGCCTGCGGAAATCGGTTACCGTGTGGCGGGAAACAAAACTTCAGCTCCGCATGGACGCTTTTAACGCTCTGAATCATCCCATTTTCGGGAATATCAATACGACAGCCAGCGCCGCGTACTTCGGCTATGTGAATGGCTCAAATACGCTGTCGCAGACCAACCTTCCTCGCACAATTCAACTGGAAGGGAAGTTCAACTTCTAGTTGAAGTGGGAATTCTGCAAAGCCCTTGGGAGCTAGCTCCCAAGGGCTATTTTTGCTGACTTATAGAGTGGGACGTCACAAACATCATCTTTTATGTTGCGGGCCGCCGATGGTTTACAGAACAAGCATGTCGCCGCGCAATTCCGCATCAGCGTTTCCATGGCATGTTTGTGGCGGAAGCGGTTCGCGTTGGCCCTTGTTCCGCAGCCCGTTCAGCCCTCGAGTAATAGCCAACGTTGCGGGGCGGGCTGCCAGGTTCCCGCTCCTTGCGCTGTGCGGCCCGGGGCCTGTCGCGCCGTGCGGCCTGTTCGTGCCGCAACAGCCCGCAACGCCTATAATCAGCCTGTCGTGCATACCCTTTTTCCATCTCGATTTCGC
>CAZFMB010000146.1:0-7925 GCA_964520005.1 uncultured Occallatibacter sp.
GAGAGCCTTGAAGTCATCCAGCGGACCTCCGCCGTGATTCTCGGAGCCGTTCAAGCCGACGACGCAGCCGAGGAAGCCGAGGCCGTAGCGGAGGTGGCGTAATGCGGACCATTCTCCAAATTCTCGACAAGGCGGGAGGCTATCGCAGCGACCTTTATCTGCACATCGAGAACCCGCCTTATATGGCCCTCGTGATCGAAGCCACGCCGGAACCCGGACCGCTTGGGGTTCCGGCTATCTCAGTCGCGCACTACGGCGAACAGAATGGCGACCTGATGCGCGACCCGGAAATGTGCTTCGAGTTATCCAATCCGCTTGGCATGGGCTGGATTCTTTCGCCGTTCTACTTCCGCAATGACTACTTGGGAGTAGAACAGTTTTCCCGCAGCCGTAAAGGCGATAACTATGTTTTCGTTCCCGGCCTTTTGCGCGAGCATGAGAGCTTTGCCCGCGTGTGGGATAAGAACCTTCGCGCACAGGGATTTATTGAAGCCTTTCTGCGCAGCCGGAGCCAGTAACTCGCAACCCATCGGGCGGGCGCTGGCCGTGCCCGCCTACGCACTAACTCTCGATAACCACACAAGGAGAATCCCATGACGACCGCAGTTCAAACACAATCCGAGTTTCGCAATCTGCCGCTCGATAGCCTCATCGAGTCTGCCCTCAACCCGCGCCGCATCTTCGATGAGACGGCGCTCAACGAATTGGCCGAATCCATCCGCACACAAGGCGTACTTTCGCCCGTGCTAGTGCGGCCTGTCGGCCCGCACAGCTTTGAGATAGTAGCCGGAAGGCGGCGCTATCGCGCGGCACAACGGGCCGGAGTCGAATACGTGCCAGCGGACATCCGGGAACTGACGGATGCCCAGTGCCTCGAAATCTCCATTGTGGAGAACCTCCAGCGCCGCGACGTGCATCCTTTGGAAGAGGCGGAAGGCTTTGTCGCGCTCTTGCGCCTTGAGGAGCCGAAGTATTCCATCGAGCAGATCGCGGCCAAATGCGGCAAGAATCCGGGATACGTGGCCACGAGGATTCGCTTGACCGAGCTTGCCCCGGCCGTGGTCGAAGCCTTCGCCAAGGATGAAATCGGCGTAGGCCATGCCCTTTTGCTGGCCAAGCTCCAGCCCGACCAGCAGGAGGAGGCATTGGCCGCTTGCTGGCAGGAGAGCTACGGCAACGGCAACAAGACCAAGCGTATCCTGCTGCCCGTCCGCAATCTCCGGGAATGGATCGAACACAACATTCTCTTGGAGCTTGCACTCGCGCCGTTCGCCAAGGACGACGCGCAGCTTGTGCCCGAGGCCGGTTCCTGCCTCGACTGCCCCAAGCGCACCGGGCATAACGTTCTGCTTTTCGCGGACATCGGGGCAGCGCATCCCGATTCGTGTTCCGACCCGAACTGCTACGCGGCGAAGGTTGACGCGCACGTGAAACAGACCGTTGCCGCCAAGCCCAAGCTGGTACAGATCAGCACGGCTTACGGCCAGCCGAAGGACGGCAGCGCCGCGATTCCCCGCAACAAATACGTCGAAATCCGGCAGGACAAGCCGCAGCGGAAAAACCAAGCCGATGCGCCGGAGTTCAAGACCTGCCGGTTCGTGGCCGAGGCCATCGTCACCGAGGGCAGCGCGAAGGGAGAAATCCGCCGAGTATGCGCCAACCCCGAATGCTCGGTGCATCACGCAAAGCGGCAGCAGCAACGGACACAACCCGATGCTGCCTTCAAAGCGCAGCAGGAGAAGCAGCGCCGCGAAGAGGCTGTCGCCCAGGCGACCGGATTGCGCGTCTTGAAGGCAATCGGCGAAGCTGTCCCCGTCCGGTTGATGAAGCGCGACCTGCTATTTGCAGCGGGAAGATTGACCTCGCTGCTAGACGAAAGGCGTGTGGCCGTCCTCATCCGTCAGCACGGACTCGGCAAGCCGAGGGATGGCGAGGCTCCGGCGAAGCTGCTGTCGGCCTTTCTCCCGAAAGCGGAGGAGAGCAAACTCGGACGCATCATGGTGGAGACGGCCATTCTCCTGTCCATGCACAACCAAACCGACACCGCAAAGGTTCTCAGAGATGCCGCTCAGTTCTACAAGGTGGACATCGAGGAGATCACTGCGAAGGTCAAACAGGAATTCGCGGCGAAAGAGAAGGCCAAGGCCGTGAAGAAGGCCGCGCCAAAGCCAGCGGCAAAAGCCGCGAAGAACTCGAAAGCTGCGTAATTCCATTCAGCATTCTGGCGGAGCCAACCCAAATGGCTCCGCCATTTTAATGCTTTCCTGCCCGTCTGCCCGCCCGTTTCTGAGGCTCCTGCCAGCCGGCAGGAGCACCCGCCTCCTCCCACCCGACGGGCAGCGCCGCCCTGTGCGGGCTGCGATCAATGTCCGGAATGCTTGGATGCAGTCGGGACGAGTTTCAGCTCGGCGGTTGCGCCATGCAGTGAAACACGCAGTGCCGAGGGAAAATCATCAGTACCCACGATAATCATCAAGAAGCCGTTCAAATAGTGCTTGGATTTTATAAAGATTTCTTTGATGCTGTCTAGATCGGATCGGGATGCCGATGGTATAGGTTCTGGATGTGTGTGCCAGTCCCCAACAAAATGAAGCCCTTTGCGATGCATCTCGTAGATTTCATTTTGTTCGTCGCGACGGTTCGGTATGAATAGGTCGCGGAAACGACGATCAGAGGATCTTGGCCCAGTGGCCTCTTCAACAACGACTACTTGGTCGTTGAAGCTAGCAAACAACTGGCCGCCCGCTTCTGGGGAATGACGGTCTCGCTGTTGGTGTTTGGACAAATGATTCAGAACTCCGGCCTTGAGAACGAGGCACTGGCCAGATTGACCGATTTCAAATACGATTTCGCTTCGATATTGTTTCCCCTGCAAATGGCGCAATGCGAATCTCTCGCCCAAGTTCGTTCCTCCTGAAAGCCGCCTTTGGCTCGTTTTAGGTCTCCCATGATCCATTCCTCTGACCACGAGCCTCCTGCTTCCAGCAACAGAGATTGCGGCCCCGCCCAGATTCGATGGGTCGCCTCTTGCAATCTGCTCAGTAGGCTGTCGAGCGCCAAGCTCGCCCCGATTGAAATTGTTCCCAACAACTCGATTGGACCATATGGCTGAAAGACAGCGCCGCAAGCTGGCTCGAATCTCTCTTGTTTTTCGGCAGGCCATACCGTTACCTCCAGTTTATTGCTTCCAGTAGGATGAAGCCCGCACTGAAAACAGGGGCCACCGGGTAGGATCAGCACAGCATGACCAGCACATGCGTTAGGCTCAGTCGAGACATAGACGATTGGTCCTGCAATCTCTCCCAGGAACTGCCTTAAGTTCAAAATGCGCTCTGATTTCCAATCAGCCGTCGCAGAAATAATAAGGTCGCAGTTGCTGATGAGATCGGGATGCAACTCCGCAAATCGTTCGTATGTCATATTAAACCCGTCGATTCGGGAATGTGGATAGCTCTTCTGAAGCCGGTCCGCAAGAGCTTCTGCTTTGTTTTGCCCAACACTCTCCACGCCTAATGGATGACGCCCAACATTGGCCCACGAGAGCTTCTCGTCATCTACAAGGGAAAGGCGACCTACACCCGCCATCGTAAGCGATTGTGCGATTGGGCCTCCCACGGAGCCACATCCAATGAGAATGACCGTCTTTGAGTAGACTTCCTTCTGCCTCGGGTCGTGGTCCCTCCCGTGAATCCACCCCGGATCAACACGATCCACCTTTATTCGACTGGCCGTGGCGGTTGAAGAGAACAGACGTTGAGTCAGGAGAGCCTGTGGGGCCTTTCCGGGCCGGAACCCGTCCAGGGAGCGATCGCGTTTTCGACCGCGAATGTCAGCGGATACGGGGCGTGAGGTGCGCACACCGGCAAAGCAGGGTCCATTGCCGGAGTCCGCGCCAATTACGAAGTAGAATGGATTGTTGTTGAACTTGACGAAACCTTCCAATAGCTTTCTGCCATCCTGCACCGAGCTGGCAATGCTGTAGAGATCGGCAGCTGAATCCGGATACTCTTTGGGCAATAACGGCTCTTTGACCCATAATAGAAGTGCATCATCAGTTGAGCTGAACTGGGGCTTCTCGCCGTACTTGTGTCTAAGCCACGCAAGGACTTGTTCCTCTGTCTCGCCCACCACATTGAACGCCTTTGTGTGAGTCTCACCACGCCATATCTGGATCAGGCGACTTCCGCCGCGTGGGTCCAATAGGCTGTATAGCGATTCTTCGCTTGCTGATAAACGGCGATTCCAATACGAATAGAATTCGGTTCGAAAATCGTTCTCATTTGCGCCGGATTCACATTCGGCGATCAGCCGGTACGCTTCCGTCAGACGTTGGCCTATGACGGCCGCAGGCTGATCTAGTTTCGTCACGATGCTTCCTTGCGGCAGGCATAACAGGCCATCTTCTTCGATGTGGGGCCAGGTCAGATATGGTGGTCTGTCGACGAGGAAGAAGTGAGGAAGCGAAAACGGAAACTGGGCATCGACACAAATGTTTATGCGGCGAATGGATGCTGGGGTTTGAACTGTAATCTGCCAGCCCGCAATAAGTGATCGACCGTCGACTGAGCGAACCTCTTCGTCGGAAAGGCGATGGGCACCGCAATCCGCCTGGAGGAAGGAATCTGCACGCAAGATTCCTTCCCCACGCAGCCGAAGGGTGATGCCCAAATCGTTAGGCATACCTGCTGCTCCCACCCTTCCTCACGGCCTCCGCCTCAGCAGCCCTTTGGCCAATCCTGTCAATCAGAGGGGCGGTCAGGACATGCGGCGCACTACTCACTTGACGCGCCGATTTGGCGAGCTTCTGATCCAACAAGACAAACTCCAAGGGCTCTGGTTTGGTTTCCGTTGGGTAGGCATCTGTGCAGATGAATTCACCCTTGGCATCATTAGTGATGGACTCGTATTCGAGCTTTGCAGAATAGCAGGGCGGATCGCTCTCGTCATCCTTGATGGGAAAGCTACTGGCAACAATGGTGCCGCCGCTGCGGATCTGAGAGAAAGCCGATTTGGCGTCCGCAGAAACCGCCGCTTTGTCGCCAAGTTTAGACCGACTGTCGTGCGACAGGGAATGCCAAGAACAGTGATGGGGCGTCTGGAGGAGGTCATACTCCAATACTTTGGGAGCGGTCTCGTGCTTTTCCCACAGCTTCTCCCAAATCAATACTTCCGCATCACCGCCCGTCAGGAATTTCTTCACTGTCTTCCGAGAGGAGTCGTCGGCCAGTTCGATGTTCAGGATAACGCTGGAATGATTCTTACCAAGCTCTTCTTCTTCACACTCATCTTTCGAGATTGTCAATGGCGCCAGCAGACGCGCCTTGAAGATTGAACTCTTGATTCCGTTGATCGAGCTGATGTCTTGATCAACCTTGACCAAGATCGGTCCCAGGTCGTCGGTCTTTCCGTTTTCGTCCTCGCCCAGAATCAAAATCCGATCACCATCCTGTATGCCGATGAATTTCTTGTCACGAGCCAATTGCACGCGCCGCTTTGCTTCGGTGTTGAACGCTTTCGCATCTGGTGTCAGACTGTGATTCTTGCTGGCCCGCCGGTAGACAATTGGAGACGACCAAATCTGCCGGATCACTATTCGCTTTTCGTTGTCAGGCTTCTTATCGTCCGAATATGCGTCCGGATCGCCGAGGTAGAAATGGTTCCTGATGCCTCTGCAATGATCCTGGTCAGGATGGCTGGAAACGAAGACATCCACATACGGCCTCCCCTTTCCATCGCGCTTGAGCCGACTGCGGAGGTCCTGTGCCACATCCCGGGTTTTGTCGTTGGGGTCGTCCGCGGCCCCACGGATGTTGCAATCGATGAGAATCCGCGCAGCGGCCTCATCACTCAGAACGATGAGCGTCATGTCACCGTTCCCCACTGGAAAAAACGTGATAGTAGATGCCATATTTTCCTCAGGCGGGCGGCCTAAACGCTTGGCGACCCCATTCCACTCTGCTAGTATACATCTAGTTTTTATATGCCGTCTAGTTTCTAGACTGGTCGGCAAGATTTGGAATCTCAGACGGAGGAAACAGAATTGGGCAAAGAACAGATATGGCCAGCACGGTGGGGGCAGGAGCAACGCTTGGAATTCATTGATTTTAGGCTACTTTGGGACGGGCGAGTGAATCGACCTGATCTCGTGAACTTCTTCTCTATATCGGTACCACAGGCGTCGCTCGACCTAGCAAGATACCGGGAAATGGCACCGAAGAACACCGTATACGATGGGACTCAAAGGGCTTACCTTGCGACTGACGCATTTGTTCCCCTATTCGCACGATTCTCGGCGGAGGCGTATCTTGCCCGTCTCTTGGCTATTGAAGTTGGAATGGTGGAAGCGAATTCCACCTTCTTAGGATGGAGGCCTCCTGTTGGCGTTGTGCGCGACCCTAGCCGGGACGTTGACCCCACAATACTAAGATCCGTCCTGGTCGCAATAAGGGAGCATAGGACCATTCAGGTCGATTACCAATCGATGACCAGCCCCGATCCGAAGAGTCGAAGGATCACGCCCCACGCGATTGCCTTTGACGGCTCCCGTTGGCATGTGCGTGCCTACTGTCATAGTCGTAATGCTTTTCGGGATTTTGTTCTTGCCCGAATTTCAAGAATTTCAGTGGAAGACAGATCGCAGTTTGACGGATCCGAGGACGCGGAGTGGACTCGTGAAATCGAAGTTGTGATAGCTCCACATCCAGACCTATCGCCTAAGCAAAAACAGGCGATAGCGTCCGACTACGGGATGAAAAACGGTCGGCTGGTGCTGCACACGCGCGAAGCACTCCTCTTTTATCTTCTCCGACATCTGGGACTTCTGCCGAAGTCGACGGCAGGTGTGCCTTCGGATCAAGTCGTGCTCGAAAACCAAAAGGACCTGGAGTCTTTTTTTGTCAAACATGAAATCACCTACAGCTAAACACCCAGGAGCAAAGCCATTGGCAAAGACCCTAAAACAGAGAAATCAACCTCAATTGGTCACATTCACGATCGTAAATGTGCTGACATTGAGTGCGGTCGCGCTCGGAACCCAAACATTACTCTCCCTCGCAGATGACATTGCCAAAGGCAGTTGGGCGACACTGGGAAAGGTAATCGCGGTGCCGGCGGTGGCTTCGCTTCTACTGGGTGGATTTGGCTGGGCAGTGCCGAGAGGATGGAAGGAAACCCTCATTTTTTGGCGGATAGGGAAAAGATGTTTGCCGTCAAGTCGAGCGTTCAGTCAAATCGCAATTTCTGATCCGAGAATAGATATGGCGAGTTTATCTAATCAGCTAGGCAGCTTCCCAATTGAGCCAGCCAAGCAGACTGCCGTTTGGTACGCAATCTATCGCAAACACATGATTGAACCGTCCGTTGAGGACGCACACGGAGCTTATTTGCTCTACCGAGAAATGACTGGCTTGGTAGGGATCTTTCTTGCCGCAGTCTTGGTAACTGGGCCGTTGTTTCATGTTTCTTGGAGGCTCACGGCCTCGTCTGTGAGCCTTTTGGTCATCGAGTATCTGGTAGTAATGTTCGCGGCCCGCCATTCCGCTCAGCACATGGTTGCCAACGTGCTCGCAATTGCGAGCGCATCGGAATTTACGCACACCGACTCTGGAAAGGACAATATCTGATTTTTCCGCGCAGCCATTCTTATGTACCTTCCGGGACCATTCCTCTGTTGACTTGCGGAGGAACGTAGGGACATTCCGGTTGGATTCCTTGCGTCGGCGTGGAGGCAGCCAATCTCCGAGCTATGCACTGACCAGCTTACGAACAAATTGATGAGCATCATCTCCCCGATTGAGCCAGCGGCGGCGCTACCGATGCGCGGATCAGCAACAACAACCACCAAGCATTTGGCGCGTGTTAATGCCACGTTAACCCGCACCGAATGGCACCGCGTCTATGCCTGGGGCAATCTCTCCAACTTCGCC
>CAZFMB010000147.1:0-7898 GCA_964520005.1 uncultured Occallatibacter sp.
GGATGCCGCCGGTCTGGCGCGTGGGGTCGAGCTTGTGCGCCATGGCGTTGGTGCGAGTATAGAAGTCGTGATTGTCGAGCGACTCGTTGATGCGCACACCCCAAAGAATGATCGAGGGGTGATTCCAGTCGCGGCGAATCATACGGCTGACATTATCTACGGCGATATCCTGCCAGGGCAGATCGCCGATGTGCTGCCAGCCGGGAATCTCTTCGAGAACCAGGAGGCCAATCTCGTCGCAAGCGTCAAGGAAGTGGCGCGACTGCGGGTAGTGGGAAGTGCGGACGATATTGCACTTGAGATTTTTGCGCAGGATGAAGGCGTCCTGGCGCTGCACGCGGGCGGGCATGGCCTGGCCCACCCAGGGGAAGGTCTGATGGCGGTCGAGGCCGCGCAGTTTGACGATCGTGCCGTTGAGCGAGAAGCCCTGGGGCGTGAATCGTGCTTCGCGAAATCCGATGCGGCGGGAGTCGTAGTCGAGCAGTTGGTCGCCTCGCAACAGGCGCACGTCAACGCGATAGAGTTTGGGAGTGCGCAGGTCCCAGAGTTCGATTTTGCCGAGATTGTCGAGGTGAAGGGTAGATAACCAGTTGGGCGAATCCTCTCCTCCCTGCAACTTGATCGCATTCATCGCCACCATGCGCTCGCCGTCGTAGAGCGCGGCTTCCAAAGTCAGGCCACCCTGCAAGGAATACGTGTCGCTCTCCAGGAAACATTGCACATCGAGCGACGGGTGATCCGATAGCACGTCTTTGGGCTGGGCAAAAATATTTTCAATGGAGGTGTGCGGTACGATGCGCAGCGAGACTTCGCGGTAGATGCCGCCGAAGGTGAGGTAATCGACTTCATAGCCGAAGGGCGGAATGTCCGGGCGTTCGGTTGAATCGACTTCCACTACGAGAACGTTGTCGCGGTCGAAGTCAACGTGACCGGTGAGCTCAAAGGAGAAGGGCGTATAGCCTCCCTTGTATTCTCCCATGCGCACGCCGTTCAGCCAAACAGTAGAGGCGGTCATCACGCCTTCAAAGTCGACGAAGACTCGCTGGCCACGGGCGGAGGCGGGCAGGCGGAAACGGCGGCGATAGACGGAGATGAACTCATAAGATTTTTCGTCGAAGCTGTGCCAGGGCACGCGGTGATTAGTGTGGGGCACGGTGACGCGGGCGAAACGGGAGTCGTCAAAATCGCGGGCGCGCGCCGCGGGCGTGGCTACGGGACTAAAGCGCCAATTGCGGTTGATGGGCATCACTGTGCGTCCCTTTTGCGTGGGGCCGGATTCGGCAGCAAAGCCGCCGACGGGCAGACTGGAGGCAACCGTTGCGCCAGCAACTATCGCGCCTGTGGTCTTGAGAAAATTGCGACGATCCATAACGCTCCTTAATCCGTAAACAAACGTGAAAAGCTGCGGCGGCCCATCAATGCCGTGCGGATGGGCCGGCCTTCTCGGCATAAACAAATTGCTGGACCTCCGCCCGTTCCTTGTCGATTTCGGCAAGGTGTTCCGCGCGAAGTTTCTGATAGACCTCGAATTCCTTTTGCGCGCGGTCCTTTTGCCCGACGTGAACATAGTCGGTCCCCAGGCGGTAATGCGCGTCAGAAATATTCGGGTCCAGCTCCAGCGCGCGCACATATTCTGGAATTGACTTCTCATACTCATGCTGGTCGGCGTAGATGTTACCCAACTGCACGTGGGCCTCGGAGAGCTTGTCATCCAGAACGATCGCTTTTTTCAGCAGTGATTCGACCGCCTGAAGATCCAGGCTGGCGTCTCCCACGCGCTTTCCCTTCCATAAACTCAGCGCGTAATAATACTGAGCCAGCGCATCGTTAGGTTTCAGCTCGGCATAACGCTTGAATCTTTGGATTACCTCTCCAGCTTGACCGGGAGAACTGTCATAGGCCTTGGAGAGAAAGAGGTAACAGCGCGCATCGGAAGGGGCCAGGTCGGCAGCGGTGAGCAGAGCCTTGACCGCCTCGTCGTACTTTCCCCGCAGATCCAGAGTCATTCCCAGGCCGATCATCAGCCGGGGAGACTTCGGATAACGCTGCGTCGCTTCCTGGAAGACTTCGATGGCCGGTTCATAGGTTCTGTGGAGAAGCAGCTCGCCTCCCCAATCGAATAGGTTGTCCTCGCTGGGGTCCAAGTGTGCGGCGATCTCGAACTCATTGACTGCCGCAATGAATTGTCCGTCTTTCTCTTCTATCTGGCCGAGCAGGTTGTGCAACTCGCCGGTGTTATTAGTTGGCAAGATGCTCTGCACAAGTTTCCGCGCCTCGGCGAGACGCGCAGTGAGGAAATAAACCAGCGCCAGATCGTAGCCGTTGTTGTAAGAGGAAGGGTCGATGCGCTGCGCCTCTTCGAGCAGCGGGCTCGCCTGCGCAATCTTGCCGGACTGAATGTAAAACTCCCCCAGATTGTGGTTGGCGTCGTAATCCTTGGGTTCCAGTTCGAGAGCCTTGCGGAACTGCTCGCCGGCCAACGTGGATTTTCCGGCATGAAAGAGCGTCGTCGCCAGATTGGTCCGGGCAACCGCCGACGCGGGCTGCAAACGAACCGCGGTTTGCAGGTGTTCGATGGCTTTGTTATTTTGCGAGAGCGAGGCGTAGGTCATTCCCATCAGTTCGTGAATCGCAAAACTGTTGGGTGCGTGGGGCAATAGCTGCTCCAACTGCGCAGCCGCCTCCGCGTACCGGCCAGACTCGTATTGCGAGACTGCCGACTGATACTGCCGGTCGAGTATCTGCTTCTCGCTCTCGGGAACCTGTGCAAAGACCGGCAATGTCTGAAAAAGACACGCAAGCAGAGCGCAAAGAACTGCAATTCGGAATCTTGGCCTCTGGCTCACGGTTCTCCCGATGACAGAAATCTAATTGTTATGAAAGAAAAAAGCCCCGGAAAGGCGCCCGAAAGGCGCGCCTTCCCAGGGCTTTTTCATTTTAACTCAGTAGTACAGCTTCAGAGCAAACTGGATCTGGCGCGGATCGAAGGGAGCATCGCGAGTGGATCCAATTTCACCGAAGTTGGGGTTGGTGAAGTTGCCCGAACCAGAGATGGCAATCACTCCATTGCCGCCAAAGTTCGGAGCGTTGAAGTTCGGGTGGTTGAGTACGTTGAAGAACTCCGCGCGGAACTGCGCCGAGAACCGGTTGGTCAATTGGAATGCCTTGAATGCGCTAACATCCAAGCGATGGAATCCCGGTCCAGTGGTCGTCGAGGGTCCTCCGCCCAAATAGCCGGTGCCTGTCTGAGCGACGCATCCTGTGGGTAGAGATGGGTTTCCATCCTCGCAGGGTTGCGCGAAGGCAGCCGGATTGCCAAACCAGAATGGCTCTGGATGTGTTCCGGGGGGAGCACCGACGGCAGTCCGTATCGTCTTCCCAAGTTTCTGACTCTGTCCAGCAACCTTCAGGTCGTTGCAGTTTGTTCCTGCGGTTGTCCCGGTCGGGCAACTGAGAGTGATCGGCTGGCCGCCCTGCATGGTAAGGATCCAGTTTCCGCTCCACCCGCCGACAATTGCATTGGCGAGTCCACCCTGATTGAGGAATCGCTTGTTCTTGCCAAACGGAAGCTGATAGCCGCCGCTGAAGTGGAGAACCTGGCGGATATCAAAATCGGCCAGGCCCCAATCGAACTTGGGCCCAAGCCCCGGCACATTGGGAGCGCGATAGCCGCCCACGCTGCCGCCGTTCAGCTCGTCGCCGGCATCCGACATGGTCTTTGACCAAGTGTAGGCTAACAGGAAAGTCAAGCCGTTGTTGAACTGCTGTTCCAGCTTGGTCTGCAAACCGTTGTAATTGCTGTGTCCCACCGTTGCATAGTAGCTCGAACCTTGCCCGAAGTCCGGGAACGGCACTTCGTTATTGCCCGATGCGATGGAGTCCGTTGTGCTATGCCCCTTGGGCAAGATAGCCGTCACGGTGTTGGCGCTCACGCCTGCCTGCAGGTCCGATGAGTCTGTGAAGACATAAGCGGCCTGCACGGACAAAGTGCGGGTGAGCGAGTATTGCACCGTGAGATTGGTTTCGAAGCTGCGCGGGGTCTGGTAGTTGAACTGGAGTCCTTCAAGTGCCAAGCCCGAGGCCTCCACCTGAGAAGGGGCAAACGGGATGCAGGAGTAGGCGGTCTCGAAGACCGCGGTTTGGCTTGTACTCGGCGTACCACCAGTCTGGCAGTTGGCATTGGTAAACGGAGTGTTTGCGCTGACCGGGTAGACGCTGTTGTCAGCGCCAACCGGGGTGTAGTGGAAGTTGTAGACAAAGGGATAATTCTCGCCGATATTCGGGCCGTATCCCTGGTTCTCAAAGGAGTTGAAGAAGAGTCCAAAGCCGCCGCGAACGACCAGCTTAGGATTGACTTGATAGGCAAAGCCTACGCGCGGCGCAAAGTTGTACTTCTGCGTCTGCACCAGGCCTTTTCCATATTTGTCGGTCTGCACCAGAGTGATGTGATCTGTGTTCAGCAGAGTGGCTAAGCTGGAATTCATCCCGCCCGCTGCTGTTACGGCAGTTTCAGACTTGCCGGTCAACGGTATGATGTACTCTGGAGAGTTGTCGGGAGGGCCATAAGGCACAAAGTTGGCCTGACCGCCATTGGTCTCGTTGATGGGGCCGAAGTAATCCCAGCGCAAGCCTAGATTTAAGGTCAGCTTGGGAGTCATCTTCCAGTCGTCCTGGAAGTACGATGCGAGGTAGGTCTTTGCATCGTAGGTCTTGTTGATATTGGAGGCATATACCTCGTTGGCGCCACCGGAATAGTTGATTCCATTTGCGATGGTTTCACCTTCCGAGTTTGCGGTCACCAGCGCAGGCGGCATCAGGAATTGTGCGATGCCCGTCGTGCTGGTGTTGTTGTCCACAACATCCGTGAACCGGCCGTCATAGCCGAAGTCGCCGCGCGACCACGCTGGCTGCAGGGTGGAAAACTTTACGTGCTGATATTCCAAGCCCATCTTGAAACTGTGCTTGCCGTATATCTTCGTAAAGTCGTCGGTGATCTGCAGGGTCTGGCTGATCTCGTCCGAAGGCAGGAAGTTGTTGCTTCCCAGAGTGGAAAGTCCGCCGAATGTGAATTGCGGCAGGCCGCCGTTTTCCGCCACCTGCGGGATGCCCTGAATTCCGTACGTTGACGGAACGTTCATCACGCTGCCATCCGGCCCGAAACGCGTGGTGTGCAGGTGGGCAAACCCGCCGCGCGCCACGTTAACTGTAGCGGGCGAGAAGACGTGCGTATAGGCTGCGACCATCTGCGCGGATTTCGCAGTCTGGATGCCCTGCTGGAAGGCGCCGCCATCGGCTACGCCGCCAAAGGGTCCAGGAATATACTGTGGATCGTCCACATAGCTGAAGCGGGCAAAGGCCTGATCCTTTTCCGTGACGTTGTAGTCCACGCGGGTGTCAAAGGATGTGCTGTGCTCGAAGAGGTTGGGACTCGAGTGATAATTTGAAGAGACTCCAGTCGTCTTTGGCGCCGGGAAGAGATTCAACAGCGCGACAGCCTTCGAGTCGATTCTGCCAGATGGGATTTGATTCAGACCGCAGGCTGTGAGCGTAAAACTCGCGGTGGAGGCCGAGCACGTGCCGAACGGATCGCGAACATAGGCGACAATCGTTCCAGTCGTTACGCCAATCGGGCAAGCTGGGCCTGGTCGACCGCTGACAGGATCGTTCTGGCCGCAGCCAAGTCCACGCGTGGTCGCAGGATCAAGAACCGTGCCCTGCGGAATTAACCGACCCAGAGCATCGGTCTGCGCGGGAGTCGCAATGCTCGGAGGGATGTATATTTCGGAGAGATTTGTGTAACTGCTGCTGCGCTCCAGCGCGGTGGGCACGGAAAGTCCGCTTTGGGTATTGCCCTGCACGCGCCGTTTGCTCTCAATATCCCCGAAGAAGAAGAGCTTGTTCTTGATGATCCGGCCACCGACGGTGCCGCCGAACTGGTTCAGGCGCAGTTCGCCTTTCCCAGATTGTTCAAACCAATCGGCTGCATCGAGTTTGTCGTTGCGGAAGAACTCCCAGACGTCGCCATGCAGGCTGTTGGTGCCTGACTTGATGGTGGCGTTGAGGACGGCGCCAGCGGAGCGGCCCAGCTCGGCGCTGAACTGACCGGTCTGCACCTTGAACTCCTGGATGGCGTCCACCGGAGGCAGGATGACGTAGTTGGTGCCGTTGAGAAAGTCGACGGCGTTGGAGTTATCGTCGATGCCGTCCAGCAGGTAGTTATTCTGCGCAGGGCGCAGGCCGTTGGCGGAAAATGCGCCGGAAGCGGCATTGCCGCGAGTATCGGCCTGAGGTGTTTGCGCGCCGGCGCCGAGCTGGGCCAGGAAGGTAAAGTTGCGTCCGTTGAGCGGTAGGTTGTTGACAGTCTGCTCGCTGACCACCTGGCCGACCGACGCATCCTCGGTTTGCAGCAGCGGAGGCGCGGTGGTCACCTCGATGGTTTCCGTCGCGGCGCCAAGTTTTAGCTGAATGTTGACCATCAGGTTCTGCGAAACGTTGACCATTAGGTTCTGCTGGGTGGTTTTGGCAAAACCCTTCGCGGTCACGGAGATAGAGTAGTGTCCGATTCTGACGGGCGAGAAGGTGTAAAGACCGCTGGAATCGGTTTTAGTTTGCAGGGTCGTACCCTGGTCTGTGTTCAAGAGGGTGACTGACGCGTTGGGAACAACCGCGCCGCTGGCATCCTGAACTGTACCGGTAATCGATCCTTCGTCCACCTGGCCAAATGCGTAGCGATTTGGGAGCAGGAGGAGGCATAATACAGCGAGAATCAAGCAAGCGAACGCTCGAATCCCTTTAAGAACGTTGCGATCAAGGGCCATCCGAATATCCTCCGTTTACATCAGTGAGTCTTCGGGATTTTCTCGGGAACTTCCTCCCACTGGAATAGTCAGGGGGAATCCATTCTCATTAAGTCGCCAGGAAAGCGATCACAGACGAAACTGTAAACGCTTACAATAGCGACGAAAGAGACAATAGTACATTCGTCTAATTTTTGTCAACCATAAGTTGTAGAAAGTTTTTAGGGGTCTGGTGGAGGATAGCTGAACGGGGGTGGATGGCCAGGGTAATGCTCCATTTTACTCAAGTATCTTATTATATATCAACACTTTACAATATGATTGCTCCGAAGATTGCGCCAGGACAGACATATATTAATTGCCATATGCATGGCGGGTTTGGCGGGATGAGATGGGGAGATGGACAACCTTTTGACGAATTTTGCCGGTCTGCGCGATCCGCAAGTAGAGCGGACATATGAACATCTGCGGGAAGAGATTTTGTTGAGGGCTATTACGGCCATCCTGTGCGGTGACAGCGGGTAGCACCAGATTAAGGAGTATGTCAGCCTGATGGGACAACGACGACCTGCAGCGTTTGGTGGAATTTTAAGATGCGTTTGTCCGGAAGACTGTGCGACTCCGTTGATAATCTCCAATGCGGGGAATATAATTCGCCCAGCCTTGGACTGAGCGTTAATTGGAACTTGTGTCTAGGCGTGCCAAGGGATTTATCCCTTGTGAGGTTGCCCATGGAAACTGAAGTCTGCCCAGGCGCGGAAGCCGGTTTTGGAATGGCTACGGAACAAGGTGCGCCAGCGGATTTTTCCAAACGAACATTCCTACGCGCGGCCGGCATGCTGGCCGCTGGCCTTCTGATTCCCCAGGCACGGGCCGACGAAGCTCCTGGTTCCGTCGTAGGTTCGGGCCACAAAGTGATCTTGGTGGTCGTGGGCGGAGTGCGCCGCGACGAGAGTTTTTCGCCCGAAGGGCAAGTGAACATTCCTCACCTCTCAGCTGACCTGCTGCCGCAGTCTCTTTTTTTTCGTCATGCACGCAACGAGGGCGTGACCGCGCACTTCAACGCCATTTCCAGCATATTGACCGGCAACTGGCAGCATG
>CAZFMB010000148.1:0-7643 GCA_964520005.1 uncultured Occallatibacter sp.
TCGCCGCGCTCCACGAAGCCATCCGCGAAGACCGCATCTTCCCCGTGCTCTTTTCCAGCGGCCTGGCCAACATGGCCCTCGATCACCTGCTCGACTTCATCAAGCAGTACACGCCCTCGCCAGCCGAGCGCGCGCCCATGTCCGTTCGCAATCCATCGATTGAAGTCACGGCGGACTCGCCCGACGCCGGAATATCCACACGCAAAATCGACGACAGCGGGCCGCTCGGCCTGTTCGTCTTCAAGACCATGAGCGACCCCTTCGCGGGCCGCATCAGCTTCTTCAAGGTCATCAGCGGCGTAGTCAAGAACGACGCCAACGTCGAGAACTACACGCGCCGCGGCTCGGAGCGCTTCTCGCATTTGTCAGTCATGCAGGGCCGCAAGGCCGTCGAAGTTCCCGAGCTGCATGCCGGAGACCTGGGCGCAGTGGCCAAGCTGCGCGACACCCTCACCGGCGACACCCTCGGCCAAAAGGGCGCGGAGATTCAGATCGATCTTCACAAGCTGCCCGAGCCGGCCATGACCTACGCTATTGAGCCCAAGTCCCGCGCCGACGAAGACAAGCTTGCCCCCGCCATCCACAAGCTGATGGAAGAGGACCTGCTCATTCGCTTCTTCCGCGACCCGCAGACCAATGAGTTTTTGATTGCCGGCGCGGGCCAGCCGCACATCGAGGCCATTGTCAGCCGCCTCAAAAAGCGCTACCACGCCGAAGTCACGCTCAAGGCCCCCAAGGTGCCTTACCGCGAAACCATTCGCGCCAAGGCCGAAGCCCAGGGACGCCACAAGAAGCAGACCGGCGGCCACGGCCAATTCGGCGACTGCAAAATTCGCATGGAACCTTTACCGCGCGGCAGCGGTTTCGAATTCGGCAACGAAGTTTTCGGCGGCGCGGTGCCGCGCAACTTCATTCCCGCCATCGAAAAGGGCATCGTCGAGTCCGCCGCCCGCGGCTATCTCGCCGGCTACCCGGTCGTCGACTTCCGCGCTGTTGTCTACGACGGCAGTTATCACGACGTCGACTCCAACGAAATGTCCTTCAAGATGGCCGGCCGCATCGCCTTCCGCAAGGCCATGGAGTTAGCCAAGCCCTGCCTGCTCGAACCCATCATGAAGGTAGAAATCGAAGCTCCCGACGAGTTCGCCGGAACCCTCATGGGCGACCTCAACTCCCGCCGCGGCCGCGTAGGCGGCATGGAGTCCAAGGGCCGCACCACAATCATCAACGCCCAGGTCCCCATGTCCGAGATGCTCACTTATGGAACCCTTCTAACTTCCATGACTCAGGGCAAGGGCAGTTACCGCATGGAGATGGACCACTACGACATCGTCCCGCAGTTAGTAGCCGACAAAATCCTCGCCAACGCCAAGCGCCCCGTGGAGGAAGAGGAAGAGTAACACCTGCGGTGCGGCCAGCCGCTCGCTGTCCGCTCGCAAGAGGTTCGTGGCTCCCCAGGTCTCAGAACATCGAGACCTGGGAAACACGGCACACAACGGATGGCAGGAGGATAGAACCGCACTTTGTTCCGGAAAGGATCGAAGACTTATGACGACAGAACGGGACACAATTCAAATCGTGGTCGGTCAAAATATAGAAAGCGCTCTCGGAGTAAGTGGAATGGGCGACGACGAGGCCGCAAATACTCTTGACACCCGCATGTGCGCCCTGGAGGACCAATGGAAGCGAAGCTTCGTAGAGCGAGGCCTGATCTTGTTGGAATTCGAGGAACGGCGGCTCTGGATGTATGTCAAGGATCGGGACACTGGACAGCCCTACACATCACTGGACAAATAGACCGCGCCAGCGTCCTGGAGGGATTGCTACGCGTCTCTTAGGGCCGTCAAGGAATTGCGTGATATGCGTGTCGAAGATTTGATTCTTACCCCACGCTGCAATATTGAGCAGTTGAGACTCATGTCACCGAAAGACAGGGCAAGTGAAATTGAGACGGAGGACGGAAAGCGCGTTAGCGTAATCTCCGCAGCCCAAACCATGAAGCTGAAGGAGTTTGTTGCCGCAATCAGGCAAAGATTTCACGTCAAGTCACCAGACTCCAATAGGGGAAGACTGTTAGGAGAATTCATGGACTTTCGCGGCCTGAAACATACGCCAGTCAATGAGCAGGGCGTCGTTTTCCTGTTCGGCATGGTGGCTCGCGAGCTTGATTATGTCGTCGAGATTGTGAGAACCAGCTTTCCTGATTGCGAGGCCAAGCGTCGTGTAGGCAAGGACCGGTGGGAAAAGATCAGAATTGAATTTGAATTCCAGAGTCGCAACTTCCTCACCCATGGCCACGACAAAGATGGCTGCGATGTCATAGTATGTTGGGAAAATAACTGGAAAGATTGCCCGATAGAAGTGCTTGAGTTAAGCGCGATTATCCAAGATCTTGACCCAGCGAGCTGATCCATGGGGCGGGTGTCTCACCTTTTATCTATATCAAAAGTATGGGTGGCAGGCCCTCCGTGAATCAACCCTTCAGTCTCCGCATCAACTGCGCATCCGTTAAAACCTCGATCCCGCAGCTTGCCAGAAAGATGGAAGCGGGCGGCTCAAAGAAGTCCCGGTCGCAGGAGCAAAGCACATCCGCCTCTCCGTTCAATGCTGTTTGCAGAACGAAAATGTCGTTCCGGTCGCGAATCGGAGCGCGTGCAAGAGGATCGAGCGCGACGATCTCCGCCGTATCTCGCAGCCAGCCGGTGAAATCGTAGATTGATTCTTCGTTTTCCCCGTGAACCACCATCAGGCGCGGATAGCGAAGCACCCTTGCTACTTCGGAGAGCATCTCATTGGAGAGAATCAGAGTGTGGTCGCTCGCAAGAATCACCAGCAGTAGATCATGTGCAAGTCCACGGGAACTCACAAAGGCCCGCACAAGAATGTTGCTGTCGAGTACGATTCTCACGGCATCTGCGCGAAGGTTGGACGCTCGCTGCGAAGGGCTTCAAGGAGCGCGGCCTCGCATTCTTCATCGGAGACGCCGGCGCGCGGACGATCACCCTCCAAAAACGCGCGCAGCTTTTCCACTGCGGCCTGACGCTCGGGCAACGCGACCGGCGGCGGCGCAAACGCACGAAGGCTGATGGCTTCGGCCTCCAGTATCTGCCGCCCCAGGATTTGTTCGATCACCGATTTTTGCGCCGGAGATAACGCCTCAGCACTCAAAATCATTTGCCATCCATCCTTCAGTTCTTCAGCATCCGAGTGAAGCGGGCATCCATCTCCGCCTCTTCGATGAACATCCCCTGGTCTGCTTGCTCGATTCCCTTGCGCACGCCCTCGCGAAAGCGCCTGTCATCTTCGATCAGCAACAACGCGGCATCCTGCACCAGGCGTGCTGGCGCTACCCCCTCAGCGCTGGCGATCTGGCCCAGCTTGGCTTCCTGCTCGGGTGTGAATTGAACTTCCATGCCTAAAGTCTTGCAGCAGACTGGTGCACTGTCAAGCCGAACTTCAGACAGGTGCCCCAGGTCTCGCTTTTGAGACCCGGGAGACCACGAATCCCATGGCGCGCAAACGCCGTACGCCTGGACAGCCTGTCCTGAGCCTGTCGAAGGGGTTAGTCCTTTTGCAGATTATTTACCCCATTAGTCGCACAATGATCTTCAGAAGTCTTCCTGCAAACATCGTCCGGCACGTCCTTTTCGCGCCGCTTTTCAGCCGTTAGTGGCCAAAACGGCCCGTAACTCCTTATCCTGGAATATTTTGCATGGAACTTCATTGTTTTCAATATTTTGCAGCGCAACCTTGCCTGTAACCTAAAGAAAACAAGGATTTTGCATCCAAAATACGGGTGGGGGTACCCCATGGTCCAGCCGGGGGGTCTCATCCTGTCGCGCTCTAAACGAAAGGATGGGAGACCACGAACATATACCGTCCGTCGCCCTTTCCCCTGCGATTGTCCGCAAGCCTTCTACTGTCAGAGGCGGGCCGTTGGGCCGCCTGCTCCCGTGCGTGCATCGAATTCGCGCCCAGTGTTCGCCTGCGTAGCCGTGACACAGCAATCAGCGTGGCCACAGAGGCAGATAACCTCCATCCTGTTCCCGATTTTCTCGCAGTGGTCGCTGCAGTACTTCTTCTTTTCGGGGGGAAGGCAGGTGCAGCTGGCATTCGCGCATTTCTTTGGATTAGACGTAAAACCCCACATATTCCTCCTTTGCCGGTCTGCCCGGCGCCCGTCCGATCCTGGCGCGCGAAATGCGACACAGGTATCGACGCAAGCATATTAACGCAAAATTGTGCAGGTAGACGTGCAAAATCGACCAGGATAGTTTGGGATTCAGAATATACAACAAGCCGATGGCATGGCTCTCCCAGCTCGCAGGCAGTCAGCTCAGCCTAAAACGGAGCGACGCGTGAGGCTCCAGCCTTCCGGCTGTCGTTTGAGCTCAAACTTATATCCGAAGCCTCGCGCATTGTCGATGTACCGGATGAAGTCTGGCTGGAAAGAATATAAAGTGCTTAGACGAAGAGCAGGACGCAACACACGTCCCAGCTTGAATCGTTTGCAGTAGGCCGCGAGGAGCGCGTCGCGGCGTTCCGGCTCGGATACTTGGTTCACCGTGCCGCGTAGTTGCACGCCACGTATCTTCCTCCAGCTTTCTACGCTGCGGTAGACGGTTACGGTGGCGCGGGGAGTTGTGGCGAGATTCAGGCTGTGCAAGCTGCTCTCGGAAGAGAGCCAGTAGAGAGATAGATCTTTATCCATAATGTAGAAGAGCGGCGCCACGCAAGCCAAGCCGTCTTCGCCGGTTGTGGCCAGTGACAAGGTTGTCTCCTCGTACAGCAGCGCGGCAACCAGTTCGAGTTGTTTCCGTGCACTCTTCATGGATGGAATCCGCGTTGAGTCGATTCGCCGGTTTTATGGATGGAAAAGCACAACCCCATTCCTGCCACGCTATCGATTGCGGCAAGAATGGGGTCTGAAATGCTTGATGTTACTTCGGTTGCGGTGAAGCCGGCGCTGGTGTAGTTGGCGACGCAGCCGGAGCGGTTGTTGGAGCAGGCGGCGCAACAGGAGTTGGCGCGGCTGCCGGAGTTGGAGCCGCGCTCGAAGATGGTGCAGCCGCGGGTGTTGGAGGAGCAGGTGTATTCGGCGCTGTCCCCGGAGCAGGCGGCTTGGGCGGTGCGCCTGGTTGAGCCGGTGCTCCCGGAGCGCTGCCGGGCATTGGGCGCGGTCCGCCCATCGGCGGGCGCTGAGACATTACGGGCATGTCGGTCACGTCCACAAGTTCAACGTCAAAGATCAGGTCGGCCTTTTCCGGAATTCCCGGGTGAGCGGCGTCGGGTCCCGGATGGCCTTTTGCTCCGTAGGCCAATTGCCAGGGAATGAAGATGCGGCGCTTGCCGTTAATCTTCATGCCTGCAAAGCCCTGGTCGAAGCCGGGAATGACGCGGCCAAAGCCTTGCGGGAATTGCATGGGTTGGGGGACATCCAGCTTGGGCTTGCCGTCGTCGCCCATGACCGGTTTGCCTTCTATGTCCTTCAGCGGAGGACCGGGATGGTCATAGGAGGAGTCGAATTTGCGTCCGTCGGCGGCCAGCCAGCCGGTGTAGTGAACCTTGTACATCTTATTGGGCTCGGCCACGGCGCCGGTGCCGATCTTGATCTCTTGGTACTGCAAGGAGAAGGCGGTCTTTTTGATGGTCTTGACCGCTGGAATTCCGGGAGCGGGAACTCCCAAAGGAAGCTTGGCAGCAGCGGTTGCTGATGGTGCTGCTGGCTTGGCGGCTGTGGTGGCGGGCTTGGCTACAGAGGTGGACGGCTTGGCGGGGGCTTGGGCGTTTGCAGCCACAATGCTGGCCGCCAAAATCAATATCAGCGCTGAATGCTTCATGTTGTAATTAACTCCAGATGGTGCTAGTGGAGAGTTTATCAGGTGCTCCGGTAAGTATCACACATGGGGACGATAAGAAAGGTAGTTGCGGGCAATACGAATTACGCACCCATCCACTTGCGTAACAGCCGCTGCGCGGGCCTCTCCACCAGGAGCATGGCCGCCACGGCCACGGCAAGTAGAAACGCATAACTGATCAAGTGGTCGAAGCGCACCACTCCCAGCCGCTCAGGCAAGTGGGTGTCGTGAATCCAGTTCCACAGATTGAAGTGCAGCAGGTAAAGGCAGTAGCTGGCCTCGCCCAGAAAGACCAGCGGGCGCAAACTGAAGGCATACGCCAGCAGATTCTCCCCGGCCAGCCCCAGAACAATGCAGCCGAAAAGTGGCATCAACATGGCGTCATGGAGTAGGACGTAGGGAACCAGCGGCCCCATATAAAGAAGGCCGAAGATGCCGGCAAAGCCAGCTAGTCCCAGCAGTATCCGCAGGCGACTCGAGCGCGGTACCTGCGCATCCAGTCCGGCCAGCAGTATGCCGAAGACAAAGCTGGCGAGATGCGGCAGGGGCGTGAACTTGAGCGCCCGCAGCCAGACGCCCCAACTCCAGCGGTCAGGATGCGCGATGCCATCCGGTTGGAACGCCATGTATAGCAGGCCGGGAACCATGCCCACAGCCCAAACACCGGCCAGAAGCAGCAGATTGCTTGAAACCCGCGCCGGCCTTTTGACTTTGGCCAGCCAGGGAAACAGAGCGTACATGAAGGCTTCGGCCGGCATAGCCCAGGCTGGCGTATTCAGAAAGGTGGCCAACTCTGGAATCCAGCCCTGCATAAGCAGAGGCGTCAACACCATGCCCGTCCAGAACATTCGGTGCGAGTGAGCGCCATACTCCGCAGTCACCATACGCCAGCTCATCAACAGGCTCAAGAGATAGATGGGATAGAGACGCGTGAAGCGCGCCTTCCAGAAGCGCACGCGGTCCAGCTTGCCGTCACGCGCCTGGTTGCCATAGTTATAGGCCAGTACAAAGCCTGAGAGCAGAAAAAACAATCCCAGCGCGATGTAGCCGGCGTTGACCACTGGCGCCAAAATAAAGCAGCACCCGCTCAGAACAAGCTTGCAGATCACTGGAAGGCTTAACTTCGCAACTTCGCTTTGGAAACGCAGCGGATTGGAAAAATGAAAGAATACGAGGTTGATGGCCGCAAAGAATCGCAGCCCCGTCAGTGCATCCAGCCGTACTGGTTTTTGTATCTCCACGGACAGTGATCGTCTCCGAGCAACCTTATAGAATGCCATCAGCCTTCAGCCGCCAGTTGAGCAGCTGACCGCTGATAGCTGTCTGCTGTTTTACGCCGTCACCAGCGACCCGACCTTTTCACCCATCACCACGCGGCGAATATTTCCCGGCTGGTTCATATTGAAGATGATCATGGGCAGGTTGTTGTCCTTGCACAGGCTCACGGCGGTCAGGTCCATCACCTTCAACCCCTGGCGCAAAATCTCCATATAGGTAATCTCGTCGTATTTGACCGCGTCTTTGACCAGTACCGGGTCGGCGCTGTAGACGCCTTCCACCTTGGTGCCCTTCAGGAGCACGTCAGCCTTAATCTCCATGGCGCGCAGGCTGGCCGCTGTATCGGTTGAGAAAAAGGGGTTGCCGATGCCCGCGGCGAAGATCACCACGCGGCCTTTCTCCAGATGGCGCACGGCGCGGCGGCGTATGTACGGCTCGGCCACCTGGTTCATAAAGACGGCGCTCATCACGCGGCAGGGAACGCCGCGCTGCTCCAGCGCATCCTGC
>CAZFMB010000149.1:0-7559 GCA_964520005.1 uncultured Occallatibacter sp.
TCGGCAAAGTCGCGGTTGATAATGCCGGGGATGGTGATGATGTCGCTGATGCCCTGCACTCCCTGGCGAAGCACGTCGTCCGCGATGCGGAAGCTCTCGAAGAATCCTGCATCCTTTGCGACTTCCAGCAGCTTCTCGTTGGGAATCACGATTAGCGTGTCCACGCACTCCAGTAGTTCCTCAAGCCCGCGCTCCGCCTGTTGCATTCGGCGCTTGCCTTCAAATGCAAACGGCCGCGTAACGGCGGCTACCGTCAATATGCCCATCCCGCTGGCCAGCGACGCAATCACAGGCGCTGCGCCCGTGCCCGTGCCACCGCCAAGCCCGGCGATGATAAACACCATATCCGCGCCTTCCAGCGCCTCAATGATCTTTTCCGAATCTTCCAATGCGGCGCGACGCCCCAGGTCGGGATTCGATCCCGCGCCCAGACCCGAGGTAAGCCTCACGCCCAGTTGCAGCTTCACCGGAGCCTGCGAGCTTTTCAGCGCCTGCACGTCGGTGTTGGCGGTCATAAACTCCACCCCCGCCATGCGCGACTGAATCATGCGATTCACCGCGTTGCCGCCGCCGCCGCCCACGCCAATCACCTTGATGCGCGCTCCGCGCACGCTCTCTTCGTGGTACTGTATGCGCATCTCCACGACTTCTTTCCTCAACTGTTCCATTTGGGCTTAGCCCTCCTCATGGATACCTTTTGCAATTGCTTAAAAGCTGCCGCCAAACATCTCCCCAAATCTTGAACGCCACGTGCCGCCCTGCGTTACCGTGCTCATTCGGGTGCGCTGCGTATACAAAATCATGCCGATAGCCGCGGAAAAGCCTGGATGAACCAGCTCGCCTGGCATATGCGAAAGGCGAACCGGGGCTCCGGTTCGCGCCGGAACCCGCAATTGGCTCTCGGTAACATCCAGCATTCCGCGCAGCATGGCCCCGCCGCCGGTCAGCACGCAACCGGCGCAAAGAGCTTCCAGCACGCCTGCATCGCGCAAATTCTTTTTCACCAATTGAATCAGCTCGCAAGCTCGCGGCTCAAGGATCTCGGCCATCTTGCGCAGGCTCAACATCTGCGGCTGCGGGTTGGCAATCTCAATCTCCGCGTCCATTGGCACGTCTGTCACCACTGCGTTGCCGTACAAGCGCTTAAGATCCTCGGCCTGCGCCACCGGCATCTCCAGCCCGATCGCCAGGTCGTTGGTAAAGTGCTGTCCGCCTACTGGAATCGAGGCTGTATGCACCACCGCGCCTTCATAAAACACCACCAGGTCAGTTGAGTGGCAGCCGATGTCCAGCAGGCAAATCCCCAAATCCCTCTCGTCGGCCGACAGTGTGGATTCGGCCGAGGCAACCGACTCCAGAACCGCGTCGAT
Source organism: uncultured Occallatibacter sp. (assembly GCA_964520005.1). GTDB lineage: Bacteria > Acidobacteriota > Terriglobia > Terriglobales > Acidobacteriaceae > Telmatobacter. The sequence goes on from CAZFMB010000149.1 coordinate 1,371, forward strand.
CACCTCCAACCCCGCCCGGTTGACGCAGGTCACAGTACTTTGCAGCGCGCTGCCCGAGCAGGTGGCGATGTGCAGTTCCACTTCCAGCTTCTTGCCCACCATGCCCACCGGATCAAAAATGCCCGGCTGGTCATCGAGTATGAACTGGCGGCGCAGCAGGTGAAGTATTCTGCGCTCCGGCAACCGCTCGATGGAGCGCGCCCGTTTCACCGCGTTTTGCACGTCCTCCTCGTCGATCTCCCGCATGCGCCCGCCCAACTCGATGCCCCCGTTGCTGTTCAGCCCCCGGATATGCGGGCCGCCCACGCCCACCACGCACTCTCCTATATTGATACGCGATGTAAACTCAGCCTGCTTCACGGCCGCTTCCACTGCTTTGGCCGCCGGCCCAAGATCGGCGATCAGTCCCTTGCGCATCCCCGCCGACGCCACCACCCCGTGTCCGCAATAGCGCAGTGCGCCCTCATACAACTCCGCCGCCAGCACGCGCGTCCACGCGCTGCCGATGTCCAGCACTACGATCAAGTCATCACGATTCTGGCTCATGGCGCTCACTGACCCTGCCCGGCATTCGAGACCGGAGGGGTAATTGCGGAAGTCTTCCGCTTGCTCTGGTTGAGCGCGGCGCGTTTATCCTCCGCGCGCTTCATTTCCTGCGTCTTGACTGTCGTCGAAGCTTTTCTGATCGTCGCTTTCGTCTTCTTCGCCGCACTGGTCTTCACCTTGCCAGCGCCCTTTCCTGCCTGCTTGTGAACCTTGGCCGCGGAGGTGTGTTTTACCGGAGACTTGTTTGTAACCTGTTCTGTTTCTGCAACTTGGCCTGATGGTGCGCTTTCTGCCCCCGCGCTTTCTGCGCTCTGCTCTGCGCGGTTGGTTGCCATCTCCAGCACCACCTGCTGGTCATAGCGCAGATCCACAGCCGCCAGTTTGGGATACTGCTGGCGCCACTCGGCAATGTGCTCCTTATAGTGTTGGTAACGCTCCAGAAAATGATCCTGGCCAAAGTGAGCCAGAATCTCTGCATTCTCTTCGGGCATCAGCACGCGGACGTCCGCCGCATCGCTCAGGTCGATCTCCGATATCTGCTCGGAGAGTTTCTGTCCATTCGTGTCGAGTTCTCCCAGCAGGTGCTGATAAATCGCCATGCGCGCCTTGCGCAGAGAAGGCGGGTCCTGCGCGTCGATCCCCGTTACCACCGGGAACGAGTAATGCCGCTGGGCCATTGTCGCCGCCGGCATGGTGAGCAGAACTCCGCTCGCGTCCACCAACCCCACCTGCGCTCCCTGGCGCACAAAGGCCACCGGATGCCGCTCCACAATCGTGACCCGAATCTGGTCCGGAAGCAGGCGCATCACCGTGGCTTTTTCTACCCAGGGAATCGCTTCCAGTTGCCGCCGTCGCTCGGCCAGTGGCACAAAAAAGATATTGCGCCCGATGTCTTCGCCGAAGACCGGCAGCAACTCCGCGCGGCTCACTTCGGTGAGCCCGGTAGCCTCGATGTTGCTCGTTCCGGCAATGCGGAAGTGCGCGTCTCTGCTCAAAAAGTTGATGAAAACAAAGGCGCAAGCGGCCAGCCCGCCCAGTGCGGTCAGCGACAGAATTAACCGCCCCGCCACGCTTGCCTTGCGCCGCCGCGGCTTCTTCTGACCTTCAAAGCGGCCTCCGCCAAAGCGCGGTTTTCCTATCAGAGGAAGTTCATCCTCCTCCAAGCGCTCACCGCCAAAGCGAGGCTTTCCCTTCAGAAGAAGTTCATCCTCCTCCGGTTCGTCCATCTCCAACACTTTGCCGGGACGCGTGCTCGCCCGTTGTGGCACACTCTCCGCCTCACGCCGCGAGAGGGGCTCCTCGGGCGCGTCATCTTCCCATGCGAAGGAACGGGTTGTATTACTGCGTTGAGTCTTCACGACTGAGCAGGTCGTGAGAATCGCCAGCTTCAAATATAGCTCCACTCCATATGCTTTGTCAGCAAGCACCCCAGGGGGAACCCGCATCGTTACGGGTGGACCGTTTGGATGAACTGACTCAACCATTTGGCAATCCATGAAGCGGAATCTCCTCTCCATCATCTAATCGGATAAGACCGCTCGAATTCGTCCGCAATTTTCGTCCCCGAATATGTACGCGGTCTGATTCCCCGCAAGAGAAGATAGGAATATTGCCTATGGCATTGCCGGAACACGTTTTGCTTGTTTATGGGTACGTTTTGCTATTTGCATGGGTACTCATTGAGCAGTTGGGAGTTCCTCTCCCAGCCATGCCTGTTTTGCTGGCCGCTGGCATCCTTTCCGCCCAGCACGAATTCAATTTTTTCTTCGCCTTGCTGGCCGGGCTGGCTGCCTCGCTTATCGCCGACAGCACATGGTTCTTCATTGGCCGCCGCTACGGCCACCATGTGCTGCGCATCCTATGCAAGCTATCGCTGGAACCGGCGATTTGCGTCCGCCGTACCCAGAATTCCTTTGGCCGCCGACGCGCCTTCACCGTCATGATCGCCAAGTTTGTTCCTGGATTGGCAACGATGGCTCCTCCCGTTGCCGGCCTGAATGGAATGCCCTACAGCAGCTTTCTCCTCTTTGACGCCATCGGCGCATTCGCATGGCTGGGCGTGTTGCTGGCCGCGGGCCGCTTCTTTGGCGACCTGCTCCAGCGCAACTCCAGCCTGATGGGCTGGGTCGGTCGTTTTTCTGGTATATTGCTGGTACTTTGCGTCTTGGGCTTTCTGGTCGGCCGCATCATTCGCCGCCGCATGGTGATCAAAAAGCTGGTTGCCGCTCGCCTCGAACCGGAAGAACTGAAGCGCCTGCTCGATGATGGCGAGCAAGTCTTCATCGTGGACTTGCGCCATCCCCTCGAACTCGAACCGGACCCGTTCACGTTACCCGGCGCGCTTCACTTCGCTCCCGACGATCTTGCCGCCCGCCACCATGAAATCCCTCGCGACCGCGACATCGTCCTCTTCTGTAGTTGCCCCAGCGAAGCCACCGCCGCCAAGACCGCCATGACCCTGCATAAGCTAGGCATCGAGCGTGTGCGTCCCCTGCGCGGCGGCTACGACGAGTGGAAGCGCCTCGGTTTCCCGTTGGATCCGGCGCCCCAGCCAATAGCCGTATAATTCAGACGAATCCCTTATATAGGAAGGGGTTTCCGCAAAGCGGAACTTCCTGTTCATTCTCTGTCCGCCAGCAGCGCGGAAAGGCGATCATCTATGGACTTCATCAACAGCTACCAAAGCACAACTCGCGCGGAATCCTACGCTACACTTGGCTTTGCCAACACCTACCACCTGGCCTTTCGTGACCTGCCGGAAATCTTTTCCACTCACGTGAAGGGAACCGCCGCCCTCGATTTCGGTTGCGGTTCCGGCCGCTCCACACGCTTTCTCCGCTCCCTCGGCTTCGAGGCCATCGGCGTGGACATCTCTCCCGAAATGATTGCCAAGGCCCACGAGATCGATCCCGCCGGTGACTATCGCCTCGTTCCCGACGACGACCTAAGTGCTTTACCCCGTGAAGGTTTTTCGCTCATCCAGTCAGCCTTCACCTTCGACAACATCCCCGGCCTCGATACCAAAATCCGTCTCTTCAGCGATCTGCGCGCACTGCTCCAGCCCAGCGGCGTTTTGGTCAGCATTGTCTCCGCTCCGGAGATTTACTGGAACGAGTGGGCTTCCTTCTCCACCATCGACTATCCCGAAAACCGCCACGCCAAGCCCGGCGACCAGGTACGCATCATCACCACTGACTTTGAAGACCGCACCCCCTGCATCGACATTCTCTGCCCCCACGAATCCTACCTCGACATCTATTCACGCGCCGGCCTTGAAGTCGTAGAAATGCGCAAGCCCATCGCGCATGGCGATGAGCCATACCCTTGGGTCAGCGAAACCCGCATAGCTCCCTGGGTCATCTATGTCTTGCGTTCGAATAATATCGCAGGCCAAAAATCAAGCTAACGGACTCTAACCCTTCGCTCTACGCGCACGATGCGTGAGAAACGTCACCCCAATCCCAACCAGAAAAAAAGTTCCCGGTTCCGGGACTGGGGCTGGGCCAATGCCCACAAATCCCTCGATGACGCCGCTGCCGGTCTCATAATTTATCCCTATCCCGTCCGCTCCGTATCCCGTGGTGTTTGCTGTAATGTTTTCATTAGTCCAGTTAAGTTGGTATGCATTTGAAGCCGGGTCGTTGACGGTGATGCCTGAGGTATTCCACCCGGTCATATCCACAACATGACCTGTGTCGCTGCCATTCCAAATAATCAATGCCAAGACATCCTGCCCACCCATCAAATCAAGCTCCATGTCCTCCAGCAGGTTGCTCCCTCCGCCCACTTGATCCGCATAGGTCAGCGATACGTTGTAACTCTGACCACCGCCGTAATTGCTCAAATAAGTATTAAGGCCCGAAACAATACCAGCGGCAGATGTCCCCCCGCTCGGAGTAGTCCCCATGTCGGCGCCGAGTTCGCTGATGATCGTGCTTGCGCCAGTATTGTTGCCCGCGGTATATCCCTGCAACAGACTTGGATTACCTTGCCCGCTCAACCAGTAGATGCCGTCAGCAGCTGCTGTTGGCGCACACCAGCTGCCACCCCACGCTGGCAGATAATACTGTCCAAAGTCTGGTGTTACGCCTGGCTGAGTAAAAGTGATTGGTTCGGATCGGGCAGTGAGCACGGTAACAAGGGTAATCATTACCAACAGGCAGATCTTCTTCACAGCGCACCCATTTCTTCCGGGATTTCCATCTTCGTTATCTTGGCTCGATCAAATTATACATACAAGACCTCGGCTCGATGCTGACTTCATTTCAGTACCGATAGGGCTTACTATGGGGGTTGGGGAAACGTCTTTATTCCCCTGGAGTCACACCCCATGGCCTACGACGATCTGCGCGACTGGATCAAAACCCTCGAAGATCACGGCGAGCTGAAGCGCATCCGCGAAGAAGTCTCCCCCGAGCTCGAAATCACCGAGATCACCGATCGCGTCTCCAAATCCGGCGGTCTCGCCCTCCTCTTCGAAAACGTCAAAGGCCACCCCGGCCATCAGGTCTTCATCAACCAGTTCGGCTCCGAGCGGCGAATGGCCCTTGCTCTCGGCGTCAATTCTCTCGACGCCATCGCCTACCGCATCACCGCCCTCCTCAACCTCAAAGCCCCAGAAGGATTCCTCGACAAGCTCAAAATGCTCCCCCAACTCGGCGAACTCTCCAACGCCTTCCCCAAAATCGTCAGCGCCAAAAACGCTCCCTGCAAGGAGATGATTCGCCGCGACCACTTCAACCTCAACTACTTTCCCATCCTCAAGTGCTGGCCTCACGACGGCGGCCGCTTCATCACTCTCCCCTGCGTCGTCACCCGCGACCCCCGCTCCGGCAAGCGCAACATCGGCATGTATAGGATGCAGGTCTACGACGGCCAGACAACCGGAATGCACTGGCAGCGTCAAAAGGTAGCCGCCGAGCATTATCGCGAAGCGATTCGCAATGCAGCCTCCGCCTCCACCACCGAAAATCCACTCACCGCGCGCGTCGCCGCCATGGCCGAATCCGCCGGCGGAGCCTGCGCCATCCCCGACTCACCCCAAGGCGGCCTTCCCCAAATCGCCCTCGGCAATCTCCAAGGCTCGCGCCTCGAAGTAGCAGTAGCCATCGGCACCGATCCCGCCACCACCTTCGCCGCCATCGTCCCCGCCCCGCCAGAGGTTGAGGAGTTCCTCATCGCCGGATTCCTGCGCGGCTCCCCCGTCGAAATCGTGCAATGCGAAACCGTCGATCTCCAGGTTCCCGCCCACGCCGAAATCATTCTCGAAGGCTACGTCGAGCTGGGCGAGCTACGTCCTGAGGGCCCCTTCGGCGACCACACCGGCTTCTACACCCTCGCCGACCAATACCCCGTCTTCCATCTCACCTGCGTCACCCATCGCAAGAACCCCATCTACGCCGCCACCATCGTTGGCAAGCCGCCCATGGAAGACGCATGGATGGGCAAGGCCGTGGAGCGCATCTTCCTCCCCGCCATGCGCCTGCAAATCCCCGAAATCGTCGACATCCATCTCCCCGTCGAAGCCGTCTTCCACAACCTCATGCTGGTCTCCATCCGCAAAAGTTATCCCGGCCACGCGCGCAAGGTCATGAACGCCATCTGGTCTCTCGGCCAGGCCATGTTCACCAAAATCATCATCGT
>CAZFMB010000150.1:0-7430 GCA_964520005.1 uncultured Occallatibacter sp.
TCGGAGACGGCCTTGCGGTAGGCGTCGAAGCCTCCCGAAATGTCGTCGCTGCGAACACGCAGCAAGAGCTGACCCTTCTTTACTGTGTCGCCGAGGCGAGCGCGGATGTCCACAATGCGGCCGGAGGCAAGCGAAATCACCGGAACATTTCGCGCGATGTCCGGAAATACAGTGCCGGTCACGAACAATTGCGACGGGGCTTGGTATTCGGTCGCTGTTACGACCGGATACAGCTCCGGATGTTCTACCGCGAAAAAGGAGACATCCACTCCGGAAACTATCTCGGCGGGAGGCGGAGCCTCCGCTGCCGCATCCACCTTATTGCTCTTGCAGCCACTGGTGGCCAATGATGCGCCAATTACCATCAGAAGCAATCCGAATCCAATAGCTTTGTTTTTCATACGGCTTCTTGCACCTCATTTGCGTTTCCTGGCCTTGGTCATCATCGAAATTGCAGGCAATCCCGATGATGCTGTTTGCATGTTTCATGAATGTGTCTTCGAGTATTCGTCGATTTGCGTTAGGGCCGCATAAATAGTTTCATAAAGAAACATAGTGAATGCGGCCCTCTTAGTTAGCGTGCTTGGCCGCAGTTACCCATCGCGGCCTGGTGAATCTGGACGATTAAAATCTGACCATGAGCGCCACCGTGCTTACTGTCTGGTTGGTGCGCAGGTCAGGCCACCAAAGAGCACCCAACGCGGCAGGTGTGCCAGGGGTACCGATGTTTCCGTTGGCCAAGCCATTGGTCTGACAGTATAATTCCGCTGCGGTTTGTCCAGCGGTACCATAGCCTTGCCCGGAGGCAGCACCACTGGCGCACGCATACTGTGAAGGTGCGCCGTTGTTACCGCCAGGAGGCGTAATGCCGCCGCGACCGGTCCAGTAAGGCGTGTCGGAGTAGCGATATCCGGTCTCAGCGCGGAAGGTGATGTACTGGCTCGGCATGTAATCGAAGGTGATGGTGCCGTCGTGCATCTGAGCGCGATCACCGCCGTTCTCGGTATAGTACGGAGTGCCGGTAACGGCCGTCGCGCCGTTGATGGGCGGCAGTAGCGTCAGGTAACGGCCGGGGTTGTTCATCTCTCCGCCGCCAAGAGTGATTGCGTACCGGTCCTTCTTGAACCAATAGCGGTTGTATGCCATCCAGCCTGCAAACATCTGCTTTGGCCTGCCGTTCTTGCTGTTGTGGCAGTTCACGCCGCCGTTGTAGGTGTCGGTGGTGCCCTTCTCCGGTGAGAAGCCCTTCTGGTTCAGCAAGCCATCCGTACTGGCGAATGAGGCCGGTCCACCTCCGTATTCGCAGCCAAGGTCGCCGGTGATGGTGAAGGCAATTTTGTCCAGGAACTGCTTTGGCTTGTCATACACCTTGACCTGCGCGCTGTAGTCGGCATGGATGCGCGAGCGTCCGGGGTAGCCTGCATCGTCTTCACCCAGGCCGTAGTTATTCCAGACGAAGTCCAGGTACGGTTTGGGACGATACAGAATCTGTCCACCCAATCCCGGCTTGCCGTTGTAACGGGCATATGACTGCCAGCCGTTGATGAACCACGGCTCAATCTTCAGGTTCTTTGTCGGAAACCACTGCACACGAATCCCGTTGAAGAACCACGGAGTGTTAGAGGAGACGAAGGAGGGCTGATATGTCCAGTTGTCAGCGTTGTAGTAGCTGAACAGGCCGATGTACGAAACGAAGATGCCGCCGTCCAGGTTAAGGCCGTGGTTCACATCCCAGTGATAACCGCCCCATGCCTCCGAGACATATCTGTAAGCGTCGGCCAAATTCCACTGGCCGCGATTGACGCTGCCGTCGTTGCGTGGGGTGGTAGTTGCGAACATGCCATACATGGTTAAAAATCTGCCGCGGACATTGTCGATGCGAATATCGCCGCCGAAGCTCAACTGCTCGACCTGAATCTCATCGGAGCGGAAGGTCTCCGTCGATCCACCCAGAGTGTCGTCTGATGGGTGATTGTAGTCGAGGGTGTAATTAATGTCGGCGCGAAACTCCGGCGTGAAGTACTTGGTAGTCATGGGGAAGTCCACCACGCGCCCGTTGCTGTTGAGCCAGGTCCAGTCGCCAGGGAACGGCGCCTCTTTGGTAGTGACCTCCGCCCTCATCTCTGGTGGCGCGGGAGCCGCCGCTGGTGCAGGCGCTGACGCGGTCTGGCCAGTTGGTGCCGGAGTGCTTGGGACGCCGCCCACGGCTGTCTTCTCCGCGGCGCGCAGCGCGTTGGCGTCTCGGACTGCCTTCAGTTCGGATTCAAGTTGCTCGATCCGCGCCTTCATATCGGTGAGTTCCTTGATGATCGCTTCGCTGTCGGCCGGCGCCGCCGAGGCGGCAGAAGGACTCGTAGCAGGGCTTGCGCTGGTTGGCGTTGTGGCGTTGTCAGGCGTTGTGCTTTGCGCCTTACACTCGAGCTGCATGGCGAGTCCGCAGATTGCAGCTCCTAATATGATGACCATCCTAAAATTGTTCTTCATAGGTGTCTGATCTCCACGACGCCAGGCGTCGCCAGGTTAAGTTGCTTTTGTTCTCACAGAGGAATGACTGGTTTTCTGATATCGTCCCTCACCTAACTAATATGCGAAGCGGCATAAAGGAGCCGCAAAGATAACGCAGTGTTTTCGAAAAGACTAAGTAGCAACGCCCTTTAGGTATGTGTATCCCTTGGCCATTAACATCCGCTCTGGCTTCAAGAAGGAGGCGACTTACATAGACGTTAGCGTTGTGGCCGTAAAGAATCCGTATGTGTGTTGAAGATAGTTATAAGCAACATATGAGTGTTACATAAGTAAGTCGTAAACATACAATCTTATTGCTCGACAGGCATTTCCTGTATCTTATTCATTATGACCTGACAATGAGTTAGCCGCTCGGTTCTCGGACTTTATCTTAATCCGGCGGATTCAAAAACAAAATTGAGTCTCTAACAATACTGAAATATCACAATTCCGTGCGTCATAAATCGATGGAGGTCTTCATCAACATGGAAAGGATTTGGAACACCGAGCAACTTACTATCGAAGACCTGAAAGATTGGCCTTACATGTGCAAGCTCCCCAAACCCTATTCACATAAGCGGCGCAGCATTAAGGTCGAGCCGGACACATGATCACCGTGGATGGCCGGAGATACCTCAATAGAGGTTGGAAAGATCTTTTAATTGACGGCCCGTACGGCGACCTCGATGCCGACCTTAGGGTGGCACTACTGGCCATCTGAGCCGGCGGCGATCATCAGCAGGGTTAGCGACAGGCTATGCGGCTTCTCCTTACTCCTGGGAAGTTCCAATGCTTTTCGCTGGAACTCGTCTTGCGTGAACTGGTCATGGTGCTGCTGGACGGGAGCACAGGACTTCGGCGGGGGAAGATGATCGTGCTTCGCTGGCGCGTCATTGACTTTGAACGCATGCAGGCCAACATGCTCCACTCCGTCTGGCGCAACGTCGAAGAGGACACCAATGCGGAAGCCTCCCCGTTGCCTGTTCCACTCCACTTCATTGTTGCTGAGCTATTGAGAAAATGGAAGCTGGCCACCATGTACAACTCCGATGACGACTTCCTGTTCCCTTCCATCGCCAGGAATGGGTCGCAGCCCTTCTCACCGGACACGATTCCCAAACGTCCTATCCAGCCGTCGATGAAGCGGATTGGGGGCACCAAACGAATCGGATGTCACAGCTTCCGGAATGGTTTGGCAACCATGCTCCGATAGAAATGCGTTGACATCAATACAGCGCGGGAGCTGCTCCGCCACGCCAATAGCCGGATCACTCAGGACATATATCAGCAGTGTGTCGGCGAAGAAATAGGCTGGCCCAGAATATGGCTTTCCGAGGTCTGCTGGAATGAGGCCCGAGTCAGCACCCTTCAGCACCCTTGGTTGGTGATTTAAATAAAATGTCACATCCATAAACCATTGATTATTATTGTTTTATGGCGGGGACGACGAGACTCGATCTCGCGACCTCTGCCGTGACAGTGTGCAAGCCATATAAGAATCATAGAGTTACTGATGCTTTTATGGTGTCAAAAGGAACCATAAGTCCTAGAGAGTGTAGGAGCGATGCAAATCTTTGTTTGTACCTTCGTCGTCAGGATCGCAGATCAGAACCATCGGCACTACCATCGTGTCCATCTCTCGCCTGTTTGGCTTCAACTACCCATTCCCTTCACCGGTAGGTAAATGTTTAGATCGCTGCCGGCCTGGATGACCAGCGAGTTGGCGCTGGTGGTAGGCGCAGAGGCGGCGCGCGCAGATATAAATGGTGACTTAGATCACCGTGGTAGCCGGTGATGGAGGTGCTACGGCCTCCGGCGATGGGGATGAGGCTATCCCCTGCGGTTACTTCCGGATACGCCGCAGAACGACTCAATTACTGTTACAATCACATCGGGGTGCTTTCGCGCTCCGCCTCCCTCATTATTACTGTAGAATTGCAGGCGCACAATCATGCAATCATCCTTGAGTAAACTTATTCTTGTTGCGGCAACCTCGATCGCCTTTGCGACGGCATGGCCGCAAGCTGTCAGCCCCGTTCGCAGCAGAACGCCGCACTTCGACCTGATCACCACCTATGACGAAATGCGCACACAGTCGGTTGGCGGAGCCGGCTTCTGGATGTCGGGCGGCCGGGTCGAGGTTCACGCTAAGGTGCATTCATGGCTCGGCGTTTCCGTTCAGGCAAACGAGCAGCGCATCGGTACTCAAGACGCCACCCCGGGCCGCGATCTGTACTGGCTCTCGGCTGGACCGCGTATTACCGAGACGCGCCGCGACGGGCGTTGGGAGTTCTTCCTCCAGGCTCTCGCCGGGGAAGCCCGGGGTGCGCATAGCATCTTTCCTTGCGGCATAAATTTCTGCACCACCGCTTTGAGCATTGTTGCTCAGACCGGCTATGGCGCCGACATGCGCCTTTCGCCCCGCCTGCTGATCCGCATTGCAGAGATAGATTGGGTTCACACGCAGATGCCGAACACACTGAGCAATTCGCAAAACAGTTTGCTCTTATCCTCTGGAGTCGTCTTTCGCTTTGGAGAGCACTAGAGCAATACCATAGTTAGTATGCCCTGTTGATTTTTGTGCGGGGCTGCCGCTCCCCATTGGGCCGGTTTCTGGTTCAGTTGTGCCCAGCCTGCGGCGCCCGCCAATATGAATGCGCCCACAAGGAGCACCTTTCCGCGAATCTATTTTCGCATCTTAAGTTCTCCTCTTTATTCAATAATGAGCGTGACGGTGGATGTGTGCGACAGCGAGCCGGAGGCTACGGTCACGGTTATTGTGTAGCTTTGCCGCGTCTGATTATAGAATCCATTGTTGCTGCCGCAACCGCTCAATCCGGCCAGTGTTACTGCACCCGCGCCCGCCAGCAATAGGATCGCGAGCTTCCTGCCCAGCCGCTTGCCGCTTTTACGCAGCCTGCCGGCGAAGGGCAGCAGGAATAGCGCCAGCGAGAACGGCGCCAGGCGCGAGACCAGATTGCCGCTTGCGGGTTGCGCGGACGCTGTGGTCTGCGGAAGCTGGATGGTCAGTACCGTATCGCTGGTCAGCGAGGTGTTGGCGGGCAGAGTCCACGACCACGGGTTGTTGGTAGTAAAATTCCACGCCGACGGGGTAAGGGTCATGGTCGTCCCCGATGGCAATGCAGGCGACGAGGTGACGGTGAAAGTCAATGGCGATGGGAAGGTGGTGCCGCTGCTGGGAGCGAGGGGGAACGAATACGTTGCCGTAGCGCCCGGAAGGATGGTTTCCGATGTGGTAGCAGGAGTGCCCAAATTAATGTCGATCGCCGCCTCGGAGACAGTATTGCTGGGTCCGGCAGCGAGGAAGTTTGTATCGCCGTTATATACAGCGGTGATGTTGTGCGTTCCCGTGACCGTGTAGGTGACGGCACAGTTTGCCTGGCCGTTTGACGTATTCACCGTCGCGCTGGCGCAGGCCGTGATCGTCGTTCCGCCATCCGAGAAGGTCACCGTGCCCGACGGCTTACCGGCCGTGGAAGAAACCGTCGCCGTATAGGTGACCGGATTCTGCAACAGAATCGGATTCAGGCTGGAGACCTGATTGATGGTTGGCGCGACCTGAGTGATGGTGTAGTTAACTGATACCGGGGTTGCAGCCGAGTAATCGACGTTGCCTGTTTGCGTGGCCTGAATGATACAGGCTCCAGCGGTGACAATGTATGCCGTCGTTCCGGTAACAGTGCAAACGCCGCTGGTGGTTGAGGCAAAGCTGACCGTGAGGTTCGCGCTGGACGAGGCACTCAGACTGAATGTTCCGCCGGAAGAATAAGGATACGAGGTTATCGTGGGCGTATAGGTGATGTTCTGCGAGGCCTGAGTAATGGTGAAGTAGGCCGGGACCGGATTTGCCGCCAGGTAATTGGTGTTGCCCGTCTGCGTGGCCTGGATGGTGCAGGATCCGGCGGTGACCATGTATGCTGTTGTTCCGGTGACAGTGCAGACGCCGTTGGTGAGCGAGGCAAAGCTAGTCGGCAGGCCAGAGCTGGTTGAAGCTCTGAGAGTGAACGATCCGCCTGGCGAATAGGTGTACGTAGTGATGGCCGGAGAAGATGGATTTATTCCCACCGGGAAGGTGATGGTCTGCGAAGCCTGGTTGATGGTGTCGCTGACTGTGCCAGAGGCGCTGGCGTAGTTGCCTGCGGGATCAATGAAGCTCCAGCCGTCGGCAGCATAGGTTCCGGCGCTGGTGTGGGTAGTGCCGCTCAACGTTAGGTCTGCGGCAAGGTTAACTCCGCCTGCGCCGGTGGCCGTACCCATAGCCGTGTGCGCGTTGCCGTCATAAGTTACATTGTAGGGCGTGACGTTGATGGTGGCGTTGGCCTGGTTCACCTGCAGCTGCACAGTCGCCGTCGCCGGTGTGTTGTAGTCCGTGGTGTCAGTGGGAGCAAAGCTCACGGAGAGGGTTTGAGAACCCGCCGTCGGCACCGTGCCGGAGAGCGGTGAATAGGTGAATACGCCCGGAAGAGTAGCTCCGGTTACGCCCGTAGCGCTGGCGTTAAGTTGGCTTCCGCTCAGCGCCGTGCCATAAGTAATGGCCGAGGGCGCCGCCCAGGCGAGCGTCGGATTGGCCTTATTCACCTGCAGCTGCACAGTCGCCGTCGCCGGCGTGTTGTAGTCCGTGGTGTCAGTGGGAGCAAAGCTCACGGAGAGGGTTTGCGAACCTGCCGTCAGCACCGTGCCGGAGAGCGGTGAGTAGGTGAACAAACCGAGAAGAGTTGCTCCGGTTACGCCCGTTGCGCTGGCGTCAAGCTGGCTTCCGCTCAGCGCCGTGCCATAAGTGATAGCCGAGGGCGCCGCCCAGGCGAGCGTCGGATTGGCCTTGTTTACGGTCAAGCTCGATGAGACGGAGGTTGTCGCAGTGGGATAACCGTTACTGCTGGTGTAGGTCGCTGAGACCGTGTGCA
>CAZFMB010000151.1:0-7232 GCA_964520005.1 uncultured Occallatibacter sp.
CGAGCCTGCCGTCATCATCGTCAAGCACACCAACCCCTGCGGCGCGGCCACCGGCTCCACCATCCTCGAAGCCTATCTCAAGGCGCTGGCCTGCGATCCGGTTTCGGCCTACGGTGGAGTCATCGGTATCAACCGCGCGGTGGACGGCGATGCAGCCGCGGAGATCGCCAAGCTCTTCGTCGAGGCCATCGCAGCGCCCAGCTTCACCGTCGAGGCCCGCGAGCGCTTCGCCGCCAAAAAGAACCTACGCCTCATTGAAGTGAAGGCCGCTCCGCCGCGCCCCGTCGTCAAGCATGTGTCGGGTGGATTGCTCCTGCAAGACGCCGACACCGGCCGCATCAATGCGACGGCTCTCGACCCCGGCCTGAAGATTGTCACCTGGCGTCCGCCCACCGCCGAGGAGTTGCGCAGCCTGCTCTTCGCCTGGCGCGTCTGCAAACACGTCAAGTCCAACGCCATCGTCTATGCGCGAGACGGCCAGACCCTCGGCGTCGGCGCCGGCCAGATGAGCCGCGTGGACGCCGCCCGCTTCGGCGCCATGAAAGCCATCTTGCCGCTCAAGGGATGCGTCGCCGCCTCCGACGCCTTTTTCCCCTTCCCCGACGGCCTTGAAGCCGTAGCCGCTGCCGGCGCGACAGCCGTCATCCAGCCCGGAGGCTCAATCCACGACGAAGAGGTGATCGCCGCCGCCGACAAGCTCGGCATGGTCATGGTCTTTACCGGCATGCGACATTTCAGGCATTGAGAGCTAATGAAATAACCGTGGAGGATATGTGAGCCCGAATTATCAGGAAGTATTTCAGGTGGGTACAAAAGTTCGAATTGTTTCAAAATCAAAGCTGGAAGACTTTGCTCGGACTTGGAAATACCACCATAAACTTCAACCTGAACAGATGGAATATGCGGGGACTCAATCGACAGTGAAAAGTGTGGGTTTCTATCACGGCGGTGATTCGTTATATGTGCTGGAGGGTATTCCAGGCATATGGCATGAAGCCTGCCTTGAAACGGCGCAATAAGGGCTGGGTACAACATCTTTGCCGTGTGCCCTAGCTTACATGCATTTGGGAACTTGGGATAGCACAAGCTCCATGGCGCGCAAGCTCCATGGCGCGCAAGCGCCGTTCGCCTCGACGGCCAGTCCTTGCAGATTATTTCCCTACTTTGTCGCACAATGATCTTCAGAAGTCTTCCTTCAAACATTGTCCCGGTACGTCTTCTTTGCGCCGCCTTTCAGCCGGAAGCTGCCAACAGAGGCCGTAAACTCCTGTAACTCTTTATCCTGGAATATTTTGCAGGGAACTTCTTTGTTTTCTATATTTTGCAGCGCACCTCTGTCTGTAACATCAAGAAAACAAAGATTTTGCAGCCAAAATACCGGTGGGGGTACCCCGTCCGTGACGCGCGCTTTGATGCACATGTGCGATAACCCAAAATGTGTTGATTCGCAGCCTGTGATGCCCACTTCTTAGACAGATTCTCAGCGCGGCGCGCACCACTCGTTACCCCCACCAGTAATATGCGTCTTTTCACCCAACTTTAGTAGACTCAACGGCAGAATGTTACTTTCCTTCCGTACGACTCGCCGCTCCCATTCTGCATTTCGTCTTTCTGCGCTGGCCGTGGCTGTGATGGCCCTTGCCTCGCTGCACGCGACAGCCCAAGGCACGCACCTGTGGACCCAGTCGCGGCTGGAAGAGTTTGAAAAAGGCACTCCGCAAGGGGTCGCGCTCACCAGCGACGGCCATCTGCGCGAAGGGCCGAGCTTGACTGAGCTGGCTACTACGCCCTCGACCTACGTCTGGTCGGTCGCTGTGGACAAATCCGGCACAGCCTTCGTGGGAACCGCCTCTCTGGCCACCGTTCTGCGCATCGCGTCAGATGGCATGGCGTTCACACTCTTCGAGTCGAAAGACTTGTCAGTCCAGGTCGTTCGCCTCGGCCCCGATGGCGCGCTCTACGTCGCCACGCTGCCCAGCGGCAAAGTCTATCGGCTCAAGACAGACGCGACAGCCAAGCAAGATGAGTCCAGCGCCGAACTCATTTTTGATTTGACAAAATATGATGACGCAACGGCTGGCGACGGCAAGGAGTCAGGCAAAGTAAGCGACAGTAAAGCCAGTGACGCCAAGCCAACAGCCGACAAAGTCCCGGCCCCGGAAAAACCCGGAGCAAAATCCCACTACATCTGGGATCTGACCTTCGATTCCACCGGGCGGCTTTACATCGCCACTGGCGGCCCGGGAGCCATTTATCGCATCGATGTCTCCAAGCCCGGCGCAAAGCCGGAAGTCTTCTTCAAGAGCGACGAGCAGCACATTCGTTCGCTTGCATGGGACGCGCAAGGCAACCTGATCGCAGGTACGGACGGCTCTGGCCTCATCTATCGCATCAGCCCGCAGGGCAAAGGCTACGTCTTATTTGAGGCGCCTCGTCGCGAAATCACCGCGGTTGCTGTCTCCGCCAATGGAACCATCTACGCGGCCAGCGTAGGCGACAAGAGCCATAATCCACTGCCGCCGCTGAACGTGCAGGGGCCCGGAATGGGCGGCATTACCATCATTCAACCCGGCTCGATGCAGGCGGCCAACACCAGCGCTTCATTGCCCGAGGGCAGTGAGATTTACGCTCTGGCTGAAGGTCAGGCACCGCGCAAGCTATGGTCCGGCAAGGATGAGATCGTCTACGCACTGGCGGCGCGCCCCGACGGCCTGCTCGTTCTCACCGGCAACCGTGGCCGCGTCTTCCGCATCAAGGAAGACGGCAGCTACGCAGACATCGCCCACATCGGCGCGCAGCAAGGGCTGAGTTTGGCAGTTGCACCAAGCGCAAAAGGTCAACCGGACAGCCTTCTCATCGCCACAGGCAACACCGGCAAACTCTTCCGCCTTGCCGCAATCGCCGACAAGCACGAATACGCTAGCGACGTGCTGGATGCAGGCGCGCTGGCTCGCTTTGGCCGTGTCGAGGTCCAGCCCGGTTCGGCCAACTACGAGTTGCTGACCCGCACCGGCAATGTGGAGCAGCCTGCCCGTGGCCGCAATGGTGAAAGCCGCAGTGACTGGGGCTGGTCCGATTGGCAGCCGCTTAAAGACGGAACGGTAGCCTCGCCCGCCGGCCGCTTCCTGCAATGGAAGGCCGTGCTCCGCTCGAATGGCTCGTTGGGAAGCGTGGGCGTCAATTACCTACCCGTCAACGCCGCTCCTGTAGTCGATGATCTGGTGGTCGTTCCCGGAGCGCGCTGGAGCGGCCAGAATCAACTCGCCGGTCAGCCGGCCACGGTCAACATCGCTTTTCCCTCCTCCGGCCAGATCGCCGGAACCAGCTTCGACACCGGCGTCAACGCGCCCTTGCAGGCCGCCAAAGATCGTACCGCCATCACCGTCCGCTGGGCAGCGCATGACGACAACGGCGACGAGCTGACCTACTCTCTATTCCTGCGCGGAGACGGCGAAACCGTCTGGCGTCTGCTCAAGGACAAACTCACAGACAAGGCCTACAGCTTTGACGCCACGCTGATTCCCGACGGCGGCTATCAGATCAAGGTCGTTGCCTCCGACGTGCCCTCGCACACCCCCGGAGACGCGCTTTCCGGAGACAAAATTAGTGACCGCTTCGAAGTAGACACAACGCCGCCGGTCATCTCCGCGTTCAAGGCATCTGGAGAACCCGTGGACTGCGAAGGCAGTCACTGTCCTCGGCCCTTCCATGTAGTCTTCGATGCCGAAGATGCCTTCTCGCCCATCGCTCGTGCCGAGTATTCGCTTGACGCCGGTCCCTGGCAATACATTGAGCCGGTCGGCCGCATCTCCGACTCAAAGCGCGAGCACTACGAACTGCGGATCTTTCTGGATGTTTTGGCGGGAAAGATCAGCGAGCACCTGATCACTGTTCGCGTCTACGACCGGCACGACAATGTGGGCGTGGCCAAGACAGTAATTGCCACCGAAGAGAAATAAACAGGGCATGCAGCCGCGCAAGTAGAATAGATTCAATGCTGTTTGAGCTGTACATAGCAACCCGGTATCTGAAGGCCAAGCGGCGGCAAGCTGTGGTTGGCGTGGTCACCATTATCTCCATCGCCGGCGTGGCCGCGGGCGTAGCTGCGCTCATCATCGCCCTGGCCATCACCAACGGCATGAGGCAAGACCTCCAGGTGCGTCTGCTCGGCGTCTCCGCGCACGTGGACCTGATGCGCGTTGAGGCCGACGGCATTCGCGACTGGCAGCCTCTGCTCGCTCGCCTGCGCCGCGTTCCTCACGTCACCGCTGCCGCGCCGGGAATCTACGGACAGGTGCTGGTCTCGCGCGGCCCCCGCGCCGGCTTTGCGCTTATCAAAGGCATCATTCCCGACCAGGAGCGCACGGTCAGCAGCTTGCTCGGCACC
The DNA here is from genome assembly GCA_964520005.1 of uncultured Occallatibacter sp. Taxonomy (GTDB): domain Bacteria; phylum Acidobacteriota; class Terriglobia; order Terriglobales; family Acidobacteriaceae; genus Telmatobacter. The sequence goes on from CAZFMB010000151.1 coordinate 4,388, forward strand.
ATCGTCTCCGGCTCGGCAAAGGATCTTGAACCGGAGGCGCGCAACAAGCTAGCGCAAACCGTTCCCGGCGAAGCCTGGATCAACGCTCCTTACCCAGCTCTTGTGCTGGGCAAAAATCTGGCTGAAACCATCGGCGCGCAAGTGGGCGACAGCGTCCTCGTCACCAGTCCGCAGGGCGAGTTGACCCCGCTCGGCCTCGCGCCCAAATACCAGCGCTTCCGCGTCGCCGCCATCTTTCAGTCTGGTTTTTATCAGTACGACTCGGGCATGGCCTTTATGCGCCTCTCTGAAGCCCAGCGCCTCTTCAGCGAGCCTGACCTGCTCTCCGTCATCAGCTTCAAGGTCGACGATCTTGACCGCGCTCCCGCCATCGGCCGCGCCATCGAGCACGAGGCCGGACGCGGCTTCATGACCTCCAACTGGATGGAGCAGAACCGCGAGCTCTTCCGCGCCCTCAAACTGGAGCAGGTGGTCACCTTCATCATCATCGCGCTGATCGTCATCGTCGCCGCACTCAACATCCTCATCGCGCTCACCATGATGGTGATGGAAAAAACCCGTGACATCGCCGTCATGATGAGCTTCGGCGTGCAGCCCTCTCAAGTTCGCCGTATCTTTTTGCTGCAAGGCTTCCTCATCAGCATCCTCGGCACGGCTGTTGGATTGCTGCTCGGCTACCTCACCGCATGGGCCGGCGGACATTACCACTTCATCCACTTATCCGCCGAGGTCTATTCGATTGACACGCTGCCCTTCGCTCCTCGCCCCCTCGACGGCATCATTGTCTCCGTTGTCTCCATAGGAATTTCGCTGCTGGCCACGCTGTATCCGTCGTCGGCCGCCTCGCGCATCTTGCCGGCTGAGGCGCTGCGGTACGAGTAACAGTTCGCAATGAGCGTTGCCCGGTTTCCGAATTGCTGCAAATCCGAAGCTGGCATACCACCTCTGATCCGCAACGAGATCGGTAGAAAGAATATAATCTCCCAAATAGAAGCGAAGCCATGTCGCTTCCAAAGTATGCCAGGAGATTCCCCAAACCCGAGGCTGAGTGCATGGATTGTGCTGGCCATGCTTGCCATGATCGCGGTTCCGGCGGGCATTACGCTTCACACCGTACATGTTCCGGCAATTGCGCAGATCCCAAGTCAGAACCCTACGCCTTTTGGCTACAGTTGGAGCCTGCTGTTATTTGTGGTCCCGATTGTGGTGATCGGAGGCTGGTTTCTGCCCAGTGAAGGGATACGGATTCCGCAGCGTGCTTTTTGGCGGACGATTGCGATTCTGGTGCCGATTGGGTTTGGGCTAGATTTCTTCTTCGCCAATCGCTTTTTCATCTATCCAAACGCTGGAGCAACGATAGGGATTGGTGCTCCAGCGATAGGAGGCAATGTCCCACTTGAGGAATATGTCTTTTATTTCACGGGGTTTCTCGCAGTCCTTCTGAACTATATCTGGCTGAGTGAATACTGGTTGCCCGCGTACAACGTGCCAGATTATCCCAGCGAAGCAAAACAGATCCGCCGCTTGCTCAAGTTTCACCCTGATTCTCTGCTGGCCGGACTAGCCTTGATCGGGGTGGCAATTCTGTACAAGAAGTTGTGTTCTCCTCAACCTGAGGGTTTCCCAGGTTACTTCACTGTGCTGGTGATTGGCGGACTGGTTCCTTCGGCCAGCTTCTTTCCTGCTGCAAGGCGATTTATCAACTGGCGGGCCTTCAGCCTGACCATCTTCATGATCCTGCTGATCAGCATGTTCTGGGAGGCAACGCTGGCTGTGCCCTATGGCTGGTGGGGCTACCAGCAGAAGGAGATGATGGGCTTATTCATAGGCGCCTGGACGGGATTGCCAATTGAGGCGGTCTTCGTGTGGATGGCTGTTACCTATGGGACCACGATAGTCTATGAAACAGTGAAAATCTGGCAGGCCTCCGGCAAACTCGCAAGACACGCATTTTTTGGGGAGTCGATGGCCGGGACAAATCAATAGGCGTAGGAAAAGGCGCTGAACTACAGCCCCGCTCAGGCGAATTCACTGCTATTCGCTTGACATCGTGTCACATTACGTGTCACATTTAAATTATGCAAAGTATTACTCTTCGACAACTTCGTGACACTCGTCAGGTCAAAGCCTGGCTCAGGGCCGGTGTGCATATTGAAGTCCGCGAGCGGAACGAGGTGTTAGGTGACCTGCTGCCGCGAACTCCGCCGAAGCCGAGCGTCGTCGAATGGCCCGACTTCGCGGCACGACTCAAGCGCATGTACGGCGATCGGATACTAACCCCAGTCGCCGATTTGATTGCCGATCGAGAGGACAGCCGTTACTGATGGTGTACATCGATTCCAGCATGCAAGTGGCTGCCTATGTCATCGATCTGCATTCTGCTGAGGTAGCCCACAGGATGTCACTGAAACCTCATGTCTGTCTGACACCTTTCAACCGCAGCGAATTGGCTAATGCCATTTACCGACAGGTGTTTCTAAAGAGGCTTTCCACTGCCTCTGCACAACAGGCTTGGGAAAGCTTCGAGGAAGATTGTCGCCATGGAATCTGGGACTGTATTGAATTCCCCCATCGCGCCTGGGAAACCTGCGCCAACCTCGCCCTCCGCTTTGGCCCCACCCTCGGAGTTCGCATGCTCGATTCACTTCATGTTGCCTGCGCGTTGGAGTTGAAGGCGCAACGCTTCTGGACGTTCGATGAGCGCCAGTCCCGCTTGGCGGAGGCGGTCGGACTCGATATGAGCGCCTGATTCTGCCGACTATACAACCGCGTGCGGGCAATCCTCACTGCGGCGTAATAATCCCGCCCAGCGCATGACGCCGGGGCAGCACGATGCCGCGATGAT
>CAZFMB010000152.1:0-7102 GCA_964520005.1 uncultured Occallatibacter sp.
GTGGGCGTGCTGCCGACCTATGGCCGCGTCTCGCGCTACGGGCTGATCGCCTATGCCTCCTCGTTGGACCGCGTCGGTCCCTTTGCCGCTAACGTACGCGACGCCGCCACGCTGCTGAGCGTGATTGCCGGTCATGACCCGCGGGACGCCACCAGTTCCCCGGCCCCTGTGCCGGATTACGCCGCCGAAAGCGACAAGCCGGCAGCAGGATTGCGCATCGGCGTTCCGGCGGAGTATTTTGCCAAAGGCCTTGACCCCGAGGTGCGCGCGGCCATCGAAAAGGGCATTGACGCGTTGAAGTCCGCTGGTTGCGCGGTGAAGCCTGTCTCGCTGCCGAATACCCGCTACGCCATTCCCGTCTACTACCTGATCGCCACGGCCGAGGCCAGTGCCAATCTCGCCCGCTTTGACGGCGTGCGCTACGGACCCCGCTCCAAGGAGTCTGCGACTCTGGCCGATATGTACCGGCACTCGCGCGAGGAGGGCTTCGGCGCGGAGGTCAAGCGCCGCATTCTGCTGGGAACTTACGCGCTGAGCGCGGGCTACTACGACGCTTACTATCTGAAGGCGCAACAAGTGAGGCGCCTGCTGGCCGAGGAATATCTGCGCGCCTTCGCCGAGGTGGACGCCATTGTCACTCCCACTGCGCCCACTGCGGCCTTCAAGCTGGGCGAGAAGACCGGTGACCCGCTGGCCATGTATTTGGCCGACATCTACACGGTGACGGCCAGCCTGGCGGGCATCTGTGGCGTGACCGTGCCCTGCGGCACGACCAAGGCCGGTCTACCGGTGGGGATGCAAGTGCTGGCCGCGCATTTGAACGAGGGCACGGCCTTCCGTGTGGCGCGGGCAGTGGAGGCGGCGCGGATAGAGTAGCTTGTTATAGAGGGGAGCAGGGATGGTTCAATCCTGCCTTCAGGGGTTAAATCCCCATTAGTTTCGACAATTTGGTACGGGCAAGTGATCGTACCTTCCGTTTCCCGACAGATTTGCGCCAACATCTCAGGAGAAAACGAATGAGAGTCGGCGAACGGATTGCAATTTTCATGATGGCGGCGTTGTTTGCCGCTCTTCCAGCATTTTCGGCGGTCCCGCATAAAACGCACGTGGTGGTGCTGGGCGCGACGCGGAAGGTCCCATACTCCAAGGCTGACGATCCGGCCGGAGCGGTTGCGGACGAGAAGGAACTGAAGGTGCGCGCCCTGCTGGTGGACGGCGCTGTGAAGGAGTGGACCACCGGCGACGCTCACGACGTGACCGAACGCAGCTTCGTGATCAGGCGCGTGATCAAGCTCAACGATGCTTTGCCTAGCGACAAATCCGGGCCCGGCGATAAGCCAGCAACTGGCGACAAACCAACTGCCGGCGTCAAGCCGGCGTCCGCCCATGCGGCCAGCACCGCCCGTGCGGCCAGCACCGCCCGTGCGGCCAGCACCGCCCCTGCGGCAAGCAGTTGGGTGTGGCAGCGAGGCCCGTGGCTGTTGGTGGACCGGCAGACAGGCCACATTGTTGTTCTAAAGCTGCCCTACTATAACCCCGGCGTGAGCCAGGTTGTCTGGTTTCGCGATTATGGCGCTTATTGCGGCGTGACGGCCAGCGGAAAGAGCCTTCATGCCATGGTGGCCCAGGTAGCGGCGCGCAAGCCGCTACTGTCCCAGAAATTGTCAGCATTCGATGTGGAAAACCACCCCGAACCCGCTTGCGGCCCTTCCGAGTGGCAGCGCGAACCGCTGCATGTCACCTTCCATCCCACCGGCAAGGATCCGGTGAGTTTCGATATCGTTCCCGGTTCGGCCGTGTTAGTGGAGGAGGCGGGCGACGAGGCGGAGACGCCCGCGGCTGCCCCTGAAATCAAGCCCAAATAGCAGGTTGGGGGACATTCAACACTGACATTCGGAAACACTACCGTTCGCGCTCGGCCTTGTGGAAATTCCACAGTACCCAGAGCAGAAAGGCCACGGCCAGAGCCGTAATCGCGATTGATAGCAAGTCGCTATATGTGCTGCCCATCTGTGGCGTCCTTCCCTGCTTTGCGGCGTGAAGCGCGATAAACAGGCGCACGGCAGCCGAGAAGCATCTGAACTCAAGAAGAATCCAGCGGGCGTAAGAATGGAGTAGACGACTTGTAAAAGCTTTATAAACAGGTGCCAGTGGAGAGTGGATAGTCGACAGAACGAGTTCTACGGCCAGCCTGGATGAAATCGGCTATGAGCGGGCAACTGAAAACTGACGGCTTACCGCGAAAAACCGGCTTCAAAAGTCGGAAAACGGACCACTGACCACTGTTCACTTCCCACTGTCTCCTTGACAGGCCCCCGTCGGGACGTATCTTATCTATGAAGGCACTCCTTTTGGAATCCGGGCAGGGCATAGGCGCGAAAGTCGGCGCGGCCTTGGGATGCGGCTTCCGGGGGAGGGCTGTGTCGAACAGGAAGCAGACGGCAATTGGGTCGCGGGCGGGTGCTTGGCAAGGTGGTGTTTCAATCCACAGCCAGCGGCTGCGGTACAGGCGATCATGATATTTGGCCGAGTGTCCTGGCCTGAAGCTATGAGCGGCCGGGACCAGTCTGGAAGATTCCCGGAGACAAAATTTTTCACGGGCGCCTGGCAGATGACAGGGTGTGCCTGTGCCCTGAAGGGCAGCGTAAACGAACGGCTCCAGATTGAGTAGTGGGGCGAGTAAAGGATGAGCGTGGCAACGAGTATTGCGTTTTGGATGTTCCAGCAGCCGGCCGGAAGCGGCTATACGATGCTTCCCATCCTGCTGGTTATTCCGGTCCTGTACCTGCTGATGATCCGTCCGCAGCAGAAGCGGCAAAAGCAGTGGCAGCAGATGCTGGCCGCAATCAAGGCCGGCGACCGGGTGACCACCGCGGGCGGCATTCGCGGCATCATTCTCTCCATCAAGGACGATGCCATAGTGATTCGCGTCGCGCCGGACGGCATCAAGCTGGAAGTGGCCAAGAACGCCATTGCATCAGTGACTACAGAGGACGGTAATTCGGGATCGTAGCGGTAAAGCAGTTCTCAGTCTTCAGCCCTAGAGCGCTGACTGCGGAAAGACTAAGAACTGAGAACTGACAACTGAGAACTGAGAACTATTTCGAGAAACGGGACGATGAAGAAAAATCTCACCAACAAAATTCTCCTGATTATTGCGGTCATAGTGGTCTGCATCCTGGGTATCGTTGGGATTTCCTGGATTCCTTTACCGGGTGTTACGCCCAAACCCCTGATGCAGGCAGTGACCGACCGCATTCACTATGGCCTGGACCTGAAGGGCGGCGCTCACCTCATCTTGCAGGTCAAGGTGGAGGAAGCCGTGAACGCCGAAACGGACAATACCGTGGCGCTCATCAAGCAGGAACTGAAGACGGCCAACCTGAGCTACTCGCAGGCCTACAAGCCCGATCCGGCCAAGGCCACGCTGATTCGCGTGGAGGGCGTGCCCCTTGAAAAGTCCAACGACGCGCGCCTGCTGCTGGAATCCAAATACTCTAACACTTACGACGTGGTTGGCGGCGACGCTCCGGGAAGCTTCACGCTGACCATGAAGCCGCTGATCGTTACGGCGCTGGAGAAAAAGACCGTTGCGCAGGCCATCGAGGCCATCCGCGACCGGGTGGACGCGCTGGGCATCAGTGAACCGCAGATTCAGGAGTACGGCCTGGGCGACAACCAGATTCTCGTGGACCTGCCGGGCGTGGAAAACGAAAGCCAGATCGAGTCCATTATTCAGGGCACCAACCGTTTGGAGATTCACGCCGTGGTCGGCGGACCGTATAAGGACGCGCAGGATGCGGCGGCCAGCCAGGGCGGCAGCATCCCGGCGGATCAGGAACTATTGAATTCCACCGGGGTCATCGAGGGCAATGCCTCGGAGGCAGGCGTATATGTGTTGCAACGCGCCTCGGTGGTTGCCGGAAACGACTTCCGCTCCGCCGATCCGAGCACCAATCAAAACACCGGCCAGAAGATGGTCGAGTTCACGTTGACCAATGAAGCCGGCGACAAGTTCTACGACTACACCAGCAAGAACGTGGGCCGTTACATGGCAGTGGTCATGAATGACCGTATCCGCTCGGTGGCCGTCATCAAGAGCGCCATCCGCGACCGGGGCGAGATTGAAGGCACCTTTACGACGGAGGAAGTCGCGGCGCTATCCAAGCTGCTGCGCACTGGCGCATTGCCGGCCTCGTTGGTGCAACTTGAGAAGCGTTTTGTGGGTGCGTCGCTGGGCGCGGACTCCATTCGCAAGGGAATTACGGCGGCCATCGTCGGCATCCTGGTGGTCATGGCCTTTATGCTCGTCTATTACCGCGGCTCGGGCATCAACGCCGATCTGGCGCTGATTTTGAACTTGATCGTCCTGCTGGGGTTCATGGGGGCATCGGGGGCTACGTTGACGCTGCCCGGCATTGCCGGAGTGATTCTGACCATCGGCATGGGCGTGGACTCCAATGTGCTGATCTTCGAGCGCATCCGTGAAGAGGTGCGCGCCGGCAAATCGCCCTCGGCGGCCGTGGACCAGGGCTTTGCGCATGCCTGGGTCACCATCGTTGACACCCACGTGACCACCATCGTCTCGGCGGCCATCCTGTTCATCTTTGGCTCCGGGCCGGTGAAGGGATTCGCTACTACCCTGACCGTCGGTTTGGCGGCCAATCTGTTCACGGCGGTCTTTGTTTCGCGGGTCATCTTCGATGCTCATTTGAACAAGTTGAAGCCAGGGAAACTGGTTTCCATTTAGGGATTACATTGAGTGCTGGAACCCGCAGGGGTTTCAGCCTCCCAGGAAGCGGAGAGAAACAAGTGGAATTTTTTCGCGGCGTAAATGTGGATTGGCTGAGGCTGAAGTGGTACTTCCTCGCCTTTTCGATGATCTTCAGCGTGGCCGGCCTCATCTCCATGGGCATGCACATGCGCAGCATAGGCAGCCCGGTGCCGCTGGGCGTGGACTTCAAGGGCGGCACGCAGGTGCAGGTGCGGTTTGACAAGACTCCGGATACCGACCGAATCCGCAATGCCATGAAGGCGGCGGGCATCGGCGATGCCAGCATCCAGACCATCAAGTCCGTCGATGAGACCAGCGGGAACGAGGTGCTCATCAGCCTGCCGGAGCAGCAGGACGAGAGTTCGCTGGACGCCGGACGCCAGCAGATCGTCGCTTCGCTTCAGGCTCATTACGACAACCCTTTCACCGTGCGCAATGTGCAGGTGGTCGGTCCCACGGTGGGCAAGCAGTTGGAAAAGCAGGCCTTGCTGGCCACGCTCTATTCCATGCTGGGCATGCTGGTCTACCTCTGGTTCCGTTTCCAGTTGATCTACGGTGTAGCGGCGGTGGTGGCCTGCTTCCACGACACGCTGATCACCGTAGGCGCCTTTGCGCTGCTGAATAAAGAGATCAGCCTGACCGTCATCGCCGCCATCCTGACGCTAGTCGGTTATTCGATGAATGATACGATTGTGGTCTTTGACCGTATCCGCGAGAATCTGCGCCTGAGCCGCCGCGAGGCACTGCCCGACGTGGTCAATCGCAGCATCAACCAGACCCTGAGCCGGACGGTTCTGACCTCAGGGCTGACCTTCCTGACAGTCCTTTCGTTGTTCATTTTTGGCGGCCAGGTGCTGAATGGCTTTTCATTTGCGCTGGTGGTCGGTATTCTTATTGGGACGTACTCCTCGATTGCCATAGCCGCGCCCATGCTGGTGGCTTGGCAGGAGTGGCGTTCCCGGCAGGGCAAGGCGGCGGTACTTCCCGCCGCTAAACGCCCCAGGGTATAGGGGGGCGGCATTTGTAACCCCTTTTTCAGTGCTTTTTTCTGGGAAAGCGCAGTTCCATTCAGGATGAGTCGCGCTTTTGTGATAAGGTTTTGATGCTGGGAACATTTTAGCTGTCCCCGGTGTCTAAGTAGAGGTAAGCAAACACCCGATTCGAGGCTGGCCATGTTTGAAGATGCTACGTTTGAATCCGGAGGAAAGATCAAGAGCAAGATCGGAAAATACATGGTTCCGTTGTTTATCGCGGAAGGTGTAATCCTGGTTCTTTTGATCCTGATTCCGTTAATCTATCCCGAGGCGCTGCCCAAGGCCGTAATGCAGATGGCTCTGACAGCTCCTCCGCCTCCTCCTCCTCCTCCTCCGCCGCCGCCAGAGGTGCACCAGGCCCCGGTGAAGTCGGAGATGATGAACAATCAGCTCACGGCGCCTACTAAGATTCCGCACGAAATCAGGATGGTCTCCGAAAAGGAACCGTCCCTGGCCTCTTTTGGTGTAGCCGGATCTGACTTTGGTAGCGGTGGAAATGTCATGGGCAACCTCTTCGCCGACGATGGACCCAAGGTAAAGGCCGCTCCGGTGAAGAAGCTGGTCATCTCCCAAGGTGTGGCGGCGGGCAATCTGATCGTGAAGACCCAGCCGGTATACCCGCCCATCGCCAAAGCCGCGCGTGTTCAAGGCACGGTGGTATTGCAGGCGACCATCTCCAAGACAGGCGCCATCGAAAATCTGAAGGTCGTCGGCGGCCCTACCATGCTGCAGCAAGCCGCTCAAGACGCCGTCAGGCAATGGCGCTACAGGCCCTACCTGCTCAATGGAGAGCCGGTAGAGGTGGAAACCACGGTGAACGTGATCTTCACCCTGGGTGGATGAGGTAAGTTATTGGCGCTTTCCGCCGGTATGGGGAAAGAGCATTTTTTTGACCTGAATGCGAATCCGAAGGGAGTTGCATTCACAGCAACCGTAATGTAGTCGCAGTCCAAATGAAAACTCCTTAGGAGGAACGATTCAGTGATTCTCGCTCAGCTCACACACTTCGCTTCGCACACGGCCGCCAATCTGGCATTCATCTTCCAGGAAGACCAGGGTGGAACAGTCAGCTTCACCGCCCAGGGCCTCTGGGAACACATGGGAATTCTGGCGCGCATTATCGCCTGCATTCTCTTCGTTGAGTCGATCTGGTCTTTGGCCGTTATGATCGACCGCTACATCTACTTCTCTCAGGCTCGCAAGCAGTCGCGCGAATTCGCGCCCAAGGTTGCCGGCGCCCTGAAGGACAGCAAGCTTGAAGAAGCGATCAAGATCGCCGATCGCAACAAGAAGT
>CAZFMB010000153.1:0-7078 GCA_964520005.1 uncultured Occallatibacter sp.
GCGCCTCGTTCGCAACGAGGAGGCCAGCGGTTCGATCCCGCTCAGCTCCACCATTCCCTCCTTTTTTCTTATTCTCAATTCTCAATCCGTACGTCCTGGCCCACGACCTTCCCCAACGCCTTCAGATAAGCATCCAGCATCGCCGTGTGTCCCATCACGAAGCGCGAAACAAACCGGAAGACCGGGTTGTAGACTTCTCCGTCCTCAGTGATCCTCACTTTTGTTCCTCCATCGACAGGCTCCAGCGTAAAGCTCCACTTTCCGCCATAGGGCAAATGCTCGCTTGCAATCCGCCGCTCGATTGCCAACGGAGGCCTGCTCCCCTCAAGCTCGTAGAGAACCGTCTCTCCTCGCCGCGAAGTCTCCCGTTGAAAATGTTTGCCATCTTTTTCGATCAGCTCGCACGATTTCACCTCCGTCCGCCACTCCTGGCTTCCGGAGATCAAAGTAAACAGCTGTTCCGGTGTTGCCTGGATGACCGCGCTGCGCGTTGCCACATGCCGTTTGGGCAGCAGAAATCCAATCACCACCACCACTGTCACCAGCAGCCCCAAAACTCCAAACCCTATCAGCACAAACTTCATCTACCCTCCCTAGTATTCTGCGTTTCAAATATGTTGCTGTCCAGACTCTAGATCCGTCCGGCCGAGCGCAACTCTCCAATCTCCACGTCGTCAAAGATCCGCGAGCGGATAAGAAAGCGCACTCCCTCGGCATTGTCCAGCGAGAACATTCCGCCGCGGCCCGGAACCACGTCCAGCGTCAGTTGCGTGTGCTTCCAATACTCGAACTGGCTGCGGCTCATGTAGAACGGTTCGCCGTCCACCTCGCCCAACTGCACATCCGAGTCCCCCACGAGAAACTCGCCGCGCGGGTAGCACATCGGGGAGCTGCCGTCGCAGCAGCCCCCCGACTGGTGAAACATCAGCGGCCCGTGCTTGCCGTGTAACCTTCGTATCAGGTCGATGGCCAAGTCAGTGGCCACCACTTGTTGAGGCATCTCCGCCATCGAAGCACCGCCCTTCCAGGGAACCACCAACTTTCTATTCCCTATTCCCAAGCCCCTATTTTTAGAAGAAGCCCAGCTTCTTCGGGCTGTAACTCACCAGCAGGTTCTTGGTCTGCTGATAGTGGTCCAGCATCATGCTGTGCGTCTCGCGCCCAATGCCCGACTGTTTATAGCCGCCGAAGGCCGCATGGGCAGGGTAAGCGTGATAGCAGTTCACCCACACGCGTCCTGCCTGAATTCCGCGGCCCAGGCGATAGCACCGGTTGGCGTCGCGGCTCCACATTCCGGCGCCCAGCCCGTAGAGCGTATCATTGGCAATCTCCAGAGCGTCAGCCTCCGTCTTGAAGGTGGTCACGGAGACCACCGGCCCAAAGATCTCCTCCTGGAAGATCCTCATGCGGTTGTTGCCCTTGAAGACAGTCGGCTGCACGTAGTAGCCGCCCTCCAGTTCCCCGCCCAGGTGAGCCCTCTTGCCGCCGCACAACAACTCCGCGCCTTCCTTGTGGCCGATGTCGATGTAGCTGAGAATCTTTTCCAGTTGCTCGCTGGAGGCCTGCGCCCCGAGCATCGTATCCATCTCCAGAGGACTGGCCTGCTTGATGGCCGCCACCCGCTTCAGCGCACGCTCCATAAATCTGTCGTAGATGCTCTCCTGGATCAGCGCCCTGCTAGGGCATGTGCAGACTTCTCCTTGATTCAGCGCAAACATCACAAACCCCTCAATCGCCTTGTCAAAGAAGTCATCGTCCTCCTGCAGCACGTCGGCAAAAAAGATATTCGGCGATTTGCCGCCCAACTCCAGTGTCACCGGAATCAGATTCTGGCTGGCGTATTGCATAATCAGCCGCCCCGTGGTCGTCTCTCCCGTAAACGCAATCTTGGCTACACGCGGGCTCGAGGCCAGCGGCTTGCCCGCCTCCAGGCCAAAGCCGTTCACGATATTCAACACCCCAGCCGGCAGCAGGTCGCCCACCAGTTCAGCCCACACCAGGATGCTCGCCGGAGTCTGCTCTGCCGGCTTCAGCACCACGCAGTTGCCCGCGGCCAGCGCCGGAGCCAACTTCCATGTCGCCATCAATATCGGAAAGTTCCACGGAATGATCTGCCCCACCACCCCCAGCGGCTCTTTGAAGTGGTAAGCCACCGTGTCGTGGTCGATCTCCGACAAAGCCCCCTCCTGCGCGCGAATACATCCCGCAAAGTAACGCCAGTGATCGATGGCCAGCGGTATATCCGCCGCCGTCGTCTCGCGAATCGGCTTGCCGTTGTCCCACGTCTCGGCCAGCGCCAGCAGATCCAGGTTGTCTTCCATGCGTTGCGCAATCTGGTTCAGGATAATCGCCCGCTGCGTCGGGCTGGTCTGTCCCCATGCCGCGCGCGCCGCATGAGCCGCATCCAGAGCAAGCTCGATGTCCTTCGCGTTGGAGCGCGGAATCTCGCAGAAGGGATTCCCGGTGATGGGGGTGATGTTCTCAAAGTACTGGCCGGATGCGGGCTCTACCCACCTTCCGCCAATGTAGTTGCCATAACGCCGGCGAAAGCTCATCGTATCGCTGAGCTGGCCCGGATGCACTGCCGTCGCAGTTGCCATGTTTGTATCCTCCTCGGGGAATTTCATAGCTGTGGCCGGAAGCAGTTTCCATTTTCGAGTCCCTGCTTAAGACACGCCTTTAAGCCGGCAGCGGCTGCGCCGGCAAAGGTTGCGGGGGCCAGAACTCCGAAAACTGCGAAAGGGGTCGCAGTGCAAAAATCATACACAAATATCCGCACCTTTGTGCAGCCCCCTGCCGCAAACAACTCAAATATTTTCGAATTACACAGCCAGTCGTCCGCGGTCTTCGGCTGAACACTTAGGCGCTCATATCTCAATCCGCCTGCCCCAACTCCGCTATCCTGTCCTAGAGGAACCCTTTGCCAGCTTCAGAGTACGATTCGACCACCCCGAAATTCGAAGAGCAGCCGCCCGCGCCTTCCGCGCCGCCGACCATCGCGTCCGCATGGCACACCCTCCTGCTGGTCGCCGCAATCATCGCCATCTCCATTCATGGCGCCTCACGCTTGTCGTCCATCCATGGCGAGATCGACCGGCTCGCCTCCTACGGCTTCACGGCCGCAATAGAAGCCGCCATGCTCGCCTGGGTCGTCATTGGGCTGCGCCTGAAAAAAATTCCCTTACGCTCGCTGCTGGGAACCAATCCCGTCAATATCCACTCCATCGCACTCGACCTCGGCATAGCGCTCCTCTTCTGGATCACCTCCATGATGGTGCTCGGCTCAGTGAGCGTTGCCTGGTCGGGCGTCGAGGCCATGCTCACCCATCGGCCGCGGATTACTCACGGCTCCGCACCAGCCCCCTTTGCTCCCGATCCCTCGCGACTCGAGGCTGTGCGTGAGTTGGCAAAGCTCGCGCCCGCCAACGAAAAAGAGATTCTCGCCTGGGCCGTGCTCTGTTTGATGGCCGGTTTTGTCGAGGAGATTGTCTTTCGCGGCTACCTGCAACGCCAATTCATCGCATGGGCGCGCGGCAGCATAACGATTGGTGTCCTCGCCTCCGCTGCGATTTTCGGCGCGGCACATGGCTATCAGGGCGCGCGCGGCATGGTCCTGCTCTTCGTCTTCGGCGTGCTCTTCAGTACGCTCGCGCTCGAGCGCCGCAGCCTCCGTCCCGGCATCTTCGCGCACGCGGGTCACGATTTTTTTGCCGGTTTGGCCCTCGCTTGGCTCCGCTCCAGTCATTTTCTCTGAACCAAAACCTAAAATTCCAGATTCCCACTAAAAAAATAGTTGTCTATTTTTCCACCGTCATGTCGTTTTTTTCTTGACAGTTGCGCTTTTAGATTCTATACATTCATCAACTGCAAAATTCATTTGCAGGTCGATGCAAAATCATCGAAAGGGAGAATAACAACAATGGCAACCAAGAAAGCAGCAAAAAAGCCCGCGAAGAAGGCCGCAAAGAAGACCGCAAAAAAGAAGTAGCGGCACCTCCAACCAAAGGCAACACATCAGGGGAGCGCATCCAGCGTTCCCCTGATGTGTTTTTGGGCGCTGATTTGTTTTTGGGGAAAGGTCTACACTGGTAGACGCGCAGTACGGGAGGTCTCCATGACACGCCGCCGCTGGATTGCCGAACATTGGGATGAAGCCACCGCCACCCTGGTCGGCGAACAAGCCGAGCACCTCACCCGCGTCCTGCGCGCGCAACCCGGCATGGAGGCCGACGTCGTTGCCGGTGGCCACGTCTTTCATGCCCAGGTGGCCGCGGTCGCCCGCGACGAGGTCCGCTTCAATCTGATAGCCGAGCTGGAAGCCGATCCCGCTCTGCCCGTTACTTTGGTGATGGCCGTCTACAAATTCGATCACATGGAGTGGGCCATCGAAAAAGCCACCGAGCTGGGAGTGGCCGCCATCGCCCCCGTCATTGCCCGTCGGACGGAGAAGCATCTCGCCGCAGCCGCCAGCAAACGCGCCGAGCGTTGGCGACGCATCGTCCATGAATCGGCTCAGCAGTCGAGGCGCGTCGACGTACCCATTATCTTCGAGCCAACTCCTCTAGCCGTCCGCGTGCGCGCCGCCTCCGAGTATATGGAGTCTTCCGAGTCTCTGGCGGCCACGCGCGCCTCCGGCTCTGCGCATATCGTCCTCGCCGAGCAGGAGCGCACCACCACTCTCCGCCATGCGCTCGAAGAAGCCATCTCCGCTGCCGGCTCCGAGATGCCCACGCTGGAACTTGCCATCGGTCCCGAAGGAGGATGGGCGCCTTCGGAAGAAGCGCTCTTCGACGCCAACGGCTGGCGCGCCGCATCCCTCGGCCCCCGCATCCTCCGAGCCGAGACCGCCGCTATCGCCGCTCTGGCCGTCGTCGCCTCCTACCTGGAGTGATTTTTCAATTTTGTTCCCCCTATGCAACACGTGAGCCCCGACCTCAGCGTGTCATAGTTAGATATGTCGAACAGTCATACGGCGAGGGCCTATCTCGCCCTGCTGGGAGGCGTCATCTCCATTGCGTGGTCGGCGATTTTTGTTCGCTGGACCCATATGCCCGGTGTCGCATCCGCTTTTTATCGCGTCTTGTTTGCCTCGCTCATCCTTTGGACATTCCTGCTGCTCAAGGGAATGAAGCTTCCGCGCGCCGGTTGGTTGGCCTTCGCTCTTGCCGCCGCTGGAGGAGCCTTCTTCGCGGGAGATGTCGGGCTCTTCAACGTCGCTGTTCTTCACACCTCGGTGGGAAGCGCCACCTTCCTTTCCAATGCCGCGCCCCTGCTTGTGGGATTGATGACCTGGGCGATCACGCGGCAATTGCCGCCTCGGCGTTTTTGGATAGCGCTGGCCATCGCTCTGGCTGGCGTCTTCTTCATCGTGGCGGCCGATGCGCGTGTCCTCACTTCCAGGTCCTTCGCCGACCTTGCCGCCATCTTGTCATCCATCTGCTTCGCGTTCTATCTGATGGTTACCGAGCGGCTGCGGCAGAGTTTCAGTGCCGTAACTCTTCTTGCTCTTTCCACCACAGCAAGCACCGTAGTGCTGCTGGCCTTCGCCGCGTCAACCCGCACTTCGCTCGCCGTGCCAAATTGCACATCGCTGGCCGCTCTGCTAGGTCTTGCCTTGGTCTGTCAGTTGATGGGTTACTTCTGTCTCACCTATGCCCTCGGCCATCTTCCCGCCACCGTCACCTCGCTGATCCTGCTCTCCGCCGCGCCGCTCACGGCAGTCTTCGCCTTCATCATTTTTGCCGAGCGCATGACGTTGATTCAGCTTCTAGGCGGAGCCCTGGTGCTCCTGGGGGTATGGACGGTCACTGGCGCAAATCGAAATCACGCTACATCGTCCTGCCTATAGTAGACATGCCAGGTGCTCCATCCTCGCCTTCCTGAGCGAAGTCGAAGGATCTGCGTTTTGATATTTTGCGACCGTGTGCCCCAGGCCCCTCGCATTTGCGGATCTGGGAAATGACGAACTCCATGCGCGAAGCACGCCCGTCGTCCCGCGCTGTAGGCGCAGAGCTTGTTAGCCCCGCGCTTCAGCGTGGGGTGGCGAAACCAATAATTCATCCGGAGTCCCGTAGGGACGGCGCCCACGAATTTCATGGCGTGCAGGCGCCGCCCGCCTAGACGGCCAGTCTCCCAACAGCAGGTGGTGGGATTCACACCATGGCTCGCCTTACAAATGTGCGTTGAGATTAATTGCCTTCATCCGGCCTGCTATGCGTCGCCTCAGTCCTGTGCGTTGCCTGATCCGAGCGCCGCTCTCAAGCTGAACCCCGCCAGTACAAGCGCTGTAACCCAATGCATCATCGGCCTTGGGTCGAAGATGTTATGAATCAGCACGCCCGCTGCAAAGGCTGCAACAGCCCACGACAAGCTTCCTACTAAACTGATCCACGCCAGAGGACGGTCCCCGGGACGCTCCACGCGCAGCAGGTTGACGGCGGCAATCATCAGTGTCAGCAGTGTGGCGCAAAGCGACCACAGAATGGTCATGGGTTCATGTGCGTACATCCGGAACGAGCCCCACCCGTGCAGCAATCCGCCAAGAACAAGAATCCCCGCAAAGATGCGATCAATGATCTTCATGCCATCCCCCTCCGTTAATCTCTTCCTTACAATATAAATTCTGGGTTCCTTGACTTCGGCTAACGTGTGACAGCTTTCTTTTCCAGCGCGCTTTGCACAATGTACGAAGAGCGGGTGAGTCCCTTGGCGCGGGCGCGACGGTCAATCTCGGCAATCTGGCTTTGCCGTGCGGTGATGTTGATGCGGACTGTTTTCTCCGGCTCGCGCAGTTCCGTTAGGAAGGCTACTGCGCCCTTCATCGCTGGATCTCCGCGCAGATCGTCGAGCGAGGAAGGCTTGGGAATTATCTCTCCATCCTCGCGCATTCCCGCCACATGGAAAGCCAGAGCCTCCGCCGATCTGCTGCGTGCTTCCTCCAAACTGGAACCCGCGGTGATACATCCGGGAAAGTCCGGGAAGCTGACGCCGTAGTCCGAATGTTTGTCTTTGTGAAGGTAGGCAATGTATTCCATGGTTGCTCCTTTACCTGAGCTTGAGGCCGGATTGTTTTTCGATG
>CAZFMB010000154.1:0-7049 GCA_964520005.1 uncultured Occallatibacter sp.
GGCCGCCCTCAGCGTAGTTGATGATCTCCATGGGCGTGATCCGGCTGAGTCGGCTGACGGGCTTGCCTTCAGGGACGATTTTGAGGCGGTGTCCCTTGTGCGTGAACCAGACCTCGGCGCCCTCTAGCGCTTGATTGGCGAGCGTGAAGATTTCACGGCGAAACTGGGTAATAGGGACTTCCATTCGAACAGTGTACCATAATGTACGCTCATTAGCGTACATTATGTACATGCGACTCTGACTCAGGCCTCTGTGCACTCTACCCCGGCAGCGCTTACAATGCAGCTAGAATGGCCAAGGCGAAGGAAAAGATTTTCGAGGTAGCGTGCCCGGATTGCGGGGCGATGCTGAAGGTGGATGCGGCCACGGGCCTCGTGGTGAGCCATACCCCGGCTCCGCGCAAGCGCATGTTCGAGGATCTGGAGACGGCGGCCCAGGCCATGCGCGATCACGATGAGCGCAAGGAGTCGATCTTCCGCCAGTCGGTGGAGGCGGAGAAGAACAAGGAAGATTTGTTCGAGAAGAAGTTTGCCGAGGCCCTGCGCAAGGCCAAGGATGCCCCCGATGGCAAGCCGCTACGCGAGTTTGACTTGGACTGACGGCAGCGCCGGGCGCAGCCTAACATGCATTTCGGCCGATTTTTTATCGTTTTGTGCGCGAAGAGCGATTTTGAGCGATACTGGATGCACCGATTCCGAGATAGAGTTCCGGAACGGAAGGAGAGAAGATGGTGGTTGTTCCGCTTTCCAAACCAGAGAATGATTCTAATGTGACACCGGAGGCCGAGAAGTCCGAGCGTATTAACTGGATCGGATTTGCGGCGGGTGGATCCCTTGTGGCAGCAGGTTTACTGCTGCTGGTGGGCGAGCGCCGCGCCGGAATGGTGGCCGCCGCCTCGGGCACGGCCCTGGCCATGCTCAACGAGAAGGAGACACTGCTCTCCTGGTGGAATGCAATGCCCGTATATATCGAGCAGGTGCAGGGAATACTCAACAAGGTGCAGGCCACCGTGGAAGATGTAGACACCAAACGCGAGGCCCTGCATCGGGTTCTGGCCCGGTAAGCTGTAAGCCGCATTGATGGGCAGGCCGGCGGTCTATCCCCGGCCTCTGCATTAGCGCAGGCTTGCCGGCGGCGAGTTCACCTCTGACAATTCTTTGAACCATGCGTCAGGCAACTTAAGCCCGGCCGCTCGGATGTTCTCTTCCGCGTGAGCGGAGGAGGATGTTCCGGGAATCGGCAGCATGACGCTGGAGCGCCGGAGCAGCCACGCCAGGGCCACTTGCAGTGGGGTCCAGCCGAGTTCTTTGGCAGCCTTTTCCAAAACCACTTTTGAAAGCCGATTCTGCCCTAGCGGCGCCCAGGGAATGAACGCGATTCCGTTCTTCTCGCAGTAGTTCAGCAAAAAGTCCCACTCGCGGTCGGCGAAGCTGTAGCGGTTTTGCACCGAGACGATAGGCACGATTTTGCGCGCCCGCTCCACATGCTCCAGGGTCACATTGGAGAGGCCCACGTGGCGAATCTTGCCCTGTTCGCGCAACCGGGCCAGCGTCTCCATGGAGGCGTCATAGGATACGGCAGGATCGGGAATATGCAGTTGGAAGACGTCGATGCGATGGAGGCGCAGTCTCTTCAGGCAGCCTTCCACAGCCGCCTGCAAATGCTCGGGGCTGGCATTATGGATCCACTGTCCGGGGCCGACGCGCTCCCATCCGCCCTTGGTGCCGATCACCAGGCCCGCGGGATATGACGCCAGCGCCTCGGCGATCAACTCCTCGGAGATGTTGGGGCCATAGGAGTCCGCCGTGTCGATGAAGTTCACGCCCAGCTCGACGACGCGGCGAAGGGTTTTGAGAGCCGCATCGCGATCCGCCGGAGGCCCCCAAACGCCTTTGCCGGTGATGCGCATGGCGCCGTATCCCATGCGATTGACGGTGCAGTCTCCAAGCTGGATTGTCCCGGCGTTGGCGGCGGAGATGGTTGGATTGGTCTGGCTCATGGTGTGAATCCTCTCTTAATTTGGGACGTCAATTGCGGGATAAAACTACTTCTTGCGTTCGACCAGATAGCGAGCGACGGCCTTCAATCCGTCGGCGCGGCTGCCATAGGGCGCGAGTGCGGCAAAGGCCTCTTCAATCAGGCGGGCGGCGTCGCGCTGGCTCTGCTCAATGCCGTAGACGGCCGGCCAGGTGGCTTTTTCCGTGGCCTGATCCTTGCCCGCGGTTTTGCCCAAGTGCGCGGAGTCCACGGTTACATCCAACACGTCATCGACAATCTGAAAAGCCAGTCCGGCCTTGCAGCCGAAGAGAGTCAGGCGAGCGACATCTTCCAGGACAGCCCCGGCA
Organism: uncultured Occallatibacter sp.; assembly: GCA_964520005.1. GTDB lineage: Bacteria > Acidobacteriota > Terriglobia > Terriglobales > Acidobacteriaceae > Telmatobacter. The sequence goes on from CAZFMB010000154.1 coordinate 2,347, forward strand.
TAGACGCCGCCTGAGACGACGCTGACGCGGATGAGCGCGCCGGTCTTGGCGCGATGAATGGCCATCACCAGCTCCGGAGTGGGCTTGGTGTGTTCGCTTTCCAGGTCCAGCACCTGGCCGCCGATCATGCCATCAACGGTGCCGACGGCGTTGGCGATGAGGCCTATGATCTGAACGGTGGCAGCGGGCGGCGAGTCAAGGCCGGAGAGCACCTCGAAGGCGCGGGTTTGCAGCGCGTCGCCGGCCAGGATGGCAATGGCCTCGCCGAAGGCCTTGTGGCAGGTGGGCTTGCCGCGGCGCAGGTCGTCGTTGTCCAGAGCGGGCAGGTCGTCGTGGATAAGCGAGTAGGTGTGGAGCATCTCCAGGGCCGCGCCCAGCCGGGTGATTCCTGCGGGGCACGCTCCGGCGATGGTGACTGCGGCCTGATAAGCCAGCACTGGACGGAGCCGCTTGCCGCCGGCAAAGACAGAGTGGCGCATGGCGCTGTGAATCGAGGCAGGCACGGTGGTCAGGCTGGGCAGCAACTCCTCCAGCGCCTGATCGGTCTGCGCCACGCCTTCTTGCAAGAGCGAATTCACATCGACTGTCATCGTTCTCATGATAAATGAAAGCGGGAGTGTTATTCGCTTCAGCAATCAATGCATGTGAGCAGGAACACGTCCAGGGTGCTGAGCCAGCGTGGCAAGCAAAGAGCCAAATTCTTTTCCGGCAGGCTTTACGGCAGCAGCCGCAGCGTGTGGCGCGTCTGGGCGGCTACGGCTGCTGGTGTAAAGGGCAGCGCGAAGGTGGTGCCGTTGTACCAATCATTCCACTGGTCGCGGAAGTAGGGCGAATAGGGGTTGCCGCTTTCGCCGAGAACGATGTTCTCCGTGGAGCCGTCGATGTTGCTCCAATCCATGGTGAAGCGCTGCGAGGGGCCGAAGGCGCGGCCTACCTGCCTTACGGTCGTGGTGTCGCCGCTCTGCGGCTGCTCGCCGGTTCCGGCCACGCGGCCAACCAGCGGCAGAAACACAGCCAGCGGGTGTTCGATATCAACCACGTGCCAGCTTCCATAGCTCCAGCGGGACACGTCGCTAGGAGCATGGCCGTCTTTCATGCCCTTGCGAACGGCGTCGGTCAGCAGCTCGTCCCAGTTCTTGTAGGCAGGCGGAAGCCAGTCGGGGCTGGCGTGCATGATGATCTCTTCTTCCGCAAAGTTGGATTCGCCCCAGTGGTACTCGGCGGCGATCTCCTCACCCAGCTTGGGCTCCAGAATCAGCGGCCAGAGGGCGTAGCGGGTCTTGGTGACGATGGAGGCGGCGGCGGAATCGGTGGTGAGGCGGCCATCCCAGGCGCGCATCAGCGCGGCGGCTTTCTTCAGGCGCTCATCGGCGCCGGGAGTGTGTTCGATGGCGTAGGCGAAGCGATGGGCCAACTCCTGATCGACTTCGCTGTAGACGTCGGTCTGAACGGCGAGAAGGTCTGCCGGTGTGATGTGGTCGCGGCCTTCCAACAATTTGTAGATGCGCTCGATGCGATAGGGATCGATCCATTCATGGGTGAGCGGAATCGGGGCATTATCGGCGGTAACGCGCGAATTCGCCGTGGCGAGGAATCCGGAGAGAGGGTCAAAAGCATTCGGCATCAGGTCAAAAGGAATGTAAGTTGTCCAATGATTTGTTATTTCATCTCCCCATTCAAATCGCATATCAAGCCGGTCATGCGGAACCGGGTTTGTAAATACTCCTGATCCAAGCAACCTGACTGGAACCTTGCCAATGGCGTGATAAGCGATGTGCCCTTGATCGTCGCTGTAAACCACATTCTGCGTGGGCCAGGACCATGTTGCCAGCGCCGCGGAGAACTCCTTCCAGTTGGAGGCTGTGTTGAGCTGATAGAGCGGCAGCGAATTCAGCGACGTATCGTAGAGGGTCCACTTGAGGGCGATAGGCCGCGTTTCTTTCTCCAGAATCGGATTCAGCAGCGGACCGTGCGCTGTCAATTGCACGTCGAGTACAACGTCTTTGCCGCCGCGAACTTTGATGACTTCGTGGTCTATCTGGAGCGGCTTCCATTCTGTATCCAAGTCCTGAAAATGTCCCTTGCCGTCGAGCTTCTCTATGTACAGGTCCTGCACATCGGCGTAAAGTGCGGTAAATCCCCAGGCCACGTGCTCGTTGTGACCGGCGATGACAAAGGGCATTCCGGGTAGCGTGACCCCGGCGGCGTGGAATCCGGCCGCCTTCAGGTCGGCTATGTACCAGATGTCCGGCTCGGTGAGACCCAGGTGCATGTCGTTACAGAGCAGCGGCTTTCCGCTGGCGGTGTGACGGCCGGCGATGACCCAGTTGTTGGAGCCTAATGCGCAGCCGGCGCAGGCGGGCAGGCCCAGCAGAGCACGCAGTGCAAGTGTGTCTTCGTGGGCAGCCAGTGCAACGCTGGCCTGGCTGCGGTCTTCATCATCGTCGTCCGTGAGCTTAGATGGTTTAGGGGTTGGCTGGATGGGGTTCACTTGCTCGCCGGTGGGCGGATGGTCGCGCCACGAGCCGACCGGATAGAGATCGGCCTCCAGCTTGGGCTTGTTCAGTTTGTCCAGCCGGGCAGCGATTGCTTCCCGCGAGAGCTTAGTCTCCCAGTGCGTGTCCAGCATCTGCACCATCATCAGGCCGATGCTCAACGAGTCCTCGCCGCTCCAAGGCTGGGGACGATAGCCGAGCAGCTTGAACTCCGGCGGCAGCGAAGCCTGATGCTGGGCAATGAACATATTCACGCCGCGCGCATAATCGTTGAGGCGGGTGCGGTCTGCCGGGGAGAGATTCGAGTACATGCGCCGGGCCGTATTGCGAATTTGCAGCACCCGCTGCGCCCTGTCGTGCTTGAGCATCGAGGGACCGACAATCTCCGCCAGTTCCCCGTTGGCGTTGCGGCGGAAGAGGTCCATCTGCCACAGCCGGTCCTGCGCCGTCACATAGCCCTGGGCCATGAAGAGATCGTCTTCGGTGACCGCCTCGATGTGGGGAACGCCGTGGGCATCGCGGCGGACGATTACTGGGGCCGAGAGCCCAGTCAGATGCAGGTCGCCATCCAGCACCGGCAGCGCTGCCTTGGCTGCCGAGCGCAGCCAGAAGACGCCCGCGACAGCGGCCAGCAGAATGAGCGCCAGCAGGCCGCCTGAAGTCCAGAGCAGAATCCTTCGCCAGCCGCGTTTACGGCGGCGAGCGAGAGGTGTAACGATAGAAGCGGGCGATTGATTACTGGATTCAATATCGGACATAGGTCAATCACAGAATAACGCTGCCGTAACCTGATCTAACCGAAGCCAATCATTTATTATCCACTTTAACCACTAAAGTAAATGTGAGGTCATCATGCAGTTTCTCATTTTAGGCAAGGGAAAAACCGGCAGCCTGGTCGCCGACATAGCTCGCGAACGCGGCCACGCGGTGCGCTCTCTGGACATCAACGATAACCAGAATGCCTCCGCCCTCACCGCCGCCAATCTCAAGGGCGTGGACGCGGTGATCGACTTCACGGCTCCCGAAGCCGCCGTGGAAAATATACGCGCCGTACTGGCGTTGAGCGGACGCATCGTGGTCGGCACCACCGGCTGGTACGCCCACCTCGACGAGATAAAGTCCCTGGCGCAAATGAGCGGGGCGCTGCTCTACGGAACCAACTTTTCCATCGGCGTGCAAAAACTTTTTCGGCTCACCGCCGATCTGGCAAAGCTGGAGGGCTACAGCTTCTCCATCGCTGAGACGCACCATGTCACCAAGCTCGACGCCCCCTCGGGCACCGCCATCACCCTGCGCGAGATCATCGAGGCGGCGCGGCCTGGCGCCAAGGTCGAAGTCGTCTCTCACCGCGTAGGAGACGCCAAGGGCGAGCACGTTGTCACCGCAACCAGCGAGGTTGATGTTCTTGAACTTCGCCACGAAATTCAAAGCCGTCGCGGCTTGGCTTTGGGCGCGGTTCGTGGAGCCGAGTGGCTGGCCGGAAAATCCGGCGCATGGGATTTCAGAGAAATCTGCGATCAGTTGTGAATTCAGATTTTTCAGTTGCCCAGACTCGTAGAAACACAAATCTCAATCCTAAAAAAGATTGGGATTTCGTGAGTGTATATCACTGCGGTGTGGGCAGATTCGTCGCGAGCTCACCGGACGGAACAGCGGCCAGCACATCGACCGCGTCGGGCAGGGCAGCGGGCAGCGGGCCTTCCAGCGCCAGCGCCAGCACCTCGTCCATATTGTCCACAAAATAGAGCTTCATGGAGCTCTTGATATTGTCGGGCAGCTCGGCGATCTCCTTCTCGTTGGCTCGGGGCAGAATTACTTCGAATATGCCGGCCCTCAGCGCTGCCAGCAGCTTTTCTTTCAGCCCGCCAATCGCCAGCACCTTGCCGCGCAAAGTAATTTCGCCGGTCATGGCGATGTCGCGCCGCACGGGAATCTTCGCCAGCGCGCTGGCCAGCGCCGTGGCCATGGTGATGCCGGCCGAGGGGCCGTCCTTGGGAATCGCGCCTTCGGGGACGTGCAGGTGCAAGTCCACGTTGCGATAAAATTCGCGGCTGAGGCCCAGCGCCTGCGCGCGCCCGCGAATGTAACTCAGCGCGGCCTGCGCCGACTCTTGCATCACGTCGCCCAACTGGCCGGTGATGGTCAGCTTGCCCTTGCCGTCGAGCACCTGCACTTCCGTGGTCAGAATGCTGCCGCCCACTTCGGTCC
>CAZFMB010000155.1:0-6974 GCA_964520005.1 uncultured Occallatibacter sp.
CCGTGGCGATTAGTTGCCAGTGCGATCTTCTGCGGAGTTGTCTCCAGATACCATGCCAACCCGAGCCTCAGCATGGCCCGGCAAACCCTGAACCGGGATGCGTCTTTCGAGTAAATATAGCTTTCCGCGCGGTTCCGCTCTTCGATCGACAAAATGCCGTCGAGATTCGCTTCTTCAGTCAACGGTCTGTCCAGATCGAGCGTCCAGACTTCAATAGTCGCGGCCGCTGGCAGTTTACACTGTGGAAAGCCCTCGTTCATGGAGTTCCTTTTAATGGGAGGAGATATCTCGAGAGCGGCAATTGCATTCATCATCGCAGGCTTTGCCTGTCTGTCTTGCCCATCCAGTCCATTGGATTCTGCTGGGCGAATTAATCCACACTCGGGATCTGCGATACTGCCGGCCGTTCAACTTCACGGCCGTTATTCCTGAATTCATCGTTACTGGAAAAGCTATAGACGATTCCTCGTATTCAGCCAGGGAGGAAGACACTGAACGCAATGCATATTTCCCCGTTCGTCATACTTCTCGGTTGGATCCCTGCTGGCGCGTATCTCTTCCGCCACTATCCAGTCCGTATTGCAATTCTAGCGAATTTTCTTGGCGGTTGGGCGATTCTTCCGGGCGCGAACTACCAGGCGACGCCTGTCGCGTTTCCCTACTGGATTCTCGGCGTCTGTCTCCCGGCTGACTATTTCCTCACCAAAGCCACGGCCATCGGACTGGCTGCACTGGCGGGAATGCTGCTTTTTCATATCGCGGATTTGAAGAAATTCAGGCTGGGCATCTGCGATCTTCCCATGATTGTATGGTGCTGCGTGCCTCTTCTATCTGCGGTCACGCATTGGAAGACTCTCTATGAGGGAATCCTGGGCACTATCTATCAGACCATCGCCTGGGGTGTGCCCTGGCTCTTGGGCCGCATTTACTTTTCAGACGACGGCTCGCTGCTCCTCGCCGCTAAAGCGTGCGTAATTGCGGGCATCTGTTACGTGCCGGTCTGTCTTTTAGAGATCTGCGCCGGACCTCAACTCTATGCGTTCCTTTATGGTTATCAGCCCTACCGCTGGGTGGGTGCGGAGCGTTATATAGGCTTTCGTCCCATCGGTTTTCTGGAAGACGGGAATCAACTGGGCATTTGGATGGCAGCGGCTACACTGCTTGCTGTTTTCCTCTTGCTGCATCACCCAAAGGGCCGCATTCTCGGCTTGCCCATGGGATGGGTCGTAGCCGGTTTGGCTGCTGTCACGCTGCTCTGCCAGTCTGCCGGAAGCATTGTTCTGCTTCTCTTCCTGCTGCCTATGGTGCTGTTGAAGCGGCGTTCGGTTCTGCGGGTATTTGTTGGTGTCCTGGTTTTGAGTATTCTGTCATTCGCGCTCTTCCGCATAACGAATCTCGTATCCCTGCGCGCGCTGGAGCAGCGCAATGGAGTGACACGGTCTGTCGCCAGCGCCCTGACAAGCATTGGCCGCCATTCGTTCCTCTGGAGGATCGCTCGTGATGAGAGCCAGATCAACGTCGCGCTCCAGAAGCCTCTACTTGGATTTGGACAATGGAACTGGTGGCAGCAAGGCGGCATACGGCCTTGGAGCCTTTGGCTGCTCATCTTTGGCATGTATGGAATCGTTGGCCTGATTTCCTTCGGGACGATTCTGTTCGTGCCTGTCATGCGAGCAGTCTGGCCAACCGCGAGAGGTTACTCTCCCTACGAAGCAAATATTCGGCTGGCGATGGCCGCGCTCATTTTAATGGTGGCCATCGACAACCTGCTCAATGGAGTCATGATTCTTCCATATCTATTGATCATGGGCGGCTTGGCGGCCGTTAACGAGTAAAAATCACTCGTTGGGGACACCGGGTACCCCCACCCGTATTTTGGACGCAAAATCCTTGTTTTCTTTGGTTTACAGGCAGGGTTGCGCTGCAAAATATAGAAAACAATGAAGTTCCCTGCAAAATATTCCTGGCAAAGGAGTTACGGGACGTTTCGGCCTCTACAGGCCGCTTCCGACTGAAATGAGGCGCGAAAAGGGCGTCCCGGACGATGTTTGTAGGAAGACTTCTGAGAGCATTGTGCGACAAAGAAGTGAATTAATCTGCAACCACCTGCGGTGGGGCCAGACGCTCGCTTATCGCTCGCAAAGGCTGGGGTTCGCGGAATCCCCGGTCCCAAACTGCAAGGGACCGGGGGCACCCGGCGCGCATGGTGTATGTGGTACTCATGTCCACAAATGCGAAGGATCTGGCTCACTCGGCGTAATCCAAGAAGTGATATACAATAGTGTCACATTATGATATAGTTATCATATATCATAGGAGGCATTACGCGTACGCTCATTGACATTCCGGAGGAAGATCTCAAGCTGCTGACTCAAGTGGCCAAAAAGCTCTCCGTCTCGCGTGCCGAGTTTGTGCGGCAGGTTGTCGCAACCTCTCTCGCGCCTCACCGCCAAAAGATGAACCATGCGGCCTTTGGAGCATGGTCTGACTTTCCAGAAGACGGGGTTGCGTATCAGGAGAGGATGCGCGCGGAATGGTAAGCACTCCGGTTCTCTTCGACACCAACATACTCATCGATTACCTGCGCGGCATTTCGCAGGCGCGCGCCGAGTGTGACCGTCATGCGGACCGCGCGGTCAGCGTCATCAGCTGGATGGAAGTGATGGCAGGCTCAACCGCTGCCAATGAGGCGGATGCGCGCACCTTTCTGTTGAACTTCTACACCTTGCCTCTCGGAGCCGATGTGGCCGAAAGGGCATTCCTCTTGTGCAGGAGCAACAGGATTAAACTGCCCGACGCCATCATTCAGGCGACCGCTGAAACCGCCGGCCGGGTTCTCATCACCCGCAACACACGCGATTTTCCCGCAGGCATGCCAGGCGTGCGGATTCCTTACACGCTCTAATTGTGATTGGGACTGGCCGTCCAGACGGAGGCGCTTCGCGCCATGGGATTCGTGGTTTCCATGGTCCCCAAATGCGAGGGACCGGGGGCACCGGGCAACCACGACCACCGGCTGAATCTGGCCGTGAGACCTGCAATGGCGTACACTGGTATTCGAGCGAGGCTGACCATGACCGTTACTCTTCACCTCAAACCCGAAGTCGAGGCTGGCCTTTTAGCTCAGGCTCGGGCGAGCGGGATGTTGTTGGAAGATTATCTCCTCTCGGTCGTTGAGGGCGTTACTCAGCCGGCCAGGGATCCAATGTCCTCCGCCGCGCGGGGAGATCGCGCCGAATCGGTTCGCAGGATGCTTGAGTTCGGCGATCGGTATCGCCTGAGTTTGGGTGAACCGCTGACCCGCGCACTTCTGCACGAGGGACACCGCTACTGATGGCAGAGTTTGTTCTCGATGCCTCCGTTGCCATCTCCTGGTGTTTTCCAGGCGATCCGGCGGAAGACACCCCTTACAGCCGCCGGGTTCTGCGGGAGTTGATCGTCAGCGATGCCGTCGTTCCTGAGATCTGGGCCTTCGAGATCGCAAACAACATCTTCGTCTCGCACAACAAGCGCAAGCGCATCGACGAAAAGCAAATATCGGAATATTTGGCTATTCTTAAAGCCTTGCCGATTCGCCTTGAGTCTCAATCCCTGTGGACAAATGTGGACCTGGAGGCCATGGCGCGGCACTGGGATATCGCGGCCTATGATGCTGCCTATCTGGCATTGGCACTGCGACGAGGCCTCCCGCTTGCCACGTCCGATGAGATTCTCAAGCAGAAAGCAACGGCTGCCGGCGTCGTGATCTTTTCCTGAGTTGGAAACCCCGGCTTCGACACGGAGAGGGTTGCCGACCTAGTGGAGGGCGCTTGCGCGCCATGGGATTCGTGGTTTCCCAGATCCCCAATTGCGAGGGTATCCAGACATGGGGCACCCATCATTTGTGGACTTATCTAAGTATGCGCCGTCCGCCGAAATGCATCCTCCCTGATTCTGACCAGTTCTGGATTGTAGATTACCTCCAGAATCTTCTTTGCGGGGATAATCACCGAAATACCCAAGTTCACCGACTCATTCCTTTCCAAATTTGTCACTTGGCTCTCTTTCGGTTCGGTAGATGTAATGGGCACGTACCAATGTCCATGCACAAGCCCAAGGAAATGGATAGGCCCTAACCCCGATAGTCGGGCTTGGCTGCCATCAGAAGACTGCAAGGGTATATTCAATGTACTTCGGCAGAATGCTGGGGAACCGCTCAAACCACCGATAGACCGTCCTTCTGCGAGGTATGCGTCTATTTCTTCAGTACCATTTGAAATCTTTTCCTTCGGCATCATCGCGATATTTCCCGTGCGAACAATTGGACTTATCAATGAATGTCCCATAAAGCGTGTAAATAGACCCACAATAAAGACTTCGTCCCCTACACCAATATCGTATTCGACAATTTTGTCGTCAGTAGCAAACATGGAAATGGGTATGTCTTGAATGTCATATTGTCCGATTATTCCTGATGCAAATGGGATAACCGCGACATCTACTGAATCATCAGTCGGGTGATTGAACCAGCGAATTCCTCCGCCATTCTTAATAAATCTTGGCAACCCATCCGTGCCATTCATTGTGATCACAAAGCTATCATTCCCAACTGCCTCAGCTACGTGCTTTGCTGTTACCAAATGTAAGACTCCGGAATTCTCTTCGCAAGAGACGCTCACTACAAAGGCCGTTCCGCAGTACTGAAGCGGTTCAGTATCGGGGCTAATGAAACCCACGCATTTAAGAACTTTATCTGTGACCCGCATCCATCTACCCCTTTAGGCACTCTCCACCTGATACCACTTTGGCGGAACTGTTACGCTAAGGCCTGATGCTTTCTGTTTGAGGAATTTGCGGATAAATATGAACGTTGATTCAGATTCGAGTAATGATGTAATCTCCGCGTTCGTATAATCGTTTCTAACCAATATACGCAATATCGAATCGATGTATTCAAACATCAGCGTTCTGGAATTTCCCGAAAGCGACTTTTCCAAATAAATTGCACAGGCAATTTCAAAAAGGTTCAAAAGCTCGGCAAGCTCCTCCCTTCTTTTGTCTCCCTCTGCGACGAAGAATCTTGCCCACGCTTGACGAAATCCTTCATTGAGTGTCACTAGAGTTGCTGCTGAGGTCGTCCTATTCGCTCTGCGAATCGCGTACCAAGACACGCCTAGAGCTACAAATGCTGTGACGAGCGAAGCAGGTGCGATCAAATCCGAAGTGTTCACGGTATCACTTCCGAGTATCAGATTGTTTCGGCAACGCTCCACCTATTGAAGCGGCATTACCGACGTTTCCCTGATTCTGTACTGGCGTAGAATTCTCAATTCTCTGCTGAAGATGAGCAGTGGTTAGTGATTCGCTGACCAAATCGAGTGACTGTTCAATATGCCTGACAGTCATGCTGTCTTTCGCGAAACCTACGAAAATTTTTGTGTTTTGATTTGACATTGCAATTCTCCTTTAACGATATGTAACATCTGTGGTTCTGAGGTGCCACCCATCCTGAAAACATCTCAGGATGGGTAGAAGGATTTAGCTGCAGCCGTTTGTGGTTCCGCAGCTCATGCAGCGATGGCAGGAGCCGTTGCGGACCATGATGGCTCCGCAGGTGGGGCAACTGGGGGCATCGCCCATCTCGTACATGTCGCGCATGGCGTCGGCGGCGTGGTAGATGCCGCGGTCGTGGAGTTGCGGCGGCTGTATTGTGCTTGCAGAACTAGACTGCGCCTCGGGTGCAATGCCGCCGCCTGACGGGCCGATTCCGGAGCCGGCGAAGTTGCCTGACGGAGCGCTGACCTGATGCAGGCGCTTGGCGACCTCCTCGGCTAACTGGGCGAGGTGGCCTTGCGCGATGGTGTCCTGGTACGGCTCGGTCTCGGGCGCCATGCTGGGCGAGGAGGGCAGTTGCGAAGCCTGGGAAGCAAGCCCGGAGAAGAGCGTCAACTGCGTGCCGGAGAGAAAGCGCAGATCGAGCCAGCGGAAGATGTAGTCCATGAGGCTGGTGGCCAGGCCGATCTGCGGATTGCCCGTCCAGCCGGAAGGCTCGAAGCGGGTGTGGGCGAACTTGCCGCAGAGTACCTTGAGGGGCACGCCGTGCTGCAAGGCGATGGAGACGGAGGTGGCGAAGGAGTCCATCATGCCGGAGACGGTGGAACCCTCCTTGGCCATTCTGATAAAGATTTCGCCGGGCTGGCCGGAGGGGTAGAGGCCGACGGTGATGTAGCCCTCGTGGCCGCTGAGAGAGAACTTGTGGGTGACCGAGGCGCGCTCGCCGGGCAGGCGGTGGCGGACGGCGCGAGGCGGGCCGTTCTGGTCTTGCACGTCGGGGCTGATGGCGTCTTGCGCGGCCGAGGGCTGGAGAACGGGAACGGCGGCAGCCTTGGCGATCTCCTCCAATACGCGCTGGAAGGCAGCTTCGGCATGGAGGAGCGTCTGCACGGGAAGCTCGATTTTTTCGCCGCTCTTGCTCTCGAGAGCCTTGAGGTCAGCTTCAGAGGCGGGCAGGCCCGCGGCCATCTGGGTCAGCACGCGCGCACCGACGGCATCGAGAGCCGAGGGTTCGCGCCGGGAGTCCATGCTGGTGTTCAGAGGCTGGGTTCCCTTGGAGCCGTCGCGATAGATGGCAACCGCCTTGATTCCCTGACGCCAGCTCTCGGCGTAGGCCTCGGCTACATCTTCGACGGTGGCCTCGTGAGGCAGGTTGACGGTCTTGGAGATGGCTCCGGAGAGGAAGGGCTGCGCGGCGGCCATCATCTTGATGTGCCCCATGTAATGGATGGAGCGGGTGCCCTTGGTGGGCTTGAAACTGCAATCGAAGACGGCCAGGTGCTCGGGGCGGATTCCGGGCGCGCCTTCGATGGTGCCGGTGGCGTCGATGTAGCTGACGATGGCGTTGACCTCCTCGCTGGAATAGCCCAGCTTGAAGAGGGCCTCGGGAACGGTGTTGTTGACGATTTTGATCATGCCGCCGCCCACCAGCTTCTTGTACT
>CAZFMB010000156.1:0-6953 GCA_964520005.1 uncultured Occallatibacter sp.
CGCTGGTGGTCGCAATCGGAATGGGCGGGAGCATGCTCGCCGCCGGGCGGGCGATAGACCGGTTTTCGCGGCGCTCGAAACAGGCCTATGCGCTGGTGCCCGCAGCTTCGCTTACTCTTGCCCTCCCGTTTTATCTAGCATTTGTCTGGGCTCCCTCCTGGCGTCTGGCGTTGCTGTTTCTCACCGGCACGATGTTTCTGAATTATTTCTATCTGACATCGGCGGTGACTCTGGTGCAGGAGGAAGTGCGGCCAGACCAGCGCGTCATGTCAGGCGCACTGCTTTTGCTGATCATGAATCTGATTGGACTCGGGCTTGGCCCCACCTTCGTGGGCGCGGCCAGTGACTTTTTCCGCGCAAGCCATCCCCATCAGTCGTTGCAGATCGCGCTTTACCTGCTCGCGTCGTTCTACGTTATCGCGGTATTGATGTTCCTGGCGTTGGCGCGCGTGCTGAGAAACGAAAGTCGAACACTTGGAGGAACAATCCGATGATCATAATGCATCGCTTGCTTGTTTGGGCCACCGCGGCCGCCTGTCTTACTCCGGTGATTTTGTATAGTGCCGAGCGGGATACATCGATGTCTGCCGCATCCCGTGACAAAAACGGTCCAATCGTGAACGCACCTGCCGGCAAGGTCGAGGGGCGTGCGGAAGGGGAACTGCGCGTTTTTAAGGGCATTCCTTATGCGTTGCCTCCAGTAGGTCAAGCGCGATGGAGACCGCCCAGTCAGATGCCTCGTTGGGAAGGCGTGAGAAAGGCAACCGAGTATGGAGCTGCATGCCTGCAGCCCAAACCAGCTCTTTCCAATATCTACACCCGCAATCCTATGCCGATGAGCGAGGACTGCCTGACGCTGAACATTTGGACGCCGATACACGCTGACAACGCACCAGTCTTTTTCTGGATACACGGAGGCGCGCTGGTTGGGGGTGCGAGCAGGGAGGAGAACTATGACGGCGCCCGAATAGCTCAGCACGGCATCGTGGTTGTTTCAATCAACTATCGCTTGGGTGTCCTGGGCTGGCTCGCCCATCCCGAACTTAGCAAAGAGTCGCCGAATGGAGTATCTGGTAATTATGGCTTGCTGGATCAGATCGAGGCTCTGCAATGGGTTCAGCGCAACATTCGCGCCTTCGGTGGCGATCCTGCCAACGTGACTATCGCGGGCGAATCCGCGGGCGCGCTGAGCGTGATGTACCTTATGGCAGCCCCCCCGGCTCGCGGCCTGTTCGCCAAGGCAATCTCGGAAAGCGCATACATGATCACTACGCCAGAGCTGAGGAAGGCCAGTTTCGGCTTGCCTTCTGCCGAGGAGAGCGGCGTGAAGCTCGCTGCCGCGCTCCATGCGCCGGATATTGCCGCGATGAGAGCGATGGATGCAGACAAGCTGAGTCTTGCCGCACCGGCTGCTGGATTTGCCCCATGGGGCGTCATCGACGGACACGTACTGCTGCGCCAGCTTGTCGATGTATTCGATAGAGGCGAACAGGCGCCCGTGCCGCTGCTCGCCGGTTTCAACAGCGGCGAGATACGCTCATTGAGAGTTCTCGCTCCTCAGCCTCCCGCGAATGCGGCCGCATACGAAACCACCATTCGCGACCGGTATCTTGATCTCGCCGATGAGTTCTTGCGGCTCTATCCCAGCGCCAACATGCAGGAGAGCATGTTGGCCACAACGCGAGACGCCTTGTACGGGTGGACGGCGCAGCGGCTTGTCAGAAAACAAACCGCACTGGGTCAACCAGCTTTCCTCTACTTTTTCGATCATGGATATCCGGCCGCCGACGCTGCCGGCCTGCACGGCTTTCACGCAAGCGAATTGCCGTATGTCTTCGGTACGTTCGATGGTACGCCGCCTCTTTGGCCGAAGATTCCAGAAACGGCGCAGGAGAGGAGGCTTTCAGACGCAATGATTGGTTACTGGAGTTCGTTTGCGCGCACGGGCCGCCCGCAGGCCGCGCATGAGCCGGATTGGCCAGTGTTCGGAACGACAGGCTCCTACATGGCATTTGAGGAAGCTCCAAAGCCGTCAGATCATCTCTTGCCCGGCATGTACGAGTTCAATGAAGAAGTTGTTTGCCGACGGCGTGCGAGTGGGCAGATCGCCTGGAACTGGAACGCTGGACTTTGGTCGCCAAAACTCCCAGCTCAGCAGGCGCAATGTAAACAGTGATGGGCAGATCCCGATAAGCAACAACGGCTGGGCTCGCCATGTGAGTGACGAGCCTTGTCGGTGAAGTTCTGTCTACCCAATAAGAGACTCGCTGCAAGGTAGAAAGAGAATCCGTTCCGCTACGTGCTTTGGGCTTAAATGCATGAACTTTCTTCTGTTACCGATTTCCACTGAGGTTTCTCTTGAGAACGCGGGTGTCGGTTAATGACACGATAATGTCCGCTCAGAACCTGTCGCGTTCTGCATTACTTTTTGTAACTTATGCGAATTGGTTTCTGAGGCCAGATTCCGGGCGTCCAGATCTGAAGAGGAGAAAACAGATGCGTTACTCTCAACAAATGCAACCCGATTGCAATCAAATTGCCTCGCGCTACCGCTGCGCATTTGTGGCGTTCATCTCATGCGTACTATTTACAGCCTGGGGGCTGTTATGCGCGCAGACAGGTGGAACAGGAGCCATCAGCGGAGCGATCGCGGACCCCACCGGCGCCATGGTGGTGGGCGCTCAGGTCAAGGTCACGGAAGTGACCACGGGCTCCACGCGAACCTCGCAATCCAACGACCACGGCCTGTATCTTGTCTCCCTGCTCCCGCCGGGTCAATACACGCTCGAAGTCACGAAACCAGGGTTTAAGGTGGCCTCGTCGCCGGAGGTGCATGTGATCGTGGCGGAGACAACGGTACTGAACATACAACTGGAGACGGGCCAAGTGACAGAGACGATTACCGTGGCCACTGTCAACACGGAGTTGCAGACCGATTCGAGTGAATTGGGGCGCGTCACAGATTCCGAGATGGTTGAAAACCTGCCTTTGGTAGCGCGTAACTTCACGCAGATCATCGGCTTGAACGCAGGCGTTGCCCAGGAGCTAAACAACGCGGCGCTTAATGGAAGAGGCGGTGGCAGCTTAAGCGGGGTTCCCGGGAGCGGCAGTCTCATGACCCAGGGAGGCACCGCGGCTGACAATAACTTTGAAATGAACGGCCTTCCGATCGATGACGTGCAGGGATCGATGACTTATTCGATGGGAATTCCGGTTGTCAATCCTGATACCATCCAGGAATTCAAAGTGCAGACGGCCATGTATGATGCCACGACGGGGCGCAGTGGCGGAGCCGACGTCGATGTAATTACCAAAGGCGGCACCAACAACTACCACGCAACCTTATTCGAGTTTTTACGGAACGAAGATCTCAACGCCAATGACTGGTTTGCGAAGCGAGCCGGCCAGCCGCGTGACGTTCTGCGGCAGAATCAATATGGGTTTACCGCAAGCGGTCCCTTGGTCAAGAACAAGGTACTGCTCTTTGGTTCCTGGCAGGGCACAAAGCAGTTCAATGCCCTCGACCCATCGAACCATCATGATGACTTACTTCCACCCCTTACCAACGACCGGTCGTATACGGGATTGGGAACGACTTTTGCCAATGATCCGGGGTACCTTTATGCCGGCTATTACCCCTTCCTTGGCCCAACTTATGATACTCAGTATGTATTTCCCGATGGCTCAAATATTTCTACTCAGGCTTATAACCTGCTTAATGCCAAGTTGCCCAATGGTCAATACGTGATACCGACACCGCAGAAGTGCGGCACCGGTTCGCTCGAGACGGAGTGCTATTCTCATTTGAGCAAGCCCGGTTTTTTCGATGAAAACCAATGGATGTTGAACGGCGACTACCTGAAGTCCGACCGCAACAAGATTGCGGTTCGCTATTTTGGCGCGCTCAGCAATATACAGTCGACCATGGATGGATCCAGTACGTTTGGATTTGCCATCTATCAGCCAGAACGCTTCGATGTGGGCTCGATCGCAGATACCTACACCCTGAGATCCACCATGGTGAACCAATTACTGGTCGGTTACCGCAGGTCGGCCTCGGCCCAGCACTACGACGATGCGTTCACCTTCCAGAGTTTGGGCATGAACGTCCTGCCAGAGCAAGAAGATTTCCCCCTAATCGATATCGCCGATGATGGCTTCACCGTGGGCACATCTTCGGCGACGGGCTTTTTGGAGGAAGAGTACCAGATTGCCGACACGTTGTCCTGGGCCAAGGGTAAGCACCAGTTCACCTTCGGCGGCGCCTTTGACTACGGGAAAGATCATATGCAGTATTTTTACTACCCTGGTTGGGTGATTCCGCTAACCTGGGCGGACTTTTTGCTGGGTCAGGCTGACCCATATGGCTTCGGATGGAGCAATATCTACCAGTCGTTCGAGGGGCTTGGGAACAAAGATCGCGACTGGCGATACAAGAGCGGCGACGGCTTCATTCAAGACGACTACAAAATCGCGAAGAGTTTCACTCTCAACCTGGGCTTGCGTTACGAGCACATAGGCGACTTCGGGGAAGCCAGCGGAAAGTCGGGCAACGTAGATATTTCGAAGCTGGTTGCCCAACCTGGGACGAGCGGCAGTTACAACGGCTACCTGATTGGGTCCAATTACCACGGCCCCGCCATCCCCACCGGAGTGATACAGGGGAAGAACACAATGGGGTACGATGGAGTCGGCCAGAATGTATTCAATCCGCGTGTGGGGTTTGCCTGGATGCTGCCCGGCTCGGAACGGTTTGTTCTGCGGGGAGGCATAGGCATGTATCACTCTACGACCACAGGCCAGATGACTCTGCAAATGAGCGCGGAAGAACCCTACGGTTCCTGGAGTAACCTGGTGGGAACCGCCAACTATCTTGCATCTGATTTAAACCCCTTCCCGACTCTGACCCCGCTCCCTGGATGGTCGCCATACTCCAGCTCGACCAATTTCACCATGGATGCGCTTGCTCTGAATTGGCGTCCTCCGACGTCCTATCACTATAGTCTCGGCCTGCAATCCAAACTCCCTGGCGGCGCCGTCTTAGACGCCGCGTACTCTGGAGCACGCCTCCTGCACATAATCACGGGCGTTACGTACAATCAGGCTCCTCTGAACGGTACCGGCCAGACCACAAATACAGTTGCGAACGTCGCCCTTCGCGCGCCTTATGGGGGGTGGGCAACGGACTCAATGTACTATTTTTCGCCCACTCAAGAGGCTTGGTACAGCGCTTTGCAATCAACGCTCACGCAGAAATTCAAACATAGCTTTCAGTACCAGGCGGCCTACACCTGGGCGCGATTGCTGAGCCCCGTACCGGGCTATACCGTGGGGACGAACGCATTAGGACCGAGCGGTGATCAGACCGCTCAGCGCGCTCACGAATCTGGATACGGTCCGGACCCCTGGATGCGGCCGCAACGGTTTGTACTGTCCGCGTACTATGCTTTCCCCAGCCCGGCGAAATCTCATCCTTGGGTGGCAAACACGCTCGGCGGGTGGAGTGTTGCAACCGCTACTGTGGTCCAGGCTGGCCAGGAGTTGAGCCTTAGTTACAACGACGCCAATAACATTTACGGCGTTAACAACGACCGGCCAAGCTACGCTACGGGTTGCACCGCGAAGAGTCTACCGACTTCGGGATCGGTCAGCAGCAGAGTGACCGGCTACATCAACAGAGCTTGCGTCACGACCCCGGCAGTGATCGGTGATCCCGAACCTTCAGGGCCGTACCAAGGTTATAGAATAGCCACGACATGGGGGAACACCCCCAACGGCATCATGAAGGGGCCTGGCCAGGCAGATATCGATCTCTCGCTCGCCAAGAACCTGCAGGTGCATTGGCCGAAGCCAGGCGCCAGCATACTGTTACGGGCGGACTTCTTCAATGCTCTTAACCACCCGAATTTTGCCCCTCCGAACACGGCCTACTCGAATACCACTGCTTTTGGAACCATCTATTCGACGGCCACTAATCCGAGAGTGATGCAATTCGCGTTGAAGTTTTTCTTCTGACGATCACAACAATAACTGCTCTTGCCCTGCGTAAGTGCCGTAAAAGTTAACCCTGGCACTCTATAAAGGACGGAGTAGAAGGAATCAGTAGGAGAAGCAATCCGGCATGGCATTTCGGGGGTAAAGGGACTCTGAAGCGTAGCTCAAGAGGCCCTTTGCCCCCGAGGCGTGTTAGGAGGGTAATTCGACGGCCCGCGGAGGTGTATTTTCTCTTCGGCTTTGCTTGAGGCGATAGTCTTCGGCCGTCAGGCTACAGGATGGCACCCTCTGCCGTTCATGGCTCAAACATGAATCCAGCAATACGTACCAGAATGTTGGTAAGGGTTCCCACGGAGTCGGGGTTCCCAATGTGTGATTTGTTCTTGTTGGGGGGAGGGCTCGGGGTTCTCAACGATAGGGGCCCCGAAGAAGCGGCACTTGCTTCTTGGGGTGGTAGCGAGCAATTTTTGTTTGCAGGGGTGAAGGGACAGCTCTTCGTCCGTGGGGTGGCTTGGCGATGGCTGCGAAGCTGAGACCCTTCGTTTTTTGAACTGCAGACCGCAAGCCAGTAGTTCCGCCGGATGTACAGTCATCTCGATTTCGAGACTTAAGACCAGATTCCTCACTCGACGGAACATGTATCAACTGTTGGATAATTGAGTTTGAAGAACTGACCGGCAAGAACATCCTCATCAACAGCAACACCACTTTGCATTAGGGTTTCATGAGTGATGGATGAAGGAACTGGAGATAGCGAAGCAGATGTCGAGGCACAAACAGAATTTTACGAGTAAGGTATAACACCTTAATTTGACAACACACTGGGCATATCGGCATAATTCATATGCTTTAATTGTCAAAACATATTTTGACTTAAAAAGTATCCCCCACAGATGCTGCAGGATTCTGTTGTCTCATTTCTGTGCAGTAGCACTTGTAACAGGAGATATGTCATGCTG
>CAZFMB010000157.1:0-6860 GCA_964520005.1 uncultured Occallatibacter sp.
AAGGGAAGGGTTGGATGGCAGGCGGTCATCGCGTACATGTCATAGCGTTCTCCACTGGCTGTCTTACGGCCGTTGAACACGCCGCCATACCAGGAGGCGATGCCGTGGAGTGCGTGGTTTGTTGTGGGCTCCGCCGGTTTATCCGGCGCAAGCGAGACAGGTGTCGTACTCACTATCGGAGCCACTGAGGGAGCGGTTACAACCGGCTGGGATAGCCGGGCGTCCGCCTCGACCGTTCGCGGGTAAACTGCAAATGCCCCCGCGACCAGAAGAACAGAGGAAATTCCTGCCGCTACCCATATCCGGAGCGACATTTTCGCGTTCAGTTTGCTTGAATTTCTTCTTTTCACCATCTGCCCATTTTACCAATTCGACACTATTTAATATGCATGTTGTCGAATTGCATACGAGGAAAACTGACCATAATGGCACTGTTTTCCGTTCTTTTCCCATATAAGTGCTTCTCTCCATAGCACTTAAAAATTGCACAAAAACAGTACACTTTTTGCGCTATTTTTGCCCCAAAAGGTCGATTTCGCACCCTTCAACCCCTTATCCCCTCTTGCGACCATATAGCGACCCTGTTGCCGCCGGTTGCGGCCTGAATGTGATCTGGAACACGATTTTGGCGTCAAATTAGGTGCAGGTGTCGAAAACGGCTCCCCGTTGCAGCCCTGGCGGCTGCCTTTTCCCGGCTGCCGGAACTGCCTGATCGTCGGTATTTTCATTCTCGTTAGGTGCTTCCCTTGAACCTCGTCGTTTTGGATTCCGATTAGTCGCCTATTTCGCCCTTTGTTCCCCGTTAGCTGGCCTTGCCCAGAAGCCGGCCTTCCTCGCCGCCAAAAAAATCTTCCTTCTGGACGGCCAGTCCGCTTGCAGATTATTTCTCGCTTCCTGCTAGCGTCAAAGTTACGTGATCTCAAACAAAACGCAGGGGGGAATATGAATTTCAGCGTCGCCGGAATGGAGCTACTGAAGAAGTCGGAAGGCTTTCGCAATCGCGTCTATAAGGATGTGGCCGGGATTCCCACCATCGGTTACGGCCACCGTCTGCTGCACTCCGATTCCTTCCCCAACGGAATCGACGATCTGCAGGCCGCCAATCTACTGGCCTGCGATGTACGCGACGCCGAGCAGGCCGTCGAGCGCCTGGTCAAGGTTCCGCTGACCCAGGGCCAGTTCGATGCACTGGTGGACTTCACCTTCAACCTGGGCGCCGGGCGTCTTGCCTCGTCCGACCTCCTCAAGTCTCTCAACGCCGGCCGTTACGACGATGCCGCCGAGCAGTTGTTGCGATGGGACCATGCCGTCGGCGAGGAGTACGCCCCCTTGAAGGCCCGCCGCGAGGCCGAAGCCGCGCTTTGGCGCACTGCCCCAGCCGAGCAACAGACTGCCGCTTAGAACCAGCGAAGCTCACCCTTTCGCTTTCCGGCGTGCGTGCGGCTTGTGCTTAACTACGGGTTGAGCCGGAACCGCCGGGACCGTCGCCTGGGTCGTTGTAGCTCCGCTTGCCGTCTGCGCCGGTGGGTCAAGCCACTTCAGCAGCACGGAGGTAAGCAACCCGGCGCCCTCATCGGAAAGATGAATGCCGTCGCTCGAACGAATCTTGATGGTATTGCCGTCATCCCGCGTGACAAACTCCCGATACTTCCCCGTATCGTCGCCCACATACGAGACCGGATTCCACCAGGTGGCCTGCGGCGACTGGCTTACTACTGTATAAGTGATGCGATTGAGGTCGTTGATCCTTTCGTCATATATATGCCCCCGCATGGGCGGAAGCCCTATCCACACCACGCGCGCCCCGCCGTCTTCCACCATCGCCAGGAACTCCGCGATCCGCTCCTGGTAGACCTTCCGCCATTCTTCGCTGCCGTAGGCCAACACCTTGCGGTCCACCACGAAGCCTTGCCCGTCGTTGGCCCCGATGGCCACAATCACCACATCGGGCTTTACCTCGCCCAGCATCGCCGGATATTCATCCATCCAGTTAAAGACCTCTGGCCGCGCCAGGCCGGTGCCGGAGCGAAAGGCCTTTACGATGCGCAAATTCTTGTTACCTGCGGCTTCGCGCATCAACTCGGCGCTCAAGCCGACCGCCATCATGGAGTCGCCGGCCAGCACCACCACGCGCTGCTTGCCAGGCTCGACGGGCGTCAGAGGAGTTAATGCCGTCGTTCTTGGCACTGCTCCAAGAAGCGGCGTCCGCCCGCCCGGAGCGTTTAGGTACAAATTGTGCGTGCTGCGTTCGGGATTATTCGCACCGGAACCCAAGCCGGGAGTCGATGTCAAAATTGGGATGTTAGCCGATGCCGCAGCTCCGGACAGATCGCATGTGCGGAAAGTGTTTGCGGCCTTCGCCAACATAGCAGCGTCGTCGGTCCAGCCCACGCGCGCCAGCGCTTCCAGAGCATGATCGCGGACCGCTGCCACTCCCAGCGGATGCAGTGTCTTCTGAACCGACGCCGTAACCGGAACCGCAACGGACCGCAGCGCACCGATCTCCAGATGATTGGCCCAGCTGGCTAGCCCGTCGGATTCAAGCAGCACTATGGCCACGAGGAATCCCGCAACTGCCAGGAACATTTTCCGGATTGGCTGGGTCAACAAAACGTTTCGCATAGCTCTCTAAAACTGGAAGTAGATGAACGGAGCCACTCCCGTCGGCCCCAAAATCTCGATAATGGTGATGGCCACTGCTAAAACCGCTCCGCGCGCCAAAGCCGGCCAGCGGCCTAACTCAATCTCCAGGCCGTTGCGCCAGCGCGGCGGCATGTACTGGCCGGCGAGCCCGAGAATCAGCACGATCATGACGGGTCCCGTGGCCAGTGTCGCTGCGCCTGGAACCGTCAACCGGCCAAAGATTGAGAATGCGTTTGCAAACGCAGAGGCCCGGAAGAAGACCCATCCCACGCAAACCGCGTGAAAGAGAAGTATGCGCGAAGTCCATCGCCATGCCGCGGTTGCACGCCAGCGGACCAGCGGACCCCAGCCGATCCGCGACCAGAGGCGATGAACAACCAGGTAGAACCCATGCAGGCCGCCCCAAACCACAAAGGTCCATGCGGCCCCATGCCACAGGCCCCCCAGCAGCATGGTCACCATCAGGTTGATCATTGTCCGCAGCTTGCCCTTGCGCGAGCCGCCCAATGGAAAGTAGAGATAGTCGCGCAGCCACGAGGAGAGCGAGATATGCCATCGGCGCCAGAACTCCTGCGGATCGGCGGCCGTGTAAGGCGCGTTGAAGTTGCGCGGAAATCGGTAACCGAGCAGCAGGGCGCAGCCGATGGCGATATCCGTATAACCTGAAAAGTCGCAGTAGATCTGCGCCGCATAACCATAAACGGCCAGCAGCGTATCCCATGCGCCATAGCTTTGCGGCACCGCGAAGACCGGCTCCACCAGCCGCGTGGCCAGCATATTCGAGATCACTACCTTCTTGAACAGGCCGCCGACGATCAGCAGAAATGCGCGGTTGACGCGGATGGAGTTGGGATTGCGCCGGATCGCCAGTTGGGGAAGAAACCGCGAGGCGCGCAGAATGGGACCGGCGATGAGTTGGGGAAAGAAGGCTACATATAAGAGCGCGTCGCCCAGCTTGACCGGCTCGCGAACCTTGCCGCGATAGCAATCCATCAGCAGCGAGATGGCGTGAAATACAAAAAAGGAGATGCCCAGAGGCAGCAGGGGCGAATAAACCTGTATGTGCGGCGGAGGAGCGAAGCGGCCCCATGCCTGGAGCAGCGTCG
Source organism: uncultured Occallatibacter sp. (assembly GCA_964520005.1). Lineage (GTDB taxonomy): Bacteria > Acidobacteriota > Terriglobia > Terriglobales > Acidobacteriaceae > Telmatobacter. The sequence continues at coordinate 3,750 of CAZFMB010000157.1, forward strand.
CCATCAAAAAGCCGGTGTACTTGTAATAACCCAGCGTGGCCAGGCAAACTGTGATGCCCGCGGCCAGCCAATACTTTCTGGCGGTTGCCTTCGGGCTGCGCTGGATGCGCTGCGCGACTAATCCGCTGAAAATCGAGATGCCGAATAATAGCGGAATATAGTTCCAGTTCCAGAAGCCGTAAAAAATATAACTGGCCAGCAGAAGAAAGCTCTTATGCGTTATAGGAAAGCGATAAAGGCTCCAGGCAACGGCCAGTACCACGAAGAAAAACAGCGCGTACTCGACCGTGGGAAAAAGCATGTAATGAACAAGCCTTTGCTGGGAACCAGGAATTTCCTGTACAAGGGGCTGCTAGCCGCCGGTTTCAGGAATGTGTAGGCGAAGGAAGAATAACACAATCACTTCCTCATGGCTTTGTCGCATCTATCTCCGCCACTTCAAGCCGCTCGCCCGGTTTCAGGTAGCCCTTGCGGCGAAACCAATCTTCCATAGCCGGTTGAAGACGCTCCAGAGGCACGCGCGTCCCCGCTTCCAGCACTCCGTCGGCCACTGGCAACGTGTCGTCGAAGACCGGGTCGTTGGTGAAGTTGCGCATGGCAAAGTTGTCGATCCAGCCAATCGGACACGCATGGCCAAGGCCGCTCGCATCCATGCGTTGAATCGAGATCCTGCGCGCGAACATACTTTCACTCTAACCGAAGCGCCGGCGTGTGCCGCAAGCAGGCTATGGCTTCTTCTCCACCACTGCCTTCACGTCCTTCCCTTGCTGCGCCTCCGCATGGAAGCGCTTGAAATCGTAATCGCGCTCCGTAAAGTGCTGACGGATGCCCTTCACCAGCAGCACGCGGGCCTGCACAGTTCCCTCGGCGCCGGTGGGTAGCCATATCTCGCCATTCACCTGCGCCTGATCGAAATGGAAGTTGGAGCCTTTCTGGATCGTGGCCACAACTCCGCCGGCGACGCGGAAATTGTCGTCGAAATTCGCATCGCAGTGGGCAACCTGGCGATCGGCCTCATCTACCCATATCGTTCCTTGCAGTTTCTTTGAAACATCCTCGGCAATACCGTGTGTCTGAGCATCCTTGCGGCCCACAAAATCAAAGACAATCGCCGCGCGTCCTCGATACATTTCGCGCCGCTCATGCAGCACATCCATGATCTCCAGCAAGCGGCTTACGCTAATGTTGATCGCATGGCCTTCCAGAGGCTGATCCGGCGGCGTTTTTTCCGCCTTCTCCGCCAGCTTGGTCACGCGTTCGCTCTCCTTTTTCTGCTCCTCTTCCGTTAGCGGCTTTCCCTCTTTCTTCACCACTTGCCAAATCTCATGTCCGTTTACAAAAAATACCTCGATCTCCTGGGTCTCGGTTTTGGTTACCTGCCCTTTGGTGTCGATATCCTGAATCACCTTCGACACGCTATAGGTGTAGTTCTCGCGCACTTTATCAAGCTGCTTCTGGTGTTCGTGAACCTCCTTCATGAGCTGTCGAATCTCAGGCAGCGGAGCGCCGGCTGCCGGTCGCGCCTGCGCCGAAAGCCAAGGCATTGAAGTCACAAAAATAGCAGTGAGTAGTAAGATGCGTAAAAAATGCATGATGGCAATTCCTTTGGATTGAATTGTATCTGGTGCGGTTTGCGTAGGGTTAGCCCATCTGTCTTCGACGCGGCTCACCCGGAATAGTTGCGATAAAAGGAAAGAATCAGCGTGGCCCATCATCGATAAGCCGTTTTTGTTTCCTCATGCAATGCTGTTAGACTTTGTGCGAAGTCGCTGGTGGAGATTCAAGCGAGGTGAATCCTATGAGCCTGTCACGGCACGCCTGTCTGGCGCTTATCGTATGCTTGCCGTTTCTTTCCAGTGCGCAACAGAATCCCGCACAAGCCACTGAACAACCTGTAGCAGCGTCGCCCGCCGCGCCGCAATCTTCGCCGGCAGCGCCCGCAGTAACGGAAGGCCGCATCCACCTCGACGTGGTGGTCACCGATCCGTCCGGTAAGCCCGTCTCCGGACTCGAACTCAAGGACTTCACCCTGCTGGACAACAACCAGCCCGCCAGGATTCTCTCCTTTCGCCCCTTCGACCAAGCCGCTCATAAGGCCCACCCCCCAGTCGAGGTCATTCTGGTCCTCGATACAGTGAACGAGACGCATCAGCAAGTCTCCATTGTGCGCCAGGAGATCGAGAAGTTTTTGCGCCAGAACGACGGTCATCTCGCCCAGCCGGTCTCGCTCTTCGCGTTGACCAACGACGGTGTGGATGCCCAACGCCTGCCTTCCGCGGATGGCAACGCTCTGGCCGCCAGGGCAGATCAACTCGACGATAGGTTGCGGACTATTGGCCGCGCAGGAGGCGCATGGGGCGCAATCGAGCGATACCAACTCTCGGTTAAATCCATGTTGGACATTGCCAACGCTGAGGCCGGGAAGCCCGGCAGAAAGCTGTTGATCTGGACCGGCTCTGGCTGGCCGCTGCTCGACACGCCGCACATTCAAACTACTTATGAGGGGCAGCAGCAAAGCTTCGACGTGATTGTTCAGCTTTCCACTAAGCTGCGTGAGGCGCGTATCTCCGCCTACAGCGTCTCCGCTGGAATGCCTGGAGTGGGAACGAATCTCTATAAAGGTTTCCTGAAAGGAGTGCCGTCAGCTCTGAAAACAAGTGTCTCCAACCTGGGTATGAAAGTGCTTGCCGTTCAAAGCGGTGGCGCTGTCTACGGCCCTGATAACGACATGACAGCCCAGATCAATCGTTGTGTTCAGGACGCCCAGGCCTTCTATACCCTCTCCTTCGATCCGCCGCCTGCCGTACGCGCCAACGAGTATCACGATTTGAAGGTGCAAGTCAGCCAGCCGGGGCTGACCGCCCGCACCAGAACCGGCTATTACAACCAGCCGTAACGCTGCGTCCTCACTGGCCGCGTGTTGACACCCCCCTCTCTTCTGCCTAGAATCAAGGAGGAGAGTTTCGCGCTTTATCCGGTATAAATGCCATAATAATCAATGGTTTAGACGGTTTCATACGTGTCCGGGAAGCCCCTCATGGGCAACCCAGGACAGAGAGCAGGGAAGATGCCTGATGCGCGCGTCAGTCCGCGGGAGCGGCTGGTGCTTAC
>CAZFMB010000158.1:0-6785 GCA_964520005.1 uncultured Occallatibacter sp.
CGGAGCGCGAGGCAGTTCATGCCGAACTCGCCGAGTCCGCCCAGGGGAATGATTTTCAGCTTTTTATTTTGCATCTGTCATATTCGATGCTAACACCCATTGGTTCCGGGAATTGACTCATCCTGCTCAATTGGCAAACTTCTGTCACACATCGGGAACCGGGACGCATACAGGCAAGATTGCAGCCAGTTGTTACCGGCCACACCGCCATGCACCACTCAGGGTTAAATAGCGGGTTTTTCCAGCGCAACATGATTCGGCTCGTCCCACGCGGCCAGATTCGAATCGACACGTCTTGCTTTGAGATGCGAAACGAAATCCTGATCCGCGCCTTGAGTGTGCTTGAAGAGCCAAGCCCTGAGCCGGTTCATCACATCCTGATCTTTGGCTTCTTCCGCGCCGCTCAAGAAGCGCGCTTGCAGTTCCATGAGTTGATCGAGCAGCCGGTTATGCTCTTGCCTGTGCGCCGCTGTACCGCTGTAGCCGGTTTCTTCAAGGAGCCGCTCTTCATTGGAAAAATGAAGGCGGGTGAATTCGACCAGCTTGCCAAAGTTACTTTCGAGCTCCTGTCTGGCCTGGCCGGCCACCACTCCATCGGAGAGATTGTTAACCAGGAGCACCAATTTTTTGTGGTCGTTATCCAACAGCTTCACACCCACGCTCATGTGATCGGTCCAGAGAATAAGAGGCATCAGCTACCCTCCTTTCAAAGTATTTGTGATTTTAAGATTATGCATGGACATCTGGCTGTCCTGTGCAGGTCACTGCAAGAGAGATCCCGCGCCCAAGGCTCTGGGGAGCAATCGGCAGGCGCGGCGGGCCTGGGGCTTCCAGAATAGGTCTTACTCGCCGGGGAAGGGCGCGCCTGATGCTGTACAGGCGGCCCGAGCAAGCTTACGCCCGGATTATTTCTACCCGTTCGTGCGAATCAGAACGGTTCCGCATGTAGTTGATGTTCCTGTCGCGGTACTGGATTGTATTTATTTCCGCTGATGTGAGGCTGCCCGGTAATTGGGAATCACGACCTCATTTTCGGTGTTATGAAAATCAGTTCACTGGCCGGTTATTTCGAACAGAACTCTAGCGCCACTCTGGGTTGGCGCGCCGTCTATTCGGGTTCTTTCCACCCGGTCAAATTCGAATCAAACACGTTGGTTTTAAGATGCTCCACAAAATCCTTATCGATGCCTTTGGTGTGCGTATAGAGCCATTCCTTGAGCTGATCCAGCACCTCCAGATAATCGGCCGATTCTTTTGCAATCTGGAAGCGCGCTTGCAGAGTCAGAAGCAGTTTGATCTTTTGCTCGTGCTCCAGCTTGTGTTCCGCCGTGCCGCTGTAACCGGTTTCGACAAGGAGCTTCTCCTCATGGGCAAAGTGGAGACGAGCGCAGGCGACAAGCTCATCAAAGATGTGTTCGAGCGCCTTGATGTCACGGCCCGCCATCAGGCCAGCGTGCAAATCGTTGATCAGGATAGCCAGCCGTTTATGGTCGTTATCCAGCATCTTAACGTCCACGCTCATTTCATTTGTCCAGACAATGAAAGGCATCCTCGATGGCTCCTTTCCCGAGCAATTCTCCTATTCTCAGGATTGCGCTCAGAGCATTTTCCAGCTTCACGCAGGCACTTGCAAATCAAACTTTGTGTTCATAAAGATAGTGCTCAAGACTGGCAATCGTGACAGAGAGAGGGAAGCAAAGTTGCAAACAGAAAGAGGGAAATATTTGACCCACCAAGGTGAATCAGCGCAGCAGGTCTTCCAACGCGGTGCTGAGGTCGGTCTTTTCGTCGCGATACTTTACGATCACCGGGGCGTAGAGGCTCAGGCCCCACTCCTGACCTTTTCCCTTGCTGACGGCGCGGGAGCCGGGAACGACTACCGCATTCTGGGGAATGATGAGCGGTAGCTCGGCCGTTGCGCGCAAGATTTCGCCATTGACCAGATCGAAGACCGGGGTTCCGCGGGTGAGAATGGTTCCGGCGGCCAGCACCGCGCCCTGGCGCACGATACAGCCCTCGTAGACGCCCGAATTGCCGCCCACCAGCACGTCGTCCTCGATGATGACCGGGTTAGAGTTGACCGGCTCGAGCACTCCGCCGATTTGCGCGGCGGCGCTCAAGTGGACGCGTTTGCCGATCTGCGCGCAGGAGCCTACCAGAGCGTGCGAATCTACCATCGTACCTTCGTCCACCCAGGCTCCTGCGTTGATGTACATGGGCGGCATGCAGACCACGCTGCGGGCCACATAAGCCCCGGAGCGCACCGCGGAACCGCCGGGAACCACGCGTACACCGTCTCCCGAACCAAAGTGCCGCACCGGAAAGGTGCTCTTGTCCACGAAGGAAAGGCCCGCGGCGGGAAACTCCTCCAGTACGCCCAGGCGGAAGCCCAGCAGGATGCCCTTCTTGACCCAGGAGTTGACGTGCCAGCCGGTGGGTTCGCCTGCGTCGGGCGAGGCAGCGCGCACTTCGCCACTCTCCAGAGCCGCCCTCAGCACCATAAAGGTCCTTAGAGCGGTATCGTCCCCGATGGCGCCGGGGCCATCGGCAAAGTGGCGCTCGATCGCGTTTTGCAGTTGGGAGAGAGTCATCCAACTTCGAGTTTATCAAGGAACAGAGATCAGAGAACAGAGATCAGGTGTCAAGAATTAGGGATTACAGAATCGTGGGGCGGCTCGCGTAACAAACCTGATTGGCGCTTCGCATTCAAGCCGCGGCCTCAGAGGGCAGTTTGGGGCGTGCGTGTCCGTTCAGACGGACCGGCTGCAGCCGGTAGGAGTTTTTTCCCTCCGGAACCATGGCCAGCGGGATGGACGTTCGATCCGGTTTTGCATGCATATGCCGCGCTTCAAGCCAGGCGCAAAGCCGGGGGTCGAAGATCTCCGGCTCGCCTTGCCAGAAATTTGGCTTCAGGCCGCACTGAATCTGGAGATGATCCAATTGCAACTCTATGCTGGAAATGTTCTTAGGAAAATAGCGACGGGCATTGCTAGCGCCCACATACAGTCCAGTGACTCCGAGTCCCTTGCTTTGCGTCTTGACCACCATAGGTACCTGCCGTTCAACGCGGTATAAGGTGAGTCTAGGGAATCAGGTCAAGGAACGACGCCACCGATGCAGGAAATCCGCGATGCGGATTCCTCATTTGGTACTCATCGGGCGGGAAGCCAATAGGGGAAGATCATGCGCCCTTATCTTCCACACTGTCAATAAGTATTCTTTACGCGTTATCCACAGGGCATTTTCACCCGCCCTTTCGCGTAGCGGCAGCCGGATAAACAGGAATTGCACCCCCGCCAGCTATTGCGGCACTGTGCTGGCGGGCGTTGCGGGCTGCGTGGCGGCAGGCGCGGCTTGGGGCTGCTCGGAAACGGCCGATTGCGCCGCCGAGGCAGTCATGGGCAGCACGGGCAGAGTGAGCGTCTGCACCGTTGCCGGGTCGTCACGCAGCTTCAGGTAGAGCATGCCGTTAGCCGGATGGGGGACGCTTAACTGGGTTCCTGTAAACTCCGGCGGCACATCGACAGCGTTGTCGAATCTTGTGTTAGCGGCGATAGACGCAACCAGAAAGAGATTCGTGCCGATGAGCGCGCAGGGCCTGGCCATGGAGTGCGGACAACGCAGTTCCGTGAAACCGGGCAGGCGCACCAGCGTTCCCAAGGCCAACCAGTCGCCGGCCGCACCATCGGCGGATAGAATGCGCGCCCGCAGCGGCCCATAGGCTGAGGGACCGAAACGGAGCAGCGGCGCCACCACACCCAGGGCGGTGTGTGCATCTTCGAGCATCAGGCTACCGTCAGCCAGCGTCAGCACCGTGCGGAAACTGCCGTCGCTGGCGGCCACCTCGACCTGCTCATCGCGGGGAAAGGTTGCCGGCTCCGTGGAGCGGAGAAAAAAGACCAGCCGCCTGTCGACGGGCAGATCGTCAGCACTGCCCAGATGCACGGGCGAGGGCGCGGCGGTGACATCGTCCTGAGCCCCTTTGCTGAGCAACATGACCTGCGGGCGGGGAGGCTTGACGCTGACCGGCACGCTCAGCAGCCTGCCATCCCGTAATTGCACGCTGGCAACATAGCTTTTCCCGGGCTCCAGAGTCTTCGTCGAGTTGCTGGTGTTCAGGTTCAATTGGTCTAAGTCCCGCACGCGAGTCAATCCGGCAGGAGTCCAGGCGATGCTGTCCAGGCTGACACTAGCCACCTCGTCCAGGCGATTGCCCTTCAATTGCGCCTGCGCATCGCCGGCACACAACGCGAAGTTGTTGAGCGCCGCCGCTTCGGCATAGGCAGTCAGCTGCATACGGTCCGGCTTCTCCAGTCCGAACTGGTAGATCTCCAGAGTGACCGGTCCCGGAGACGCGTCTTTCATGGGGACGGTCACCTGCAACTGTTCTGGCAAAGTTGTCTTCCAGGCCAGTTTGAGCGGAGTGCCCGCGGCCGCATGATCCGCAATTTGCAAGGCGATCCGGTCCACGCACAACGAGTTTTCGCCAACGATGTGCAAGGTGTCTTCGCGGCCTACCACCAGCGCCGATTGGTCAGCCGGAGCTACGACCCACTTGCCGGGCTGAACCGCGCGCAGGCGGAAATGCGGACCCTCCCAGTCATCAAAGCCCCACTTGCCATGCAACACGCCGCTCAGTTCGCCGGCCGGCAAGGTGGGAGCGGAATGTGTTAGTACCAACCCGCCCTGCGACGAATCCGCATTCACGGGAAGATCGACCGGGCCGTCTTTGCTCTCGATGCGCAGCGCAAGCCCATAAGCGAGCTGGGTGGCATAAACCAGCGGAGCTCCCTCGGCGGGCAGCACCAGGCCCGGCTTCTGGGCGCAATAATTTTCCGCCGCGTTCACCGGATGCAGCGGCGGCATCCTGACCGGACCCACTGGCGGCAGCGCCACCACCACCACCGACTTGGGATCGCGAAACGACGGCGGCACATTCAGGCGCAGATCGAGCGAATCCTTTGTGGGCAGGGCCAGTGCGGGAATGTATTGAAAATGCGCAGTGTGCAGTTGGCCGAGAATCCTGGCCGTGTCCACGATGGCGCCGACGTAGGGGCTATAAGCGCCGCCTTTGGCCAGGCTTGACGAACTGAGCTGGTTCATCAGGTCGGACGAGGAACCGCTGGTCAACGCTGCTACCCGCGATTGCGCGTTGGTATCGTCCAGCACCAGGCCATCCGTGTGCTGCACCAGGCACGGAGCCTGCTGGTCGCTGGGCTTGTCAAAGCATTGCTGATCAAGCTTGATACCCAGGCTGCGGGCGGCCATCTCAGAGCGAGCTTTGAGCGATTTGGGATCGGTCTGCGAGGTCTCCCTGACCTCGGCCAGAAAAGCATTCAGCCGCATACGGTCCCAACTGGCGGCCTGCAAGTCCTGAACGGCGCGCACAAAAGCGCCGGGGCGGTTGGTGACGGCCCTGCGCAATGTGCTGAAGTCGCCGCCCGTTTCCGGTGCAAGAAAAATGAGCGCCTGCTGGGCTTCCTTCGGAACAATTACGAAAACGCCCTCTTCACGCGCCTCGCGCGTCCAGGTCTCCACGCGGGTAAACCACTCCGCAGGCGGCTGATTGGTGGACCCGCGCAGAAATGCAACGATCAATACATAGTGCGTGGCCTGGCTTTCAGGAAAATCGGGGTGAATCCATAGACGGTCTCCAGCCAGCAGGTTGGGGATCTCGCCTATCGGCAGCGTTACCGTCCCGCGTTTGACGCGCACGTCCACCTTTGGCCCGGAAAGGTCAAAGGGCGCAGGGTCAGCCGCATAGACCCCGGTTGAAACCAGGCACCAGAATAAAAGCAGTTGCAAGCGATGGGGCATATCTTCTATTGTAAGGAGTAGCCCGTATGGACAGAATTGTGGCGGCTGCATAACTTTTTCCCAGGCGGTGCGGACGGCGAAAGCAGCAGGTCGCGCAGATTTTTACAATCCAGCCCGCAGTGGCAGTTCTATCGGGTACACTGAGGACTGATAGCTTCAAGCAGAGGATAAGCTAGAGTATTTCTCGCATTTAGGCACTACGGAAGAAATAAAGGCATGCAACTCCTCTGAAAACAAACGTGAATTTAGAACTAACACTGCTCCCTTTTCCCCAGCGCGAACTACTCCGGAACCAGGCCCTATTGCCTGCCGGAGAGTAGTGCGCTGGCCGGCGAGGGATGTGGCATAGGGAGAAGGAAAATGAAATCGACAAAAGCTGAGCAAAACAGCTTAGATGTAAACAGTATGAGCATACCCGACGCGGAAGAGATGATTGAAGAAGCCCTGAATGAACTGGCGTTCAGCTCCGACCCCGGCCTGGCCAGAGCACTGCATTTTCTGGCACCGGCGGGTTACCAGGCAATAGTGGAATTGTGCGGGGAAAACGGCCGCAGCAAGCGCCGCAACGCCATGGCAAGCATATGGACACCGGAAGAAGATGAAGTTCGCATCTACTTTGAGCGCATCGACGGCGAGGAAGCTGCGCCGCGTCCCATGCGGGCATTGAGCGCCCATGCCGAACACGCCTACGACGAGGACGAAGACGGGCAAGAGGCGGTGATGCCGGCCGACATCGACGCACGCGTGAAAGAACTGTGCGCCGCGCTGGCCGAGGCGGAACGGGGCGGTCACGCCTTTATCGCCCTCAAGTGGTTCCGCGACTCCTTTCTGCCGCGCAAGGCCTACCGCTGGAATCAGCATCCCGAATCGCGACAGGCTGTTTTGGCCGAGGCCATTCAACGCGGCGTCGTGGTGACCAGCAAGATCGCCAACCCCAAGACGCCGGCCTATCCCACCACCACCATTCG
>CAZFMB010000159.1:0-6620 GCA_964520005.1 uncultured Occallatibacter sp.
TCAATATGTGTTCATGGCCCTGGCGGTTCTTTGCTTCGCCATTCCGGCCTTCGCGTTGGGTGGCGATGGGTCCAGCATCAACCTGGTGCCCATCGGCGCCGGTATCGGCATGGCTCTGGCTGCGGGACTTTGCGGCCTGGGTCAAGGCAAGGCAACCGCTTCGGCCACCGAAGCGCTGGCCCGCAACCCCGGCGCTCGCGCCGGCATCATGCTCTTCCTGGTGCTCGGCCTGGCCTTCATGGAGTCGCTCACCTTGTTTACCCTGGTGATCGTCTTCGCCGTGGTCAAACAGTAAGGCTCGATTCTGAGCAGCAAAACGGCCTCACCCGTTTGGGTGAGGCCGTTTTGCGTTTGTACCGGTTTTGGTGAGTTCTTAGTGTGCTTCCGGGGTCACTCTCATGGGCTCGTTTCGCAGCATCTGAATGGCCTGACGGTAGCTCAGATCCGCGGGAAGTGGCTGAAACTGGCTGAATTCCTGCACGGAGTCGGAGCTTTTGCCCTTGAAGAGAATGCGCATGTCCATCTTCAGCCTGATTCGAACGATTCGCCACTGCTGCCCACCCACATCCGCCTGATCGATCTCCACCCATCCACCCTTGTCCATCTGCACGATGCCCAGGGCAATCTCCTTATCCTGCTGCAGGCTGCCCGCAAGATGCACCACACGCTCCTGGATGGGTTCGACCCATATCTCGCCTGCCATTGCGGTTAGTATCCCTGTTTCTATATCGGGAGGGGCGAATTGCGGGTTGGGTTTAAAGGTAAACTTGGCCACGGTTCCTGTGGCGGCCGAGCCCATTCCAGTGAACTGGTAGAGAAAAGCGACGGGCAACACGCGCAACACCTTCATGGCGCGCGCTGTATCGTTGTCCTCGCTCTGCTTGCGATGGCGCTGCCGGCTCGGATCGTTCAGAAGAGCGTCCAGGCGAGCCTGTTCCTGTTGCTCATCGGCTTGGTTCAGCGGCTGGTCGTTTATGGCAATCAGCCGAGCCACATCTCCATCGCGAGTTTCGGCTATCACTTTAGTGCTAGTCAGCCGCGGGCTGGACTTGTGCAGCCGGTAGCGCATAGGGTGGCTCAGGGCAGTCAACTCCTGGGCAGCTTGCGATTCGGTGGCCAGAGCTCGCGTGACCAGCGCCTGGGCCTGAGTGGGCGTAAGGGAAGCGGCGGCAGGCTGCCCCAGGGCGGCGACGGCCCCATAAAGCGACATGAAAAATACTGAAAAATAGCGCATAACCCCTAGTTTAACGGTTATGGGAGGCCCGTCGTTATGTATTGAATTCCTATATAAATTAGACGCGGAGATGGTTTTTAGGATGCTCTGTTGAAGTCATGGGGCTTGGTTGCGTATAGTGCCTTCAGGGCCAATGAATAGGCTAGAACTCTCTTAGAGACTGATGCAGGCGACTTTCCGGCCAATGTCCTACCTTCGTGGGAGTAGCGCCGGTCCTGGCGAGCACAGGGCTGCACATTCTCTGAGTATTCTTCTAGAAGGGTCTGGGAAGGAATTACACCATGGCAATTGAAAACATTCCGGCGCGCATCGGCAAGAGCGTAGTGATTTGCGGCGAAGTTAAGGGTAGTGAAGATTTGATTGTGGATGGGCGGGTGGAGGGTACCGTGAGCCTCTCGGATAGCCGGCTAACCATCGGTCCCAGTGCCAATGTCGCCGCCAATCTCACCGCCAAAGACATTCTGATTCTGGGTCAGGTGCAGGGCAACCTGGTGGCCAGCGGCCGCGTCGAGTTGCGCGCCGGCTGCCAGGTGGAAGGCGATATTCGCGCCCTTCGCCTGGCGGTGGAGGACAATGCGGTCTTTCGCGGCAAGGTGGACCTCACACAGGCCGTTTCCAAAGGCTCTGAGGCCGCAACCGCGCCGAAGTCCGGCGGCATTTCTTAACATGTAGCTGCGCGCCGGTCCGGCCGCGTGCCGATTGCCGGGCAGCAAGAGGATTTGAAGTTGCTTAGCGGCTGGTTTGAAAAGAAAGAGGAGAGCGTTCCTCCCGCTACCCTCCCAGGACTTTACGGGCCCAAGGTTCCACGCCATTCGGGCGGCTGGGAGGCGTTGCGCAGACGGCTGAATACGAAGTCCACCCTTCAGGTCATCGACATCGGCTATACCTCTCCGGCCAACGTTCATTACCTGACCAGCCTGGGCCACAGCGTCTTTCTGACCGATATTGTTCGCGATGCCTGCACGGGGAATTGGCAAACCATTGGCGAGGACGGCAACCCGGTCTGGAACGTCGAGGGCTTTCTGAAGCATTCGCTCGATTTTGCAGGACGCAAGTTTGACGTGGTGCTGTTATGGACCACACTTGACTATCTGCCCGAAGCCTTTGTGACGCCAGTGGTGGCGCGCTTATATGAGGTGACGAATCCGGACGGCGTGTTGCTGGCCTTTTTCCACGGCCGGACCCAAGGCGAGGAGACAGTGCACTGCCGCTTCCACGTCACCCCCGGCGACGAGGTCGAGATACAGTTGGCTCAGCAGTTTCCCATTCAACGCGCCTATAGCAACCGCACCATTGAGCGGCTCTTCTCCGCCTGGTCCGGTTACCGCCAGTTTCTGGCTAAGGACGGCGTCTCGGAAGTCATTATTACGCGCTAGTGAGTTACGTCTTCACAAGCCGCGCTGACAAGAACGCAAAAACGGGAAACGTCAGATACACCAGTCCTATCTCCGAGTAATAGCCCAGCGCGGTCATCTTCATGGGACCGTAGGCAAACATGGGGTAATCAAAGACCAGGTTCATGACGAACCATAGCGCTCCCACGAATAGGGCCTCGCGAACCTGCACTGGACGGCGGCGAAAATAGAGGGCGAGCAATAATCCGGCCGTAAGCAGTTCAACCAGATACATTATCGTGCTGAAGAGCGGCGCGTTGGATTTCTTCAAAAAGAAAATGAAAAATGAAAGGATAAACGGAAACAGCCAACTTAGGAGTCCTAGCAATAAGGCGCGCTTCCAAAGAATCATACTTGCCTCCACGGCTAGGATTGTAAGCAATGACCGTGGCGCAGACAAGGGATTTATCCCATGGTAAATTGGAAATCCGGGAGGTACAGTTGCGATGGATGATCGAATTCAGCATTCCAAAGATGAAGAGATAATCTTGCGGGGAACGCACATTACCTGGCTCGGACATGCGACAGTTCTGGTCCAAACCGCCCAAGGCACCAATATCCTGATCGACCCGTTCATCGCGCAGAATCCCAAGTACCCCAGGGATTTTGTGCTGCCGGAGAAGATTCACTACATCTTGCTAACCCACGGCCACTCCGACCATATCTCGGATGCTGTGCCGGTGGCAGCCCAAAATAATTCCGCCGTAGTGGCCATGTATGAGTTGGCGGCCTATATGGCGGAGAAGGGTGTGACCCATACCATCGGAATGGCACTGGGTGGCACCGTGCAACTGAACGACGTGGCGGCCACTATGGTGGAGGCCAAGCACTCCTCCAGCGTGCAGGATGAGAAGGGAACTCACTATGTGGGGGTAGCGGCAGGGTTTGTATTAACAATTACAGATGGACCGGTACTCTACCACGCCGGCGACACAGCGGTCTTCAGCGACATGAAGCTGACTCGAGAGTTATACCGGCCCGATGTTGCCATGCTTCCCATCGGAGGACACTTCACCATGGGTCCAGTGGAGGCAGCGATGGCGGTGCGCTTTTTGGAGCCGAAGATCGTTCTGCCGCTGCATTTTGGAACCATACCGCAGCTGAAGGGAACGCCTGAACAATTGGCCGCACTGGTCGATGCCGGTGTTCAGGTGGTGCCGTGGACGCCGGGAGAATCTATCTAGAATAATGCGGTACTGCCAGGAAAAAGGGCTGGCAAGCCAGCCCCATTTCCGTCCTCGGCTTAAGTTACTTGCCGGATGCGGCTTTCTTCTTCTCCGCCCAGCGGCGCTTGGCGGCCTCGGCGATGCGCTTGCGTCCTTCAGGGGAAAGATGCCTCTTCTTCCTCTTCTTTGCGAATTTTGGTGTGACCGCACCCTTCTTGTGCGCGGCTCCGAAGCTGCTGGCCAGCAGAGTGCGGGCCTTTTGCAACAGAGCAATTTCGTGATCGATCTGAACCAGAATTTCTGAAACTCCCACGTTTCCTCCTGTTAAATGCTGGTATGTGATTCTGTTCGGGATGCGTAAAAACCATGCATGCGACTCAATCACTCATCCTGACAAACAAGATACGCAACTTAAGGCTCTTTTACAAATAAAAAGTAACTTAACGTCACTTATGGAGCTATAGAAATACATAACTGCTTTGGTAATGCGCAGGCAGTGAGCAGGCCCTATAGATAGCGCGAGGGTTTCGGGGGAGGCAACTGGCTGGATGCCGCGGGCGGACCGGATTGATCCTGGTCGCCGAGACGCACGCCGGCGGAGGCTTCAGCGGCGCGATAGTTGCGCAGGTCGCGCAGAATATCCTGCTTTTCGCGGGCATACTGGCCGGCCAGATTCGTCAGGGCATAGGTAATGATGTCGCTATGGTGCAACTCCTGCATGGAGGGATCGCGTCGCATGTTCACCCATAGACGATGCACCAGTTGCACATCGTCGGGGCTCAGCTTGGGCGCGTGCGGCCCGATGTAATAGACCTTGGCTTCGCCGCTGGGCTCGACGACATAGAAGTTGAACTGGCGCTTGGGTTCCGGCAGTGCCTCCCAGGCCTGTCCCAGATGAAATGCCTGCTCTCCGGCGGTCATGGAGCTGGAGGCTCCGGCGACTACCGAATCCACCTCCAGCGAGTTGGCGCCCTGCGCCAGTGCGACGGAGATATCCGCGGCGGGAATCAGAAGCAGAGAAACCTTTTTGCCAAAGCTCTCCGCTACGGAGATGGCCTTGGTAAAGATCATCTGCTCGTGCTCGCTGAAGCTCTGATCCGCGGCGTTCAAGTACTCCGGCCCGCCCGCGCCCATCATGCGTACATTGATCACCACCACGTCTTGCTCGACGGTGCTGGTGTGAGAGAGCGTCCACTTCAGCGCAAAGGGGTTGGCGGCATCGCGCATGGTCACAATCACGCCGCCAGGACGAATGGCCGCGGAGGCCCGGCTCACCGTGTCCTGGTGTTCCAGTTGGAAGATATCTTTCATCTGGTGCGCGGTCAGGGCATGTTTGCGCAGGTTAGCGCGTTCGGAGACGGTAAAGATGATGAAGAAGCCCGCTGCAAACAGGATGCCGCTGACCGTGGCCACGGATTTGGTGAACAGGTTGACAATGGCGACGGAACTCAGCACCAGGAAGACCGAGAGCAGCCCCACAGGAATCTCGAAGTTCCCGATGCGGATGTTGGGTGGAACCTTCCAGCCGCGTTCGCCATGGTACTTCCAGCGCAGTACCAGCATGGCCAGGCTGTTGAAGGTGAATGACCAGATCACGCCAAAGGCGTAGGCTTCGCCCAGGATGATGACGTTGCCCCGGCTGGCAATGATGGTGATCATCTGCAGGATGAAGACCATATTGATGATGCGAAAGCTGGTGCCGAAGGTTTTGTGCGGTTTGCGGAACCAGTCGGTCAACACGCCGTCTTCGGCAACGCGCATCAGCACGCCGGTCGAGCCGATCATCGATGTGTTAATGGCGCCGGAGAGAATCAGGAAACCGACAAGCACCACGAAGATGCGGAAGGCAATGCGCCAGAACAAGGGGCCGACCATGTACATGGCCAGGCCGGCGATCAGGTTGTCCTGATAGACGTGAGCGATTTGCCATGGCGGAATCAGCATGGAAGCCAGCAAGGTGGCGCCGCCGGTGAAGATGAGGCTGTAGATGGCGATGACAATCGCCGCCCGCTTCAGGTTCTTCAACTTAGGGTGCTGGATTTCGCGGTTGACCTGTGCCAGGGTTTCTTCGCCGCTCATGGCCAGTATGGAGTGGCCGAAGGCCATGAGAATGCCGAACAGGCCCATCAGCGGCAGCAGTTGCGGCATTCCCTTCAGGAATCCTAGAGCTTCCGGGCTGAAATCGAGATGGGAAGGAATAGGCGAAGGCGGCAGGTGAGCGCCTGGGGTCATGAACACCGAATAAACGCCCCATAGCAGCAAAATCACCACCATCACGGTGGTGACCTGCATAACGCGCAGGGCCTTGCTGCTGGACTCCTCGATGCCCTTGATGTTCTCCCACCAGTAATAGATGGTCACCACGGCCGCAAAGACAGCAGCGGTGTGATTCATATCGAACTGGAAGGGATGATGATGCGTGTCCAACAGAGCCGGAGGCAGCCAGTGGCTGGTGTTGGCCACAATCAGCAACTCGTTCATCAAGCCTGTAATATATTGCCCGGCCGACACGCCGGAGATCGGCCCAGTAAGAATGTAATCAAACATCAGTGCCGAGACGCTGAGTTTGGCAAAGCCGCCGCCCAGAGCTTCCTTCACCACGCGGTAGACACCGGCGCGGGTGAACATGGAACAGCTTTCAACGTAGACCGCGCGCACCGCAAAGCTGAACAGCATGATGCCGAGGATGAACCACGGCGCAGCCTCGCCTACCATCTGCTCGGCGATGCCGCCGGCATAGAAGGCCGAGGAGCCTAAATCATTCAGAACAATGGCAGCCGCGCGCCAAAAAGAGATGAACGTCAGCATCACCGAGGATGCCACGAT
>CAZFMB010000160.1:0-6591 GCA_964520005.1 uncultured Occallatibacter sp.
CGGCGACATTCAGCTTGGGAAGCTGACGTTCTACCACTGAACTACTCCCGCAACCTATTTAGAATAAACTGTTTGAGTCGCTCTATAAATCCTGCAAACACCACGTAACACCATGACTGATATGATGGTTACATCTTCGACACCGGGAAGGGTGGTCAGATGAAAGTCAGTCGTGAGCGTTATCAGCATGGCAGTGTCCGCAAGGTTCCCCGTTCCCAAGGGTTTGCTTGGGAATTCAGGTTCTATATTACGGCCCCGGACGGCAAACGTAAACTCAAGGTCCAGACGTTTGATTCCGTGAAGTACCCGACAGAGCGTGATGTCCGCATGGCCGTTGAGGGACAGCTCTCCGCGCTCAATGCCGGGACGCTCGGGGGCAAGGTGGCCGCCACTCTCGGGACCATCATTGACCGCTACATGACGGAAGAGTTTCCCGCCCTACGCCACTCCACGCAAACAACAAACAGAAGCCTCATTGACCTCCACATCAAACCAAAGTGGCAGGATGTACGGCTAGCTGATGTCACCGCGATTGCCGTCAAGCAATGGATGGAGAAGTTGCCGTTCGGGGCGGCGTCAAAGGTAAGGGCGCGGAACATGGTGTCCAAGCTGCTAGACCTTGCGATGCTATGGGAATACATCCCGGTCAATCGCAATCCAATGGAACTCATCCGGGTGAAGGGCAGCACAAAGCGACAGAAGCAAATCACCATCATCACGCCGAAACAGTTCAAGGCATTGGTGGACGCTCTTCCCGAGCCGTACAACCTCATGGTGCTTGTGAGCGGGTGCCTTGGCCTCCGTGTGAGCGAGACACTTGGACTGAAGTGGGATGACTTTAACTTCGATGAATGCACCCTAGCCATCGGGCAAGTGTTCACGCATGGGCAAGTACAGAACACACCCAAGACGGACGCATCGGGCGGCGAGATCCCCGTGCATCCCAAGCTGTGCGCAATACTCCAGGAACGGAAGAGTAAACAAACGCATGACCACTCGTGGGTGTTTGCTAGCGTCAAGACTGGCAGCCCGTACAGTGACGCCACCATCCTAAACCGTTACCTCAAGCCCGCCGCCGCGAAGCTAGGCATCAAGGGGCTAGGCTGGCATACGCTCCGGCACTCGTACAAGTCTTGGATGGCTACCGCGAAAATCAGCCCGGCTCAGATGAAGGACTTGATGAGGCACTCCGATATTGAAACCACTATGAACGTCTACGGGAAGACTCTAACGCCGGAGATGCGGGCTGCAAACATCTTGGTAGCGGGACAGCTACTCTAGGCCGCCTCACACCGTTGGACCCAAGCCGTCAGTACAGAGCGAGAGAATCGCCATTCAGCACCAAGCCGCCGATGTGGGACACCCCACGCGGCGGCTCTTTTGCGTAGGGTGACCGGGTGGACCCGCAAGAGCGCGGCGGCCTCCGCCAATGTGAGAACGTCACTGTCTTCCATGGCTGAGGCACCCCGCGATAATCTCCCGCTCGGTTGCAATGTCGGGAAAGAGGCTGACCAGTTTCCCGCGCTTGTAGTTGCTCAGCGTGTTTGTGAGCGGAACATCTAGGCTCAAGGCCGCCGCAATAAACCGCGCCTCAGCAATCAAGCGCGTGTGCCTGTTCTTGTCTAGCGTCCACTCAGCCCGGAGGGGGACTGAGGCCAATAGAACGCCGTGCGGGGCCGTGAAGCCGCAACACGCGGGGCTGGTCAAGTGGCTCAAGAGACGGGTGAACACATCCCCACTCTGTCCGATGTAGAAGCGCCCGGACTCGGTGAGCATGTAGACACCGCTGATGTGGGGACGCCGGTCCGGGAGGTATTCCGGGTAGATCGCTGTGACGCCGGGACCAGGGCCGTAGAAAACCCGCTTGGAGTAGTCCACGGGGCGCGGGAGGGGCGGAGCGTTCACTCTCCCGAGCTGCCTGTTTCTCATCGCATCTTGCCGCGCTGGTATGCCTTTATGCACCGTTTTCCCCCTACACTTATGGCGCTAAGGGGGCTAGTTCCTTGAAACGGTGTAGCTTACGTCCGTTTGCGCCAGATGCCCGGCCCGCCCATCATCGGACGGCCACCGCTCATCCCGCGTCTTCTTGCCCCTACACTTATGCAGCATGGCGGGTCATCTCCTTGACGTGACATGGTTTGTGTCCTTTTGCGTGGGAGAGCTAGCTCCGTGGGTCCTCCAGGCCGTAGAGACGCTCCAGCCACACCACGGCCTCATCAGAATCCAGCCGCGCCCTCAACGGCCCCGGCAACCGGCGGAGCTGTGACACCGTGAGCGGCTTCTCTACGATGAAGCGCCTAACCATGCAAAACGGGCCGCCGTAGGTCCTCCAGGCCGCCGTTAGGCTTTTGAGGTCCGGGACTTCGATGGTCCCCGTTCGCGGGCTGACTTTCATAAACGCCATGGGTCCGGCCCTCCCAAGGCCGTTGGATGATTGTCCGCTCCAACCCGCGCTAAGTATGTGACGGTAAACACAGAAGAATCAATGAGATGATGTCCATTTAGCGCGTCCATATAGCGCGTACATTTAGCGCGTCTATCGGAGCCGGTTTGACAGACAAGTAAGAGTATGTAAGAGTTATAAGTGTTGGAGGGGTAACAAATGGCTTTAACAGATGAAGAAGGCAAAGCGCGTAGGCGGGCCGGGGTGGCGGCAATGACTGGAGCTGAGAGAATCCGCCGGGATTTGACGGGGGGAAGGCCGCCCGAAAGCGAATTGAAGACACCCACGGGGGCACTGATTGCAGCGAAGACATTGTGCCGAAAGATTGAGACGCGGATAGCGGACGAAACCCATGGAACCGGGCTGAAGCCTCAGAGTTTTGCGGTAGCCGTTGGCTATGTATCGCCGGACCTCAGCGTAATAGGGAACACGCCGCTACTCATCGGGTACTCGCCGGAATTTGACCCTCAAGACGAGGCCAGAATTGAGCGGGCACTTGCCGGTAACATCGCACTCGGTTTGATATTCGGAATAGCTGACGACGAGAAAATTCTCGTGGGCGTGCGGCCATTCCTTGTAACAAAGCAGACCGATTCTTTGCTTTCCGAGCTAGCACGAGTTGCTCAGGGCGAGTTTGATCTTAGCGGATTCAGAAACTAGGAACCCCGGAGAAAGAGGACGGCAATGGACAAGCTAGACCGGATAGCAGCTACAGCGTCAATTTGCGCAGAGATCCTTGGAAACGTAGAGACGGGTGACTTCGCTTTAATGCCGTTGACCGGGGAGTCACTTACGCGCCCGTATCTGGAGCGTGTCTTTTGGTCCCCCCGCCGTTTACGCATCTGCGGGGTGATCGGACTTGTGAACGGCTCCCAATGCACGGTGCTCTCTGAGCCTCTTGAAGACGAAGACATACGCGGCCTTGAAGAGTTGTTTGCGGAGTATTGCGAAACCATCATCGGGCGCGTAGAGGGCACATTGACGGCAGTCTTAGCCACTCCGGCGGATGACTCAATCGGATGGTGTGAGCGCTTGTACGCACTGGAAAGCCGGGCGTAATCGCCAAAGCTTAGCTGCACACGGGAAAGGCCGTGTGTCACGCACGCTAGCAGCCCTTGAACGAGGGCACGGGAGGCGTGTCTACAGCGACGGCACAGAGGCCCCAACGGGGACCCGGAAGCCGGACTCAACAATCAACCGCACTGGCGGAAAAAGCCGCCGGTCCGTGTGGTGCCTTGCGCTGTACGGCGTAAAGGGGACTGCGATAGCGGGACGTGACGCCACAAATGATCGTGGTGCGCGATTCACACGGAGTATCAAAAATGAAACTGTTCGATATGAAAGCCCGGCACCAAGAGGCAATGGATGCGGCTCAAACGGCTCTTGCTACTGCTGAGCGTGCTAACCGGAAAATGACGCCAGCGGAGCAGAGTTTGTTTGACTCGAATATGGCTGAGGCCGCAGACCTCTCGCCACGCATTGAGGCATCCTTGGCCGTGAATACACTCGCACCACAGCTCACCCGGCACGGCTTCTTTCCCGCATCGGGGCAGCCCTCAGCGCAGACAAGCGCTTTCGGAACGCCCCTCCGTTTGGGTGAGGCCCTCTCACCCGAGTACGCACGGTCCCTCCATGCGTTTCTCAGCACGGGAGGCAAAGCGCATGACGAAGAGCTGACGGCGGGCGCGGACTGCGCGGGAGGCTATCACATTCCCGGCTCGGAGATGTACACAAGACAGCGCCGCGCCAATGGTCTTTTTGCTCCGATGAACGCGGCAACGTATGAAGGCACGCTCGGTGGCTCAACCACGGCGGGTGGGTTTGCCGTCACCGTTCCAACGGAGCAGTTGATTGTTCCTTTGGCACTCCCAGACCTCGGGATTTTCGATGCATCAATGGTGATTCCAACCACCAGTGATGTGAAGATTCCTCAGGCCGCCTCCTTTGGAACATCAGCGCTCAAGGCTGAGTCCACTGGCACCATTGCCACGTTTGGTGGCACGGACCCGACCTTGGGTCAGATCACTCTCAGTTCCTTTATGAGTGGTGCTCTGAGGCTTTGCTCTTGGGAATTACTCCAGGACGTTGAAGCCTTCCAAGCCTTTATTGTGGATGACCTCTTGAAGGGACAGCGCATCCTTGAGGACAGTTTGCTTGCATCAGGCACCGGCACGGGTCAAGCGCAAGGTGTGTTTGGCAACACTGGCACCGGCACGGGCACCGCGTACAACCTTGTGGGAACGGCGGCGGACAGCACAACCTTGCTTAACTCACTGTTTGATGTTGTCTCCACACTCAAGGCCGGGTATCAGGCTAACGCCGTTTGGATTATGAGCCGGGCAACCGGCCTTGCAATCCGCCGGGCACAGATGCAATCCAATCTCTTTGCGGCCATTGCCACCATGGACGCGGATGGCACGGAGCGCATTTTGGGCAAGCCCGTCTTCTACGACGTGAACGCACCGGCACTTCCGACCGCAACCACGGCGGGCGTGCTGCCCATTCTGTACGGCGACTTCAAGGCCGGGTATGTCGTGGGCGTGCGTGGTGGAGCTGGAATCAATGTCAAGATTCTTGACCAGCCGTGGGCCAACCAAGGGCAGTTGGGAATTCTGGCTTACCGCCGTCTTGATGGCCGTGTACGCCGGAGTGAGGCCATTCAGTCCGTCAAGGTTTCGCACACCTAACCAAGATTGTGGGCAGGTCAAATGACCGTGGTCAGCGGTTCGTTCAAGGTGGCCCACAGAGGCCGTCCAAGCCTTGCTTAAAGCCTTGAGCCTATCTGACAACTCGGGGCCGGATTCGTAGGGAGAACGAGTCCGGCAATCGAGATTCAAATTGAGGGGAGAGTATGCCAAAGGTATCCATCAACTTGTCCACGGAGATGTTCAAGGAGCTGCAAACGGCGGCGGCCTCCATGCAAGAGCCGGGCTACTCAGCCGTCAATTTCATAACCGATGTGCTGACAAGCGATCTAGCCTCCAGGCGGCTACCACGCATGGCGCGGGAACGGCTAGGTGGGCGTGTCACTGTCAGCAAAGAGGACGTGGAGCCAGTCAGTCACAGATTGTGCCTACCCCAATTGGTGAGCTGATGAATTCAAGCGCCGATGACTCGATTGAGCCGGGAGCCGTCGAAGACTCCGTCACTATGTCTTGGGAAGACGGACGCGGCCATGAAGTCACCCGAGCGGTGAATCAGGTTATCGACGTGCGTGACTTTGTTGGCACGCCGGGGTATGCGCTGCTAATCGTCGCGGCCAATACGAACCTTTCAGGCGGAGAGATTGACCGCTACTTGAGAGACATTGCGGGTGTTGGACGTAGCCGGAACTGGATTCAAAAGCGCCGTTGGTTGTTTCAACCGCCGGGTACCAGCAATCCCACTTCTCCGGTAGATGTGGACGGCAAGGACTCGCGTGCGAAAGCGATTATGCGGATGTTCCCTAAGCTGTCTGTCCGCGATCTAGCGGCGGTCCTGAAAGAGAACGGGGTCATCCGTAGCCGGGAATGGGTACGGATTCACAGATGCGAATAGCGACGCTGACAACTCGCTCGCCATAGATTAGATAGCGATAGCGACGGCGACGGCGACGGCGGCGGCGGCGACAACGACACCTCACCCATCCCCCGTCCACCGCCCCCCAAGATTCTCTTGGTTGGTGGTGTACGTGGTAGGTTTTGGCAATTCAATTAACGGACAAAAACAGTGAGAAACGACGTAATGAGCATTGCGACGAAACGGCACGGCGACCCGGAAAGAGGACAACATGGAAGCGACGGAACGGCGGGCGGTGATTAGGGTGGTTGACATACCAGACGCGGCAACCGCAGAGGAAGCGGAGCGGCTTATGAACGGGCCGTGTGACCAAGCCAACTACCTCTTGGTCAATGTGCTCTACATGGAGCCGTTGAGATCCACGCGGGCCGTCTATCGGCTATCAGCACGGGAACAAGCCGGGAAGCCCGCCGCCCGTACCGTGGGTGTGGGTGGCAACAAAGCAAACCGGGACGGCAAGGACGAAGCGGCCCGAGCGGTCATCAAGGCCAACGCCACAACGACAGTCACGGCCCTCATTGCCAAGTTGAGGGCGCTAGGAATCAAGCGCGGGAAGACGTGGGTGACAGAGGCCCGGTTGGCCGCCCGTG
>CAZFMB010000161.1:0-6454 GCA_964520005.1 uncultured Occallatibacter sp.
GCGCCCAAAAGGCATAGGGGTTCAAGTCCCCTCTTCCGCACCAAATTTCTCTCGTACGGGTCTGCTGAACTGACCTGGAAAGCAGCTTTCAAGATGAATTTTCTTCTCATTTTCGTTGTCGTCGTGCATGTTATCGTATGCTTTTTTCTGATCGGCGTGGTTCTGTTGCAGCAGGGCCGCTCGGCCGACTTGGCAGGCGCCTTCGGCGGCCAAGGTTCACAGACCGCTTTCGGCCCCCGCGCCGCAGCCAACGTACTCACCCGGCTCACCACATGGTCCGCTATCATCTTCATGTGCACTTCCATAATCCTGACCGTGCTCTACAAACGCTCCACCGTCGGCTCTAAGTCCGTGATGGATAACTCCTCCCAATCCACGCCCGCCAAATCCGGCAAGTAAGTTACAAGCCTTTTATTTACATCCAGATACGCAAGAATGGCAGACCACATGGCCTGCCACTCTTGCGACTGCGCCTTTTCCGCAATATTTTCTCGAAGATATTTCTTGACATTAATATCTACAAGATATATCTTATAGATATATGAAGAACAACCGAACCGCCTATGTCATTCTCGGCATGCTCTCCACCGCGACTAAGGCCTCCGGCTACGAGATTCATAAGGCCATCGAAGACAACTTCGGTAGCTTCTGGGGCGAGAGCTACGGACAGATCTATCCCACTCTGAAGCGGCTTGCTGCCGAGGGCATGATCGAGGCGTGCAAACCGGACTCGGCGCCTAAAAAGCGTCGGCAAGAGTACGCACTGACCGATACAGGGCGCGCCAGCCTTCGGGAGTGGCTTGCCCTGCCCTTCCAAGACGATCCGCCGCGCAATGAATTCATGCTCAAGCTGTTTTTTGGCCACGAGGCAGCACCGGGCGTCGCACTCTCGCATGTTCGAGAGTTGCAGGAACGAAACCGGCGTACGCTCGCGACGCTGGAAGGAATCGAGAAGATGGCGTGCAAATACCAATCGAAGGATCCAAATTTGCCATACTGGATGCTCACGCTGGGACTCGGTTTGGCGATGACTCGCGCCGCCCTCGACTGGGGCGAATCCGCGTTGGCCCAGCTTGCAAGTATCGAGGCTGGCGTTGCCGAAGGCCCTCAGCCATCCGGAATCATCCACATCATCAGCAAATCCTGAACCTGGACGCGAGGCCAGCAACCAGCGCGTACAAACACTGAATATGCAAAGAAAGGAAGACCTCAAAATGCCTACGAACGTTAAAATCAACCGCGGCTCGCAGATCGTCGCCTGGGCCGTCGCCAGCCTCTTTATTCTCGGCTTATTCTTCTCGCAAGTGGGTGTGTGGACCGGCCCCATTCTGGGCGCGTGGTTCGTGGGCACGCAAAAACTCCGGCGCGGATTTCTGTGGATGGTGGCTTTCAGCTTCATTCCCAACCTGCTCTTCGGCTGGCGCAAGATTCCGCTGACCAGCCCGGAGCAGGCGCTTAAATACCTGGCCTGGACGCTGCTGGTCGCCGTGCTCGGCGTTCTGCCATTTACCTTCCACAGGCTGGTCAGCCCACGCCTTTCTGGATTCCTCTCGACTCTGCCCCTCCCTCTCGCCGCAATCGCGATTCCCGCGCTTGCTCTGGAACTCCATTTCGGCGCGGTAAGTGACAAAGGCATCTTCTCCTTTCTCCTCTACTGGTTCGCGGCCACTATCGTCTGGTTGTGGAACCATGAATCGCGCGCCACAATCTTCGTCTTCGCCGCCGGCTTCCTCCTGGCCAGCGGCCTCGAGTTCTATCACCAACTCAGCGGCGCCGCTCTGCCCCTGTCCTTCCACACCAACCTGTTCTCTAGTTGGACTTGCCTTGGCGCAGCTCTGTTCCTGGGCGTTTGGGCGCTCTTCCGCCCATTCAAACAGCGGAGCTGGGCCAACCGGCCGCAGACCGTCGCCCTGCTGCGTAGCCCCTTTACCGGTCAGCCATTGCACGTATCCGTCGAAGAGGGAAAAGAAGCTCTGGTGAGCAAAAGCGGAGAGCGATTCCCTGTGCGCGATGGAATTCCGGCCTTCCTCAAGCCGGAAGACCTAACCGGCGACAATCTCAAATACAACCACCAGTACGAAATCATCGGCGGCTTTTACGACGACACCCAGCGTGTCTTCTTAGCGCTGAGCGGATCCGACCGCGCCGCTTTCTTTCTCGGTCATCTGCGTCTGCTCGAAGTCAAACCCGGCGATTCCGTACTCGAAACCTCCGTGGGCACCGGCCTCAACTTCAAATATCTGCCTCATGGCGTGAAGCTTTCCGGCCTCGATCTCTCTCCGGAGATGCTGGTCAACTGCCAGTCCAACCTGCGCCGCTGGGAGCTGGACGCTGATCTCTATCTGGGCAACGCTGAGAGCCTGCCCTTTGCCGATTCCAGTTTCGATGTTGTCTATCACGTGGGCGGCATCAACTTCTTCAATGACCGCGCCAGAGCCATCCAGGAGATGATTCGCGTAGCCAAGCCGGGCAGCCTGCTGCTCATCTCCGACGAGACCGAGAAACACGTCAAGAGCGTGTATGAAAAACAACCCGGCGGCTTATACAAGAACCGCAATAAACCAGTCAGCGCGCCTATCGATCTGGTGCCGCAAGAGATGCAAGAGATCCATCTCGAAGAGCTGATGAATGGCAATGTCTACGCGCTCACCTTCCGCAAACCGGCGGTTGCATAAGGACGCGCCGCCCCTGGGCCAGTAGCCACTTCACAAAGCCTCCGGCCTGCGCTACGCTCAAAGTGCGTAGGCTGTCGCTTCGACTTCTATCGCTCCGGGGTTCCCATGTCCTTTCGCTCTATTATCATCGCTGTCTCCGTCGCCTTTGCGCTGATATTGACTGCCTTTTTCGTCAACTACGCACGTCCTAAAGTCGAAACCGATCAGCCCACCGCGGACTTTGTGCGAGCCAGCGGCAAATGCGCCGAGTGCCACGCGCGGCTCCAGTACTCCGTCGTCCATGAGTATGAGATGAGCGTCCACGCCAAGAAAGGCGTGAATTGCCTGGACTGCCATCAGCCCGCCGAAGGACAACAGAAAGAGGACCATCATGGCTTCGTTATCAGCACGCACCTCACCGCGGGCAATTGCCGCGGCTGTCATGAGGGCATCTATCAGGAGTTTCTTCACAGCCGCCATGCCGCGCCCAGTTGGGCCGCCATCTACGGCGAAAAGGGCCTGAGCGCCGCGCAGGTGGCCTTCAGCGAGCAGTTCCAACCGGGAGGAACAAAGCGTCCGCCGCATCCGTTTGTAACAGCCGAGGGTAATTCGGCAATGGTATCCGGCTGCGAACAGTGCCACTCGGTCGGCAAGCCGAACGACGACGGCACCATCGGCACCTGTACGGCCTGCCACTCCCGCCATACCAGTTCCGTCGCGCTGGCCCGGCGTCCCTCTACCTGCGCGCAGTGCCACATGGGCCCGGACCACTCGCAGATCGAGATCTACGACGAGTCGAAGCACGGCGTCATGTTCGCCGCACAGGAGAGATTTCTCAATCTGAACGCCAATCCCAAAACTCTAAGCACCCGCGATATGTTCGTTCCCACCTGCGCCACCTGCCACATGAGCGGCATCAACGGCCTTAAGGTTACGCACGACCCCTCCGATCGCCTCGGCTGGTACCTGGCCGATGCTGTCAGCCAGAAACGTCCCAACTATCTGCGCGCCCAAACCAGCATGAAGCAGGTTTGCTCGCAGTGCCACTCTCAGGTGCTTATTGACCGTGTCTACGCGCAGGCCGAACAGGTCGTCGCCAACACCAACGGCAAGGTACTCAACGCAAAAGCGATTGTTGACGGCCTGCACAAAGACGGCTTACTAACCGGTTCACCCTTCTCTCACTCCATCGACTTCACCTACTTCGACCTGTGGCACTACGACGGCCGCACCAGCAAGCACGCCGCCTTCATGGGCGGAGCTGATTTTGTGCAGTGGCACGGCAACTACGGCCTGCTCCAAAAAACAGTCCAGTTGCGGCACGACGCCGAGGAGTTGCGGAGGGCGCATGGCGCTCGCCAATAGGCTCTCGCAGTTTCTCCTTCATCTACTACGTTCGCCGCAAGCGGCCTGGCTCTTCGACGTGCAACTGCTGCTGGAGTTGTTCGTCGCCTCAAACCTGGCCGTGCTGGCCGGCGACATTGTGCTGGCTCACTCGGTGAATCAGTTTCGCATGCCTGCTGAGTATATTCCGCTCTATTTCTCTGCGGGCGCGCCGCTGCTGCTTGTGGCTGGCATCCTGGCCAAGTGGCGCTGGCGCTACCATGCAGCCTGGCGTTACATCGGCCTGCTGGTAGGCTGGCTAGCGGTGCTAATTGGCCTAGCCGGTGTGCTCTATCACCTGGAGAGCAGCTTTTTTGCCGAGCGCACCCTGCGCTCACTCACTTACGCCGCTCCCTTCGCTGCACCGCTGGCCTACACCGGCCTGGGCTTTCTGCTGATCCTGAATCGCATGGTCGCATACCGCACGGCGGAGTGGGCGCGCTGGGTGGTTCTGCTGGCCACAGGCGGCTTCTTCGGGAACTTCGTTCTGTGTTTGACCGACCACGCCACTAACGGCTTCTTCCTTAAGACCGAATGGATTCCAGTCGTTTCCAGCGCCTTGGCCACTGGCTTCCTCATCGTTCCGGTTTTCATGCCGGTCACACGCCGCTATCTGGACCTCTGCCTCGCTGTGCTGGGCATTCAGGCGCTGGTGGGCATCGTTGGGTTTTGGTTTCATTTGCGCATGAACATATACACCCCTGGCATCAGCCTCTTCGAGAAGTCGGTCTACGGCGCGCCACCCATGGCTCCGTTGCTCTTTCCCAACCTTGTAGCCCTGGCCCTGATTGGCCTGTGGGAGTTGGCTGCGCAAATGCCTGTCGAGCCTCCCGCACGTTTTGGAGTCTTTGATCGCATTCCCGGCTGGGTGGCGGCGCTGGTCTCCGAATCGAAAGACTGATGGATGCGGCGCGTCCTACAATGTAACCATGATTCTTGAGAGCTTTCCTGTCGGTCCGCTGCAAGCCAACTGCATCCTCCTTGGCGACGATGAGGCCGGCGAGGCGATTGTCATTGATCCCGGCGACGAGGCCGAGCGCATTCACGGCCGGCTCATTGAGCTTGGCCTCAAGCTCAAGCAGATTCTCCTCACCCACGGACACATCGACCACGTGGGCGGAGCGCTGCGGCTCAAGCGGCTCACCGGCGCGCCAATCCTGATGAACGAGAATGACCTGTCGCAACTGAAGATCATGAAGATGCAGGCCAGTTGGCTGGACATGGATACTCCGGAGACCGCCCCGCCTGACGAGAATCTGGCCGACGGCCTCAGCGTTGGCCTGGAACGCTACCCAGCCCAGGTCATCCACACTCCCGGCCATACGCAAGGCTCGGTCTGCCTATACTTTGCCCCGCTCAAGCTGCTGGTGGCCGGCGACACGCTCTTTGAAGGAAGCATCGGCCGCACCGACTTGCCTGGAGGCAACTTCGACCAGATCATCGACTCCATCCATACACGATTACTGGCATTGCCCGACGAAACCCGGGTTCTGACAGGTCACGGCGCGGAGACGACTATCGGCAAGGAACGCCGCAGCAATCCCTTCCTGCGCGGACAGTGAGTCGACAGAGATCAGAGGTCAGAGATCAGAGGTCAGAGATCAGCCTGAGAAACCCGCTCCTGCCTGTGGTTTCAGATAAGCAACCAGCACGGCGACACCGCGTCTGAATTCATCCTCGGATGAGAGCAGGCTCACAACCAGCCAGCCTGAGTCTGGCATCCCGAAAAAGTAGCCGGGATGAAGCCAGACGCCGCGCTCCAGCAAGGCCAGCACCGTCTGCTCGTCTGGCTTGAGTGCAGGAATGCGCAGGACTGCGTACCAGCCGCCTTCGACCTCCAAGCGGCTCACCTCTGGCAGTTGGGCCAATTGTAGGTCGAGTTCAGCGAGGTTAGCGGCTATACGAGACTGAATCTGCTGCTGAATGGACTCGCGGCCTTCGAGCCACTTGGGCAGCGCGTGCTGCACAGGCGCGTTCATGGAGAGAAAAGTGTCCGCGATGACCTCCAGACGTTCCAGAGCCGTGCAGGCTTCCGGACCTGCGGCCACAATCCAGGCAGCCTTCATCTGCGGCAACCCGGCAATCTTGCTCAGCCCGCTGACGACGAAGACCGGAACGCCCTCAAGCCCGACCGCAAAGCTCTTCCCTGGGCCGCTGAAGCCATAGTCCAGAAAGACCTCGTCCACAATCAGCGCCAGATCGAATTCCTTGCAGAGCCGCGCCAGCTCCGCAGTCTCCCACGGTTTGTTAAAGTGGCCGGTTGGATTATTGGGGTGAACCAGGACGATGGCGCGCGTCCGCGACGTGATGGCGCGGCAAATGCCCTCTGCATCTATCTGCCAGCCGTGGTCATAGATTAGCGGCGCGGCCTTGAGGCGCACATCGTCCAGCACGGCCAGAAAGTCGAAGAGCGGATA
>CAZFMB010000162.1:0-6452 GCA_964520005.1 uncultured Occallatibacter sp.
GGCCCTCGCGCCAGCAGTCGTAGTCGGTGACCATGGCGATGGTGGCGTAGCAGATCTCCGCCTCACGGGCCAGCTTGGCCTCCTGCAGATTGGTCATGCCGATCACGTCCGCACCCCAACTGCGATAGAGATGCGACTCGGCCTTGGTGGAGAACTGCGGACCCTCCATGCACACATAGGTTCCGCCCAGCTTGCCCACCACGCCCGCCGCCGCGCAACCCTGAGCAGCCGCCTTGGCCACCGTGGCGCATATCGGATCGCCAAAGGCCACGTGGCCGACAATGCCATCTCCAAAGAAGGTTGCGACGCGGTGAAAGGTGCGGTCAATGAACTGATCGGGGATCACAAAATCCGTGGGCTTGTGCTCTTCTTTGAGCGAGCCGACAGCGGAGACCGAAATGATGCGCTCAGCGCCGAGCTTTTTGAAGGCGTAAATGTTGGCGCGGAAGTTCAGCTCCGAGGGCAGGATGCTGTGGCTGCGCCCATGCCGGGCCAGAAAGGCCACCTTGCGTCCCTCCAACTCGCCCAATATGAAGCTGTCAGAGGGCGCGCCAAAGGGCGTCTCCACGCGTTCTTCGCGTACGTTCGTAAAGCCGGGCATGGAGTACAGCCCGCTGCCGCCGATGATGCCAATATCCGCCTGAGCCATTGCACGCTCCTTATGCCCTATCTTCTCGACGCGCTGATTTCCCGGCCCGCCGACTGTCTGTGGCAAACACCTTAGTATAAAGGTACGCGGCCAACTCATTCATGGCTAAGTACTCAAGGCATTGCCCCTCAGGCAGCGATGCGCGGTAGAATAAGCCGCAGCAAGAAGGATATAGCGAGGAAGATGAAATGGCAGCTTATGCAATTCCTGAAATTGTGAACCCCAAGCCGGTGGCGCCGAATGAGGTCCTGCTGGTCGCCAGCGGCGATCTACGCCAATCAGCCAATGAGGTTTGCTGGGCAGCGCAGGCCGGCCTTGAAGAAATGTTGACGGCCGCTTTTCTCGATGAAGGAGTCAAGCTCCGCCGCGCTCATCCTTATGACGCTACGCTGAAGCACGGCTTCATCCATTCGCAGCGCATGGGGATGCGGGTCTTCGAGCAGATTCATCCCGATGCGCCCATCGTGGTGGCCGAGGCGGTTTGGCAATACAGCGCCCATGTGCTGGCCGGATTGCTCTCCCATAGCGGACCCATCCTCACCGTGGCCAACTGGAGCGGCCAATGGCCCGGCCTGGTAGGCATGCTGAATTTGAACGGCTGCCTGCGCAAGAGTGGCGTTCCCTTTACGACGCTGTGGAGCAAAGACTTCAAGGACCCGCTCTTCAAGCGCGGGTTGCGGGAATGGATCAAAAATCGGAGCTTCGCTCACGACACATCGCACGTGCATCCCTTCGAGCCCGCCAAGGTCGGCGAGGCCGAAGGCGCTCTGGGCACGGCGCTGGCTGATGAACTGCGCAGCAAGAAGGCGCTGCTGGGTGTTTTCGATGAGGGCTGCATGGGCATGGCCAACGCCATCGTCGAAGACTCGTTGATGAATCCCGCCGGCATATATAAGGAGCGCTTCAGTCAGTCCGCGCTCTACGCCGCCATGCGCGTGGTCACCGATGTGGAAGCACAGAAGATTCGCAACTGGCTGGATGCCAGCGGAATGCGTTTCGAGACTGGACCCAATGAAGCCACCGACCTGACCGACGCACAGATTCTCGGTCAGTGCCGCATGTATATCGCCGTGCTGCGTATCGCCGATGAGTTCGGCTGCGATGCCGTCGGCATTCAGTACCAGCAGGGGCTTAAAGACCTGGTTCCCGCATCCGATCTTGTCGAGGGCCTGCTGAACAACGTTGAACGCCCGCCCGCCTATAGCCGCGATGGCCGAGAGCTTTATGCCGGCAGGCCGCTGCCGCATTTTAATGAGGTTGACGAGTGCGTGGGCGTCGATTCGGTGGTTACTAACCGCGTGTGGACGGCCATGGGGCTCGATCCTGCGACGACTCTGCACGATGTCCGCTGGGGCGAGCGCTACGGCGATGAGTTTGTCTGGCTCTTCCAAATCTCCGGCGCCGTGCCCGCATCGCATCTTGTTGGCGGCTACAAAGGAGCCGTTAGCGAGCGCCAACCGTCCATGTACTTCCGCCTTGGCGGCGGCACGTTGAAGGGCGTCTGCAAGCCCGGCGAAGTGGTTTGGAGCCGCGTCTTTGTCGAGAAGGACCGCCTCAAGGTTGACCTGGGCCGCGCCACGGCGATTTCTTTGCCTGAAGCGGAAACCAATCGCCGCTGGGCCGAAGTCACGCCGCAGTGGCCCGTCATGCACGTGGTGCTGCACGGCGTCGACCAGAATCAGTTCATGGCTCGCCATCCCTCCAATCACATCAACGTGGCCTACGCGCCTTCAGCCGAAGAGGCCGACCGCGCACTGGCCGCAAAAGCAACCATGTTTCACAAGATGGGCCTCGAAGTTCATCTCTGCGGCGTCCAACTGTGACGCGGCATACCGACTGGCTGCCCGAAAGATGCGATGATTAGAAGATAGCTCCCGTTTGCATTCCTATGCCGGGCGCGGGCACTCCAGGAGAAACTCGCGATGCGCCGTGTTGCGCTCATCTACAATCCGGCGTCCGGCCAGCACTCCTGGAGGCGTCACGCAGACATCGACAAGGCGCTTGACCTGCTGCGCGAAGCGGGCGTAAAAGCCAAAGCGCATGAAACCATCGCTCCCGGCAGCGCTGGCGTGCTGGCCGAAGAGGCGGTGCGTCGCGGCTGTGACACGATTATTGCCTGTGGCGGCGATGGCACTGTCCATGAAGTCTTGCAGAGCCTGGTTGGCACCACCGTGGCTTTGGGCGTGGTGCCGCTGGGCACCGCCAACGCGCTGGCTGCCAATCTTGGCCTGCACACCTCGCCGGCCAAGGCGGTCCGCAAGCTGCTGACCGCGGTTCCGGTGCGGGTCTCCGTCGGCCAAATCTTTTATCAGGACGCAGCCGGAGCGACGTGTTCGCGCTACTTTACCGTGGCCGCCGGCGTGGGCGCGGACGCCTTGTTTATCTCCCGGCTCGACCCTGGCCTCAAGCGGCGGCTCGGCTACCTTCTCTACCTGATCGAGGGTTTCCGCGTCTGGGCCAGACACTCTTTTCCTTTGTTTGAAGCCGCTTTTGTGGAACGCGATGGCGCTCAACCGCGGGTCGAAGAGATCTCCGAGTTGCTGGCGGTGCGCATCCGCAACTTCGGCGGCGTCCTCAACAACTTCATACCTGGCGCAACGCTGCACCACGACAGTCTGCGCCTGGTGGCCTTCAAGACTCGCAGCCGCTTCCGCTACTTCCTTTTCCTGCTCGCGACCTTGTTCAGCCGCGCGAGCTTCACCCGCGAGATTGAAGTGCTCGACGCTGTCTCGGTTGAGTGCCGTCTTCGTAACGGCTCATCGCAGCGCATCCTGGTTGAAGCTGATGGTGAGTTTCTCGGCGATCTTCCGGTGCGCATCGAGATCGTGCCCGACGCCATCACCCTGTTGATTCCGCCCAGCGCGAAGCCCTGAAATCCTCGCTAATACCAACCAGGCAAATCCTACTCCTGTATTCGATTGACCAGCTTACGCGTGCGCAGCGTGGAACACTCGGATGTAGTTGTTCGCCGGCACAAGCTGAGCCGGATGTACGGCTGCGGAAACGCTTGGAGGACAGTATGCTTGGAATCATCTTAGTTGTGGTTTTAATCCTTGCACTAATCGGCGCGCTGCCGACATGGCCGCACAGCAGGAACTGGGGATACTACCCATCCAGCGGAGTTGGACTCATCTTCGTGGTCCTCATCATTCTGCTGTTGCTGGGCCGAATCTGAACTGCGGGTCTACTTCGATGTACCTTTGTTGGCATCTGAGACTTGCTTGCGCGGCGGCACTTAGTTTTGCGGTGCTGCTGTCAAGCGGAGGCGCGTTTGCCTACTCCGTACTGACTCACGAGGAAATCGTTGATCTGGCATGGGCCTCCGAGATTCAGCCGATCCTGCTTGAACGCTTTCCGGGCTTGACCGAGGACCAGATCAAGGAGGCTCACGCCTACGCCTATGGCGGCTCGGTTATTCAGGATCTGGGCTATTACCCGTTCGGCAGCAAGGACTTCAGCAACCTGGCGCATTATGTTCGCACCGGGGATTTTGTTCTGGAGTTATTGTTTGAAAGCCAGAATGCCGACGAGTACGCCTTTGCGCTGGGCGCGCTCTCGCATTATGTCGCGGACATTGACGGCCACCCGGCGGTCAACGAGGCAGTCGCGATTCATTATCCCAAGCTGCGCGCGAAATATGGCAGCTCCGTCCGCTATGCGCAAGACAAAACGGCGCATTTGAAAACGGAGTTTGGATTCGACACATTGCAGGTGGCGAAGAATCGTTATGCATCGGATCAGTACCACGATTTCATAGGATTCCAGGTTTCGGAACCTTTGCTGGAGCGGGTCTTTCCGGTGGTATACGGGCTGGAGTTGAAGGATGTACTGCCGCACGAGGGCCTGGCGGTTGGTTCGTATCGTTACTCTGTCAGCCGTCTGATTCCGCAGATGACTCAGGTGGCGCTGCAGGCGCACAAGAAAGACCTGATGCGCGAGACGCCGAACTTTGCCAGACAAAAATTCCTCTATCGCTTATCCCGGTCGGATTATGAGAGAGCGTGGGGAAACACATATACAAAACCGGGACTGGGTACTCGAATCTTATCCACACTTTTGCGCTTTGTACCAAAGATTGGTCCGCTGAAAGGCATGGGCTTCAATAACCCAACCCCGAAAACAGAAGACCTGTATATCAAGAGCATCAACACGACCACCGATCATTACCGCGTCCTGCTGGAAGAGGTGCGAGCAGGCAAGCTGGTTCTGCCCAACTGCAATCTCGATGACGGCATCACAACTAAGGCAGGAGAATACTCGCTTGCGGACGAAACCTACTCAGGCCTTCTGGCCAGGTTGGCCGCGCATAATTTCGATCGGACATCGGCGCAGTTGCGCAAGAACATCCTTAATTTCTATGCCGGCTCCGCACTGCCAGTCGAGAAAGGAAAAGACCAGGCTCGCCGGCAAGAGGTGCTGGCCAATTTGAGCCTATTAAAGTCCGCAACGCTATCGCCGGTTGCGCCGGATAAGCCTTCCAGCGCGAAGCCGTGAAACTGCATACTAATACAGTAATCGTGCTACGCATGCAATAATCAATTTGATGACGCAGGGACTGCTCTCTTTTACAACGCATCGGCTGGTGATATTGTACTTGCTGCTGGCGCCATGCCTCATGTTCGCGCAGCAGTCCGCAATAAGTAGGCATGTGCTCGATCCGCAAGGTCTCGCGGTTGTCACGAGTGATACGACTTATCCGCCTCAGCTATCAGGAACTGTTGTTGACACGTCTGGCGCGGTGATTGCCGGAGCTACCGTGCAGGTTCACATCGCGAATGGTACTGCGCAAAGAACGACACAGTCGGACAGGAACGGCTCCTTCATTCTTTCTGGACTCGCAGCAGGTAATTATCGACTTGTAGTGTCGAACCCCGGTTTTGAAAGCAAAGAAATCCCTGTCAGCATAGGGACCACTGATGCGCCGTCCCCGTTACGCATCACTATGACTGTGAGCATTGTGAGCACCACTATCAACGTGCAGGGCCGGGAGGATGACCTTATCGGAATTGCCGAATCCGGCACTCAGGGAACAGTGGGCGCAACAGAAATCGAAGATCGTCCGATTCTTCGTTCGGGAGAAGTCTTGGAGACGGTCCCCGGACTTATCATCACGCAACACGCCGGCGGCGGCAAGGCCAACCAGTATTTTCTTCGCGGCTTCAATCTTGACCACGGCACAGATATCGCCATTTTCCTCGACGATATGCCGCTGAATCTGCCGTCGCACGCACACGGCGAGGGTTACTCCGACATGAACACCGTCATCCCGGAGTTTGTGAAGCGGGTGGACTTCGAGAAAGGTCCTTACTACGCGAATGTCGGCGACTTTGGCTCGGCTGCGTCGGCCCATGTGGAATTTTTCAAGACGCTGCCCCAGAACTTCTTCAAGGTGGAAGGCGGTTCGTACACCTATGGGCGTGCCGTTTTCGGCGCAACACAAAAGCTTGGCAAGGGCAATTTGCTGTACGGCGGAGAAGAGTATTACGATGACGGCCCATGGACGCATCCGGATGCTTATAACAAAATCAACGGCTTGATCACCTACAGCCGGGGCGATGACACCAATGGCGCCAGCATCACGGCCCACGCTTACCACGGAAAATGGAATTCCAGCGATCAGATCCCCGTAACCGCCCAAGTCAACCCCACACCGTCTACGCCATTCGGAGTTGGTTACTTCGGCACACTGAACCCGACTGACGGCGGTCACAGCCAGCGTTATAGCTTGCAGGGCGAGTGGCATCGCCAAGGCGAAAATGCCGAGTCGAAGATCTCGGCCTACTTGTTTTATTACGACATGGAT
>CAZFMB010000163.1:0-6419 GCA_964520005.1 uncultured Occallatibacter sp.
TTGCCCCGCAACTTCACACACACGCCGTCGTCTTCAACGTCACCGAACGCGACAACGGCCAGCCCCGCGCTATCCAGCCGCAAAGCCTTTTTGCCTCGCAGCAATTCGCTACCGCCGTCTATCAATCGGAGCTGACCTACCGGCTGCGCCAACTTGGCTACGAGATCACGGTTGGCCGCAGTGGCGCGCCTGAGATCAAAGGCTATACGCAGGAGTATCTGGACGCATCTAGCCCGCGCAGCCAGCAGATTCGTGAGTATCTGGAGCGCAGGGGGCGCACCGGTTCCGAGGCCGCCGAAATCGCTGCTCACTCCACCCGCGATCGCAAGGAGATTCATTCGCCCGCCGAAGTCATGGCGGCGCACCGCAAGCTCGCTGCCGACTTCGGGCACCAGGCCGAGGCTGTTGTTCGCGGTGCGCGCGAACGTCTTCAGCACCAGGAAAAGCCGGTCAATTCGGTTGACCGAGTGCGCGAGTCGCTCACTTTCGCCCGCGACAAGAACTTCGAGCGCGAGGCTGTCGTCGATGAGCGCGCCCTGATCCGCGATGGTCTCCGTCGCGGCATGGGCGAGGTGACCTATGCCCAGATGCGCGGTAACCTTGACTCCCGACTTGCATCCGGAGAATTTCAGATAGTCGAGCGGTCACAGAGCAAGCCCGCGCGTCAGTTCACCACCGCAAAGACCATCGAAGCCGAGCATGAAATCGTTCGCAGCGTGCGCGACGGCCAGAACCGGGTCGAGCCGGTTCTGACCCGCCAGCAGGCCGTCACAGTGTCCGACCGGCATCCGCATCTCAACCGAGCACAGCAAAGCGTGGTTGAAGATGTCCTCAGTTCTCCCGACCGCATTCAGGGCATTCAGGGTTTCGCCGGCACTGGCAAAACGACCACGCTTTCTGTCGTCCGTGACGCTGCCGAATCGCATGGCTACTCGGTCGAGGGCTTCGCCCCGACCTCCCGCGCCGCTCGTCAGTTGAATGAGTCCGGCGTCGAGTCCGGAACCCTGCAAGGGTTCCTGGCCCGTTCGCCAAACCCTGCCACTCTGGAACAACGGCACTTCTACTTTGTCGATGAGTCAAGCCTTGCCAGCACCAACCAGATGCGCGAGTTCCTTGCGCGCCTCGGCCCCAACGACCGTGTCCTTTTGATCGGCGATACCCGCCAACACCAGGGCGTTGAAGCGGGCCGCCCATTCGAGCAGTTGCAGGGAGCCGGAATGCGCACGGCGCGGCTCGACGAGATCGTTCGGCAGAAAGACCCGGCTCTCAAATCTGCCGTCGAGTTGCTAGCCAAAGGCCAGGTCTCCGCCGCGCTTGAATCGCTTCAGCAGCAGGGCCGCGTCCAAGAGATTCCGAATGCCGATGAGCGCATCCGCGCCATCGCTAGAAGCTACGTCGAGTCGCCCGAAAAGACACTGATTGTCTCGCCGGACAACGCATCCCGCCGTGAGTTGAATGTGGCTGTCCGGGAGGAGTTGAAGGCCAATGGAACTCTTGCGCCCGAAGATCATACTTTCCGTGTGCTCGTTCAGCGCCAAGACATGACCGGTGCCGAACGCTCCTGGGCCAGCCATTACGAAGTCAACGACGTGGTGCGCTACTCGCGTGGCAGCAAAGCCGCCGGAATAGAAGCCGGAACATACGGAGCCGTGGCCGCGATCAACCCCGCCGCCAACCTGCTCACCGTCGAGAAATCTTCCGGCGAACAGGTCTCCTACGACCCGCGCCGCCTGACCGGCGTCAGCGTCTACCGCGAGATTGACCGCGAGTTCTCTGTCGGCGACCGCATCCAATTCACCGCGCCGGACAAGTCGCTCGGCGTTGCCAACCGCGACCTTGCCGTTATCGAGTCCATCGCGCCGGAGGGCCGCATTTCAGCCCGTCTCGACAACAACCGTCAAGTTGAGTTCAACGCCCAGGAGCACCGTCATTTCGATCATGGCTACGCCGTTACGAGCCACAGCTCACAGGGTCTCACCGCCGAGCGCGTCCTTGTGAACGCCGATACCGGCGTCCACCCAGACCTGCTCAACTCCCGCTTTGGCTACGTTTCCATCTCCCGCGCCAGCCACGAGGCCACCCTCTTCACCGACGACATGACCAAGCTCAGCCCGCAACTCAATGCCGATGTCTCGAAGACCTCCGCGCTGGAGATCTCGCCAGCGCCATCAATCGGCCAGGAAATCGGCATGGGAATCTGACGGACGCAAACAGTAGAATGGAGGCTGCGTCAGCCTCCACCACATCCGAGGTCGAATCCACGGATAACGAACGGAGGAATCGCGATGACTGACCTGACTATCATGCCTGAGAACTACGAGAGCATCCGCACTGGAATCGTCGAACTGCTTAAAGCGGCACGCTCCGCTGCCGCTCGAAATGTCAATTCGATCATGACCGCCACCTATTGGGAGATTGGGCGACGCATCGTGACACTCGAACAGGGCGGGGAGCATCGCGCCGAGTACGGTGAGCAGCTTATCGAACAGCTCGCTGGGGATCTGACCCGGCAATTTGGCAGAGGCTTTGGCCGAGCGAACTTGAGGCAGATGCGAGCGTTTTACCTCGCATGGCCCGAAGTGCAAATTCGCCAGACGGTGTCTGGCGAATTTGCAACTATCAATGATATCAATGCGATAGGGGTCATTTCTTCAACCGCTCCAATTCTCGCGAGCCGCTTTGCATTGCCGTGGTCTGCGTACGTCCGACTGCTTTCCATCAAGCGTCCGGAAGCGCGATCTTTCTACGAGACTGAAGCACTCCGTTCGGGCTGGTCAGTACGGCAGTTGGACCGGCAAATCGGCAGCCAATTTTACGAACGCATCGCGCTTTCGCTGAACAAAGCCGCCATGCTCCAAAAGGCTGAAACCGCCGAACCGGGCGATACAATCATGCCTGAAGAAGCCATCAAAGATCCGTTCGTTCTCGAATTTCTCGACCTCAAAGATGAATACTCGGAATCTGATTTGGAGCAAGCGCTCATCCAGCACCTTACGGATTTTCTGCTAGAACTGGGCGACGACTTTGCATTCGTTGGTCGCCAGCGCCGGCTCCGTATCGACGACAATTGGTTCCGCATTGATCTGGTTTTCTTCCACCGCCGCCTGCGTTGCCTGCTCCTTGCAGACTTGAAGACTAGCAAGTTCAGCTACGCGGACGCCGGCCAAATGCACTTCTACCTCAACTATGCCCGCGAGCACTGGATGAAGTCTGGCGAGAACCCGCCAGTCGGGTTGATCCTCTGCGCAGAGAAGGGTGCCGCAGAGGCTCACTATTCTCTCGACAATCTCCCCAACAAAATCCTTGCCGCCGAATACCAAACCATCCTGCCGAACGAAAAGCTCATTGCCGCGGAGTTGGAAAGGTCTCGCCACAAACTAGAGCAACGCCGATTGAACGACGCAAGTAAGAAATGAGATTCCACTAACCTCACAGGCTCCTTGATTTGGCTTTCGGGTTTGCTTTATACCTGTTGTACCCTTGCAGATGCGCCGACAGCAGACTGGTAAACAGCTTGCCGTGATTCGGAACTTTTAGATGGATCAGCTCGTGGACAATCACGTAATCCTGAAACGAGCTTGCCTCTTCGAGCAAGTCCAGCGAAAACGTCACGCGGCCTGCCGAGGAGCATGAAGCCCACTTGCGCCTCATGGCTTGGAGTCGTACCTGTTTGGGCTTGACCCGCACCTTTGCGGCCCAGGCGCGGACCCGCTCCTTGAACGCGCGAGCGGCCTCAACGCTGTTCGTTTGCTTCATCATTGAATGCCCTTGAGCCTCAACAGCCCCTCGCCAATTTCAACCATGCGCCTACCGCTCACTTCACGCAGCAGCGACTTGTAGATTTCCGCCTTGAGCTGGCGCTGCTCATCTGCATTGCTGGCGAAGTTGGGGAATCGGGCGTATACGGCTCTGATTTCGTTTGCAAGCATGGTTGCGTTCGGAATCTGCTCGTGTTGCAAAAACCAGAAGATTTCAAACGTGTCCGGATCAAGCCCGCTTTCCTTGCGCGCCTTTTCCGCCTTGAGCTTTTCCTCCATCAGGCTTTCAATGCGCGCCATCGCCTCACCGGTTGAAATCTGCCGGTCCTCCAGGGCCGTCATAA
Organism: uncultured Occallatibacter sp.; assembly: GCA_964520005.1. Classification (GTDB taxonomy): domain Bacteria; phylum Acidobacteriota; class Terriglobia; order Terriglobales; family Acidobacteriaceae; genus Telmatobacter. Next base: position 4,103 of record CAZFMB010000163.1, read on the forward strand.
TGTTTTCGGCACGTTCGGCGATTGAAATAAGGTAAGGCTCCTTGGCCCCGCGCTCACCCGCTGACGCTTCCAGGCTCTTGACAAGGTTGATAACCTTGCCGTTGTCCGAACCCTTTTCATCTTTGAGCGCCTTGAGCGCCATCTCATCAAACTCCACCGTCTTTGACAGCTCGTCCAGCCCATGCGCCCCCGCATTCTCGCGCACCAGCATCTCTGTCTTGTGCGCTATGTCGCCCAGGAAGGTTGTTTTCTTCCCGTAGGCATTGCGCAGCATCACGTAGAGGTCGGCCAGATGGTTGTAGTCGTCGATGTAATCGCGCAGTTGCGGATCGGGAGAAAGAATCTCGTACAGCGTTTCAACCTCTTTGAAGAACTCGGTGAACGCCTGCCGCTTTTCCTTGTCCAGGAACGTGTCGTAAAGCAGCGTGTCAAGATGCTCGTCATTGCCGCCGCGTAGCCCCGCCGCCACAAGGTAACTCTGCCCCGGCCCCTGCATCAGTTCCATGAAGCGTGCAAAAAGTACATCCAGGTCTTCAATCACGCCGCTAACTTTGTCGGAGTCAAACGCCAGAGCCTTGTTCAGTTCCTTGAGGATGCCGATGAAGTCCACAATCAACCCGCACGGCTTCTTGACGCCCTGCTCATCTTCATAGGGGCGGTTCACGCGTGCCACGGCCTGGAGCAGCACATGGTCCCGCATGGGCTTGTCCAGATACATGCAGTAGAGCACCGGCGCATCGTAGCCGGTAAGGAGCTTGTCGGTTACGATCAGAATCTTCGGCATCTCGCCCGGCTTTGGAAAAGCCTTCCGCGCCTTCTTCTCGGCGGGTTCGTCAAGCTGCAACTCGGCCACCAGCGGCCGATCAATCGCATCCGCCGCGCTCTTGGTGTAAATCGCCGCCGAGTACTCCGCAGGCAAGTACTTGTCCAGCGCCTCCTTGTAGAGCGCGCAAGCCTCGCGGTCCACGGCCACCAGGAACGCCTTATAGCCAAGCGGTTCTACGTTCTCCTTAAAGTGCTTGGCGACAAACTGCGCAACCAGCTCCACGCGCTCTTTTGCCTTGAGGAACGCCTTAAGGTTCACGGCGCGGTCAAGAATCTTGTTCAGATCCTCAATGTCGCTCACGCCCTCTGCTTCCACCAGGCTCAGGAACTCTTTTTCCAGCAGTTCTTTGGGCAGTTGCATTTCACTGCGGGCCAGCGTGTGCCGCAGCTTGACCGTAGTGCCGTCCTCAATGGATTCGCGGATGGAGTACTTGTCGAGGTAGCCCTCTTCATCTTCCTTGCCAAAGACTTTGAAGGTGCCTTTGCCGTAAGCCGTTTTGTCAATTGGCGTGCCGGTAAAGCCGATCAGCGTTGCATTGGGCAGAGCGCCCATCAGATAGTTGCCAAGATCGCCGCCCGTCGAGCGATGCGCCTCGTCAATAAGAATGAAGAAGTCAGATCGCGTGCAGGAGTCCTTGCGAATGCCGTCGAACTTGTGAATCATGGAGATGATGAGGCCGCGAAAGTCCTGGTCGAGCAATTCCTGTAGGCGGGCTTTGTTTGTGGCGTACTCCACCTTGATGTCGCGGCTCTGCTCCTCGCCCACCAGCCGCTCTACCCAACCGGAAAGCTGCCCCTCCAACTCGTTGCGGTCCACCACCAGCATCACCGTAGCGCCGGGGAACTTCTGTTTGTTCTCCAGAATCAGCCGCGCCGCTGTAATCAGAGTGAATGTCTTGCCTGAGCCTTGCGTGTGCCAAATCAGCCCGGTCTTCTTTACCGGATCGGCGCAACGGCCAACTACCTTGACCGCAGCGCGCGTCTGGTGCTGGCGCAGGATGGTCTTTTGCAGTTCATCGTCTTTCAGGAAAAAGAGAATCCACTCCTTCAGAAGCATTAGAAACAGTGTGCGATCAAAGAAGCTCTGCACTGCGCTCTTGTAGGCTTCTTCCCGCTGCGTCTTCCACTCAAAGATGTTCTTCCGGGAATAGTTCCAGGTGACGCCGTAGAAGTATTCAATCAGATGCGTCACATTGAAGACCTGCGGCATGGTCATCATCTCCGGCGTTTCCAACTCATACCGCCGAAGTTGCTTCACAGCGCGCTCCATCGCATCCGGCAGCTTGGGATTCTTGTTCTCCACGATGGCCAGCGGAATGCCGTTCACCAGAAACATCACGTCCGCGCGGTTGCCCTTCTTGTTCAGCGCCTTGAAGGACCATTCGTAGGTGACGTGAAACGCATTCCGGTCAAGGTCCGCAAAGTCCACCAGGGTCACATTCCGGTGCCGCTTCTCGCTTTCAACGAATACCGTCTTGTTGCCGCGCAGCCA
>CAZFMB010000164.1:0-6387 GCA_964520005.1 uncultured Occallatibacter sp.
CAATCAGCTTACAGGACCATGCCGATGGGGGACAACGCAGACTGTGCGGCAGGGTTTCCAGACGATCGATCCGGCCCGTAATTCGCTTGCCGCTTTCTCACCCTGGCGCCAGGAAAATGCACGAAATGGGGCACGGATCACAGCCATTTTGGCCGGATATCTATGGATCCGGCAACAGACAGAGTCGAGGTTTCCCGCCCTTGCGCCAGAAAAAAGGCGCAAGGACGGGGCACGGAGCCTTTGGAGCTGAATGGACAGGTAAATTGAGGTTCGTGCAGTCCCACCCTTGAATCAAAGAACGATTCAAGGATGGGGCACCCCAGCTTCTTCGTTCAGGAGGACTGGGCCGGATCCCTAAGGCTCGCAGCGCTCGGCTTGGCGAGTCCACACCAGGTAACGCACGGTTTTCAGGGTCTCCAGCGCCGTGGCCGCACTCGAGTGGACCGCAGACTCGGACTGGCGTGGAACGGGGTGCGTGCGCCACTCCAACGGCAAGCGGCTGAAGACAAGGCCGGCACGGGGCAGGTGGCTGGCGCTGGAAACCACCTCAGCCGAACGCCAGCCGTGATTTTTCATGATTCGCACCGAGTAGCAGGCGTTCTGGATGGTATCCCTGGCCTCGGGCTCCACAAAGATGGCGGATTCTGGAATGCCCTGCGATTGGGCAATTCGCGCCATCACGCGCGCCTCGACAAACCGGTTGGCAACCGCTGCGCCGGTGAGGATGAGGCGCGGAGCCGCACCACGCTTGTACTCATCCGCGGCCTCTGTGACGCGGGCCAGTTGCGTTGGGGTCGGATTGCCGTCGGCGTCCGCAGGGGAGCCAAGCACGATGATGGCGTCAAAGCGGGTAAGCGAGGTGTTGGAGACGGGCGCAAGCTGCCGCGCGATGGCTCCCCAGGCTAACAGGGCAAGGACGAACACGATGGATGCCGCGGCAAGACGGGGCTGCCAGCCGAGGCGTTTGCGTCTGGCTGGAGTGCGACGGCGGGCGAGCCGGCGCGCTGGGGCGTGGGTGCGTGGACGGGTGCCAGCCAAGGAACTTCCTCCAGCTCCCTACTTTAGGGCGTTTTCGATTCAAGTGTTAACAAAACCCCACCGTGCCCCATCCATTGTGCGTTCTTTGCACAAAGGATGGAAACCGCTGATGCCCATCCGGACCGTAAACATGCAGCTCGAAAAAGCTTTAGCGCGATGGCCGGAGGCTTGCACCAAAAGGACGGCACGGCGCTTGCCGACGCGCCGGTTAACCCAGGCGCGCTGGCTCTTCCCAAGCAGACAGAACGAACTCGCCCAATGCCTTGCGCTCGCGGGGGGCAATTTCCATGGCGATCAACTGCTCGTGGTCGAGCGCTGCCGGTTCGCCCTGGTAGCCGAGGGCGATGACCGAGCCGAGAGCGTAATCGTCGGGAATGGCAAAGGCTGAGCGTGCGGCGGCCTGGTCGTATCCGGCCATCTGGTGGGTCGAAAGGCCAAGCGCCGCGGCCTGCAACGTCAGATAGGATGCGGCTGCTCCCAGGTCATAAAGGGCAAAGCCGTTCGGCGTGCCATTGTGTTTGAACCTGGTGCTGGTGACGCCCAGAATCAGCACCGGCGCCTTGCCGGCCCAGCCCTGGTTAAAGCCAATGAGGGATTGGAATATTTTGTTGTAGGTGTCGGAGTTGCGCACGCCGACGAGGAAGCGCCACGGCTGCTCATTGTAGGAGGAAGCGGCCCAGCGGGCGGCTTCAAAGACTTTGGCTAGGATGGAGGGGCTCACTTCGCGGCCGGTAAAGGAGCGCGGGCTCCAACGATGGTGAATGGCGGGCAACACGCCCTCGACGGCGGGGGCTTGCTTCAAGCGATTGACTTCTAATGCAGACAGGGTCACGGGCGTAGGCTCCTTGATAAGAATTGATTGCGCCTGTTTGATTCCTTAGGCAGGGCGGAAGATTCCGGCGCGAGGGTAAAATGTTGTTTGAACGAGTATTTTTCGCTGCGGTCCCTGGCGGAAGGGATGCCTTGCAATTACCGGCTCAAATGATGGCGCAACTATTGATCCGGCAAGAAAAGAGTGACATTCCTTCCCACCCTTTCTCGCAAAAAACGCGAGAAAGGATGGGGCACCCACGCCTTGGTGCAACTTCAAGTTGTCAGAGACCTGGAGCGCTTTCGAGCCGGATGTTTGCAGTCCAGATGTGCATCTGCGGTTTCCCCACCCTTTGTGCAAAGGACGCACAAAGGATGGGGCACGGCGGAGTCTGGTTAACTCTTGACTAGAAAACGCTCAGATCTGCCAGCCAACCTCAAGCTGCCTATTTAGCGCCTTGTTTTGCACAGAAATATCACAGCCAGAGGAACTGGCCCCTTTCCAACCCGGCCAGGCAAGAGCAAGAATGGCCGGGTGGTTCATCGCGTTCAGGCGTGTATGGATGAAAAATAGGGCGGAATACGGGGATTTCCGGCAAATCCGCACCTGTTTTTCCCGCGCCATCCTGTGGTGAGCGAACCCGAGAAAAACGATCCGTTTTGCGCCTGTTTTTGTGACATCTCTGTAACCATTGCTCGTATATTGTTGGGGTGAGCAAATCCGCTCCCAAGTGGTAGTGGAACAGCCGCAGCCGCGGATTGCATGAGATCGCGGAGTCCGACGATGCTTGGAACTCCGTTTGCCTGGTGTGATGCTTGCGTAAGACGGAAGCAACGCCAGGTCACGTACGCAACCCTTACTAGTTTTAGTCAGGAGAGCCAGCCTATGTTAAGAAACTTGCAAATGAAAGTTACTCTGGTCCTCACGCTTCTTTTGGTTTGTCTGGCGCCGGCAATGGCGCAGACCTACACCGAAGGAGCCGTGGCGGGCACAGTGTTCGATCCGAGCGGCGCCGTGGTTCCAAACGCGGCGATTCTCATCCACAACGATGCCACCAACGCCGAAATCCACCTGATCTCGGATGGCAGCGGATACTTCAAGGCTCCGCAATTGCCCGCAGCGGTTTATACCGTGACCGTGAACGCAACGGGGTTCGCCCCATTCAGGGAAGTGAACGTCATTGTGCAGGTTGGCCTGACGACGGATGTTTCGCCGCGCCTGCAGGCTGCCGGTACGACGTCCACCGTGGAAGTGACCGGTGAAGCGCCCATCATGAATTTCGAATCGCCGGATATCAGCACGGTTCTGAGTACGAAGAGCATTCAGGACCTGCCGTTGAACGGCGGCCGCTGGTCGGATATGACGCTGATGACTCCCGCCGCTGTGGGAGACTCGAATGGTTTCGGCCTGATTGCCTTCCGCGGCATCAGCCCCATTCTGAACAACGTTGAAATCGACGGCGCGGACGACAACCAGGCGTACTACTCCGAAGAGCGCGGGCGGACCCGTGAAGGCTACTCCACATCGAAGTACATGATTCAAGAGTTCCAGGTCAACACGGGTGTCTACTCGGCAGAGTTCGGACGCGCTGCCGGCGGCGTCATCAACGCCGTGACGAAGAGCGGTTCCAACGATATCCACGGCATTGCATATTTCTCTGACCGCGATAACGAATGGGGCGCTTACAACCCCTTCACCACCAATACGACCAATGTTGGTTCCGTAGCCGCACCCAGCTTTCTCACCGCTCCCTACAAGCCGATCGACTGGCGCAAGGAATGGGGATTCGACGCCGGCGGGGCGCTGAAGAAGGACAAGCTCTTCTGGTTCTATGGCTATGCCCAGTATCGCCGCAATTTCCCCGGCACGGGCAAGGCGAATCAGCCCGGTTCAGTATTTGTGCTCCCGGATACGGCTCCTACCGGCGGTACCTGCAATCTGACCGGCACCACCGCGGGCCTGATGACCGGCATTACCACGGCCACGAACCCGACAACTTATTCGGTGGATGAGCAGGCCTGCGCATTGGCCGCGCGTCTCAAGTACAGCAGCTACGCCGCAGGCGCCACCGCGTATTCCACGCAACTGACGAACCTGCTTTCCGATCTTGGCAACGTCAAGCGTACGGGCGATGAACTGCTGAACACGCCCAAGCTGGACTGGCGCATCAACGACAAGCAGACCCTCAGCGTGCTCTTCCACCGTCTGCGCTGGGATTCGCCCGGCGGTGTGCAGACACAGGCGACCAACAACTATAGCGTGGACGCATTTGGCAACGATTTTGTGAAACTGGATTACGGTCTGACCAAGCTGGACAGCCTGATTACCCCCAACCTTGCCAATGAAGTTCGCTATCAGTACGGGCGCGAATTGAACGACGAGTCGCAGCAGCCATTCAGCGCCTACACCACGCAGTACCTGCAAAGCACCAACGGAATCAATGCAGCCGGGGCGGGTGGTTTTACCCCCAACGTGCCGCAAATCTCGCTCGACAATCCTTCCTCCGGGCCGGGCTTCACTCTCGGATCGCCGTACTACTCCTACCGCAAGGCGCTGCCGGACGAGCGCAAGTGGCAGGTGGGCGATACGGCCACGTGGCAGAAGGGAAACCATGGCCTCAAGATCGGCGTGGACATGATCCACAACTACGATCTGCTCGACAACACGTATGAGAGCAATGGCGTCTACACCTACAGTTATCTCGGAAACTACTTTGCCGACCTGCTGAACGCGGGGAAGTCGACCGGCGTGTGCAATAGCGTCGGTACGGTCACAGCGCCTGGCGCTTCCGGAGTTAATTTCACCGGCACAGCTCCCTGCGGAACTTTCGTACAGGGATTCGGACCGACAACCTGGGATATCGCAACCATGGATTACGGGTTCTTTGCCGAGGACCACTGGAAGGTGTCCCCACGGCTGACCCTCGACCTGGGCGTGCGCTACGACTATGAAAGCCTGCCGGCGCCTTATCCGTCGCTGACCACCGCGATCGGCAGCTTCGCTCCCTACCTGGCTTCGACAAACGGTCTTTGCGCTGTCTACGCCGGCCCCGGCACCTGCCCCGCACTGGCCAAGGCTGCAAACATCACCAATCACCCGAGCGACAAGAACAACATCGGCCCGCGCATTGGCATTGCATACGATCCATTCGGCAGAGGCAAAACAACCATCCGCATGGGCTATGGCCTTTACTATGGCCGCGTGACCAACGGCGCGTTGCTGAACAACCTGCTGAACACGGGGAGTCCGAACGGCCAGTATGTATCGTCGTCGTTCGCGCCTAGCTCAGTGGGTGCGCCGCTGTTCCCGAACATCATCTCGACAGCCACTTTCAGTGCGCCAACCTCCTACTTTTTCTCCACGAACTTCCAGAACCCGCAGGTGCACGAATTCGATGCCTCCGTGCAACAGGCACTGGGACACGGCACAGTGCTCCAGCTCAGCTATATGGGCGCTCTGGGCAGGGAGTTGCCCAACGCCGAAAACATCAACTTGAATCCCAACGCCAATACCTCGACCGGCCAGTATCCCAATGGCGTGATCCAGAGCGTCATCACTGTTGCCGATCCAGCTGGACTGGGCCCACTTGCCAACGGCACCGTCTTCACCGTGCCCACCTATTCGAAAACTTCTTCCACTACCGCGAACCTCTTGAACCCCAACTTCGGTGCGGTCAACGAGCTGATGAGCAATATCAACTCCAGTTACCACGCCATGGTTGCCGAGGTAGAGAACAAGTCGTCGAAATTGATTCAGTACGACGTGAACTACACCTGGTCGCACGCCCTGGATTACAACCAGAACGAGTCGACCACGACTCTGGGCAGCGGCGTGTTCGATCCCTACAACATCGACGGATATGTCGATGGCGCCAACTACGGGAACTCGAGCTTCAACGTGCCCAACCGCCTGGTGGCCTGGGCGCTGATCAACTCCCCCAATGTGCAGACAAACGGGTGGATGAAGTGGATTGCGAACGACTGGAGTATGAATCCGGTATTCCAGGCACAGAACGGCCTGCCGTATTCGGCAGTGATCGGGACCGGCTCTCCGTCGGCTAACGCGTACAGCTCCAGTTGGAACGGCGCCGGTGGCAATTACTGGATTCCGGCCATTGGGCGCAACACCTACAAGATGCGGCGAACGATGGTTGTGGATATGCGCCTGGAAAAGCAGTTTGCAATGACTGCGTATGACAAGCCCTACCACCTGCAATTGACGGGCGAGTTCTTCAACGTGGCCAATCACATGAACGTGACCAGCCAGAGCACCACCGCCTATAACCTGTCATCCGCCACCTCCGGTTGCACCATGGTGTCGGGCCAGACTCAGCAGGAATGCTCGACTCTGACCTTCGTTCCAAAAGCCGGAGTTGGTGTGAATGCCACCGGCTTCCAATCGGTGAGCAACGCCGACTCCAACTTTGCCTATAGCCCGCGGCAGGTACAGATCTCGCTGCGGCTGGAGTTCTAAACCTCAACCGGGCCATTCCGGCCTAGACAAAAAGAACGCGGCAGCCTCGGCTGCCGCGTTTTTTT
>CAZFMB010000165.1:0-6344 GCA_964520005.1 uncultured Occallatibacter sp.
GGTTGAGCTTGCCGCCCACAAACCACTTGGCCCAGGGCAGATTCCATTCCAGCACCTTCTCCCATGGCTTGAACCAGTGCAACTCCCTTGCCGCATCGGCCCAGAATTTCTCCGGATCGTCGATCGACTGCTTGTAGAGAGCCTCATACTTCTCAAGGCTCTGGATGTGGGCCTTTTGACTGAACTCGGGCGGCGGCGGAAAGACACGGTTTTCGCGCAGAGTCGAGTCGATGTCCTGATTGGCGGCGGAAGCGGGCAAGGAAGACATGCAAGATCCTTTGGGGAAGAAGTCTTATTGATCCGGCAAGAAACGAGTGATATTCCTTCCCACCCTTTCCCACAAAAAGCGCGGGAAAGGATGGGGCACCCACACATTATTCAGTTGCCGGATCGATAGAGCGCCACGTGGCTGTCACTCTATCCAGATAGATGCACAATCGGCAAGAGGCGCGGCTGGATCAATGAAGGTCAGGGTAAGTTCTGTAGGCGAGCAGTTTGGAGCTGAATGAAGTTCCGCTGAGGCGGTTGGTCTTGAGGAGCACTTCAAAGTAGGGGAAGCGGCTGGTGTGAAGCATGGCCTGGAACTTCTCCATCTGATCCTCCGATGTGAGGAACTCGGCCGCCGCGTTTGTCGCATCTGAATCCGTTCCGGCAAGGATGATGGCGTTGCCGGTCCCGCTTGGATTGGGCAGGTAGGCGATGGCGCCATATCCGACCAGGCTGTTGGGCTCTTGCGGCACGGCGTAGATCGCTTGTTCTCCGGCTTTCGGATTGCGGTTTCTGACGAACTGCAGCTCGGGCTCGTCGTTGAAGTCCGTGACAAAGTTAATTTTGTCATCGAAAAGGTGATCCCACGGAACCGACTTTTTGCCGCCGACAAGAACGACGTTGTTGCGCTTGATTTCGTCCGCCGTGTAGTAGCGCGTGAGGGTGAGGTAACGCGAGTACGACGGGGGAATCTCCGCCATAATCTGCTGGGCAGCGCGAACCGCGCCGAAGGTGACCAGGTTATGGTTGAAAATCTCCACCAGATCCGCTTTTTGATCGGCACTCATGCCTGAAGATTGAATCTGCCGCATATAATCGCGGCTCAGGTAAGCCTCAAGCGATGTGGGGCGGTGGGTGATATCTTCAATCACGCTGGCTGCGTCATCCGGCAGGACGATGTCAGTCTGCTGATTGTTGCGGAGAAAATCCGCCCAAAACGCACCGACTGCCGGTTTGCCTTCCCAGGGGTGAAGAGACTTTCGCATGGTGCGATTTTGTTGAAAGAGCGCTGCGCAGGCGACGGCAAGAAGCAGGCTCGCCACCGGCCAGAATAGTTGCCGAAGACGGCTGGAGCGCTTCCGCCCCCTGCTTTCCGCATCGCGGGACGCGGCCGCCGGGGGAAACTCTTCAAGCGAGGCTGCCGGCCGGTACGGCGATTCCGGGAGCCGCCGGTGAAAAACGGGCTTATAGCTTCCGCGGGGGATGTCGAGAATCAGCGGCTCGTTCGCGCCGCCTGACTCAAAGTACGACTCGATGCGCTTTCTCAACTCCGTCGCATTGACCCGGACAATATTGTCCTGGCTTCGGTCATAGGCCGCGGATCGGCCAAAAACCTTGGCGCCGATTTCCTGTTCGTGAATCTCGGGGCAACCCTCTTTGAGGGACTTCCTTCCGACGTAAAGCAGAAAATCGCGCAGGCGAGCCGAGCGGCTGAATTGCTCGCTGGCGGCCACACGCTCAATCAGGGCGCGCCGCTCTTCTACACTGGGCTGATCTTCCGAGCCCTCCGCCAAATCCTCCGGCGCCGGGTGATTCGACATGTGATCCATTCCACATACCCAAAGTACGCACCAGAGTCTAGTCCCCTGGATCGCCCCTTGGCAATTCCAGAGTGCAGACCCAAAGAAAGCCGGCCCCCGGCGGCGTTCTAACCGTTTACTTTGATAATTAGGCTGGATGGGCTTAACCGTTGCAAACAAATACCTTAGCCTGCTCTTAACGGTGAACAGTGGCGTCTGTCTTCCGGTAAATTAACTTGTCTGCCATTGATCGTGTTTCGATAATTCTCCACCGGTCCACACCTGTGGCTTTACACGGGGCGGAATGTTTAGCGCTCTGACCGTTCAAGAGAGCAGAATGGGCCGGCCGGAGACGAATGGATTCTGCGCATAGAGCATTTTTTGAAATGGTGTAGACCGAAAATGTGTTTGGTATCCCACCCTTTCCGCAAAAAACGCGGAAAGGATGGGGCACGGAAGTCTACAGCGAAAGCCAAAATGCTCTAGCGCACGAATGGGTTGTTCACGGTGTTCAACGCAAGGGATTTTTATGGGCACTCAGAACCAATAGGCAGACCTTTGCGCTATTGGTTGCAGATCATCCAGAGTCGCGCCCCACGCTTTGACAAACCGTTCGCATGGCAGCACCATGCGAGCCGAAATTTCAGGAGGAAACATTCAAATGAAAAGCTTTGCCAGCTATCTGACGCACAGAATGCACTGGTGGCTGATCCTGGTCGGGATCATGTCGCTGGGCAACTCGCTGATCGCGCAGCAATATCTCGCGAACATCACCGGGCAAGTGGCCGACCCTACGGGCGCAAGCATTGCCGGGGCAGATGTTTCTGCCATGGACGTTTCCACCCGGTACGTAACCAAAACAGTGACGAACGCGACGGGCGTTTTTACCATCCCGTTCCTCACTCCCGACACGTATACGGTGACGATTTCCGCCAAGGGGTTCACCTCTGAGACACGCACCGGCGTGGTACTGAACGCAGGTGGAAATCAGGTGGTCGATTTCTCCCTCAAAGTTGGCGGGGCGGAACAGAATGTGGTGGTCAGCGCCGACGTGGCGATGATCGATACAGGCTCAGCCAACCTGCAAACAACGCTATCCACCCATGAAGTCACGGATCTGCCCAACGTGGGGCGCAATCCGTTTGTGCTCGCCACCATGGCGGCCGGTGTGTACTCCGGCTACTACATGCAGAGCAAAGCCAGCACCTATACCAATCCCTTCAGCGGCGCGGCGGTGCAGGTGATTACCAACGGCAGCAGCGGCCATAACCGGCTGACGCTGGATGGCATTCCCGACGATCCCGCCGAGCGCCTTTCCGGAGCCAGCTATACGGGGTTTGTGCCCTCGCCTGAGGCGGTTCAAGAAGTAAATGTTCAGACCGGCCTTTATGACGCCCAGTACGGGCATGGGGACGGCGTGGTAACCAACACCGTGCTGAGGACCGGCACGGATCAGTTCCACGGATCGGCATACCTGGTATTCCGCAACACCTACATGAATGCGAATACCTATGAGCGGGCCGCGACACAGAATGCGTTGACGAATCCGACGCCCCGCGGCAACGACCAGTGGAACCAGCCCGGTTTTGTCGTCGATGGGCCGGTGAAAATTCCGCATGTCTACAACGGGCGCGGAAAGACCTTCTTCATGGTGGCTTACGAGCGCCTTCAACTGCACCAGACGCTGCCCTATACCTCCCTGGTGCCAACCACCACTGGCGGTATTACCGGCAAGGGCATGGTGGGCGGCGATTTCTCCAGCTTGTGCTCAAACTTCAACTCGAGCGGCGTCTGCGTGGCCGGAGCCGGTCAGCAGATTTACGACCCCACGACACTCGATGCCAACAATAACCGCACACCTTTCCCGAACAACCTGATTCCCACGGGCAGAATCAATGCGGCGGGCGCGGCGCTCATGAGCTACTATCCGGCGCCGAACAGCTCCCTGAGCCCGACCGTCAACTACATCTCGTCCCAAACCTCTACGCCGAACAAGTATTTTTCGATTGTGACGCGCGTGGATCACTCGATCAATGCGAACAACAAGTTCAATGGGACGTTCTTCAAGGACATCCTGAATCAGTTTGAGCCGCTGGAAGGGTTCCCCAAGGGCATCGGCCCGACGGGCGACGGTTACACGGTTTATCGCAACACGGAAGGCGGCAGCCTGGACTACGTGAGCGTGCTTCCGCACGACTACGTGATGGACGCCCGTATCGGCGTCGTCTACCATCCGTTTGGGCTGGTCTATCCGGGAAATACCTTCGACCTTTCCAAGATCAACATCAGCGGAACCAATCTGCCGTACCAGTCGTTCCCCGGCACCTCGGCGTCTGATAGTTACGCCGGGCTGGCGGCCGGCAATACCGGACAGATCAGCGAAGATACGCTCGGATCGTTCTCGGTGCTGGTGAACAAGCAGGTTCAGAAGCATTCTCTGAAGGCCGGTTTCGACAGCAACCTGAGCCGGTACAACGTACAGAATCCGCAGAGCGGCGTCGGAGTATTTAACTTCAACCGCGAATTTACGCAGCAGAACTCGATCAACACAGCCGTCGGCGGCGATTCCAACTCTGGCAATGCCATGGCGGCTTTGCTGCTGGGTTATCCTTCGAGCGGAACCTATGGCAACCAGATTGCCTATGCCCTCGAACAGAAGTACATTGCGTTCTTTGTGCAGGATAGTTGGCGCGCAACCGACAAGCTGACCGTCAACGCGGGCCTTCGCTGGGACTATGAGTCGCCCTTCACGGAGCGCTTCAACCGGATGAATGCCGGCTTCTGCACCACGTGCACCAACCCGCTGCAGTCTTCGGTTACGGGACTTACGCTGAAAGGCGGCCTGACGTTTGTGAACTCGTCAAACCGCTTCCCCGTGCCGCAGGTCTACACCAACTACCAGCCGCGGCTTGGACTGGCGTATCAGTTCACGCCCAAGCTGGTTCTCAGGGGCGGCATCGGGCTCATTTACTTCAATACGATGGAGAGCCCGCTGGGTCAGGGCTTCAGCAACTCGACATCCTATGTGGCCACGTCAGACAATACGCATCCGGCCAACATCCTGAGCAGTCCGTGGCCCACCGGAGTTCAACCGCCGACGGGCAGTTCGCTCGGGCTGTCCACACAGCTCGGCCAGGGCGTCACCTTCCCTGATCCGGACCATTCGCAGCCGAGAATGGTGCAGTGGTCCACCAGCCTGCAGATGCAGTTGCCGGCGAAGATGGTGTTGCAGCTTGTCTACAACGGAAACAAGGCCGAGCGGCTGGAAGTCAACAAGCAGCTCGACGATATGCCTGCGTCGGATTTGGCCACGGGCATTGGAACGCTGGCGAATCAGACCTACTGGACCAACACCAAGGTAACGAATCCGATGGCGGGCCAGGTGGCTGGGACGCTGAATCCAGCCCAGATTCTGGCCTACTATCTGCAGGTGCCTTATCCGGAGTTCACCGGCGTTCAAGACAACTACATGTCGATCGGAACCGTGCTGTACAACGCGCTTCAAGTTACGGTGAACAAGCAACTGAGCCATAACTTCGACATGCAGGGCAACCTCACGTTTGCCAAGGTGATGGACCAGAACGTCTTCCTGAATCCACAGGACGCCAAGCTGTTCCGGTATCAGGATTCCCAGCCGAATCTTCTGTCCAACATTCTTGGCACCTACCACTTTACAGAGCTGAAAGGGAAGCCGTGGTATGAGCGGGAAACGCTGGGCTCATGGACATTGCACGGCGTTCTGCGCGCTTACAACGGCTCTCTGATCTCCAACCCCGGGTCGACCGGCGGATCCCAGTATGGTTCCGGAACAACCTACACCGAGCTGAAGAATCCGAAGTCGGCATACCGTTCTTACAACCGGTATTTCAACACCTGCTGGGAGAATCCGGCGGGCGTCCTGCAAATGTCCACTCCAACCGTGCCAGGTTGCGACGCCAACAGTCCTGTGCCGGCCTTCCAGCAGAACTATACGTTCACGCTGAACACGATTGGGCCGTACATGAACCTTCGCCAACTGGTTCATCCGTTGATGGACCTGTCGCTTTTCAAGCAGTTCGAGATTCACGAGGGGTACAGCTTCGAGCTCCGCGGCGAATTTTTCAACGCCTTGAATACGCCGAACTTTGGCGGCCCGGGAACCTCGCCGAACACCACCGGCTGGGGTTATGTAACCCTGACCCAGGCAAACGATCCGCGCCTGACGCAGATCATGATTCGTTTGAATTTCTAGAGCATTTTTTGAAATGGTGTAGACCGAAAATGTGTTTGGTATCCCACCCTTTCCGCAGAAGAAAGCGGAAAGGATGGGGCACGGAAGTCTACTGCAATAGCCAAAATGTCCTAACGTCGGCAAGCAATGAAAAAACAGGCCTTGGCAGGGAAACCTGCCGAGGCCTTGTTGTATGACGTAGAGAGAAACTTATGCGTCGCGGCGGCGGCGCTGGTGTGTCGAGGGAATATTCATATCCTCGCGGTACTTGGCTACGGTGCGGCGGGTCAGTTGGATTCCCTGGGCCTGGAGCATCGCGGCAAGTTGGTCGTCGGTCAGCGGATGGC
>CAZFMB010000166.1:0-6277 GCA_964520005.1 uncultured Occallatibacter sp.
CCGCTGACCTCGCAGATGGCCGAGTACCTGGGCGTGAGCGGCGGGCTGATGGTGAGGCAGGTGGCGCACAAGAGCGAGGCCGACACGGCGGGGCTGAAGGCATTCGACGTGATTCTTAAAGTGGGTTCAGACGCCATCGCTTCGATGGGCGACTGGGAGCGCGCGCTGCACTCCAACCAGGGCAAGCCGGTGCAAGTGACGATTTTGCGCGACAAGAAGCAGCAGACGCTGACCCTGCAAGTGGATTCAAAGCGCCACGGAATGCTGGAGATGGAGGAGATATTCCCTGGCGGCGATGGAATGGTGGTGGCGGAGATTGATCCGGAGTTAGCGCAGAATGCGGCGGATCAGGCGCTGGCGATGAGTGAGCAGGCGCAGAAGCTGAAGGATCAGGCCAGAGAACTAAGTTCGAAGATCAGCTCGGAACAGGCTGAGGAGATGCGCAAGC
The DNA here is from genome assembly GCA_964520005.1 of uncultured Occallatibacter sp. Classification (GTDB taxonomy): domain Bacteria; phylum Acidobacteriota; class Terriglobia; order Terriglobales; family Acidobacteriaceae; genus Telmatobacter. Next base: position 449 of record CAZFMB010000166.1, read on the forward strand.
AGGCCGAAAAGATCCGCGAGAGCATCAAACTGGAGGATTTTAAACTCGATCAGAAACAGATGGAGCAACTGAAGCAGCAGATGGAAGAGTTCCGCAATAACTTCAAGCAGGAAGATTTCATGATTGATCAGAAACAGATGGACGAGCAACGGCAGCAGATGAAGCAGCAAATTGAGAAACAGATGGAGCAGTTGAAACAGCAGATGGAGGATTTGAAGGCACTGGGCTTCGATGGCTGCGTGTGAAGATTTGAGGATGCAGCAACGCAAAGGGCGCCGCCGGATTCCGGTTGGCGCCCTCGCTGCGTTTGGGGTGATTAGCAATTCAAAATAATTCAGAAACCGTCTTTTTCCGGCAAGAAACGGGAATTTCCAGTCATTTTCAGAGGCCAAATCTCACCATGTGGGAGAATTCGGCTGGAAAATTTTAAAGCAGGTGTTGATTTCAATGGGGTTAGAAATAGTCTGCAAAGATTTTAGGAGATTTATACCCCAGGGGGGTATATGGGGGGTGGGGGTGGGTGCCAATTTTCAGTTGTCAGTGGTCAGGAACGGTGCGCGGCTCTGGTCCTTGTTCATGCTTTGATTGTGCGCCGACTGAGGGTAATTATCTGCAAGTCAGCAAGTCAGCGAATCGGCAGGTCGGCAGAGGCATGGCTTTAGGCATGCTCTTGCCTGCGTTCCAAAGGCGAAGGGCACCTGACCCGCATCAACGATATTCTGAGCAATTTGATGGAGGCGGAAGGGCGGATTGGGTCGGGGAGATAGGAGAATTCCAGGTTCCAGCGGCGGGGCCTGTGGGCACCCGCCTTAGAATCTCACAAGTGTTGGGCGAAGCCTGAGACCAATTTGTCCAAAGCTGTACCGTATACGGCATTGTCCTGCCACCCTGAAAAATCAATACCGTACCCCCGGTCGTGCACGTCTCGAACCCAGGATAACTCGCTGGCGATGGCAGACCCGTCCAGCAATACCGGGAACAGAAGCCGCGACGCGGCATTACGTTCTTTTGCGAGAGCGTGCTCTACTTCAAACTCAACCCACCGGCTTGCCAGTGAATTCTCAGACAAGACAATGATGAGCTTATCGGTGCTTTCGATAGCGTGCTTAAGGGCTCGTTCCAGATGATCCGTTCTTAGGTCGACGGGAGCAAACCAGCACCGGAGACGAAGGCGGGAGAGATCGCGATAAAGGCGTTTGGTGAATTCTTCGTCGCGTCTGTTGTAGCTGAGAAAGCAAGAGATAAAAGGCACATCTTTTTGGTCAGCCCACGCGGTAGAAGCGTCTTCCAGTTGGCCGCCAAAATAACGTTGAAGGCCGTGAGAGTTTTGGAATATGCAATAGCCTTCCGAATCCAAAACGCGGATCACCTCAGCGATGAACATTCCTGACGCCAGAAACCCTCGCCGTTCCTCATTGATAGCTGATTGAAGCACCCCCGTTGCTTTGTCAAGGGCATCCGCAACTGACTCTGCAGACAGGACAACGGGTGAGATAGGATTGGCGTGCTCATACTCGTCGGACGCGTCGTACACATGTTCAACCCCGTATACGGTGTATTCCCGTTCAACCATAGAACAACTCTATCAGCATCACCGGATTGACTTAGGGATAAATTGTAATATAGGTGCAACAAAATGAGGAGAAGAGAGCGAGAAGAGTGCCCTCAAGATCAAGTAAATACATACGCCAATCTTACCGATTTAGAGGCTCTGATCCGGTCCGCAATGTGATTCAATGGAAGAGATGGCGATGGCGCGGAAAAGGACGGTGCGGGGGCTGTGGATCAGGGCTACGCGGAAGGCGCGCGAGCTGCGGATGGTGGCGAGCGCGCTGGCGTCCACTTCTCATCCGGTGCTGGCGCAGATTGTGCCGGCGCGGTTTTGCAACCTCTCTTGCGGCTACTGCAACGAGTACGACAAGGTGTCGGAGCCTGTGGCATTGGAGGAGATGTTCCGGCGGATCGACCACCTGGGACGGCTGGGGACGGCTATGATCGGCATCAGCGGCGGAGAGCCGCTGACCCATCCTGAGTTGGACGAGATTATACGGCGGATACGGAAAACTGGGGCGATTGCCGGAATGATTACTAACGGATATCTGCTGAATGTGGAAAGGATTGAGCGGCTGAACAAAGCCGGGCTGGACCACATGCAGATTTCTATTGATAATCTAGTGCCGGATGATGTGTCGATGAAGAGCCTGAAGGTGCTGGACAAGAAGCTGGTGATGCTGGCGGAACATGCCACGTTTCATGTGAATATCAATTCGGTGGTGGGCGGGGGCTTCAAGAATCCCAACGACGCGCTGGTGATTGGACGGCGGGCGCTGGAGCTGGGCTTTGAATCGACGATTGGGATTATCCACGACGGGGACGGGCAACTGAAGCCGCTGAAGGAGGACGAGGCGCGAGTCTACTTCGAGATGACGCACCGGAGGAAGACCAATTATTCGCGCTTTGATTTGTTTCAGGAGGCGATTGTGCAGGGGCTGCCGAATGATTGGCGCTGCCGGGCGGGGTCGCGGTACCTGTATATCTGCGAGGACGGGCTGGTGCATTATTGCTCGCAGCAGAGAGGTTATCCGGGGGTGCCGCTGGCTGGGTACACAACGGCGGATGTGAAGCGGGAGTTTTTGACGGCGAAAAGTTGCGCGCCGAATTGCACGATTGGATGCGTGCACCGGATCAGCTACATTGACCATTGGAGAGCGCCGCAGACGCGGATGGTTTCTCCGGGGGTGGGCGAGGCGGAGAAGCTGGTGGAAATACAGGGAGTAGCGAAGTAGGGAATAGGGAATAGAAACGGCGCATCCTTGAGCGGGATGCGCCGTAATTCTTTGCGGGCTGGCGGTTGGCTACGGCTTCTTTACAGGCGGCTTGGCGGAGGCTGGTTTGGCGGAGGCGGAATTGTGCGAAGAAGTGTCGGCGATGGCCTGATCGATGAGCTGGTAGAGCTTGCTGCGGTCGACGACCTCGACGAATGGCGCGCCCTTGGATTGGGCGGTGACGACCCAGATGGTGGGGGTGTGCTCGATGCCGATGCGCTGCCCGAGGGCGTAGTCGGCCTTGACCAGCTCGGCCAGCTTGCCCTGGGGGTCGATGGCGAAGGGCAGGGCAAGGCCGTGGCCGGCGGCAAATTTCTGTGTGAACTCCAGCAGTACATCCGGACTGACGATGGAGGCTTGGTTAGCGAAGACCTGGTCGCGATACTCGTCGCCCAGGGCCTTGCTCTTGGTGTCGAACCAGCGGGCGTAGACAGCGGCATTAAAGCTCCAGGCATGCATGGCCAGCGGGAAGTCATGACGCACCAGAGGAATTTTGTATTTGGCCGCGGCTTCCCTGAGCAAAGGGTTGGCGCGGCCGCAATCCGGGCACTCCATGTCTTCAAACTCGATCAGCGCCACGCGAGCTCCGGCAGGCGGTTTGAGAGCGGTAGTGTCATGCACCTGCGTGCCAAGCGATGGCGCGCCAAACTGGGCATGGGCTCCGGCAGCGGCGAAAAATATAACTGCCGCGGCCAAGGCGAGTAGCAGGCTGGCACGTATGTTTCGAGCGGTGAGGCGATAGGCAAGGACGTAAGAATGAGTCATAGTCGTTGGACGGCTCCCTAGTAATTATTGTAACCACCTGCGGTGGGGCCAATCGCTCGCTATTCGCTCGCGCAAGCTATTTGACAGCTAACAGGCCTCCGCGGGCACCTGCGGAGGGCAGAAGCCGCTAGCATGGCAGATGATTACTCACGGTCGCGGCGGCGGGCGGCTATCCACTGGCGCCATTTGTAGTCGGCGAAGAGCGAGGCGGCAATGATGAGGATGGCGAGTATGCCGAGGATGATTTTCATGGCATATTCAGGATCGCATAATATGGAGCGTGGAGTGAAGTGCTGAATCTAATCATGAGAGGGCAAATCAGCCCCGGGAGGCTGCTTGTGAGCAAGAAACAAAGTGAACGCGCTGTTGAGCTTTTTTCGAAGAACTACAACTGCGCGCAGGCGGTGTATGCCGCCAGCGCCACCGACATAGGCCTGAGCGAGCCGCAGCGGCTGGCGCTGGCCGCGCCCTTTGGCGGCGGCATTGCGCGACAGGGAGAGGTATGCGGAGCACTGATGGGGGCTTTGCTTACAATTGGAGAGGCCTGCGGAGAAGCCATGGCCGCCGATCCCGTTGCAGGCCGCGATGCGCTCTATGAGCGGACGCGACAATTGACAGAGACCTTTCGCAAGGAGCATGGGTCGATTTTGTGCCGCGAATTGACTGGCTGCGCTCTCGACACCGAAGCGGGCATGAGTTCTTACAAAGAGCGTGGGTTGCACCAGAATCTTTGCACGAAGCTGGTGGCGTTTGCCGCTGAGCAGGTAGAGAGAATGACGGCTGATTCTAAGAAGAAGTGATGGTGAATTCTCAGGTCCTATATGCGGAACCTGGACGCGCTGGAGAATGACTCCCACGGGGATGGAATCTCAATGATGGAAGTAAGGCACGACCCATTGACACCGCGAGTTGATAACACCGCCACGCGGACTATTGTTACCACACTGGGCGTTCTCGTCGGCATCGGCTCCATTGACCATGGCCTGCTGGAAACTGTGCAAGGGTACAAGCCAACTCCAGGCCTGATCGTGAATGCTCTCGGTTCAGGCTATCGCTGGACCGTATGGAAGCAGGGTGGGGAAGGCGCGTTCACGCTGATTCCAAACTTTCTTGTGACCGGAATTATCGCCACATTGCTGGGCGTACTTATGATTTTCTGGGCGCTGCATTTTATCCAGAGGAAACATGGTCCGGCGGTCTTTCTTTTGCTAGGCATTGCTTCATTTTTAACTGGCGGCGGCATCGCGGAGGTTGTCCTCTTTACGATTGTCTGGGGATTGGCCACACGCATCCGATCACAGCTCACGTTCTGGCGCTGGCTGATTCCTCCGCAGGCGCGGCCGGCTCTGGGCTGTCTATGGCCGTGGACCCTGGCGGCGGCTACCATCCTCTTCCTTGGAGCGCTTGAGATCGCGATTTTTGGCTACGTTCCCGGTGTCTCCAGCCAGATGCAGCTTCTCCATATTTGCTGGACGATTCTTGGAATCGCGCTGTTATTCTACATCCTGTCGATTCTCTCCGGGTTTGCACACGACATCGAGGCTCAAACGCGGCTACGTCCTGTCTGAAAAAATTCCTATTTTTGCGCCGTCTGCATCGGTTTTTGCGGCGGGTTGACCTGGGCGTTGAGGAAGTCGGTCAGGTCTTCGATGTCCTGCTTGGTGCCGACCATGGGCGGCATGTAGCGGTGGTAGGGCGAGTCTGGCTTGTAGTCGTGCAACATGGTGATGAAGTTGGCGATGTTGGCGCGGTCGCGTCCGGCAAGCAACGACTTCAGCGGACGATAGCCGCCGAGCGTGTGGCAGGAGCCGCACTCGCCGCGGAAGATGGCTTCGCCGCGGGAGTAGCTTGATTCATTGGCGAGCCACATGGAGTGGGCCAGATAACCTTCTTGATTGATGCGGGCGACGTAGGGAACACGGACGCCGTTAGAGTACATCCAGTTGCCGATGACGTAGGGCTTGCGCAGCATTTCGCGGGAGTACTCGCCCGCGGCGGTGGCGATGAGCGCGAGCAGCAGGATGGCCATTGCATGGGAGAGATTGAAGTCGATGGGATTGCGGTAGGCGAGGAAGTAGGCGACGCCCACGATGGTGGCCGAAGTGACGATGATGAGCAGGGCGATGCGGGTGATGATGGAAAAAGTGCCGGAGCCGATGGTGTCGATGCCCAGAGTGAGCAAGGCCTGCTGCGATGCGGGAACCATCCAGAGATACCAGATGAGGATGAAGGGCGTGGC
>CAZFMB010000167.1:0-6228 GCA_964520005.1 uncultured Occallatibacter sp.
GCGAGAAGCAGGTGGGGTTGAAGTCCAGGCCCAGATCATGCGCCTTGGCCCACTTCACCCATTTCTCGAAATGCTTTGGCTCAATGACGTCCCGATCCACGGGCTTCTCCGTTTCCAGATAAATCGCATGAAGATTGAGCCGCTTTTTGCCTGGAATCTGCGCCATGGCAACTTCAAAGTCGGCGCGTAGTTCGTCGGCAGTCCTTGCCCGCCCCGGATAGTTGCCGCTGGTTTGAATGCCGCCGGTCAAATCGCCCTCGGGATTTTCAAAGCCGCGAACATCGTCTCCCTGCCAGCATTGAATGGAAATCGGAATCTGCTCCAGTTGGGGAAGTACCTTCTCGGTGTCCACGCCAATCTCCGCGTAACGTTCCCTGGCCAGATCGTAGGCTGCTTGAATCTTTTGCGTAACCTTCATCACTCAACATCCTTTCTCATTCCTGGCGTTACAAATTGCTGAAATTGTTTCCAAACGGAATCCGGAATCGGCTCCAGGGGACGATACTCGTTGATCTCGAAGGAGTGCCGGATCAAAGCGCGAGCTGCATCGAGGCCGGAAATTTCGCCCAGTGCAATCATCTGCGTGCATATATTTCCCAGCGCCGAAGCCTCCACCGGCCCGGCGCTCACCGGCAACTGACAGGCGTTAGCGCACAATTGATTGAGCAGGCGATTTTTCGAGCCGCCTCCCACAATACGGATTCTGGTCAGGCTTTGGCCGCGCAACGATTCCAGTTGCTCCTTGACCAGCCGATAAGTAAGCGCCAGGCTCTCCAATGCGCAGCGCGCAAATTGTGCCGCCGTCTCAGGCGCGGGCTGCCGGGTTTCAACACAGTAATCCGCAATGGCCTGCTTCATCGAATCCGGATTTAGGAATCGTCCATCGTCAGGATTCACAATCGACCGCCAAGGCGCAGCCTCCGCCGCCGCGCTCAGCAGAGCATCGTCGATGGGGATCTGGAACTCCTGAGTGATGCGCTGCAAGAGCCAAAGCCCCATGATGTTCTTCAGCACGCGGAAGCGGCGTCCGAATCCGCCCTCGTTGCCGAAGTTCCATTTGAGGGCCTGCTCTGAGGCGTACGGAACCACGCTCTCCACTCCCATCAGCGACCATGTTCCCGAACTGAGGAAGGCTTCCGTATCGGCCTCGAAGGGTGTTCCAACAACTGCCGAAGCGGTGTCATGGGTGGTCACGGCCACGATTTTGGCGGCGCTGTTGCCCAGGCGCGCCTCTCCAAGAACCGTGCCTGCCGCTACCGGCGGCTGCATCCAAATTTGCTTCAGGCCAGCGGCCTCAAATAAATCCCCGTCCCATACTCCATCCAGGTTCAGAAGTTGCGTGGTGGTGGCGTCGGTATATTCGTTGGCCACCACTCCGCAAAGCCGGAAGTGCATGTAGTCGGGAATCATCAACAGGTGGCGTGTCTTGCTCACCCACCCAGGCTCCTGTTCAGCCATCGCCGCCAGTTGATAAATCGTATTAAACGGCTGAAACTGCATGCCCGTCCGCCGGAAGATTTCAGCCCGCGTCATGCGCGCCGTCACTTGCTCGATTTTGCCTTGAGTCCGGCTGTCGCGATAACAGACCGGCAGGCCCACTCGTTGCGACTGGGCATCGAGCAAAACATAATCCACGCCCCAACTGTCCACGCCGATGCTCGAGATGGGCGCGAGATGCGAAGCCTCTTCGATTCCCTTGCGGACATTGTCCTCGATGGCGTCAATATCCCAGCACAAATAGCCGCTATGCTGATCCTTGGCAAAAGCGATGGAAGACCGGCTGACTTCTCTGAGGCTCATAGACTCGTGGCGGAGTTGCGCGGCAATCACGCGCCCGCTGCTTGCGCCCAGGTCTACCGCGACAAAACAGGGGTGCTGCTTTTCAATACTGTCTGTTCCGGTCATCATTCATTCCTAATAGGTTATCTTCGCCCTGTCGTCAAAACCTGCTCCAGCTCCAATTTGATGGTTTGAAAGCAAAAAAATACATGGTTCCCATATGAAACATTGTACCCGTAGAAACAATCTATGCCGAGCGCACTTCATTGTCAAAGTCCGAATTCTTACCATTTAGGACGCGCAAATTGGCCGATTGTCCTCCCTATTCCGCGCGGATCCTCGAAGGACATTCATTAATGTGTAAAATGTTTTAATTCATAGCCTTACCAGGACGGCTTGCAGGGGAAGATGCCTTCTCCACGCCCAGGGTTTCCGGGGTGATCACGCGGTGCCGCACGTAGTTGTAAGGAGGAACCGTGTAACCCCTCATCAGAGAAATGCCGAGCTGGATGAGGCGAGGGCCATAACTCTCTACTTCATGCGAGATAGAGCCGATGATGGCGCTCTTGCCCGTACGCATCTCTTCGAGCACTTCGGGAATGCAGTCCTGTGAGGCGATAGCAATATCTGCCTCAATGCCTTGCTGGCGGGCGGCGTCCAGAATGCCGAGCGCGCTGGAATCGGTGGCAGTGGCGATAAGGATGCGCTCTCCTTCGCGGTAGCCGGCGAGAAACCTGGTCATGGCAATCTGGCTGGGCTGGCGCATGCCCCGGCCCTCGATTTGCACGAAGCGCTCAGCGGGAATGTAACTGATCCGTTCGCGAATGCTCTCGAAGGAGCCAGTAATGCGGCTTTGCACAAAGCTGCCTGCTTCGGCGAATCCGACTCCCAGCACCCAATCCACTTTTTCCTTCCACTTGACAATGGCGTGTTGGGCAAGCAGGACGCCGGCTTCATAGCCCGATTCAAAGTTATCCACCCCAAAATAAGTTGCGTTGGGGTGGGGAATGTCGATGGCGACCAGGGGAATGCCGGCTTTTTTGAAGATATGGGCTACGCGCGGGGCCACGGCCTCCTCCACCTGATACTCCAGCACCAGATCCACCTGCTTGGCCACCAACTCCTCCGCATTCTGAATGGCAATGTCGGGATCGTAGCGGTTGTCGAGCACGATCAACTCCACGCCCGATGCCGCTGCTGCCGTTACAACACTTTGCGTCACGGCTACCGGAAAGGGCATCTCGCCGCTCAATGTTGCGAAGCCGAAGCGCAGACGGCGCGGGCGGGAAACCAGGCGATACTGGCCGTCCTGCGTCTGCGCGACATAGCCCCGATGCACCAACGTCTTGAGGATGCGATAGACGCTGGTCTTGGATATCTGGGCTTTTTGATAGACGTCTTCCAGGGTGACTGGCGCATGGTTCTGCTCCAGTTGCTCGATCACGTCCAGAGCCTTGGAGAGAATGGGGATCAGATACAGCCGTTTAATCTTGGCCTTGGGCAATTGCCTACCTCCCGTCTTCATACCACGTCCAGCAGTTGCTCCAGAGCGCGGAGCCAGGTACTGCCGTAGGAAAGCACATAGTATTCCCTATAGACATTATTTGTCTATTGCAGTGCTTTCCTGTTGTTGTAAGGAACGCTGACGCTGGTGGGGGACAGGGGGGGGAAGTCAGCGGTTCTTTACGGCACTAAAAGATGCAGCCTTACTTGCCACTTGGTTCTCTGCCCCGGCTTCAGTGTTACCATGCCGGTGTCCATTCCATCCCACTCCTTGCCGAAGGGGTTGGCGAAGTTGTACTGGTGTTCGATGGCCACAAAGTTCTTGTTGGGCGGCGCGTACATCTGGATGGTCTTGATCTCCGGCGACAGGCCCTCGATGCTGATTCCATAATGCACGGCTGGGTCGATGACTCGAACTGTGACTGCCTTGTTCTCTCCCCACACCAGATGGTTCCAGTTATCGTCGTAGTAGTTCGTTCCCAAAGCCGTTCCGCTGACGTAGCTCATGTCGTACTTGGTTCCCGCAACGGGCAGCAGCTTGCCGGTGGGGAAGACGTTGTCGTAGTTGTCCAACTCGGCCACAGTGGCACCCGGAATCTGCACCCTGGCCTGTGTGCGGTCACCGGAGGGCAGGTTAAAGTAGGGGTGCCAGGCGATGGCCATCGGCTCGTCCTCTTTTCCCACGTTGGCCGCCTCGATACTAACGTCCACAGCATTGGCAGTAAGCTTGATGGCGACCACTAATTGTGTTTTGGAGAGCCAATGACCGCCAAAATCGCCGGCGTGGATGATGCCGGAGACCTCTTCGCCGCCTTTAATCTGTTTAACTTCGACCTCATCGGTCTTGGCTTTGAGGATCAGCCCATGCATGGCGTGGCGTTCGGCGGTGGGCAGGTGGCCCATGTTATTGGCCGGCAGCGTCAACGTGTGGCCCTGCCACTCGGTGGTTAGCGTCTTGCCGTCAGCCGAAAGTTTGCCGCGAATCCGATTCGGATAAGGCGCCAGGAAGGCCGCGCCCAGACGGTAGCCGAGGTCGCCGAAGTCGTCATCGTCCACGTCGAGCATCTTCTTTGCACCGGCCAAATCAGGCGAGGCCAGCACGTCTACATTGCCCTTGCGGGGAAAATTGGCGGTAATCTGCAGAATTTCCATGCCGCGGCCCGGCGCGATGGTGATGCTGGTGAACTCCGGCTTCGTAGTGCTGACGGCAGTGCGGCTGAGAACGATTACCTTCTGTCCGCCGATCTCGGGAAGCGCTTGCGCGTGGATGTTGGAAATATGTGAGTTAGTCATCGTAATTGTCAGTGCAAAAAACAGCAGGGCAATCCAGCGAACCAGAGTTTTCATCGCCATCCATCCTAAAAATGCATTTTACGCCAATCGTTCCGCCGGCAGATCGATCTCTACGGTTGCTATTTCAGCAGCACACCCGCTGAGTGGTAGCTCTTGCCGCCAACCACGGTTTCAACCGCAGGAAACTTCGTTGTTTTGGTCAAAATCTCAATCGTGCCGTCTTCGAGCAAAACAGTGTCTTCCACCTTGCCGCCTCGCGCCGAAGGGTTCCACGCAAAGGCCTGCCGGTTCACTACGATCTCCGACCCATTGGGCGTCGCCACCCATTCACGTTCCCCATAGCCGGTAGCTCCGCCCTGGTGATGCAAATCTTCTTCTCCGGGGAACCCTGCCGCGGCATAGGCGTCCTTGGCAACCTTGTACAATTGCCCCGCCGTCGCTCCGGCGCGCGTCGCGTGCAGCAATGCCGCATTGACCTTGGCCGCCGCATCGAATCCGTTGGCAAGATTTTGCGGCAGCGGGCCAAAATGGACAAAGCGCGTCATGGAGATGACCAGCCCCCACTTGCGCGAGCATAGATTCACCATGCCGTAACGCTCCAGTCGTTTGCCCCTGGCAAGAGCGTGTTTGTACTTGAGAATCCGGTCATCCACCGCCATCAGCAGCACGGAAGGCAGAATGGCCTTCTGAATCAGCAGCGAAGAGGTCATGGCGCTGATTTCCTCTTCGGTCGTGCCCGGCTCAAGGTGCAGAGCCACTTCTTCGACCACGTGCGCGGTCATGCGGCCCAGCAATCGATACCGCTCGATCTCGGTGGGCTGCAACTGGCTGCGTAATCCGGCCAGGCTGATGAGTTCGCAGTTCGCAACATGCGTGTCGGCGCCCAGCTTGCCCGCCGCGGCCAGGCCGCGCGCCGCTTTGACAAAGTCCCCCTCTTGCCACGGCAAAACAATCGGCTCAAAGGGCAATCCGCCAAATTCTTCATCGTGCATCCGGGGCGCTTCGTTCTTCGTCGTGATGTAGAAGCCGCTTCCATCCTTGCGCACAAAGACGGCTGCCGAGCCCGTTGTTCCGGGAATGAGAACACGCGTATCCACCTGGCCGGCCGTGGCCCAGGAAATATTCTCATGCAGGCTCAACAAAACACCTTCAAGTTTGTGCTGCGCCATGAACTCGACAAGTTGCTGTTTCTTGAGCTTGATCTCTTCCTGAATGGGCTGCGACGCTTTCGCGCTTGAAGCCTGCTGTGCTGCGCTCATCTCTCTTCTCCACTCTGCCGCTGGAATAAACCTAAACGGCTGAAACTTCTTATTTGATCTGCTTTAGCGCCGGATAAATGGCGCGATAAAGCTTGTACTGCTGCTGAAGCTTATCCGAGGATTGCTTGATCGGTTTGACCACCGAGGCGATGCGCACAATCTCCGCGCAGGCCGCATCCACCGAAGGCCACAGGCCCGCGCCCACTCCGGCAAGCACTGCGGAACCATACGCGCAGCCCTCTTCCGCCGCCAGCAGCGAAACGGGCGTGGCGTAAGCGTCGGCCTGAATCTGGCGCCATAGCGGCGAACGCGCGCCGCCTCCGCCCAGGCGAATGTCGTTCACCGGCACGCCGATCTCCGCGAAGATGGTCAACGAATCTTTCAGGCTGAAGGC
>CAZFMB010000168.1:0-6209 GCA_964520005.1 uncultured Occallatibacter sp.
ATGCCGAAGATGGTGGCATTGGTGGCCTTCCAGCCGATGTTCGCCAGGAAGGGAACTGGCTTCTTCGCCCAGGTCTTGGTGACGGCAATATACACGTCACCGTTGGTGTACGACTTGGTCGTGGTTGTGCCAAAAAGCTGCGTCGCGAGGGCCGCACCGTCAACCGGGCCGAGTATCAATGATAGATTCGCGGTGGCAATCGGTGGAATCGCGCCCGAAACAAAGTGATCGCCGGTGCGAACCACGCCGCCGACGGCCACGCCCGGTGTCCAGGGTCCGAACTGTCCGTCCTTGATTCCCACCACCTTGCCGTGAAAGACATTCATGCCATCGTAGCTCCAAAGCTGGCTGAGTGTCAGGCCGGTGGTCATTTGATTGCCGTTCTGATGGACGCTGCGCGTGTAGCCGGCCTCGGCGCGGTTGGCGAAGCCTTCGGTGACGCTGAAGGTTTCAATGTTGCCGATCACAGTGGAGGCGCTGATGAAGTGAAAGCCGACGGCGGGGTGGGAAAAAACTTTGCCCTTGGCCGATTCAACGACGTAGGCGGTGGGGGTTAGGAAGCCGCCGGTTTGGCCCTCCAACGTCAGGTATTGAGCGCGGAGTTGCGAAGTGGTGAGCAGAGCGAGCGCGAGAAAACCGCATGTGGAGAGTTTGTGAACGATGCGAAGATTCACTTAGTTTCAACTCCTGTGGAGCACAGTCGCCTGCCTCCTGGGAAAATAGGAAATTCTCCTACTTTTAACATAAGAGGAGTAGAGTCGTCTGCAATTAAATTCAAGTGGTAGACTCAGCCCATGCGGCGTGGATTATTTATCAGCTTCGAAGGGCTGGATGGTTCCGGTAAAACCACGCAAATCAATCGTATGGCGGCATGGCTGAAGAAACACGGACACAGCGCCCTGATCACCCGCCAGCCGGGCGGCACGGCGACCGGGGACCGCATCCGCGCGCTGGTGCTGGACTCGCGCTCCAAGGGCCTGGCGCCCCTGTGCGAGATGGCGCTGATGTTTGCCGACCGCGCCCAGGCTATCGCTGAGGTGATCAAGCCCGCCCTGGCGGCTGGCAAAATCGTGCTCTGCGACCGTTTCACGGATTCAACGGAAGCCTATCAAGGCGGCGGCCGGGAATTGGGCTCGGAGGTCGTGCTGGAGCTCCACCGCCTGATCTGCTCCAACTTGCAGCCAGATCTGACACTGTTGCTGTTGCCCTCGATGGAGCCATCGCTAGCTCGCGCACGGCGCCGCAACCAGTGTACTGCGAAAAAAAGCAGCGGGGACGAAAACCGCTTTGAGCAGGAACAGGAGGCCTTCTACCGCCGCGTCCGGCAGAAGTATCTGGAGATCGCCGACCGCGAACCTGGTCGGGTGGTGCTGATTGAGGGCGACCACAGCATCAAAGAGGTCCACGAACAGATTGTCGCCGTCGTTGAAAAGCGGCTTGCCACCTGCGATGGGGCGGACGGCGCTTAGGCGCCATGAGGAACGTAAATTCCCAGGGGCCCAATTGCGAGGGAGCTTCACCCCATGGACTAAGATCTGTCCATGGGGACCCAGATCCTGGGGCACCCGGTTACCGGAACGCCGAAATAATCGGCTCTCGACCTCGCGCCATGGGAATATAATTTCGTCGAAGCTGAAACGCCATCAATTCATTCCATTCAGGAGAGCCCATGAACTCCATTCGCCGCACAATGCTTATCGCGGCCGTCCTTTTTGCTGCGCCCCTGCTCTATGCGCAAGCCTCCGAGCAGGAGATCATAAGCCAACTCAAGAACCTTCGTTCCCTTTCCGCTGAACAGCGTCCAGTGAGCACCATCAAACTCGCCAACGACATTCGCAGTCTCCCCGCCAGCCCGAAAAAGGTCTCGTTAGCCGACGCACTGGCCCATCTGGTTACCGAGGGCGATCAGGGTTCGGAAGCCCGTCAGGCTGTTGCCGACACGCTATCGCAAGCGTTGGCGCAATCGCCTGTTGCCGCCAAGACCGACCGGCCACCGATGCCCTACATGGACCTGGCAACTCTGGTCCGCTACGAGCACGTTACCGCAACCCTGGACGATCCGCTCTTTGCCAAAGCCAGTCAGGTGCTGGCCGACGACGACGCCGAGATTGAAAAGGCCGATTTCACCCTCAAAGACCTTCACGGCAAGAAAGTCACGCTTTCGGAATTGCGCGGCAAGATCGTGATGGTGAACTTCTGGGCCACCTGGTGCGGGCCCTGCCGTCTGGAGATGCCCGACCTCGACGTGATTTACACCCACTACAAGTCGCAAGGGCTGGTGGTTCTCTCCATCACTGATGATGACCCGATCAAGGTCAACTCTGTTATCGGCCGGATGGGCTATCATCCGCCGGTCCTGCTGGACACAGATGACAAGGTGAACAAACTCTTCCACATTACCGGCATTCCCAAGACCTTTGTCTTCAACCGCGAGGGCAAGCTGGTGGGAGAAGCCATTGACCAGTGTACCCAGCGCCAGTTTTTCGAGCTGCTGGCCAAGACCGACTTGAAACCCTGAGGCACTGCCGACGAGATCGGGGCGCCTCCATCGGGAGCACGTTTCTTCCAGCGGCTCTTGGGCAGGCCAACGCGATTACACTTAGTAGACGTGAGCAGAGAAAACACCTATGAGCCGCAACTCGGCCTCAGCTTTGAGGGGCCGCGGGACACTCGCCGCATCTGGCCGGTGCGCGAGCTGGTGGGCCAGGTACGCGAACTGGTTGAGCAGGAGTATGGGGACGTATGGGTGGAGGGGGAGATCTCCAACTACAGGCCAGCGCCGAGCGGCCACGTTTATTTCACGCTGAAGGACGCGGAGGCGCAATTGCCGGTGGTGCTGTTCCGGCGGCAGGCGATGCTGCTGCGCTTCCGTCCAGAGGATGGCCTGCACGTGCTGGTACGGGGCCGGGTGAGCGTCTATGAGCAGCGCGGCCAGATGCAACTGGTGGCTGAGACCATGGAGCCGGTGGGCGCGGGCTCGCTGCAACTGGCCTTCGAGCAGTTGAAGGCGCGGCTCAAGGCCGAGGGACTTTTCGATGCGGAACGCAAACGGCCGCTGCCCGCGTTTCCTCGCACGGTGGGCATCATCACATCTCCGACCGGCGCGGTGATTCGCGATTTTTTGAATATTGTTGCCCGGCGACATTCGGGATTGAGCGTGCTTATCTTCCCGGTCAGCGTGCAAGGCGATTCAGCGCCTGCCGAGGTGGAGGCGGCGTTATCCGTACTGAATGATTCAGGGCTTGTGGATGTGATCGTCGTGGCGCGCGGCGGAGGATCGCTGGAAGACCTGGCGGCCTTCAACAGCGAGCGGGTGGCGCGTGCGATTATGGCGTCTCGTCTGCCGATAGTCTCGGCCATCGGACATGAGACGGACTTTACGATTGCGGATTTTGTTGCCGACCTGCGCGCGCCCACGCCATCTGCAGCTGCCGAGTTGATTACCGAGGCACAGCACAAGATTGCCGAGCATCTGGCCACGCATGAGCAGCGCCTGGCCCGCGCCGCGCGTTTCCAATTGCTGCAAGCGCGGCAGCGGTTGACGCGGCTGCCGGTGAGCCGCGCCGAAGGGCGCGTGAATATGCTGCTGCACAGGCTGGCGCAGCGGCTGGACGATTTTTCACTCCGCCTGGAGGCCGCTGTAAGCAACCCATTGCGACAGCATCAGCGCGAAGTGGCGGAGCTGGCCGCCGCCGTTCTGCGTCACGATCCACGGCAGCAGCTTGGACGGGCGCGAGAACGGCTGGCCGTCTGCCGCACGCGGCTAGATCGTACGCTGGAAAGGATGGCGCATGAATCCGCTGCGCATTTGAACGCGCTGGACGCGAGACTACATTCTTTGTCGCCACTGGTCGTACTGGAGCGCGGCTATGCGTTGGTGCTGGACGCGGCAGGCGGAGTGATTCGTTCGACGGCGCAGGTTACAGCGGGCGACAAGGTTAGTACACGCCTCTCTGATGGGGCGTTCATCAGCCGCGTGGAATCTAAGAATATGAAATGAGACTATGACAGCAAGCAACGCACGCAAACTCTTCGGCACCGACGGCATACGCGCCGTGGCGGGCGAATATCCGCTTGACGCCAATACGATCTACGCATGTGGGTTGGCGCTAGGCCACTCGCTGCGCAAGGTTACGGCTGAACCTAAGGTGATTCTAGGCCGCGACACGCGCGAGTCCAGCCCGTGGATTGCGGCTATGCTGGCGGCGGGGTTGCGCGAGACGGGAGCGCGCGTGGAGAGCGCGGGCGTTGTGCCCACGCCGGCGGTGGCGTTTCTGGCGCGGACCCACGGATTTCAAGCGGGCGTAGTGATTTCCGCCTCGCACAATCCCTGGCAGGACAACGGGATCAAGCTCTTCGGCGCGGACGGCTTCAAGCTGGCCGATGCGGTGGAACTGGCGATGGAAGAGGAAATTCTCCATCATGCCTCGTGCTCGGCTGCTCCCGACGCGGCAACGCTGCCGCCGGTGGAGGACAACGCTGCATACCAGGCCGACTACATTCAATTTCTTCTCAGCTGTGTGCCCGGACTTCGATTAAAAAGCCTGCGCATCGTGGCTGACTGCGCCAACGGGGCGGCGGCGGCGGTTGCTCCGGAACTCTTCCGGCGGCTGGGCGGCGATGTGATTCTCCAGAACATCACACCGGATGGACACAACATCAATTTGAACTGCGGGGCGTTGCATCCGGCAAAGGTGGCTGCTGAAGTGAAAATGCGTGGAGCGGACCTGGGCCTGACCTTTGATGGCGACGCCGACCGCTGCATGCTGGCAGGCAGCCATAACAACGTGATCAATGGCGACGCGATTCTGCTGATGGCGGCGCGCGACCTGCATGACCGCGACCTGCTGACGGGAGATTTGGTGGTGGCGACGACGATGTCGAATATGGGCCTGGAAGCGGCGCTCAAGCGCAGCGGCATACGCATGTTGCGCGCCCCGGTGGGCGACCGCTATGTGCTCGAAGAGATGCAGAAGCGCAACGCGGCGCTGGGCGGCGAGCAGTCCGGCCACATACTGCTGCCGCACCTGGCAACGACGGGCGATGGGCTGCTGACCGCGCTGGTGGTGCTGGACCTGGTGGCGCGAACACGCAAAGGCATCGACGAGTTGACCGAGGATTTGAAGGTCTTTCCGCAGGTGATTGTGAATGTGAAGGTGCGGGAGAAAAGGCCGCTGGAGGGGATTCCCACGGTGGCGGCGGCGATTCGCGCGGCGGAAGAGGAGTTGAAGGATTCAGGCCGCGTGGTGATTCGCTACAGCGGCACGGAAGCGCTGGCCCGCGTGATGATCGAAGCGGAGAGCGAAGAGGCGATGAAGCGGCAAGCGGAGGCGATTGCCAACGCCATCCGCCGCGAACTAGGCGCATGAATTTGACGCTCCCCGAAGACGCCAAAGCCGCTATTTCTGCGCGTCGTAGTTGCTGGATATATCGAGTTGTTCCGCCCTTCCGGGATACGAATAGGTTTGGTCTTGAGACGACATATTCAATTGAGGCGTCTGCGCAGCCATGTCCGATTGTTGTTCCGGTGCGTTCTTCTGTGACAGCTTTTGAACACGCAGGAGTGCCCTGGTGTCGAAGCCGTACCAAACCATGCAGATCACAATAAAGGCCGGCTCAGACAAGGGAACGCCGAAGAAAGCAATCCCGGAATCCTCGCTATACAGGGATAAACCCCACAGCAAAATTCCTGTCGTAATCAGATAACTAGCGATAGCGCCCGCCATTCTGGACACGCGCGAAATAAAGATTTGAAGCACGATGGCAATAAGGATGACCGGATTCATTCTCGCTCCCTATATTTCCCACAACTCGGCGCCTGCTCCACTTTTGGCGGCCAAATGTGAAAGGTTGATTTTGTGAGAAAACCATACGCCGGACTTCGCGGCGCTGTCAATAGAGTTGAATTCGAGGTCTCTGGGGGGGTGTGCCGAAAACTAATTCATATCTCGCCAGTTGGGGCCAGACTTCAGGTCGGCTACCAGTGGGACTTTGAGATGGATTACGCCTTCCATTTCAGAGCGGACTAATGCTGCGACTTCGGCGGACTCGTTGGGGAGGACGTCGAAGAGGAGTTCGTCGTGGATCTGGAGGGTCATGCGGGAGCGCAGCTTGCGTTGCGAAATCTCCGTATCAATGCGGATCATGGCCAGCTTGATGAGGTCGGCGGCGGTGCCTTGCAGGGGCGTGTTGATGGCGGTGCGCTCGGC
>CAZFMB010000169.1:0-6019 GCA_964520005.1 uncultured Occallatibacter sp.
GTAACCGCCCTTGGCGGCCTCGTCGAGCAGTTGCCGCATGGAGACTAGAGGCATTTGAGTTTCTCCTGTTGCCGGGGATGCCGGCGAAGTTGGGGTTGGCTCCGTCCGCCGCGCGTTGCAGTGCTTCAGAGCAGGCTTGTCAGCCCAGCGGGAGGCGGAAACCGCGATCATTTATATGGTAGCAGGGACGCGCAAGGGAATAGTGTGCTGTTCAACACAGGCGGTTATCGGCGTTTCGGCGGACCGATTCAGGAGGGGCACGTCCCGGAACGGACCACGATTCGACTGGTAATGTGCGCTGTTGGCACGTCACCGTCGACCAGAGCGCGTCACGGCAAGCGCACGCTAACGCTTGGCGCAGAGTCGTCATGCGCGTGGCGCGCGGCTATGAATTCGTACACCAGCGGTTCAACGACAAACTCGTCGCGTTGTTCGTCGAAATAGGCGAGCCGCTCGATGGGCAGATCGATGGCGACATCTGTTGATGCGCCGGCTGCGACGCTGACGCGCTTGAATGCTTTCAGCTCGCGCACGGAGCGCTCCACCTGCGAATTCAATGCGCGCACATAGATCTGGACAACATCGTCGCCATCGCGCGTCCCGGTGTTAGCCACGTTCAGCTTCATCTTCAATACATCCCCTGCGCGCACCGCGGTGAAGTTGCGATAAGTGAATGAAGTGTAGCTCAAGCCAAAACCGTGGGGGAAGGCAGGCGCATGACCGTCGCGGTCAAGCTTGCGATAGCCGTGCCAGAGATCGTAGACGATGGAAGTAGCGTCCTTGTCGAAGCAGGGAAGATGCGCGGCGCCGGTAGGCACGACGAACGGCAGGCGTCCACTGGGATTGACGCGGCCCGTCAAGACATCGGCAAAGGCGTGACCGCCCTCTTGCCCTGGATACCATAGCATCAGAATCGCGGCCACATGCTGGCGCCAGGCCTCCATGAGCACGGTCGATCCGGCCATCACGGCAACCGCGGTGCGAGGATTTGCCTCAGCTACGGCGAGGATTAGTGTTTCATCTTCGGGACGGAGCGTGAGCCGAGTCCTGTCGCCACCGGGCGCGAAGCTGCCGGTGCGGCTCTTGCGCCACTGGTTCAATATCCTGAGCATATGCGGCAGGTCGCGCAGGCGAAGCCGAGGGAAGAATTTTTTAACGGTATCTTTGCCGGGAAAGACGTACTCGCCTTCGTCAGCGTGGGTATAACCAGCAACGACGATGGCGGCGTCGCAGCCGGCAGCCAGGGCCGCGGCCTTGTTTACATTCGAGCCGTCGTCGAAGAGAATCTCGCATCGATCCGCGAACGCGGCGCGAAGCCCTTGCAAAGGAGTCACGACATAATCGGGAGTGGTATTCGACGATCCGCCGTCGCCGGTGTTGGCAACGGCGGCTAGCTTGCCGATCACAGCAAGGCGCTTCAGGTTCTGAAGCGGCAACAGCCCGTCGTTCTTGAGCAGAACGATGGACTTGGCCGCGGCCTCGCGGGCCAGCGCGGCGTGAGCCTTCTTGTCGATCGGTAATTCAGGTCGTGCGGTAAATTCCAGTTGCGTCGCGAGAATACGCATCACGGCATCGTCCACGCGCTCGATGGAGACTTTGCCTTCGCGAACCCAACGCTCCAGGTTGTCGGCGATCTGGTTGCGGAAGGGCATCTCCACGTCTTGACCAGCCCGCACAGCCTTGGCCCCATCGCGCAGACCGAAGATGAAGTCGGTGATTACATAGCCGCGAAAACCCCAGCGCTTCTTGAGAATGCCGGTGAGCAACGCCTCGTTCTCGCCGCAGTACTCTCCGTTGACCGAGTTGTAGGCGCTCATGATGCAGGCTACACCCGCATCCACGCAGCGCCGGAAGTGCGGCAGATAGATCTCATGCAAGGCGCGCGCGCTCGCCGTTACATCGACGCGAAAGCGCGCGTTCTCCATGGAATTCAGCGCGAAATGCTTGGCGCAAGCCATGACATGACGCTGCACGCCGCGCACGGCCGCGACACCCATACATGCTAGATGCTCAGGGTCCTCTCCGTAAGTCTCCTGCGCGCGGCCCCAGGCTGGATGGCGCGGGAGATTGATGCAGACACTGGCGAAGAGATTGCCGCCCAACGCGCGCACCTCACGGCCCATCGCCTCGCCGATCCTTTCTTCCAGATCGACATCGAATGTTGCGCCGCGAGCCATGGGAACGGGGAAGGTGGTCGCGCCGCGCATCACCACGCCACGGGGTCCATCGAGGAACTTCAGTCCTTCAATTCCGAGGCGCGGAACGATGCCCGCATTCCAGGGGTGGGCACTGTAGCCTCCGATCATCATGTCGGCAATGCCCGCGTAGAATGCGTACGATCCGGATAACACGCTTGCCTTTTCGGCGAGGGTGAGTTGGGATAACAGCTCGCCAGCGCGTTCAGCGGCAGGCCGGAGTTGGGCAGTGGACATTGGTTTCGAGTTCCCTTCGATGAATCAAGAAAGCAACAACAGATCGACCTCTATTATCCGCGAAGCTTATTTACGAAAGAGCAGGGGCGCCAATGCCAGCAGGTTGTCGCGCCACACAGGAAATACATGGCCGCCGGGAGTTTCTACAGGCACAGGCGAAAGGCCTTTCTGCCTGGCCCATGCGACCAGGGCGCGGTTGGGAGTGATGAGGCTGTCGTCGGTGCCGCAAGCGATCCAGAGCAGGCTGAGAGGGGGCTGGCTCGAGTTGACTCCGGGAAAGAGAGCGTCGAAATCAGTAGTCCGCGGCAGGCCGGCGCTCATGGCTCCAACCCAGGCAAAGAGTTCGGGATGCGTAAGCCCCGCCGTCAAACTTTCTTGCCCGCCCATGGAGAGACCGGCGACGGCGCGGTGGTCGCGGCCTTTGGCCACGTTGTAATCGCGTTCCACCGCGGGGATGATCTCGTCGATCAGGGTGCGGACAAAGAGCTGGATGTTTCGCCGGCTGATGTCGGGATCGTTGAACGTGTTGTGACCGTGGCTGACGATGTCGAAGTCGCCATATCCGCGCGGCATCACCACGATCATGGGAACGATCTTGCCTTCGGCGATCATGCGGTCGAGCATCAGGTCCGCCTTGCCGGCGCGCGTCCAACCTTCCTCCGTATCCGTGAAGCCATGCATCAGATAGAGAACGGGATAGCCGCCCTCGCGTCTGGGGTCGTAGCCGGGAGGCGTGTAAACCACATAAGCCGTCTGGTTGCCGGGATAGTGCAGGGCGATTTTCGTGGTGAAGATGTGGCGCGTAACATCGCCGTGCGGAATGTCTGTGAGCTCCCATGGAGCGGGCGGGTCCGCGGGCACCAGAACGTCGCTGTAGAGGTCGAGGAAGTTGGGATGCACATCGCGGTTGAGCGGATCGAGCATGTGAAGGCCGTCCACAACAAAGGTGTAGCCGTAGCGCTCGGGTTTGAGTGGCGGTGTGGTGGCGCTCCACAGGCCGCCTGCTTGCTGCGTCATCTGAAGCGGCTGAAGAAGAGCATCAGTGGCGACGGAGACCTGCTTGGCTCCGGGAAAATGCAGCCTGAAGGTAATTGAATGGTCCGCATTGACGACGGCTCCGAAAGGTGCGGGCGGAGCTGGCGACTGGGTGAGCGCAAAGACAGTTGCCAGCGATGATGTAGCGGCGATGAGCAGAAGGCGATTCATGATGTCTTCACTATAACAATGCGGCATCATTGGTGGCGCGGAGCGGAGTGCCTCTCGCTCAACACAAAAGGATCACGGTTTTTTCCGGTGGATATGTACTAGGTCTCTATAGCCCCAGCACCGCCCGCTGCACGGCACCGCTTGACAGAGCAACAACATACTCCTAACCTTCTTCTATGAACCTTCAGCTTCCCGAACGTCAAGCAGCGGGACTCGCAAGCCTTGCTACGCGTACCGGCCGCAGCACATCTGAACTGGCGGCGGAGGCTGTGGACCGCCTGCTCGCTCAGGAGAACTGGTTCGACTCTCAAGTGCAGTTGGGTATCGATCAGATTGCCCGCGGCGAATTCATTGAAGAGGAAGAGATGGACGCCCGCGTGGCGCGGATGATGCGGACTTGAGACGACTGAGATGGTCGGGACCCGCTATGGACTAGGGCCTATTCGATATAGTCAACAATTAATCCGCTAGGAAGATGCACACAGGTGCGGATATTTGGATTGCTCTCCACATACTCTCGAATCACTCTGTTGATAGTTTCGATGTGCCCGCGAAGAGTGTCTTCACATCCTGTCTCCCAATATTCACCTTCATCTCGAACGCCAAACTTAACTAAATGCGATCGAAGCTGCCGCAGAAATCCAACCACTTCGATATGCGTCTCTGGCCCAGCAAATTGGGTCTTTACCCAGCCTGAAACCCTGCCTTTTTGATCGAATACGAATTGGATCGGCTCACAATCCGGATGTGGGTATGTAACGAATCCAGTTTCGGTATGATCGGGTGCTTGGCGAAAACGCTCATGATGCCACCGTCGTTCTTCGGCCAACTTCTCGGCCACTACGAGGAAGCCCTCCAGGTCGAACCGAGTGCGTAGTCGGCCTGCGTAATGAATGGTTACTCCCATCTTGCTTCTGCCTTTCGTGTAGACCAGGGCAACTAGGCAACTAATCTTACATCCCCAACACCTTGCGCTGCGCGGCAAAAATCTCATTCACCCCCGCCTCAGCCAGATCAATGAGCCCGTTGAGCTGCGCGCGCGTGAAGCTGCCCTTCTCCGCCGTGGCCTGCGTCTCGATCAACCCGCCATCGGCTCGCATCACCACGTTCATGTCCACCTCGGCCTGGGAGTCCTCCTCGTAGCAGAGGTCCAACAGCATCGCGCCGCCGACCATGCCCACCGAGGTAGCGGCGACCAATTGTTGCAGCGGCGAAACTTTGAGTGTTCCCGCCTTTACCAATGCATTGAGGGCCAGTGCCAGAGCGACCGCCGCTCCGGTGATGGCCGCGGTGCGCGTGCCGCCGTCAGCCTGAATCACATCGCAGTCGAGAATCACGGTCCGCTCGCCTAGAGCCTTCATATCCACCACTGAGCGCAGGCTGCGGCCAATGAGCCGCTGAATCTCGTGCGTCCGGCCGCCGATCTTGCCCCGCTCGCTCTCTCTGGGCGTGCGCGTCACCGTGGAGCGCGGCAGCATGGCGTACTCCGCCGTCACCCAGCCGCGTCCGGTATTGCGCAACCAGCCGGGGACGCCCTGTTCGACGGTGGCATTGGTCAGTACCCGCGTGTTGCCCAGCGAAACCAGAACGGAACCCTCGGCGGTCTGCACATAGCCGGGCGTGAGGGTGAGGGGACGAAGTTCCAGCGGGCTGCGGCCTCCGGGGCGTATAGGAGTGGAGTTGCTTTGCATGGAGAGATTGTACGGGAAACGGCTGTCGTGGATGCGGGAACGTGTGGGAGACAGGACTCCCAGGATGGGAAACCGTCGATTTCGAAGCCCGGAAGAGGAATCTCTCCGTAACCATTTGAAACAACTACTCTTGCCCCAATCACACCTACTCCATCTTTCCCATTTTGGGAGTTTGCGGATCGACAGTCGGTCACTGAAGTTTCCGGGAATTGGGGGCTAACTCCTTCCCTTATCGGAACTTAATGTGAGTGTCCTAGTTTGGCACGCCACGTGTATTAGAAGAGGACAGTTCCTCAGCTTGGGAAGCAGGAATGGGAAGACCGAATCAGGGATTAGGGGTTAGGGAATAGGGATCAGGGAACAACTCAAAGCTGTGGGGAATTTGAAACTGACCACTGATCGCTG
The DNA here is from genome assembly GCA_964520005.1 of uncultured Occallatibacter sp. Classification (GTDB taxonomy): domain Bacteria; phylum Acidobacteriota; class Terriglobia; order Terriglobales; family Acidobacteriaceae; genus Telmatobacter. The sequence continues at coordinate 5,735 of CAZFMB010000169.1, forward strand.
TTCACTGATCACTGAAAGAGAAGGAGTAGTTGATGCGACAGACAGCACAGACAGCGGAATTCAAACAAGCAGGATTAGCGGCCTCCGGGTTGCCGTCAAACGATCTAATGGATGCGGAACCGACCGGAACCTCCATCACCACACGCCAGCGGGTGGAGGCGATGGTCGAAACCCTGGCCAACCTGCGCGTCAAGGGCGAGAGCCTGGCCGAGGTGGCGCACGACGCTCGCAACATGGTCACGGCGCTGGGGCTCTACTGCGATCTGCTGGAGGAGCCGGGGGTGC
>CAZFMB010000170.1:0-5999 GCA_964520005.1 uncultured Occallatibacter sp.
CCAGCCGAAGGCTGCACCGCATTGCTTTTCAGGGTCGGGCGTTGCGGGGCAGGAACAGGACCCGCTGGGATGGGTAGCGGAAGACGACAGCGCCGGCTGTAGCGAGGGAAGGTGCTCCTTCCCGCCCAATTGGGAGGTCAATACGTGCCCCCATTGGTCTACGCGAGCTTGCGAAGTGGAATGAAGGAATCAACCGGCAAGGAATTTGGCAGTCCTGCCAGGGACGAAGACAGTAGGGTGTTGAAATGCTGCTAGCATAAGTTGGTTGCTGTTTATCAATGGTTGAACGACTTGTAAGCGAAGGTCGAAATGCTTAAGGGAGGAATTGATGAAATCTGACACGATAACCGTAGAACAGCTTTTTCAGAACCGTCGTCAATATTGTGTTCCGTTTTATCAGCGCGCCTATGTGTGGACGCTGGACGATCAGTGGGAACAGCTATGGGAGGACATCCGCGCCAAAGCGGAAGCGCGCTTAGGGAACGGCAAGTACACTCCCCACTTTCTAGGCGCTGTAGTACTTGATCCCCAGCACCGGGACGGTCTCATTGGAGTTGAGGCGTACCACATTATTGACGGACAGCAGCGGCTAACGACTCTCCAGTATGTTCTGACTTCCGCATTGTTCGCCCTCAACAATATTCAGAGTTCGTCCCTATCGCCTATCATTCTTGGCTGCCTCAAGAACGGCAACCCGGAAACAATGCGTGAACCGGCAGTCGAGACGTTCAAGGTTTGGCCGACATTTAGAGACCGCTCCAGTTATCGAGCGGCGCTGACCGCTACCGACCTCAATGAATTTGCGGAGCGCTTCCATCCACATTTCACACAGGCCGGCGAACTGCGCAAGATCGGCATGGAGCATCCAGCAGCATTGGCGGCAATCTGGTATTTCACACACCAATTCCAGGAATGGCTCTCGGATGATGAGACTCAATCGAGTGTTACCAGGCCGGAGGCGCTTGTACTTGCAATTCTGCGCGACCTGAAGCTAGTTTCCATCATCCTTGAGGCCGACGACGACGCACAGATCATCTTTGAGACTCTCAACGGTCGGGGAGCGCAGCTTCACGCAACAGATTTGATTCGCAATTATGTCTTCATGCGCGCTGACCGTGAAAAAGTGGATTCTGAATCGCTTTACGACAATCTTTGGTCTGCTTTCGAGAATTCTTATTGGTCCGAAGAGCAACGCAGGGGGCGCATGAAGAAGCCGCGCCTTGAGTGGCTGATTCATTCCACCTTGCAGTCGGAACTCCACGAAGATGTGGATTTGGCGCGTCTTTATCACGAGTATCGCCGCTTCGCTACGGACACTGACAATCCAAGAACGGCGGAGCAGCAACTCCTAACGCTCAGCAACTATGCCGATCATTACAAAGAGTTGGTCAGCGGCTCTGGCAACAGGCCAATTGCGCAATTTGGTCGCCGCATCGCCGATTACGATATTACTACCCTATATCCGCTCGCATTGATGATTGCCGTGTCGCCTTCTACGGATGCCGAAAAAGCGGATATGTATACTGACCTTGTCTCCTTCTTGGTGCGGCGAGCGGTTTGCGGGCTGACATCCAAGAACTACAACAATGTCTTTCAGGGCTTGCTGAAACAGTTGTACGCGGCAGGGATTGGTCCAGTGGCATTGCGCACCCTCTTACAGTCATCTTCAGGCGACGTGTCACGCTGGCCGGGTGATGCGGAATTCCGCAATGCTTGCCTCACCGCCCCTCTTTACCCTGGCCGATTGGACAGCGCAAAAATGAAGAACATGCTTGCAGAATTAGAAAGAGGTTTGCGAGCAGCAAGTCACCCAGAGGAGGCGTTTGTTGGAGGGCTGGATTCACTCGACGTGGATCACATTCTGCCGCAATCATGGTATACGTACTGGCCGCTACCGGACAGTAGTGGCGCCACATGGGAGGAAGTTTCAGAGGTCACACTGCTTTCGCGTTCGGGTCTTCCGTTGAATGAACGGCAGCAAATGATTGCGCAGCGCGAATCTACCTGTCGCAACCTGGGAAACCTTACACTCCTCAACCTGAGCGTCAACCGCAAGGCTCAGAACTTCGGATTCACCGAGAAGCGCGACCTGCTGATTGCCAACACAAATCTACGGCTCAACATTCCGCTCATAAGCCGGAGCAACTGGGACGAAGGGAGCATTTCCGAGAGGGGGCGGCTATTGACAGATGTGGCGCTCACCCTTTGGCCGGGTCCACGAGCGTAGCGTGTCGGGCAGCGCAAGAGCGTGCCTTCGTCGACGCTGCATTTTTTGGCGGTATTCCGGCAGCAGGTAATCAGTGCGTCGTTTTCGATCCGCGCTTGTAACGGAACTCATTGCCCGCCTCCGACGTGGGCGGAATCCGTTCTCCGCGTTCGATGACCACTGTGCGCCCGTCTTCAACTTTGCCGCCGCGTGGCCCGACTTCAATCAGTTCGCCGGAGTCGGGGGCAGTCTCGCCTGGTTTGTATGTCGCCATGATTACTCCTTCAGTATCGTTCCGATTTCAAGCCACATGCTTCTAGCTTGACTTTATCTATGATATAGCATAGTCTGCATACATGTCAATCGAACCTTTCGCAAAGCGCATTCTTGCCCTGCGCAACGCCCTTAATATCAGCCAGGAGCAACTGGCCGCCAAGCTCAACGTCTCCTTTGCCACAGTCAACAGGTGGGAGAGCGGCAACGTCAAACCGCAAAAGGCTCAACTCATGGCCGTTCAGCAGCTTATGGAAGCGGCGGGCATTGCCGAGAACCAGGAGGCCGCTGGCGGGTCCGCGCCGGTGGAGGCCCAGCCTACCCGCCGCCGCCGGGGAGTGGCCAAGAGCAGCGTGCTCTCCAACAAGAGCATGGAGCAGATGCTTTGGGATGCGGCCTGCTCCATTCGCGGCGAAAAGGATGCGCCCAAGTTCAAGGACTACCTGCTGCCCCTGCTCTTCGTAAAGCGCCTGTCCGACGTATTTGATGACGAGGTGCAGCGGCTCACGGAAACCTACTGCGACCGCGAGACGGCGATGGAGATTCTGGAGGCGGACCACTCCCTTGTCCGCTTCTACATCCCGCCCGAGGCGCGCTGGCCTGTCGTCAGCAACCGCGAGCCGTACCAGTGGCCAGCGGGCAAGGAGCCAAAGTCGCTCGGCGAGCAACTGACCACGACCATCCGCGCCATTGTGAAGCACAACCCCTCGCTGGCGGGCGTCATCGACATTGTGGACTACAACGAAACGCGCAACGGCGAGCGCGAGATCAGCGATGCGGCGCTACGGGGCGTGATCGAAACCTACTCCGACCCGCGCTATCGGCTTGGCTTCCACGATGTGGAGCCGGACTTCCTGGGCCGCTGCTATGAATATCTGCTGCGCAAGTTTGCCGAGGGGCAGGGGCAGAGCGCGGGCGAGTTCTTTACCCCTACCGAGGTCGGCTTCCTCATGGCGGAGATCATGCGCCCCCGGCCTGGCGAAGAGTGCTATGACTACGCCTGCGGTTCTTTTGGATTGTTGATTAAACTGCAACTGGTCTCCCGCAGGCTCGATCCGATGTCAAAGGTGCCGCTTCGGCTTTATGGACAGGAGTTCACCGGCTCCAGCTACGCCATTGCCTGCATGAACCGCATCATTCACGACATGGAGGGCCAGGTGGTGCGCGGCGACTCCATGCGCAACCCGAAGTTCAAAGACGGCGACACCAGCCTCAAGAAGTTCGACATCGTGGTGGCCAATCCCATGTGGAATCAGCCCTTCGATACCGATGTATTTGAAAACGACCCTTTCGCGCGATTTGAAGAGCAGGGCGGCGTCACCACCAGCAAGGGTGATTGGGCATGGCTGCAACACACCATCGCATCGTTGAAGGACACGGGCCGCGCGGCTGTAGTCCTTGACACCGGCGCGGTGACCCGTGGCAGCGGCAGCAAGAACGAGGACAAGGAGCGCAACATCCGCAAGTGGTTTGTGGAGCGTGACCTTGTAGATGGCGTGATCCTGCTGCCCGACAACCTCTTCTACAACACGACCGCCGCTGGCATCATCATCGTGCTGCGCAAGAACAAGCCCAAGGACCGTAAGGGCAAGATCGTGCTCGTCAACGCTGCACAACAATTCCGCAAGGGTAGCCCAAAGAACTATCTGCCAGAGGATGCAATCAAGAAGATTGCTGATGGCTTTCTGAAAGCAGAGCCGGTAGAGGGCTTCGTCGGTGTCGTTACTAACGAAGAAGTAGCTGACCCTAAGAGTGATTTCAATCTTTCCCCTTCGCGTTATTTAGCGAACGGAACAAAAGGCACTTTCCGGCAACTGCCAGTGCTCATTGATGAGCTGAAGAAGCTAGATACGGATGCAGCGAAACTGTCTACCGAACTTTTCGGACTACTGGCAAAAATGGGGCAGGAATAACTATGAGCATACTGGAAGCGCAACTGCCAACGAATTGGATGTGGCAACAGGTTTCAGACCTTTATCGCGTTACGAAAAAGCCGCGTGATGTTCAATTCCAAGACTGCGATGTAATTCCGTTCGTGCCAATGGAGTTGGTTCCGATGAATGGGAAAGAACATTTGAGCGTTGAAATGCGAACGCCTGCGCAGATTGCGAGCGGAACATATTTTGAAAAGGGCGACATTTTGCTCTCCAAGATTACGCCATCATTTGAGAACGGGAAGCAGGGGATGGCAAATGATCTTCCTGCGCCCTTTGGCGTCGCTTCAACGGAAGTAATACCGTTGCAGCCCACCACGCCGGAGGTCAACAGCCGTCTGCTGTTTTACTACCTGCTTCATCCAGAAGTCCGTGCTCTCATCGCTGGAAAGATGGAAGGCTCAACGGGGCGTCAACGTGTTCCTGAGCGAGTTGTTCTTGAGTTCCCCTTACCAAATCCGCCCCGTGAAGAGCAGGACAAGATTACGGCGGTTCTTTGGAAGGTTCAGCGAGCGATTGAGATTGAAGAGAAGCTGACGGCAACAGCGCGTGAATTGAAGCAGGCGGCCATGCGCCAGCTATTCACTCATGGGCTTGATAATGAAACGTTGAGGGAAACAGAAATCGGGCCGATGCCGGAGAGTTGGGAGGTCGTACCGCTGGAGACTCTCGCACGAATTGGAAACGGCTCAACGCCTCTCAAGCGCAACCTTGACTATTGGGTAAACGGTTCGATCCCGTGGCTCACCAGCGCAAAGGTTTACGACGTAACAGTCACAAAGGCTGACCAGTTCGTGACCGCGAAGGCTGTTAAGGAATGCCACTTGCCCCGCGTAAAGCCCGGAAGCGTCCTCATGGCTATTACCGGCCAAGGCAAAACACTCGGCAATGTAGCGGTCACTGACATTGAAACATGCGTCAGTCAACACATCGCCTACATGCAGTTCTACGCTGAGAGCGTAAATCCGCACTTTATCCGGCTGTTCCTTGAGACCCGTTACGACGAACTGCGCGCTGTTGCGCAAGGCGGCGGCAGTACCAAAGGCGCGCTCACATGCGGTTTCTTGAAATCCTATTCCGTTCCAGTTCCCAAACGCCCTGAGCAAAATGAAATTGTTAAGGGACTGATGGCTATAGAAGAGAAGATTTGCATCCACGCGCGCAAGGCTGAAACGCTGCGTGGACTGTTCAATACACTCCTTCACAAGTTGATGACCGGGGAAATTCGCGTTGCCGATTTGGATATTGACGTCAGCGAGGTCACCCAATGAGCAAGAATCTCGCCAATGAAGCGGGCACAGTGCAGTTCCCGCTGGTGAAACACGCGGCGGAAATCGGCTGGGCGGTTGTTTCGGACTCCGACGCCTTGCGACTACGCGGCGGCGAGGCCGGAATCTTCTTTTATAGCGAACTGGAAGCCGCCCTGCTGCGCCTCAACCCGGGCATCGTCACCGCCGACAATGTGCAGTCGATCATTCAGCGCATGGAAAGCGTGCCCAACAATATCGAGGGCAACCGCGAGATTCTGGAGTGGCTGCGCGGCAACAAGACGGTATTCGTTGAAAGCGAGAAGCGGCACCGGAATG
>CAZFMB010000171.1:0-5867 GCA_964520005.1 uncultured Occallatibacter sp.
TGGCCGGTGTCGCAGCCGGCACGGGAATTGCCGTGATGGCTACCAACGTACTGACATGGCTATGGGGCGTATAGACAACTCCCCCAGCCGCGTTCAACAAAACCGACTTAACCATTTCTCAAGCTGTGAGGGGCGAGAATGCAGACACACACCACAGTCCGGCGACGCAACCGGGTCTACAAGAGCCTGCACAAGCCCCTCACGTATTTAGGCATTGAGCGGACACTGTTCTACTTCACCTGCGTTGGTGCAGTGGGCGTCTTCAACCTCTTCAACAGCCTGCTCGCCGGAGTTGCCGTCTTTGTCGGCGGCTTCGCGTTTGGCCATTGGGTTACGAGTACCGATCCGGCTTTCTTGCGCATTCTCGCAAAATCGGAGCGATATAACGTGCGCTACGACGCCGCCAAACAGAATGTTCCCCGCGTGGAGGTGGTCTGATGCTGCGAATCGATAAGGTCATCAAGCCGTGGAAAGAGGCGGCCTCGCTCAACGACCACATCAATCTGTATGGATTCTGGAATGAGAATGCGTTTCTCACGAAAAGCGGCGACGTGGGTATGGTGTTGCGCGTCTCGGGCGTGGACTACGAGAGTCTCGACCAAGGCGAACAGGAATATGCCGTCAAGCGCCTGGAGGCCGCACTAAAAGCGTTCGGCCCCGGCTTTCATGTCTATCAATACCTGTTCAAACAGAACCGACCGGAGATCCCGTTTGCGCATTACGAAGACCCGGTTGTAAAAGCTGCTATCGAACAGCGGCGGCAGTTCTTTGAGGCCAAGCGCGACCAGCTCTATCAAATCGAAATCTTCTATTGCATAGTTCTCGAAGGCGCACGATCAAAGACCGGCGTCAGCGCGGCGCTTGCCCGCTTGTTGCGCGATCCGGCCGGAGCGATGGATGAACTGAAAACGCAGTTCACCAATAGCAGCATGAAAAAGCTGTTGCGAACGCAGATCGAAGGCGACGTTGCGAGGCTTCAACAATGCGTCCAGGCATTCACGCGCCAGCTCAGTGATTTCATTGAGATCGAGATTCTGACTCAACAAGCGCAGTTCAGGTTCCTTCGCCGGCTGCTCAATTACGACGAATGGCGCATTGCAGGCAAGCCACAATCCACGCAGTTTCTCGACTATCAGGTTGTGAATTCCAACATCGAGGCCGAGCGCGACCATCTGCGCGTGGGCGACCACTTCATCCGTGTACTGACCATGAAAGAGGCGATCACAGAGACTCGGCCTCTTGTACTCGATTCACTATTGAAGATTGCAGCGAACTTTTATGTCATTACGGAATGGACGCCCATGGCAACCGATCAGGCCCGCAAGGAGGTCAACAAGCGCCGCCGCCACTTCAACGTATCAAAGACAGGCTTTATATCGCAGATGGGCAACGACGCAACAAAAACCAATCCGCGCGATGTCCTGGTGGATGAATCGAAGCAGGCAGACATCGAGAACCTTGGCGATTGCCTGCGTGCGCTGGGCGACGGCCAGCAGCTTGGTGACTTCTCACTGACCATCGTGCTGTATGGACGTTCAAAACCGGAGCTTGAGCAGCTTGTTGGCGAGTTTAGCGGCGTCTTCACTAACGCCGACGGGAATCTATTCATCGAAACCTACAACCAGCTCAATGCCTACTTCGCCACGGTCCCCGGCAATTATGCCTTGAATCTCCGCAGGCTGTACCTGCTCAATACGAACTATGCCGACCTCTCATTCCTGTTTACGATCCTTCCTGGCGAGAAAACGAACGTGCATCTCGGCTCTGAGTACCTCGCCGCACTCGAAACCGATAACAGCACGCCGTACTTTCTCAACCTCCACAATGGCGAAGTCGCGCACACGCTCATCCTGGGAATGACCGGATCAGGAAAATCATATTTCTGCAATTTCATTCTGCAAAACGCACAGAAGTACGCGCCGCTGACATTCATCTTCGACATCGGCGGCAGCTTCCAATCGCTCACGACGATCTTTGGCGGATCGTACCTAAACGTCGGCCAGGAGGCGCGCGACTTCACGATCAATCCGTTCTCGCTGCCGCAGACCAAAGAGAATATGCAATTTCTATTCAGTTTCTTCCGCGTGCTGATTGAGGGCAACGAGCAGCGTTACCGGATTGATTTCAAAGAGGAGCGAAAGTTGTGGAATGCAATCGAGCGCGTATACGTGCTGGAGCCAGCGCAACGGACACTTTCCAACTTCGCCGACATCATCGGCGAACTGAAGGACCGCCTACATCGTTGGACGCGCGGCGGCCAGCATGGATTCCTCTTCGACAACGCTGAGGACACGCTCTCCTTCAGCCGCTTTCAGACGTTCAACTTTGCCGGGTGGGGAGACGCGCCCGATGTACTGGAGCCGCTGCTCTTCTATGTACTGCATCGCGCCAGCAACGAAATCGCCGACGCGAAGAAGCTCGCCACCTTCAAACTTTTTCTGCTTGATGAGGCATGGCTCTTCATTAAGAACGAGACCATCCGCAACTATGTCGTACAGGCGCAGAAGACCTGGCGCAAGCACAACGCCGCCATGATTCTTGCCACACAGTCCATCAAGGAACTAGAGGAATCGGGTATGTTGCAGATCGTCTCCGAGAGCTGCCCGACGAAGATATTCCTTGCGAATCCGGAGATGAACCGGGACGTGTACCGTGAGGCGTTTCACCTCAACGACACTGAACTCGATCTGATTTCCGGACTTGTTCCTCCAGGGCAAATGCTCATTCGCAAGGCGCAGACCTCTAAGAAGGTCCAGTTGAATGTCGATTCCGTCTCGCACTGGATGGCAACGAACAATGCCCGCGACAACCTCAAAAAACGCGACTACTTCGAGCGTTACGGCATCGCCGATGGCCTTCGTCGGCTCGCTGAGGATTTTCCCTTCCGGCCACGCTCGCAGGCCGGCGTCGTTACCCCTAACCTCCAAGGAGTTACCGCATGAAATGCACATACGTCTGCATCGCCGGGATTGCCCTGGCGATTTCCTCCGTTGCGTCCACCGCGCAAGAAGCGCAGGCGCGGACTGTCCAGTACCACTCGCAGGACATCGTACCCATTCACGCCAAACTGAAGTACACGACGTTGATCGAAGTTCCGCCCACAGAGAAGATCATGGAGGCCGCGACCGGCGACAAGGATTTCTGGATTGTCGATGTGGTGGGCAATTTCTGCTTTGTCCATCCGGCCAAAGCTGGCATCAGTTCCAACCTCAACCTCATCACCGACAAAGGCAACATCTATTCGTTCACATTGCAGGACATATCAGGGACACCCCAGACGCCAGACCTGAAGGTGCTGATTGAACCTGCCGACCACTCCTCGATTGTCGCAGCCAGCGGTCCTCCGCAGTTTGTGCCTGCCGCTCAACTGGAGCAGTCGAGACAGCAGCTTGCCGCTCTGCAATCTCACGTTGAGCAGGCTGTGGATGAATACAAGAGCGCGTACCCAACAAAACTCAAGTTCGATTACGTCTACAAGCGCAACGAAGCTCCCTTCGATATTCAGTCGATCTATCACGACGACAAATTCACCTACATCAAAACCACTGCGCCGGAGAAGTTCAGCGTGTACGAGATGAGGGATGGCAAGCCCAACCTCATTACCTATGACCTCCGGGACGGGACGTACATTATCCCGAAAGTTATGGACTCGGGTTACGTGGAACTTGGCAATAAGCGGATGGAATTCATGCGAAAGGGGTAATAGCCATGACCGAGAACAACTTCATTCCCCCGGCAGAGGCACTGGCCGAACCGCCAACCGAGCCTACACTGCGCCGCGTGACACTCGACCCAAAGGGCGTTCTGCAAAAGAACCTCAAGACCTTTGTGTACCTTGGCGCGGCATTGCTGGTCATCGTCGCGGCGCTCTTCAGCTCAACCGGCAAGAAGACGCCCGCGCAGGCGGCAGCGAAGGGCCAGCCGCCGCAGCCCATGCTCCAGGACAACACCGAAAACAATGTGCAGGACTTGAAGAACCAGCTCAAGGCCCAACAAGACAAAGACAGGCAGCAGGCCGCGACCGCCGCTGCTCCTGGTAGCGATCCCGCGCTCACGGTAAATTCCGGACTCACGGCAGCGACGCCCGCGCAACAGGTAGCCGCTGGGGCCTACGGACCGACTGGCGTTGCCGCGCTCTGCGCTCCGGGCCAGCCCTGCCCGCAAGCGGGCTACGGGCAGCCGGGGAATGCACAGTCCCAACTCAGCCCGGAACAACAACAGACACAGTTTATCGCCGCAAAGGAGCGTGCACGAGTTGATGATGCACGCTTTGCTTCCAATCTCGTGTACTCGCTTGTCCCTGTGCAGACACAAGAACAGGCGCCGCAACAGAGTGTGACGCAGAACGTACCGGCCGTACGGCGACAGGCAGACTCTAGCCTTGTTTCGTCGCGAGCAGCCGGTGATCCTCCGGCTACGGAGAACGGATACAAGCGTCCTATCGAGGCAAACATTGATTCAGCTGTCGGACAGCCTTATCTCGTCTATGAGGGTTCGGTTCTCGATACCGTATTGATGAATCGTCTGGACGGCGACGCCGCTGGCCCGGTCAAGGTTCTCGTCTCGAATCCGCTCTACTCGCACGACCACCAGCACGTCATCATCCCTGAAGGAACGGTCGTACTTGGCGAAGCGAAAAAAATAGGCTCCGCTGGATTCGGCCAACAGCGGCGCATGGCCGTCGTCTTTCACCGCCTCATTATGCCGGACGGATACTCTGTCGATCTCGACCAGTTCCACGGTCTCGACCAGATCGGCGAGGAAGGGCTAAAGGACAAGGTAAACAACCACTACTTTGAAATCTTCGGCGCTTCCATAGCCCTGGGAATAATTTCGGGAGCAGGCGAGATTACCGAGGGCGGCGGCACGATCTCCACCAGTGGCTCTCAGGCTTTTACCACTGGCACCGCGGCCAGTGTTTCGCAGTCGGCAAACACCATCCTTGACCGCTTCATGCAGATACCGCCAACCATCACGATTCGGGAGGGGCATCGCGTGAAGATTTACTTCACACAGGACATGCTCCTGCCTGCTTATGAAAACCACACCATACCGCAGACGTTCTGAGGAGGTTACCAATGAAGAACATCTCTCTCCCTGTCATTGCTCTTCTGGCTTTCACCATTGCATTCACTGGCTGTAAGAAGCAGGAGCAGTGCGCAACCGGCGATTCGCCCGCAGTCTGCAAAGCAGTACAGGAGTGCTTTGCGTCGGGCACTTCTACCGTAGTTTGCCGCGAAGCGGAGAAAGACGCCAACAAACAGAGAACGGATTATCCCGCCGCTAACAGCGGTGCTGCTGATGCTCTCAACTATGACTCGTCGAAGGCAGTTCAGAAGCCCGCATCCAAACAGCCATCCAAACAGTAACCGAAGCGTTCGTCACTTTCCGCAAAGGAGACTTGGTATGAATCGTCTTTCGCTCACCGTTACGCTCACCCTCTTTGCCGGCGCAACCGTAGCGCACGCGCAGTTCGGCTCCGGCGTCGTCTTCGACCCCACCCAATCCGGCCATGCCATTGTGCAAATCCAACATGAAGAACAATCGCTTGTCAATGAAGCCCAGCAGATTGAGAACGGAACAAAGATCTTTACCAACACCGTAAAGATCGCGACGACAGCACTGCAAACCTACAACACCGTTCATCAGCAGTACACCCTTTATCGCCAGATGATGAACTCGCCAAACATGCTCTATCAGCGGTTTCTTTCGCCCCGCAGCGACCTGATGCTGATGCAGCAAATCTCCAACACATACGGCAATTCGATGGGATGGCTCAATGCGTCGAATACGGGAACGGGAGCGGCGGCTTCGTATCAGCAAGCAGCCGTGCCCCGCACTCCCAACATGGTTCCCGGATATGGGAC
>CAZFMB010000172.1:0-5846 GCA_964520005.1 uncultured Occallatibacter sp.
CCGAACCAAGGGATTATGAGTCCCCTGCTCTAACCGTTGAGCTACAGGCCCTTTAATGACTTACGGCAACAGCCCGCGTGAGTGTAGCGGATACTGGAGCGGGTGGCAGTCGTTTTGGCTCGATTGCGGCGAAATCGCCGGACAGTTGCAGCCGCTCGAAAGCCGCTCCACTGCCTCCGGGGTAGGATCTACCGTTGCAAAACCACGATGCTGCCGTGACCGGCAATCCGCATGATGGTGAAAGCATCCACTCCCGATTCCTAAGCCTACTTAGCATTGTATGACGTAGAGAGTGCTTCACGAAATCGGCTTAGAATAACGGGTGTCGCTAACCTTCAATCAAAGAGATAGATAGAGATGCGGCCAGGATTGCCTCTCTATATCATGCATGTAATCAACGATTTGCCGGGAAATGTGTATCCGCTGCCTCCACTTCCGATAATCACTAGTTTTTCAGCCACATACACCGTCTTTTGGGGCGCCAATCCAGGACCAATCCTTCTGCCTCCATCTTTTTGGTAGAATTCAAGAACTTACCAGAATCCTAGAGTCGCCACCCCAACGGTACATTTGAGGGAGTGCCTGCATATCTCTTCAGCCGCCATTAGCCTAGGTATTTCGAGTAAGCGAGTATTCGGCTAATATCTGACAGGCTGCCCTCTCTATCGGAGGACTCTCCCGAAGGACGGAAACGGTGGAAAGCAGGTTGCAGTGAGGCGCCAGTTGAAGATAAGCAAACCTAACGGCATTGTGCCCGCGCCTGGGAAGGTCGCAATCTATCGCTCTCGTTTGAGGCGATGCATATCCTGGAGCTGGGACAAGATTCGCCGCATTGATATTCGCTATTTCGTCTTCCTGATCTTCATGGAAGCGCTCTCTGAAATTCTAAGCAGGCAAAGCGGGCTAAACCCGCTCCGTTCTCACCTTCTTATGGAAGCGCCTCTTTTGCTGGCGCTTTATTGGGCGTTCAACTTCGCGCTCCGGCCGGGAAAGCTGTCGGCATTCATCTCCGCGCTGCCATTCGTGGTGGCCTATGTCGCCTGCGATGTCTTCTTTGTTGCGTACGGGGACGTTCTGCGAATTATCGACCTCAAGAACCTGCCCGAGCTTCTTAAGGTGCTGTCATTCGTCAAGATGGCGGGGTTGATGCTGGTCCTGGCCCTGCCGATTGCGCTGCTGCTTGCTTTTGTCAACTATCGAAGATACTGGCGCTTGCTAACCGTAGCTGTGCTGGCGCTGCTGGTGGTCGTGACGGTGGAGTTCTTCCCGGATGCGGTTCTCTCAGGATTTCAATACACGAATCTTGATTTGGCGATATTTTCCGATGCACAGAGCGTGAATAACAACGGCCGTCTCACCATGGTGCTATATTTTGAGGCATCGCGGAGGGTCGCGATCGCGCAGACCGACGATTACCGCAAGCGTGGCGAGTATGAGCAGGAGGTTCGCGCCAGCGCGGATTTCATCCGCAAGAACGGTAATCACCACAATGTGTATATGGTCGTACTTGAGAGCTGGCTGGATCCCACGCTCTTTCGTGGAGTTACTTTTTCAAGGGATCCGCGCCACCCCGATTTCGCGCAGTTGGTCGGAGAGAATCAAGGGTTTTCCATCTCACCCGTCTTCGGCGGCCAAACCGCGCAGGCGGAGTTCGAGGCGCTTTGCGGCGTACCGGCTTTGAATGAGCTTTCCGAGATCGAGTTTGATGTTTTTACCGGACATGCGGCGGGTTGCATGCCCGGCATCTTGCATCAGGCCGGTTACGCAACCTACGTAAGTAACATTTTTCAGCCGAACTACTTCAACAGCACCAAGGCCTATACCGGAGCCGGGTTCGAAAAACTTTATTTTCCGATTGAATATTCGCGCGATCGCGAGACCTACTTGTCAGTGAGCAACGCATCGGATGTCGAGACGTATTTGTTCGATGGGGATTTGTTCAATCAGAACCTTGCCTTTGTCGCGCGAACGCTGCGGGAACATCCGGGGCAGCCGATCTTCAACTATGTGCTTACCATGTACGGCCATGAACCCCACGATATTGACACCGAACGGCGGCCGCTGGTTTTGTCGATGAATGCGCCGCATGATGACAAGCAGTTGCTGCGAGCCGCCAACCAGTATTGGTACCGCACGCAGGCAATCGCCAGTTATATCCGCGCCCTGATCAAGCTCGATCCCAACAGCCTCATCATCCTGGTATCAGACCATGTGCCGCCACTCGACGAGGGAATACAGAGCTATAAGGATTTTCGTTATCTCGATAACATCGATGATAGTATTCATTTGAATCGCATCTTAGTGGTGGAGAACGGCAAGGTGGTGCGGCACAAAACCATCCATCACTACAACGTTCCCTCGCTCGTCTACGACTACCTGTCCAGCAAGAGATATTGCGCACAGAATAAGTGCGATCTATCGAGCGACGAACGAGAGAACCAGTACAAGTTACTGATCTCGCGCGCGGTCAGCCCGATGTAGGGTCTGAACTCCGGACGTTGTTAATCTAATTGATTGTCTTGCCTTCCGCGGCTGCTTGAACAACCGCATAGAAAGCCGGCTTGGGCTGGCCGCTGCGATCAAATAGCAGCGGATAGCTGGTGCGTCCGCGGATCGGCCAGCCGTTCAGCCAGGAATCCCTGTCCGTCACGCCCCAGAAGGTTACGCGGTTGACGGCATCTCGGTGCTTGAGGAAGACCCTGAACAAATCGGCATAGCGCTTGGCAAGCTCCTGCTGCGCTGCGGGCGGCAGCCCGTTGGCATAAGGGTTCAGTTTGGGATCCTGTTGAATCTTCAGGGAGACCTCGGCGCCAAACATCTCCGGATTGCGGGGCAACACATCGACGTCCAGCTCCGTGATCGCCACCTTGACCCCCAGCTTGGAGAAGGCGGAGATGGAGGCGTCCTCATCCTCAATCAAGGGTGAAGTGAGAGTGATATGCCCCTGTAGGCCGACGGCGGTGATCGGGACTCCCTGGGCCTTTAGCCTGGCGATGAGCGCCACCGCTCCCTTGCGCTTGGCTTCGTTCTCCAGGTTATAGTCGTTGTAGTTCAGCTGGGCTTGTGGATCGGCCTCGTGCGCGTACTCAAAGGCCTTGGCGATAAAATCCTCGCCGATGATCTTGAGCCAGAGAGACTGGCGCAGCGTGCCGTCTTCGTTCAGCGCCTCGTTGACCACGTCCCAACTCTGAATGCGTCCTTTGTAATGGCCGACAACCGTAGCAATGTGTTCGTGCAGGCGTTTCAACAGTGTTTCGCGGTCGACTAGTTCTCCATTGTCATTGTGGAAGACCCATGCCGGAACCTGGTTATGCCACACCAGGCAATGGCCCACGATGAACATGTGATGCTTCTCTCCGAAGGCCACATACTGGTCGGGAACATCGAAGGCGTAAGTGCCGGGCCGAGGATGGACGTTCTCCCACTTGAGAGCGTTTTCCGGCGAGATGGAGTTGAATTGCGTCTCGATAATCGCATCCCCGCGGCTGTCCTGGCCCGTGATCTGGGCGGTGTTGATGGCCGCGCCAATGACAAAGCTGCCTCTGTAGGCATCTTTGAGTGAGACGGGAGTCTGTGCTGTTGCCGCAAGACCAGCCATAGCTCCGATCATCACGGCACATCGCGCCGTAGTTCGCATTTTCCTTAGCATGGTTCTTCCTTGTCTGTTCCTTTGCTGAATTGATGATAAGTAAATGAGGACTTTTATGAAGCAAAGCCCTTGCGCCGCTCTGCCAGTTCGTTGGAAATGGTCAGATTCAGTTTCTTGTCGATGCTGTAGAAGAGCAGGCACACCGCGACGGCCAGGAAGGCAGCGCCGGCGACGATAGAGGCAGTCAGACGAATGCCGAAGAGTCCCTGGGCAGTTTGCTGCGGCGCATCGGGCAGGTAACCGAAGAGCGAAAGCAGCCAGCCTCCCAAGGCGCGGCCGAGCGCCAGTCCCGCCTTGAGCGCGAAGACCGTGGCGGCAAAGATCATTGCGGTGGCGCGGCGTCCGGTCTTCCACTCGCTGAAGTCTGCCACATCTGCCATCATGGCCCAAAGCAGCGGGCTGGATACGCCGAAGGACAAAGCGCGCAATGTTTCTATCGCGTAGGTTGCATTCAGCGCCTGGGCCGGCAGGAGCATGAACGCGCCTGTCAACAAGCCGGTCAGGGTCATGGTCACCATCAAGACGTTGCGCTTGCCCCATTTCTTGGTCAGCACCGGCGAAAGGAAGATGCCGATAACCGCGCCGGTCATACTGAAGATGTTGAAGATGCTGTACAGTTCATCGTGGCCGACAAAGTATTTGAAGTAATAGACCATCATGGCGTTGCGCAGCGAGAGCGCAACAAAGTAAAAGACTGTGACCACGAAGAGCGCGATCCACGGGCCGTTTTTCGTCAGGTCCGCAAGGTCCTGCCCGATCGAGCTTTTCTGTCCGGGCGCCGGCTGAATGCGCTCTTTGGTTGTTAAGAAAGTTACGGTCAGAAAGAGAATCGAGGCCACGGCTAACGTTCCCATCGTCAACTGATATCCCTTGGCGTTGTCCCCATGACCGAAGAACTTGAACATGGGCAGCAGCAGAACAGAGACGATGAAGATCGCGCCTTGCACGAGCACGAAGCGGTAGGATTGCACGCTGGTGCGCTCATCGGGATCGCCGGTGATGACGCCGCTCAACGCCGCGTAGGGAACATTCACAACCGAGTAGACCGCCATGAGCAGAGTGTAGGTGACCCAGGCATAGATCAGTTTGCCCGATGGGCCAAGATTAGGCGTCGAAAAGGCCACTACGCTCATGATGCCGTAGGGAATTGCGCCAGCCAGAACCCAGGGGCGGAATTTGCCCCAGCGGGTCTTAGTACGATCGGCAATGACGCCCATGATGGGGTCGAAGAAGGCTGCGCCCAGTCCAATCACGAGAAACATGGTACCCGCCGCCGCCGCGGAAATTCCGAATGTATCCGTGTAAAAGCTCAATTGGAAATACATTAGCGTCTGGAAGATGAAGTTGCACGCCGCATCTCCCAGGCCATAACCGACTTTCTCGGTTATTGAAAGTCTCTCTCTCGCACCGCTCATCGATTCATACTCGCTTTCCGCCGCACTGCCAGGGGCAGGCGCCCTGTACCTCGCCATTCAACGGCGCCGCAACCAAATCTCACCGCCGCCAGAATCATACTCTCAGCGAGCATTCCAGCGGCCGTCGCCACGTTACTTTGTCACTTGTAGGACCAGCTTCTGCAGATCGGCGTCCCGCGAAGAACTGCCGACCATAATCTCAAAATCTCCGGGCTCCACCACATACTTCATGTTTACATCGTAGAAGGCAAGCAGCGCCGGCGTAATGTCGAACTTGACAGTCGTGCTCTGGCCGGGCTCAAGCCACACTTTTTTGAAGCCTTTGAGCTCCTTAACCGGCCGCGTCACGGAGCTGACCAGATCGCGGATGTAAAGCTGCACCACTTCGGCTCCCACGCGCCTGCCTGTGTTGGTTACGTCCACAAGAACCTGCGTTGAATCCTTCCGGTGAATCTTCTTTTTCTTCAGCCTTGGGTTTTCGATGGCGAAGCTCGTGTAGCTCAGCCCGTATCCGAAGGCATACAGAGGCGTGACATCGTCGAAGAGATAGCCGCGCCGTGCCGACGGTTTGTAGTTGTAGAACACCGGTAGGTGGCCCGCCGAGCGAGGCACTGAAATCGGCAGCTTGCCGCCCGGATTGTAATCGCCGAAAAGCACGTCGGCAACCGCGTGCCCGGTCTCCTGGCCCAGATACCAGCATTCGTAAATCACCGGGACATTCTGGGCCACGTAGTTGATGGAGAGCGGCCTGCCATTGAACAGGAAGACGATGACCGGCTTGC
>CAZFMB010000173.1:0-5572 GCA_964520005.1 uncultured Occallatibacter sp.
CTCCACCAGCAGGGGAATGTTGTGGCCGTCGATGGGGCCATAGTATTGCAGCCCAAACTCCTCGAAGAGAATCGAGGGCCACAGCAAGCTCTTGGCGGCCTCTTCAGCGCGCCGCGCCACCTCCACCGCCGTCTTGCCGCCGATCTTCTCCACAATACGCTTGGCCGAGTCGTGCAGGCTCTTGTATTGCTCGGTGGTGACGATCTTGTGAAAGTACCGTGCGATCGCTCCCACGTTGCGATCGATGGACCACTCGTTGTCGTTCAGCACCACGATCAGCCGCTTGGTCTGCTCGGCGATGTTGTTCAGCGCTTCAAAGGTAATCCCATTGGTGAAGGCCGCATCGCCGGCCACCGCAATCACGTGTTCTGTGCCGCTGGCCAAGTCGCGTGCCACCGCCATGCCCAGCGCCGCTGATAGCGCAGTCCCCGCATGTCCCGCGCCGTAGCAGTCATGCTCGCTCTCGGTGCGCAGCATAAAGCCGTTCAACCCGCCCGGCTGGCGAATCGTCCCCATCCGCTCCAGCCGCCCGGTAAGCATCTTATGTACATACGCCTGGTGGCTCACGTCAAACAGCAGCTTGTCCGTGGGAGTATTGAAAACCGTGTGTAGCGCCAGGGTCAGTTCCACTACTCCCAAATTCGGTCCCAGGTGCCCGCCGGTTTTAGAGAGTGTTTGTACAAGGAACTCGCGAATCTCCTCGGCCAGCTCCTCCATCTGCGTAAAGTTAAGGCGCTTCAAATCATCGGGCGAGTGTATGGATTCCAGCAGAGTTCCCACGGTCATCCTTCCCCTGAATAAGGCCATACAGCAAGATAAAATCTCTCTGAAACAGAGGCTATTGAAATCAGCTTTGCCAGCCGTTAGTATACCAACGCTGCGAATTCGCAGTAACCGGAGGCTCCGAACCTTTCGACGCGAACGAATGGCCCACGCCGTAGGACATGATGGAAATCAAAGATCAATCCTAAAATACTATTTCGAAATAAGTACTTGACGCGTGCCTAGGTACATGAAACTATGTTGCCATAATTCTGAGGCGCATGATGGACGCATTGAGATTTCTTTCTATTGCCCTTGTCCTGGGCTTGGTTTTCTTTCCTGAGCGGGCTGCTTCGCAGCATCCGCCGCAGCCTCCGAATGAGATGGATATCCTCAACAATGAAGCCGGGGCCAGTGATCCGGAGGTGATTCACAAGTATAGCGAGGACCTGATTCATTGGCTAATTGGCACCGCAGCGGGTCCAGAATATCAGGCATCCGTCACTGACCGGTTGGCGCGTGCTGAAATGAAAGCAAAGCAGGGAAAGCGCAAGCTGATCTCCGAATCGGAGATTGCTCAGGCCTTCAATCAACTGATGAGAGAGACCGGGGCGCCGGATACATTCACAGCGGATGTGGCCGCCGTGGAATCGGCAAGGAGCGAGTCGGAAAAACGATTGACTGCGTTGATTACCAGCAAGAAGAACGGAAGCTACTGCAACCCCGGCGAGACCATTTATATTCTTATGATACTGATTGAAAGAGTCGCCAGACCTCCTGAGCCACCAATTCAGGGAAATCTCCCCCAAGTGCGCCCTGCTCCATATGTGCCAGTCCAACAACACTTAATGATTTTTTCGCGAGGCATTCTGTTCCAGAAAACAAAACAGTGTTGAATCATCTGTTCCATGCATTTCAAATCTGATATATGGGATGGAGAAACTGCTGGATTAACCAGTCTGTTCTGGCTTGCCGCTTACAAAACATAACCGCCCCAGAGCGGCCATGTCGTGATTCAAATGAAACTGCCTCTCACCGCCGAGGCACGCTATACGGTCCCGGCAACGCCGGCCCAGGTGGCGCTGCCTGCCGCGCACTAGAGAATATTTTGACAATATCCTTTGCCAAGCTGCTGGCAGCAATCGCTCCGTTGATAGCGACCTCATCGCCGGAGTTAAGAACGACGGAAGTCTTCCTGTCCGAGAGGACAAAAGTATGGACATTGGTAAATTTGATTCGGCTGACTTCAATCAGCAAGTCAGCCGTGCTGGGATCCTGAACAATGGTCAGACCCAGATCCGGCCATTCCTTTTGCTGCGTCAGCGCAAGGTCCATGGCTTCGGTAGTTATGAACATAGTCTTCGAGTGAACATAAACAGTCTTCGCATTCCGAATTATTTGTTTTGGATCAGTACTGGCGACAACTGCGCCCGGCTGTGGAACTATTTCGGCTGGCTGAGCCAGCAGTTGCAGCGTGGCCCCGGAGCCGAATGCTGTGCGAGGACCGGCCTCCGGCAGCCCCAGGATATTGCCTATAGGAACTGCGAATGGAGATGCAGCCCCCTTGGGTCCGGTGATAATGCCGATCAAAGCGCCAGTGTGATCCACCAGCGCGCCGCCGCTGGCGCCGGGAGCTACGGCGGCGGTAAACCGCAGCACGTTGTAGCCTGCGCCGGCTCCGGAGATTTCTTCCGCGGGGCTGATAGCGTAGAGAATGCCCTCGGTAGTTAGCCAGGTAAGTCCGCTGGAGTTGGTGACTGCATAAACAGAATCGCCCAGGGCCGGTGTGGCGGAGTCGCTTGTGGTCAGCGCCGGAAGCGCTCCAGCAGAGATCTTCAGAGCGGCCACGTCGCGTCGCTCGTCGCTGCCAAGAAGAACCACTTGGTCGAAGACTTCACCGTTGGCCAGCCGGATCTGCACCGCGGCTGCGCTTTTCACGGCATGAAGTGGAGCAAGAATTACCCCGTTCTTCGAGATGACGACTCCGGTCGAAATGGAGGTGACGCGGCCCGCTGCATCGCCAGACAAAATAAGCACGCAAGCAGCCTTCGTATGCTCGTAGATCGTCTTTGAGTCAGGCGCAGGGTTACCTTCCTGTGCGGCGGCGCAGAGAGATAGTGCGGCAAAAGCGGCAACGATAAGAGCTTTCATGATTGCTGAGAATTATAGCAACAGAATGAATGGAAGGTCATCAACTATAAAAGCAGAAAAGGCCGCCCCAAGGCGGCCTCTCCATCAGCTAGAAGGGCACACCGCTCTATGGCTGCGACTGCTCCCCCTGCGAAGATGCCGGCCACACAGAGGACGTGTTCGACTGCGCCTGGGCCGTGAACCAGTTATTGTCCCAGAGATTCTGATAGAACTCGCCAGTCATCTCGGCAGCGCGCGGTCCAAACGTAGGCCGTCCGCCTTCCAAAAAGAAGACCGTTACCAGCCTACCTTGCGGAGAGTCGGCCCACGACGCGAACCAGCCGAAGCGCGTGCCTTTTGCCGAGCAGGTTCCCGTCTTTCCAAACACCGGCAGCTCATGGAAGTTGGCCTTTAGCCGCCGTGCGGTGCCGTACTCCACAGCGCCGGACATGCCGTCTTGCAGTTCGGGAACAAAGCGGGCGATATCCAGTGTGCGTTTCACCTTGGGTTCTAAGCTCTTGGCCTCTTCCAGCGTCGTCGGATGCTGCAGGTAGTAGAGCGTTCCGCCATTGGCCAGCGCGGCCACAAAGGCGCCCAGTTGCAGCGGCGTCAGTGAAACTCCCTCGCCGAAGCTGCACATGCGGCCCACTCCGCCCAGCGATGCCGGTAGCGCCGTGTCGGGATAAACGCCCAGTTGTTCGCCTTCAATGTTGTAGCCCGCAAGCTCGCCCAGGCCAAACTGGTTGGCGTACTGATGCACGCGCTCAAAGCCCAGCTCACGGCCTATCTCCTCGAAGTATTGGTTATTGCTCTTGGCCAGCGCCTGCGTCATGTTCATGCGATAACCCGGCAGCTTCACCGGCGTGTCGCTTGTGACCAGTCCCTCGGAGAGAGCGGCCAAGGCCACCGTAATCTTGATTGTCGAGCAGGGCTCGGCGCCCGGTGACAGAGCCAGCTTCTGGTTGACCATCGCCAGTATTCGCCCATTCGACGGGTTGATCACCACCGCCGTGCCATTCATGTCGCCCATCGCGTCAATGGCGGCCTGGCGGACAATCGGATCCTCGCCAGCCGTTATGTCGCCCGCAAAGATGTCTCCCTTGGCATAGGAGCTGGCGGTAAAGTGCTCATAATAACGATGGCGGCGGTGTGTAGTAACCGTAGTGCGCCGCGCCGCTGCGCTGCTTGTGCTCCTATGAGCCGTGTTTCCCGTGGACGATGCATGGGACAAGCCGCTGTGAGCCGTCCCCGCATGTGCAGTCGTCGATTTGCGCGCGGCTGGCGCTCCTGAATGTGTTGTGGTGTGATGACTCGCGGCACGATGAGCTTCAGTCAGATGGGTGTCGGTCGTTTTCGCGTGGTGTATCGGGCGCGGAGCGTCCAGCGCCGCTGCCAACCTGGTGTTAACGCCGCCTAATCCGATTAGAACCAATGCGCAAGCACAAACTCGGGTAAAACTCATCCAGCCGGTTTCCTCTCTCCTTGCGGAGTGTCGTGCCGTTCGTCGTCATTTCATCCTGCATTGCACTTGCCAAAGCTATCTTTCAAAAATATTTATATCACTCTAATCGGCCACTCCGCACACAATTCTCGTCAGTGTTGCATAATAAGACAATTCTCATCCTCTTGCGCCTTTTAGTCGGTGCTATCGATCACATATATGAGAGAGCTAGATTGCACTATACGCCCATAATGCTTTCTTTCATAGTTAACCCTCCCTACAACTGTAAGTTGCGCAAAAAGGTTGGCTTTTCCAAATCTGTCTCCTCATCCGCCTCTGGGAACAGCATCTCTGCTGGTTGCACGCGGTTCTCCTCCAGAGTTGCCGGACCGCGCACTCTGCTCATAGGTGGAGCGTAATCCATGGATTGTGGAGTGTATGTCGGCTCCTCCGCCAATTCGGCAAACTTCGGTGGCGCAGGCGCGGCTGTCCATTCCATCTCTTCAGATTCATTGTTCGCAGCCGCCTCCGCAGGAGGATCAGCAATAGCCACGGATTCCTCGGCAGACGCTGAGTTCGAAAAGAATCCAGCCTCATCCCATTTGTCAGGGTTGCTCGCGGTCTCCACATTGTGCTGTGTGGCTGTCTTTTGCTCCTCTTCTTCCACCTGCGACATAAAGCGCACCGGCTTGGGTGCAGCAACAGGTACCACTACAGGCGTCAGCACCGGCGTCGCCGCGGGCTCGCGAATCTCGTCGTTGCGTGGCACTAGCGATATCTGCGCAACCGGGGCAGGGGACTGTGGAATCGAAACCACCGGTATCTCGTCTTCCACCTCCAGCAGGCGCTTGCGCCGCTCCGGCATTGGGTCGCGGAAGCCGGTGGCAATCACCGTAATCTTGACCTCCTCGCCCATCTTTTCGTCCTGCACCGCGCCAAAAAGAATATTGGCCTCCTCATGCGCGGCCGATTGAATCAACAAAGACGCCTCGTTCACCTCAGAGAGTTTCAGCGAACTGGAGCCGGTGATATTAATAAGGATGCCGCGCGCGCCGTCCATGGCGCCGGCTTCTAGAAATGGCGAAGCCATGGCTGCCTGTGCGGCTTCCACCGCGCGATTTGCGCCCGAGCGCACCGCCGTGCCCATCACCGCTTGGCCCATGCCTGCCATGGTGTTTTTCACATCGGCAAAGTCGCGGTTGATAATGCCGGGGATGGTGATGATGTCGCTGATGCCCT
>CAZFMB010000174.1:0-5563 GCA_964520005.1 uncultured Occallatibacter sp.
GCATGACGCCGGGGCAGCACGATGCCGCGATGATCGATCACCTGCGGTGGGGCCAACGTTGGATGATCTTCGACGGGAAGAGTGGCTCGCTCGATCAACGCCCCTCCGCAGGCCGGACACCAATCCGCCACGGTATTTTCACCGAGCACTGCCCGGCACTGACTGCAAATCCGTTCCATGCCTCTAAGACTACCGGATTCAGCCGCTTCTTCGCACAAGCTACACTGGTACCATGCACCCTCCCGTTCGTCTGGTGGCCATTGACATGGACGGCACGCTGCTGCCCACCCTAGCGCAGGTCATTAGCCCGCGCACGGCCCGCGCGCTCAAGGCCGCACAGCAGGCAAGCATCACTATAGCCATCGCCACAGGCCGCCGCACAGCTTACACCACTCCGTTGCTAGAAGGACTCGGCCTCAGAGCGGATACGCCCCTCATCACGTCCAATGGAGCAGCGATCCGCACGCTGGGCGGAGACTCTCTGGCTCGCTGCCAACTTCCGTGCGAAACCGCGCGCGGACTCTGCAAGTTGCTCCGGCCATTCGGTGCACTGGTTTTTACATTTGATCGTCCGGGTCGCGGCGAGTTGGTGCTCGAGGACTTGGAACAGGCAAACGGACGCATCGCCTTATGGGTCGAGGCCAATCGCAATGCCATCGAGATAGTCAAACCTTTGGAAGATGCGCTCCTGGACGGCGAAGATCCCATTCAAGGCATGGTTTGTGGCGGAGTGAATGCGATGCGTCAGGCTGAGCAGGCGCTCAATGCCAGTGAGTGGGCCGGCTCCTGCGAATGTGTCAAGACCGAGTATCCAGCGCGCGACATCTCCATCCTGGACCTGCTGCCGCCGGGAGTCTCCAAGGCTTCGGCGCTCCAGAAGCTCGCAAACCTGTTGGGAGTGGAGCGCAAAGAGACCATGGCCATCGGCGACAACTGGAACGATGTGGATATGCTGGAGTGGGCAGGGCAGGGAGTGATGATGGGCAATGCGGCGCAAGAATTGCGGACCATGGCCAAGACGCGCGGCTGGAAGCAGGCTCCGCCGAACGACCAGGACGGCGTGGCCGTGGTGCTGGAAGCCGCCATCGCCAAGCGCGCCGCCGCCGGAGTTTGAGGGATTGCGGACGAATTCGAGAGCGGGATCAATCATGCGCAGAAGTTTCTTTATCACGACAGGGATCATGGCGGCTCTCGCAACTCTAATTCCATCCGCCTATGCAGCCGAGCGCATCACCCTGCGCAACGGATTCTATATTGACTGCGACCATCACGCTTCAGTAGTGGGTATCGTCAGGATCTACCTTAGCCATGACGAGGACAGTTACATAGACCGAGTTCCAGAAGATATTGTCAGCATCGAGATAATTCCCGACCCGCCAGCATCTACGGAACCCACGCCGCCCGCGTCTTCCCAAACTCTCTCAAAGACCAAGGCTGGCGGTAAGTTATCTCAAGCGGACTTGGGCGAGATACTGAATAGGGCCGGTCATGATTACAACCTGGACGTGGACCTGCTGGCCAGTCTGGTGAAGGCGGAGAGCGGCGGCGACACCCGCGCTGTCAGCCGCGCCGGCGCCCGCGGGCTGATGCAGCTGATGCCCGCCACCGCCAAGGACATGGGCGTCGCGGACAGCTTCAAGCCCGACGAGAATGTGCGCGGCGGCTCCGCTTATCTGGACCAGTTGCTCACCTTCTATAACGACAACCTGTCGCTAGCGCTGGCCGCCTATAACGCCGGTCCGGATGCTGTGGCTAAGTACCACGGCATCCCGCCCTACCGCGAGACGCAGGCCTACGTACAGCGTGTCATTCATGAGTTCAACCGCCGCGTACATGCGCGGGAAGCCGAGGCGAAACGAGCGGCCGCGCTAGCCCGCCAGGCGGCATCCGCGCCGAAAGCGCAGGAAAAGCCTGATCGCTAACATCCTATTCATATACGGGTGAGAGATTAGACTAAAGAGAGATTCATGCCGCAAGAACGGAGAAGTCTTGAAGAAACATGAGTTGATTTTTGGCTCGGTAGTATTTTTGGCGCTGGTTGCGTTGGTTGTTTGGGGGCGTGACAAGATTCACTTTGATTTTGGCGTCTTTTTCTCCCAACTCAAGCTGGCCGACTGGCGCAAGATCGGCATCGCATTTATCAGCATCTACATCTGCTACGCCATTCGCTCGGTGCGCTGGGCGCTGCTGCTGCGCCACATCAAAAAAGTACCGTTGTTTTCTCTGTTGGGAACGCAGGTCATCGGCTTCACCGCGATCGCGCTCATTGGCCGTGTCGCCGACCCTGTGCGGCCCTACCTGGTTTCAAAGAAGACCGGCCTGCCGCTCAGCAACCAGATCGCCGTTTACATTGTCGAGCGCCTCTTCGACGCCGGTGCGATGGCTCTGATATTTTCCATCGCCATGATCTCCGTGCCTACAACCGATATCATGCACGCTTTGCATCCGCACGCCGCCGCGCAGCCCGGCGCTCACTCGTTGATCACTTCGTTCATGGTCCGCTACGGCGGGCTAACAATGACCCTGCTCGGTGCTGCTTTCCTCTTTCTAGTCAAAGTCAGCGGCAACCTCGTCGCAGACTTCTTTGAGCGCGCCTTTGGCCTCTTCTCATCAAATCTCGGTCACGCCGTCGGCAACAGGATTCGCACCTTCCGCACAGGCCTTGACGCCATAAGCTCCCTTGCCGACCTGGCCGCCATCAGCCTGCTCTCGATCGCCATGTGGTTTCTCATCGCCATGGCCTACTTCGAGTGTTGTCGTGCCTTTGACGCCGCTCCAGGTCTTGCTAACATCACTTTCTCCAAGTCTGTTCTGCTCATGATCGCCAGCGGCGGAGCCAGCATCATCCAGCTCCCAGTTATAGGCTGGTTCTCGCAGATCGGCATTGTGGCTGTGGCCCTGGCCACCGTGTTAGGCGTGTCAGCCGAGCCAGCCACGGCCTGCGCCGCCACTTTGCTTCTGGTCACCTTTCTTGGAATTGCACCTGTGGGCCTCGTCTGGGCGCGCTTCGAGCATGTCAGCCTGCGCAAGGTGGCTGCCGAAAGCGGTCAAGCCAAAGAGGTGCTGATTGCGGACGAGCCGGCCGGCTAGGAGACGCGATGAAGAAGATTCCCTTTGCCTACTCGATTCATCCAGGCGAGATCCTCAAGACGGAGTTTATGGAGCCGCTGGGGCTTTCCAGTTACCGGCTGGCAAAGGATCTGCATGTTTCCGCGCCGCGTGTAAACGATATTGTTCTCGGCAAGCGCTCTATTTCGGCCGATACTGCCTTGCGCCTCAGCGCCTACTTCGGTAACTCAGCGGACTTTTGGCTTGGATTGCAGATGGATCACGATCTGTGGGTGGCCGCGAAAAACGAACACCCCGATCCTCCTTATGCCAAGATCATGCCGAGAGCGCAGGCGGCTTAACATCCTTCCCCGCCGTCTGCCCCGTTTGGGTGAAGCGGATGCTCTCCGGCCCCACGGCCCCGCCAGTCATGATCATGCTCATCGCCTGCTCCATCGTCAAGTCGGTCTCCGTGACCCGCGCCATGGGCATAATCTGCAAGAACGCTGAGGTCGGATTGATGGCGTTGGGCAGCAGCACCGCGGCCAGCAGCTCTCCGGTGGTCTCGTCAGTCATGGTGCGCGTCAGAAACCCGATGGATTTCTGGCCTGCAAGAGGGAAATCCACCAGCACCACGCGCTGGCTGCTCTCCTTTTTGGCCATCATGCTGTCCAGCAACTGGCGCACTGACGTATATATCTTGGCGACAAAGGGCAACCGCTCCAGAACCGTCTCAAATATTTCAAATGCCTGGCGGCCGATTACCAGGTGTGTGACCCAGCCCACCACATAGAGCATTACGAGGGTTAGTACGATGGCCAAAACCGGCTGCACTACAGGATGGCGAAGCCAGATTTCTGGAAAAATATTCGCAAGCAACTGGATAACTGGCAAGCCGGCCTGAGCTAGTTCGTCGAGAAGAAACTTAAAGATCAGGAAGGTAATGGCCAGCGGTCCGATGGTGATGATGCCGGCCAGAATGTTGTGTTGAAAACTTTTCAGAGTACGGGCAAGGACGGGTTTCAAGCGAATCTCCTGTCGATGAGAATACTCGAAGCGGATGGCATTGCACAGTGAGCAATCTGCTATAGCCGCAATTCGTGGGGTGTCGAATTACGCAGGATTCTGACTCAGGAAAGTGATATATTGGCAGTTATTCTTCGTTGTCCAGACTTGTTAGACTGTTCTAATTGAAACAATGTTCGCGCTATCAACCGAATTATTGATTATATCAATACCGACTTGTAACGTTTTGCTCCCTTAATCACTACTATGTGACGCCGGACGTTGCCAGCCGTATTTTCGGAGGGCTACTATTGCGCCAGATTATCCGGGTTTGCTCTCATCCCCCGGTCATTTGCCTTCTATGCCGTTGTTTCTAATTTCCCAGAGCTTCACCAACGAATGGCGCTTTCCGGCGCACGCAGACGGAGTGTCTTGTCATGGCGTGGTATGCCTACTGCATCGGTGAAAAGCAAGCATTTCCTGAATTGGCCCGTCATCGCAAACCCATCCCGATGGAATCGGTCCTTGGAGTCAGCGGTAACCAGGTTTTTGTTTACCCCGCCAGTGAGCTGGCCATAATCGTCAGCGAACACAACCCTGCCGAAGCCCTCAACCAGAAATCCGGCGTTGAACACGCCCGGGTTATCTCCGATTGCTTCCAGCACTCCACGGTGCTGCCCTTCCGCTTCGGAACCGTCTTCCACGATGACGAGAGCCTGCGCAAATCCATTCGCTCCAACCAGCGACAGTTTCTCGGCCACATCGACAAGCTGCGCGGCAAAGCCGAAATGCATCTGAAAATTATGGTGGATGACTGCGGCAGCCATGCCACAGGCAAGCGACTGCAGGTCGACAACGAGAGCCGGGAGTATTTCACCAATCTGCGCGAGAATGCATCCCGGCAGCGCGAGCGCCAGACCCGCGCCCGCGCCGTCAGCTTCCAGATGCACCGGCTGTTTGTGCCTCTGGACGAGGAGATTAGCTGCCGGTTGACCGATAACTGCAAGATGACGCTGGATATCGCGCATCTGATCGACAGAAAGTGCGTGGAGCGCTACTTGAATAAGTTCTCCACTACATGTGCCACGATGCGGGAATATCAGATGCAACTCTCTGGTCCCTGGCCGCCCTACCACTTTGTCCACCGGCTTACCTGCGGCGCTCATTCCCATGCACAGCAGCCGGCGACGGCTGCCATGCCGGTGATCAGCATTCCGGAACAGGCTTCCATGCTGGTCTGAATACCGCGGGCGCTTCGCACAGACGCAAAAAGGCCATCCCTCTGTGGGATGGCCTTTTTGATCGCTTCCTACTGGGGTACTGCTCCGATTGCCTACTTCTTGAACGAAGCGATGGCGCTGGCCTCGTCGTCGTAGATATCGAAGACCGTATACAGCTTGGTCAACTGCAATAAATCGTGAACCTTTTTGGTAAGATTCAGCAGCTTGACCTCGGCCTGCTGATTCTTGGCGGTGGTAAAGGCGCTCACCAACTCGCCCAACCCCGAGCT
>CAZFMB010000175.1:0-5543 GCA_964520005.1 uncultured Occallatibacter sp.
CTTGGGACCCACGCCCTTCACATACATCACCGGAGTGTCGAGTTCTGCCACACTCGAATGCTACAACCCTGTGGCAGCCGAATGCGAATGAAGGGAATCAGGCGGAAGGAGGCTCGGGCTTGCCATGAAGGTCTTCGAGCAGCCGGTCGAAGGCCAACTTGTAGGCGTCATGGTCCTTCCAGTTGCTGAAATCGGGAATGAAATATTCGCGAATCTCGCGGGCCAAGTCCTTGCCTGTATCGCCGTCAACCAACTTCCAGTCGCGCAGCGATTCGAACGAGCAAAGGCGAATAGGAAAGAGGACACGCCGTTTTTCCTTGATCTCCCGTTCGCGGGCCTTGAATGTTTCCGTTTTCACCCACTCGCTCTCCATGCTGGCCGGGGACAGAATGAGCAACAGCTTGTCATACGCGCGAATGGCTTCATCAATCTGCTCGTGGATTTTCATGCCGCCGCGTATATTGTGTGGAGCGAACCAGCAGCGGACGCCTTTGACCTGCAGGTCTGCATGGATGCGCTCGGCGAACTCCTGATCGTGGGTTGAGTAGCTGATGAAAAGGGAGTAGAACTCAATCCCAGTACCAACTAACGAAGCCATGTACTCGATGAAGTTCTCGGACACGCCGGCTCCACGCAGAAAGATGTGCGGAATCTTGCCTTTGGATTTGTAAATGGTGTCGATGCCAATGCTGGATGGGCCTTCGTGTACCACAGTCTCTAGTCCTATTACGCCACTTAAATCGACGTCGGCGAATGTCGTGTACCCGACCGTCGCCCCGGTGAGGTTCACCCGGTCGAGGTTCGCCCTACCGAGGTCCGCCCAGGTGAGATCCGCTCCGCTGAGATCCGCCGTGCCGAGGTCCGCCGTGCCGAGGTCCGCGCTGTGAAGGTGTACCCTATGGAGTTTCGCCTCGCCAAGGTTTGCCCCGCAGAGGAACGCCCCGTTGAGATTCGCCTCGTTGAGGTCTGCTGCGCGGAGGTTTGCCCTGTTGAGGTTCGCCCGGCGGAAGTTCGCCCCGTGGAGGTTTGCCTCGCAGAGGTACGACTCGCTGAGGTTCGCCCCGCTGAGGTTCGCTTCGTTGAGGTTCATCACGCTGAGGTCCTCCCCGTGGAGGGGAGCCTTCAAAAGGACTAGCTGGATATTGGGGTTCTCTTTACGCCATTGGTCCCAGATCTCTACGCCCTTTTTCAGGATGGCAAGATGTTCTTGATTGGCCATAATTCCAGTATGCCAGCGTCAGGCCAGCATTCCAGAACTATAATTCGTACTTTTTATAAGGAGAATAATCGCCCTGAGCAGTGACGGTATGGCCGCGCATCTCCCGCCGCGCACCTACTCCTTCGCCAAGAAGTAAGCGTCCACCGCATGCGCTATGGCCGAGAGATTTAAATACGGCTTCTTGTTCTCGTAGCGCGCGGCCCAAAGAACCTGGTTCACAATATCCCTGGGGTAGCATTGGCGCAGCTCCAGTTTCAAGCCGCCGCGAATGATAGAAATCAGATCTTTGGGCACGTTGGGTTCAAACGCCATCCCATTCTCATGGGCAACGCGGCGGAAGATCTCGCTGAACATCTCGTCTGAAACCGAGTCGATCTTGATCTTGGTCTGAATCCTGCGCAAAAAACAAGCGTCCACCAGCTCCGCCGGATCCATGTTGGATGCAAACACAACCAGCATCTCGAATGGAATCTCAATCTTCTTCCCGCCCGCCAGCGCAAGAAAATCGATGCGGCGATCCAGGGGAACAACCCAGCGGTTGAGCAGATCTTCAGGGCGAATTCTCTGCCGCCCAAAATCATCGATGATCAGCACGCCGTTATTGGCTTTCACCTGCGCGGGAGCTACATAGTACTTGGTCACCGGGTTCAACTGCAGGTCAAGCATCTCCGCCGTCAGCTCGCCGCCCACCAGCACCGCGGGGCGCTGGCACAGCACCCAGCGGCCGTCCTGATGCGTGTTATGCGACTCCTTTGATTGCTTGTGAATCGCAGGATCGAAGATCGTGATGATTTGGCCATCCACCTCCAATGCATACGGAATCCATACCTCATCCTCGGCAATCACCTTGGATAACGTCTCGGCGACGGTGGTCTTCCCCGTCCCCGGAGGGCCATAAAGAAAAATTGAACTGCCGGAGTTGAGCGCCGTTCCAAACTGCCGCAACTTCTCGTTGCTGACTACAAGATGCGCAAAGGCGCGCTGCACGTCCTCAGCGTGCACCTCCACTTTGCGGATGCCCTGACTCCGTGTCTGCGTCACGTAGCTCTCTAAAGACACCGGAGCGGGACCCGTGTAATGGTTTTGCGAGAGCAGTTCAACGGCGTGCGTTCTGCCCTGGGAGGTGATGGATATCTGAGGAATGTTGCCGTTCATCCCCGTCACCTGGATGAACAACTCCGTGCGCAATTGGTATGCGAGTTCCTTGGCCACTTCAAAGCTGAGCCGCATCTTTTCAGCCAGCTCGGAGATGGACATAGAGCCAGATATATAGAGAATCTTTAATGCCAGATCCTCAAGTAATGACTGGCGTACATCAAGCTCCGCGAGAGACTGCGACTTGTTCGCCGGCCCGTCGGCGGCTTCAGAGATGAAAAAATCGTAATCTGACATTGCCCATTAGACTACCATTTTCTCCCCTGCCCTATCACTCTCCTATTGCATCGATCATGTGACACTTTGGTTTCCCTGTTTTTCCGGTTTTTCTCTGGCCGTTTTGCTACACTGCTTCAAGGACAGCCCCTCCGCTTTACCTGAATCCTGTCCGTAGTTTCCTGAATCCTAACTGCACACTGTACTGCGGGAGAATCCATGCCAGTTGTCGAACTCGCGGGAGTGACCAAGGCCTACGAGAACAAGGTTGCCGTCAGTAACCTCAGCATGGCAATCGAGGCCGGCCAGATCTTCGGTCTTCTGGGACCAAACGGGGCGGGCAAAACCAGTTCCATTCGCATGATGATGGGTATCACTTTGCCAGACTCGGGCCGCATCAGCCTCTTCGACAAGCCCTTCGAGCGCCGCAGCCTGGAGCAGGTGGGCTACCTGCCCGAAGAGCGCGGCCTCTATAAAAAAATGAAGGTCCTCGACCAGTTGGTCTTCTTTGGCTGCCTGCATGGACTCAGCGCCGCAGAAGCGCAAAAGCGCTCCAGCGCCTGGGCCGCGCGCATGGAGATCGCCGATGCCCTCCAGAAAAAGACCCAGGAACTCTCCAAGGGAATGCAGCAAAAGATTCAGTTCATCGCCACGCTGCTGCACTCACCCCAACTCATCGTTATGGACGAGCCCTTCGCCGGCCTCGATCCGGTAAACGCCGTGCTGATAGAGCGGACGCTGCTCGAATTAAAGTCCCAGGGCAAGGCCATCCTGTTTTCCACTCATCGCATGGACCAGGTGGAGAAGCTCTGCGATTCCATCTGTCTCATCAACAATGGCGAGGCCGTGCTCTCCGGCAACTTGCGCCAGATCAAGGCCGGCTACGAACGCAATCACGTGATCGTCGAGTTCGAGGGCGACTCCGCTTTTCTGAATAGTGAAGAAGTTGCGGAAGCGAAAAACTTCTCCGGCCACGCCGAAATCAAGCTCAAGCCGCACGGCAATGCGCAGAAGCTGCTGCATGAAGCCGCTGCCAAATCGACCATCTATCGCTTCGAGCTGGTAGAGCCGTCGCTGGAAGAAATTTTCATCCAGACCGTGGGAGGCAAGACCAATGCGTAATATTCTGCTTGTCGCCAAGCGTGAATACCTGGAGCAGATTCGCGGCCGCGCCTTCATCGTTTCCACGGTGCTGGTGCCGCTCGTCATGGTTGCGCTTATGGCTTGGGGTTCGTTCACCGAGAGCAAATCTGCGGGCGGAAGGCATGTGGCGATTGTTGCGCAAAATCAAGTGCTGGCCAACGAGGTGCGCCGCCATATGCTGGGCGACAAGCAAGCAAAAATCACTGTAGATGTGGTCGCACCCGCGAGCCAGCAAGAGCGGGATGCCCTGCGCAACCAGATCCAGTCCAAGGCCATCGACGGCGTGCTGGCTATCGACACAGCTCCGGATGGAAAAATCACTGCTACTTACACCTCGTTGGCTTCCGGCGGCTTTGTCAATCTCGGCGGAATGAGCAGCGCCTTGAACCACACCGTGGCAAATGAGCGCTTGCTTGCCAGCGGAGTGAAGCAGGCCGATATTGATGCCGCGCTGAAGTCTGTCTCTATCAAGACCTTCCAATTGAGCAAGGATGGAAAGATAGGAGAAAGCAACGGGGCATCGCCTTTTTACAAGGCAATGTTGATGCTTCTTTTGCTCTCCATGCCCATCATGCTATACGGCCTGGATATGGCCCGCGCCATCATCGAGGAGAAGACTTCGCGCATCTTCGAGGTCTTGCTGGCCATTGCCCGCCCCGACGATCTGCTGGCCGGAAAAATGCTCGGCGTGGGCGCGGTGGGCCTCACGCAGATAGCGATTTGGACAATTGCAGCCACTCTGTTTTTTGGTTCCGCCCTCGCGGCGTCCGCGCTCACCGGCGATTTTGCTCTTCACTTTTCTTTAATGGAAGGCCTTTTCTTCCCCGTCTACTTTATTCTCGGTTTCGCTCTCTTCAGCGCCTTGTTTTCCGGCCTGGCAGCCACCTGCGAAACCTCGCAGGACCTGCAGAAATTCATGGTGCTGGCCATCGTCCCACTCTATCTATGCATGGGATTGATAATGGTGCTTCTCAAAGACCCCAACTCTGTATGGTCCGTTGCCGCAACCCTCTGCCCCATCACCGCGCCATACATAGTGATTCCGCGCATAGGTATGACCACGGTGCCACTCTGGCAGCTCGGCACTTCCATCCTCCTGCTGATTCTCACCATCTGGGCCATGCTCTGGTTCTCCTCGCGACTCTATCGCGTGGGCATCCTCATGTATGGCAAGCGCGCTACCCTCCCTGAGCTCCTGCGCTGGCTGCGCTACTCCTGAGCGAAGTCGAAGGATCTGTGTTTTACCCGTACCCCACGTTTTCGCCTTTTCCCTGACGAAAGGGTGGGAGTCTTCTCCCGCTGATTCGCTGACTTGCTAATATCGAAACAGTGACCGCTGATCCCAGCCCTCGTTTCACTCTCCTCCAGCGCCTGATTCTGGCGATCGTCCCGCCCGTGGTCTCGGCGCTGGTATGGCTCTCTGGCCTCACCTGGCGCTTTCGAGTCCTCGCCCCGGAAGGCGTTACACCCACAGTCTTCGGCGAAAAGTCTCCGCCCAACATCTACTGCTTCTGGCACCAGTGCGTGCTGCCCTGCACGATTTACTTCCGCTACTCTCGCGCCGTCATCCTCATCAGTCAGAGTTTTGACGGCGAGATGATCACTCGCATTCTCAAAATGTTTGGCTTCGACGCTGTGCGCGGCTCCAGCAGCCGCGGCGCGAAAGAGGGGCTGCTCGGCCTGGCCAACGTCATCGAAACCGGCCGCACCGCCATCTTCACCGTTGACGGCCCGCGCGGACCCATCTATCAAACTAAAATGGGCCCCATCAAGCTGGCGCAAATGACCGGCGCGCCCATCGGCGCCTTTC
>CAZFMB010000176.1:0-5445 GCA_964520005.1 uncultured Occallatibacter sp.
ACAGACCGGCGCAATCCCGACGTACCGGCGCTGGCGGTGATGAACGAGATTCTGGGCGGCAGCTTTGCCAGCCGCTTGTTCCAGAAGATTCGCACCGAGAAGGGACTGGCCTACGCGGTGGGCGGCGGCTACGGCTATGCCTGGGATCATCCGGGAGAATTTCGCGTTATGGTGCTCACCAAGAGCGCCTCGACCGTGGAAGCGACCAATGCCGCGCTGGCGGAGATCGACGGTCTCACCAACCGGCCCTTTACCGATGAAGAACTGGCGCGCGCCAAGGACAACATCCTCAACTCCTTCCTCTTCCGCTATGACACGCGGGAGAAGGTGTTGGCCGAGCGTGTGCGCCTGGAGTTCTATGGTTATCCGGCAGATTATCTGGAAACCTATCGCGCCGCGCTCGAAAAGGTGACAGTACCTGACTTGAATGCGGTGGCGAAAAAGTACATCCATCCAGGCAAGCTGGCGATTCTGGTGGTGGGCAACGGGCCGGAGATCAAACCGTCCTTGGAAGAGCTGAAGCTGGGACCGGCGCAGAAGGTAGACGTCACCATTCCCATGCCCAAGCAGGCGGCGGAGCAGAAACAATAAAACCAGAATTGATTGAGGAGATGGTGCCCCAGGTCTCAAAATCGAGACTTGGAGCACCCGGAACCAGGTGACATTCTCTCCGATTACATAAAAGCATTAGTTCTGATCAAAACGGCTTTCATAAGACATGTCCCCGACCGAATTCACTTGCAAATCCTCTCGCCGAGATGCATTATGTCTGGTTACATAATTTCCAAAAGGAAGGAAAGAACGATGCCTGACATTTTTGTGGAGAAGCAGACGGAAGGAAATTGGCACGCCATTCGCAATGGTAAAACTGTAGCAAGTGGAACAACACAGAACGAATGCGGATGCAATGCGAAGAAGAGATACCCCAACGATCCTCTCCTCACCGGAAGAGTCGAGCATGCCAAGCGCGGTAATCCCGACCATTGGCGGCGTTTGTATCCAAATTGTTAACCTTGCCCATTCAGTTTTGAGCATTGGTCTCATTTTGTTTGATTTCACGATTACATTCCACCACTTCTTTGAAGAAGCGGTGAAGCCCAAGGCTGAAATCTGCGAGTGTATCAAATTCCAAGCGGAGATAAAACTATAATCGGAGTGCCCTAATGAGAATAGGTGATGAGTATCTGCAATGTGTTGTTTACATTTATCCCAGCATGCAAGCTTCTCAGGAAGGAAAAGAAGTCGGTGGTAGTGGTTTCCTCGTCAATTATCCCACGCCGACGGATCATATTGATCGCGTCTTCATTGTGACGAATAGGCACGTCATCGAAAACATCGATGCACCAGTAGTACGTGTAAATCGGAAGGATGGATCATTTGACCCAATAGAAACAAACAGTAGCCGCTGGAAAGTTCACCCAGAAGGGGACGACATCGCTGCATTAGAGTTTCATGCATTGAGTCCAGAACATTCAGCACTCTGGGTCGATTTTCGTGCGGCACTACCAGATTCTGCAATAGATAACTTCAACATCGGGATTGGTGATACCGTCGTAATGCTTGGACGATTAATCGGTCACGATGGAAAAGAGAGGAATAGCCCAATTGCGAGATTCGGAACAATCGCGATGATGCCTGGAGATAAGATCAAGAACTCTTTTGGGGTTGACCAAGAGACCTATCTTATCGAATGCCATTCGATACCTGGATTCAGTGGATCTCCCGTGTTTCTATTTTTGAATTCCAACGATAGGTCCATCGGTGGTCTTTTGCTCGCTGGAATTGGACCTTGGTTGTTGGGAATCGACTGGTATCACGCGAACAACCTGGAGAAAGTGAGAGACGATAAAGGTATACCGTTAGAGAATGGATGGTTCGTTAAGTCGAACACAGGTGTCGCGGGAGTTATTCCGGTTAAGAGGATAATTCAACTCCTCAGTTCATTCGATTTGGCGGGTGGCCAAGGTCTAGGTAGATAAGAATGGGTGCCCCAGGTCCCGCTTTTGTAACCTGAAAACCGCGAATCTCAACATGAATCCGCTCCATGCATCGTTGAGCTAGGTGTAGTTGCGATTGCCTCCGTGATTGGCCGGCAGTGCGAATCGGTGCGCGCGTTATACTGCGGAATGAGTTTGAGATATTTCTCGGGAGTGCAGGCATGCTGGTCAGCGACGCGCAAAGAGAAGTGCGAACTGTGTACCTTGGGGGCTTTTATGGACAGCTTGTCTCCTCTGCCATCTGGCTGGCATCCGCCGCGCTGGCCACATGGGTTTCTCCGCGAGCGGGCATCATCGAGCTGGTAGCGTGCGGATTTTTCATCTTTCCCATCACTCAACTGCTGCTGCGTTTGTCCGGCAGGCAGGCATCACTCCAGCGCGAAAATCCGCTGGGAAAGTTGGCCATGCAGATTGCGTTTACGTTGCCGGTCTCCATGCTGCTGCTTGTGCCGGTCACCGCATTTCATCTGAACTTGTTTTATCCGGCGTTGATGATCCTTGTGGGCGCGCATTATCTTCCCTTTACTTTTCTTTACGGCATGCGCATCTTCATTCCCTTGTCGGCGATATTGTGCGGAGGCGGTGTTGTCATCGCTCTTTACTTTCCAGAGCCATTCGATTTGGGTGGTTGGATTGGCGGTCTCGTGCTTTTCCTCTTCGCCTGGATCGGGCGCTACTCGGCCCAGAATGACCTGTGGGTCGAAACATAAGTAACTCATGCGAGCGAATAGCGAGCGTCTTCCGCACCGCAGGCGCCTTGCAGATAATTTCCCCCGCAAGGCGCACAATCAATCTGGAGTGAAAGAAAGGCCCGTCGCAATGGTTACTAGAATATCAACATTCGAGCCACCAATGTGGTTACTGAAAAGGTACTAAGAACAGGGTACCCCACCCCCCATATACCCCACTGGGGTATAAATTTCCCTAAAAACCTTGCAGATTATTATTAAACTCAATGGAATCAATGCAAGTGGAAAATATTTTGCCCTCAAATTTCCCACATCATGAGAAATGACCTCCGAAAATCACCGGAAAATCCCGTTTTTTTCCTGAAAATCCCCGACTTTTCGCAAGTGGAGTATGTCATGAACACTCAAATTCGGTTAACCAAATATTCCTATTCTGCGCGGCAACAGCATCTTCGTTCAGCGCCTCGAACCGGGAAACTACAATAGCCAGAGAAGAGTTCCTGGACGGAGAGCGAGTCATGGAAGGCAAAGGCAAGTTGGCGGTCATCATCATGGCGGCGGGCAAGGGGACGCGGCTGAAATCACAGCGGCCCAAAGTGCTGCACGAGATCGGCGGCAAGCCGCTGCTGGCTCATGTGATCGCCGCGGCGAGCAAAATTGTCGCGCCGAGCGAGATCTACGCCGTCATTGGCCATCAGGCGGAAAAGGTGCGTGCAGCCGTTGCTTCCACAGGCATTCACTTCGTCGAACAGGCAGAGCAGTTGGGAACTGGTCATGCGATTCAATGCGCACGCGAGGCCATCAAGGGCTATGAAAACATTCTTGTGCTCTCCGGCGACGTGCCGCTGATCAGGCCGGAGACCATCGCGGAGTTATGGCAGTTTCATCAAGCGCAGAAGGCGGCCATGACCATCCTGACCGCAGCAGTCGGCGATCCTTCAGGCTATGGAAGGATTCTGCGCAAATCGCCAGAGTCATCGGAGGTCGAGGCCATCGTCGAACAGAAGGCGCTGACCGCAGAGCAGCAGAAGATTCAAGAAATCAACTCCGGAATTTATGCTTTCAAGACTGCGCAGCTGCTGGCTCATCTGGACAAGCTCATCACCAACAACGCGCACGGAGAGTTTTATCTGACTGACGTGGCGGCGCTGCTGCGTGCGGCTGGCGAGCGCGTTGTCGCCATTCAGGCTGCGGAGGCAATCGAAGTGCTGGGCGCAAACACTATCGCCGAGTTGGTGGCGCTGGACGCGACACTGCGCATGAGGACGGCCAACCGGCTGATGGCCGCTGGCGTGACCATCTTCCGGCCGGAGACTTGCGTGATTGACGCCGGGGTCGAGGTTGCCGCGGACACGGTCATTGAGCCGTTCGTTCAGTTGTTGGGTTCGACTCGCATCGGCGGCGAGTGCCTGATTCGCTCTTACTCGGTGATTGAGAACTGTACCCTGGGCAACGGCGTGCTGGTTCGCCAGAACTGCGTGCTGGCCGAGAGCAGCGTGGCAGATGGAGCCAGGATCGGTCCCTTCTCGCATCTGCGTCCAGGCAGCGAGATAGGCGTAGACGCGCATGTGGGAAATTTTGTCGAGACCAAGAAGGCCAAGCTGGGCAAGGGCGCGAAGGCCAACCATCTCACTTATCTGGGCGACGTCGAGGTGGGCGAGAGAAGCAACATCGGCGCAGGGACCATCACCTGCAACTACGACGGGGTTCGCAAACACAAGACGATCATCGGCAAGGATGCTTTTGTGGGCAGCGATTCGACGCTGGTGGCGCCGGTCACTGTGGGGAATGGAGCCTTCATTGGGGCCGGTTCCTGCATCACGAAGGATGTGCCCGCGGACTCGCTGGCGGTGAGCCGGGCTCACCAGATCGTCAAGGAAGGCTGGGCTGCGGACCGGCGCGCCAATCGGAAAAAGGATTAGGGGTTGCGTTTTGGTATTTGCCGCGGCGAAGTTCGACGGTTTCCATGATCGGAGGACTCAATGAAGAGCTTGACTGCTCAGGAAATAGCCACTCATCTCGTCGCTCTACCAGAGTGGCAAATCGAAAAGGGAGTGTTGACGCGCACCTTTGCATTTAAGGATTTCGTTGCCGCATTGGCCTTCGTCAACAAAGTAGGTGAGTGTGCCGAAGAGGCCGGCCACCATCCGGATATCGACATTCGCTACAACAAGGTGCGACTGGGGCTGGTCACGCACGATGCTGGAGGCTTGACGGTAAAGGATTTCAATCTTGCTGCGATTCTCGACAGTGTGGTCTGACCGCGTGCAGCTGTCGTCCAGCTGTTCATCAGGTTTTGCAGCCTGTGGAAAAGTGCCACGTATCCTGAAATATGGATTAATATCACGAATCCATATAGTTAACCTGCCTAGCCGTCTTCCGACATCTTTGGTAGCAGGCCAAGTTTCGAAAAACGCCTGAACGACAGCAATAACACTGCCTTGAATCCGTGTAAGACTTGTTGGGAAGATGCCCACAATGTTAATAAAGTGCATGATATAAAATGACTTACTGCGTCATTAGCAGTTTTGAAGCTAGACGATGGTAGCGTCCGTCCCATATAGTGTATCGTAATGTGATACAGAGAAAACTCGGTCGATAGTTACTGGATGGCCTTTTAATAATTTCGATTTTAGTATTTGACATCTTTTGAACATATGCTATGCTGTATATATTCCAGCCAAGGAGGAGGCATCCTCCCTACTGGAAGTAGTTTGCGTCACTGGCCTCCCGGCACGAACAGCTTGACCGTTCGTGCC
>CAZFMB010000177.1:0-5332 GCA_964520005.1 uncultured Occallatibacter sp.
GCTTCTCCGGTCCAGATCGAATGGACAACCTATTGAAAGGTCACACCTAGTCCCTAGTCCCAATTCCCTATTCCATAGTCCCTCAAACGCTTCGCCCCGCCGCCACTCCCGAAGCCCAGGCCCACTGAAAGTTGAACCCGCCCAGTTGCCCCGTCACATCTACCACCTCGCCAATGAAGAACAGCCCCGACACCGCTCGCGCCTCCATCGTCCGTGCCTGCAAGCCGTCTGTATCCACGCCTCCAGCCGTCACCTCGGCCTTCTCAAACCCTTCTGTCCCCACCGGATGAAACTCCCATCTGCGCAGCCGCCGCTCACATTCCTCCAATGCTGCATTCGACCAACCCTTCGGCCCGCCAATCTCGGCCAAATAATCCGCCAGCCTCCGCGGAAGCGCCTCACGCAAAGCCTTTCGTAGCGCTTCCAAATCCCGCCGCGCCCCCGGCTCTTGCAAATTCTCAAAAAGGCCCGCCCGTGCGGCCAGCACATCCACCGTCAGCGTCTCGCCTGGCCGCCAATACAAGGATGCCTGCAACACCGCCGGTCCGCTCAGCCCGCGATGCGTTACCAGCATCTTTTCTTTGAAGGGTACGGGCTTTAGCCCGTACATTAACGCCGCCGAATCAACGCGGGCTTTAGCCCCTGAGGGATGCTTCTTTGAATCCGGCTCCGCCCAGGCCACCACCTCCGCCGACACCCCAGCCAGTACAGTCCAGCCCGCCTCATCCCCGCCCAGCAGCAGCGGAACCAGCGCCGGCCTCGGCTCCACCACCGTCAGGCCAAACTGCCGCGCCAACTCATAGCCCAATCCACTCGCACCCAGCTTGGGAATCGACAGCCCGCCCGTCGCCACCACCAGCGACTCCGACAGAAACTCCCCTGTCGATGTTGTTACACGAAACCCGCCGCCCATCGTACGCTCGACAACAATCCCACGCACATTCAGCACAATCTCCACGCCGCCCCGCTCACACTCCGCAAGCAGCATCTCCACAATCGACCGCGCCGACGAGTCGCAGAACAATTGCCCCAGCGTCTTCTCATGCCACCGAATCCCGTGTCGCTCGACCAACTCGATAAAATGCCGCGGCTCATAAAGCGCCAGCGCCGACCTCGCAAAATGCGGATTTTCCGAAACGAAATTCTCCGGCCCGCAATGCAGATTCGTAAAATTGCATCGCCCGCCGCCGGAGATCAGAATCTTCCGCCCCGGCTGCCCATTGTGTTCAAGTACGGCAACCCGCCGCCCGCGCTGCCCGGCCACTGCCGCGCACATCAACCCGGCCGCCCCCGCGCCCAACACAATTACATCGAATTGGCGCGGCTCAGCGGTCATCGGCTTGCGCACACTCTTACTCCGCCGGATCGTCCGCGGTAAACGGCGAGCAACAGGGCTTTTCCGTAGCGTGGAAGTTCATCAATTCCAGGCGTATCCCGTCCGGGTCGTAGAGGTTGAACTGGCCCTTGCCGTCCCTGCCTATCTGGGTATGCGCGTCGTGCACGCCGTTCAGCCGGTTGCCGGCTTCCAGCGTCTTATGTGCCGTCTCCACCGAGTTAACGCCAATCGAAAGATGGTCGAGCACACCTAAATCATGCAGCGACATAGTGGCCGGAATGCCTGAACTCGCGGTGTCGTGGACCAGCATATATTCCATCCAGTCATGGCTGTCGGGAGTCTGCTGGCTTACCCAGTCGATTCTGTTCTCGATCATGCCGCCGAACCAATATGGACGGAAGCCAAGCAGGTCGCGATAGAAGGTGTCCTCCACAGCCCGGTTATGCACCATGATTCCAATATGAATAATATGTCGGCCAATGATGTTAGGGGCGGCAATCTCCTGCGGCGTGTCGGGAGGCTCGACAAACTCCACCTTGTTGCCTTCCGGATCAAGCACCGTGAACCACTTGCTGCCATCAGCGCCTTTCTCCACCTTGGACGGGGTCTTCCATGCCTTGGCGTACAGATACTTGCGCATCCTTTCGGCGTCGCTGGTGTTATAAGCAGTGTGGTCCAGCCGGTTGATTCCCTGACCGGGAGGCAGCGGCAGCACCTCTACAAACTGCGTCGCATTGAATGCATAGCGCACGCCCCGCGGGTCTTCGGGGTCAGGCAATTTGGCCGCACCGATAATCTCGCGATAGTAATGGTCCGTGGCCGCGGGGTCCGAAGTGTAGACCGCAATATGCGATATCCCTGTGATCTTCGGTCGTGTGATCGGCGGGTCCGGCATTTGCGCGGTGGCGACGGCGGTGAAGGCAACGAGAAAAGCGGCGGCAAATATCCTGAACTTCATTCTGCACCTCGAAAGTGTTGGCCAAACTCCATTACATCGATTTTACTCGCCATGCCAGGCCGCACTCGCGCCCAGCACATTCACATCGAATCGGCGCACGTCGACAGTCATAGGTTTTTGTCCAAAATAGCAGCGAAGGGCGTACCTGAGAACTATTGGCAAGGATTGATCCATCAGGGAATAACTTAATAGGTCAAAGTCGGAAGTGTTTTAACCCTTGAGCATCATCCATCTAGGATGAACGAGCCTGAAGCAATAACTTTATATGCGTTACCGGGCTATTTACTTCGCAACAGCCATTGACGGTAGCTTTAGGCCGAAATGAAGATTCAATAGTTTCCTCAAAACAGATGCTACATCTTGACGGCGAAAATACATATCATATGTATGACGTGCGGCAGTCGCTATCTCATCCAGTCGTTTGGGTGCGTGAACCAACTCCTGAAGATATCGCGCAAATTCGCGTGGATCATCAGCAATGAGAATATTCTCTCCCGGTGTTAGATGCTCAACACCGCCGGCGCCAATCGTGGTGCAAAGAACAGGCATTCCGAAGGCCCAGGATTCGATAACTCGCGCGCGTCTGCCGGTGGCCTTGGTCGAGGCCACTACATGTAGATCATTTCTTTGGTAAGCGCTTCGAATATCGTTGACAGTGCCTGAGAATCGCACCATCGGATAGGGCCGGGCCATCTCGTGAATTGCATTGGTCAATGCGCTGTTCGGAACCGTGCTGCCTGTAATTTCAAGCGTCATTCGAGAAAGCGTATCACGATCAAGCAAAGGAAATACCTTGGTGAAAAGAAACTCTAAAGAGGTATAGGTCGCGGGATTAGCCCAAAAGCCGACGTGCATCAGGCGTAGTTTGCCATCTTTTCTGCGATCATTCGAAACGAGTGGCGCATCGCCGTCAATAATGCTGATGGGGAGATATGCTGCATGAGGCACTTTCCACTCTTGGGTTATCCGCTTAGCGTCCGCCAGCGACACGCATTGAATGAGTCCGCACTTACGCGCTACCTCCCTCTCCAGCTTGGACATTCGCTGCAGCTGGCGGACCTCCCAACCGTAGGGCTGACGCTGTTCTAGTTCCTGATCGATAGCGAAACTCCGCGCATGATATTCTGACTCAATATCATGACAAGCCCAGATCGTTCGCGCCTTGGGTAGACTCGTGATGACATTCGCCGAATCCAGGTAGTGAAATACATGGAGAGCCGAGGCGTCTTGTTGCATTCTTGTCTCAACTTCGCGCAGTAACAAATTGCGTGCCGGAAAAAGCTGCTGTAAAGTAAGTTCCCGCGGCCATCCGGCCCAGTATGCGGGACGGGCATGGCGTGGAGCCTTAACATCGCGAGCATCAATCTCTGAATATTGGAGTTGCTTGAAATTCCCGTTAGGCGAAAACGAGTGTTTATCTCTTTTTCGAATATTAATAAACTCAACCCGGCACCCGAGGTCAAGAAACGCCTGTATCTCTGAGCAGATCGTCAGGCCAGGACCACTGGCATTTGGGGCTGGAGGCCTTGAATCCGCGTAGATGTGTACGCGTTGTGGAGCTTCTACGTCTATTTCGTTACTGCTCACGAAAACTCTCGCCTCTCGTAATCATTATAACAAGTCCGGAGGTAATCATTTAGCTCTTGATCGTGTGGTTACCAAAGTATACGGCTTAACTGCCCAAAGCGCAAAAAAGCCATGCCGTAGTGACATGGCTTTTCGCTTAGATAGAATCGCAGGCGTTCACCTAATCTCCGTGATTGCATTGCCCAGATCGGATTGTGCAATGAATGTAATCAGCATTCCGGTCCGAAGTCTTTCTCGAATGCCGCGGCCAGCTTCGCGCCCCAATTGTTCTTGGGCTTCAAACGGCCGCCGAAGAAACGGAGAATGGGCGGTTCCTCAAAGAA
Source organism: uncultured Occallatibacter sp. (assembly GCA_964520005.1). Lineage (GTDB taxonomy): Bacteria > Acidobacteriota > Terriglobia > Terriglobales > Acidobacteriaceae > Telmatobacter. Next base: position 4,205 of record CAZFMB010000177.1, read on the forward strand.
TTCGAGGCCGCCAACCAGATCACGATGCTCATGAAGCCACTTGAGCCGATCCGTCGCATACAGGAAGTGAGACATCGTAAATACACGCCGTGGCACCGCCAGACGTAAAAGCTCCATATCCGATGGCACGTCGTTGCCATGCTCGTCCCGGTCCATGGATATGCTGCCGCGCTCCATGCCGCGGATTCCGGAAACAATGAACGCCGCCGCTGCCAATGCTCCCGCCGGGTATTCCGACTGCGGAACATGCGAGATAAAGCGCATCGCGTCGAGATGGCAGGCCAGTCCGCCCGGAGGCGTCACCACCGGAACTCCCTTTTCGATCAGTCGCTCTGCAAAGAATTTGATGGCGTCGGCCGAGGAGCCCGCAATTTCAAGATCAGTCATCTCGCGCATACCGACGGCCATCGCCTCGATCTCCTTCGACGACATTCCGCCATAGGTGTAGAAGCCCTCGTAGACCGGCAGCCAGGGACGGATCGCCGCATCCAAATCCTTGCGGTTGGTGGCAATCAGGCCGCCGCGAACCATGCAGCTCTTGCGCCCGGAGAGATAACAGAGATCGGCAATTCCCATCATCTCCAGAACGATTTCTTTGATCGTTTTGTCCGCGTATCCCGCTTCGCGCTGCCGAATGAAGTAGGCGTTTTCCGAGATCAGGCTGGCGTCCAGCACCAGCGGGATGTTTAGCGGCGCAATCAGCTCCTTCACCTCGCGCAGGTTGGCCATCGAAAACGGCTGTCCGCCGATCAGATTTGTGGTCGCTTCCATACGCACAAAGGGAATTTTATCGGCGCCATGTTCCTTGATGGCCGCTTTGAGCCGGCCCAGGTCCATATTGCCTTTGAATGGATAGCTGCTCTCTGTTTTGAGCGCCTCCGGCCCGAATAGCTCAAGAACGGTCGCGCCCAATAGATTGAAGTGCGCCTTGGTGGTGGTGAAGTGATAGTTCATCGGAATGAATGTGCCGGGCTTGATAAATGCCTTGGCCAGCAAGTGCTCGCAAGCGCGTCCCTGGTGAGCCGGCAGCAGATACTCGTAGCCGAGAATCTCCTTTACCGAGTCGGCCAGCTTGTAAAAGCTATCCGAGCCGGCGTAGGCGTCATCGGCCAGCAGCATGGCGGACTG
>CAZFMB010000178.1:0-5233 GCA_964520005.1 uncultured Occallatibacter sp.
GGTGTTGATGTTGTTGGCGAAGCTGAAGACGGTCTCCGAGTAGCTGTCGTTGTATTGCAGGGCGATTTCGATTTCGACTTTGTCGCGCGTCGCCTCCATCATGATGGGCTTGTCATGCAGCACGGACTTGCCGCGGTTGAGGTGCTTGACGAACTCGGCGATGCCGCCGGCGTACTTGAATTCGGAGCGGCGGGCTTCGCCGGTCTTGGCATCGGTGGCGCGCTCGTCGGTAAGCGTGATCTCCAAACCTCTGTTGAGGAAGGCCATCTCGCGCAAACGCTGGGCCAGCGTGTCGTAGTTGAACTCAACGGTGGTAAAAATGCTCTTATCGGGCAAAAAATGTATCTTGGTTCCGCGCCGCTTGCTGGTGCCCGCCTGGCGCAATTCGCTGGCGGGATCGCCGCAACAGAAGTCCATCTCCCAGGTGTGGCCGTCGCGCCAAATCTCCACGTTGAGCTCCTGCGAGAGCGCGTTGACGCAACTGACACCGACGCCGTGCAGGCCGCCGGAGACCTTGTAGGTGGAGGCGTCGAACTTGCCGCCGGCGTGGAGCATGGTCAGCACCACCTGCACGGCTGGCATCTGCTCGCCGTTCGACAGCGTCATCATGTCCACCGGAATGCCGCGCCCGTCATCGACCACGGTGATGGAATTGTCCACATGGATGACGACATCGATTTTTTTGCAGTACCCGGCGAGCGCCTCGTCCACCGAGTTGTCCACCACCTCGTAGACCAGGTGGTGCAAACCCAACTCGCCGGTCGAGCCGATATACATGGCCGGACGCAGGCGCACAGCCTCCAGGCCTTCAAGAATCTTGATGTTCTCGCCTGTATAGTTGCCGTTGTCGTCGGGGAGCGGGGTATTCAGGGATTCAGTCGCCATAAGTGTCCATTCGTAAAACTTTCGCTTTTAGCTCCGCTGGAGGCGCCGTGTCCGGAGGAGCTTCCGGACCGGGATTCGGGGGTCTAACCGACTGAAAGACAGGGGCTTTCAATCCAGCTAATCTAAGTTAATTTTACCATGCGGAGAGGGGCTGAAGCAGGGGGAAATGAGGGTGGAAAATGCATGTAAAAAGAGGGAAAATTCCCGTTTCTGAAGGTACATTGGTAATCACACCCATTACCACCTGTTTATATTTCTGAAATCGCTGGACTTAATCAGCAAAATCTCCTACGATTTCAGTGTACAGGAGATGTGTATCCTGCCAATTCAAATTCACCTGAGGTTACCAGTAATGAAACTCGCCATCCGCATCTTTGCTCTCACTATTGTTGCCGCCGGAGTTGCCGCCGCCGCCACCACGCCCAGGACCGCGCCACCTATTGCAAGCCATCAGTCGGCCACTGCAACCCTGCCTGTTCCTGGATGCGACCCCTACATTTGCCCCGGCGGCCCTGATAGCCAGTAAAGCCTCTTGGCTTGAGGGTGCACGAAATAAGTACATTTGGTGTTGAGTATTAGGACATTTGGCGCTATTCTAAGAAAGTTCTTAGAGTGGCGAGGGTTCCTATGTCTTCACAGACTGCAATGTCCCTGATGAGCTTAGCCGAGTTTGCTCTTTGGGCAGTGCTCGGCTTCCTGTTCTGGTCGAGGAAATTGCATCGCCGGTTTCCGGCAATGGGAACTTATTTGGCTTTGCGCGTAGTAACGATGCCTCCGCTACTTTTCTTGTTGTATGGCCGATCACAACATTGGTTTCACGGCCTATGCGCCCCGGTCTACTTCTATCTATATTGGGCCGTATACATTACCAGTGCTGTGCTGCTCTTCTTTGTCTGCATTGAAGTCTTTCGCTCCGCTCTGTCAGCTTTCCCGGGACTGATTAAGTTAGGTGCCGTATCTTTTCGCTGGGCGGTATTGGCTTCGGTCATTGTGAGCTTTTCAACGATTACCTTTTCGCATCGCGGCGTCCTGCACATCCCCAGCGTCGCCTTCGGCCTGATGCGATCGGTGAGCATCGTTGAGCTGTGCCTGCTTGGCTTCCTCTGCCTGGGCATGAATGCGCTACGCCTCTCAACCCGAGACATTGGATTCGGCATTGCACTGGGCATGGGCTTGATGTCCGCCAACGACTTCGTCATGTCGCTGGTTATATCGAATTACATTTCATTGACCGCTCCCTGGCAATTTGTCTATGAGTCGGCGATTCTGGCTACGCTGGGGATGTGGGTGGCCTACTGTGTCCTGCCCGAGCCCGCGCGCCAGCCCATCTTGATGCCGGCCAACTCCCTTATCCTTCGCTGGAATGAGATTGCCATGGCTTTGGGCCACACCGGCACACAGGTTGCCGTGCAGCCGGGCGGCTTCTTCCTGACAGAAGCGGAGAATGCCGTGGAAGAAGCGCTCACTCAGGACCTGAATAACCGCGCATCGGCGACGTAATAGAGAACAGAGATCAGAGAACTGCAAAGCAAAAGGCCACGGCGATGCCGTGGCCTTTTCGCATGTATGCCCGCTGAATTGGAATGCGTGACGAATTATTCGGCGGCTACAGGTTCAATTGAGGCAAACCGCCCGCGTTTGCCGTGGTCGGAAAACTTCACCCGGCCAGTGACCTTGGCGAAGAGCGTATCGTCGGAGCCGAGGCCCACGTTGACGCCCGGTTTGATGCGCGTGCCCCGCTGGCGCATGATGATCGAGCCGCCGGTGATCAGTTCGCCGGCAAAGGCTTTGACGCCCAGCCGCTGTGCATTGGAGTCCCGTCCGTTTGTGGAGCTGCCTCCACCTTTCTTATGTGCCATAGTCCAATCCCCTTTTCCAGCTTCCAGCTATCAGCTTTCAGCCTGCAGTTCTGCCCGCGTGGGCCAATTCTCTTAGTTGCCGCGATGGATAAGCTGAAAGCAGAAGGCTGACAGCTCTGCCTTGTTAAGCGGCGGTGTAAGTTTTGCCGTCGGCCTCAATGGCCTTGATGCGCACCTCGGTAAAGTTCTGCCGATGCCCTTGCATTTTTTTGTATTGCTTTTTGCGCTTCAGATGGAAGACCAGAATCTTGTCGCCTCGCCCCTCACCCAGAACCTCAGCGATGACCTTGGCTTTGGACGGCTTGTCCACGCTTCCCGGCTCGCCGCTGACGGCCAATATGTCGCTGAACTCGACGGTCTGGTTCTTCGATGCAACGCTCTCAATTTTCACGATGTCGCCTGGCGCGACCCGATACTGCTTACCACCGGTGCGAATAACCGCGTACATAATCCCTCCAGCACTGGCCGGCTCGGCCGATGTGCACACAAAAATAGGGCGGAAACTTCCGAACCGATGGAGTACGCTCAAGCCCCTCATGAATCGGGCGAGCGTCTGGCTCCACGGCCACAGGCAGGAATCGCCAAACTATTGTAGTGTACCGGTTTTAGAGGGCCAAGGTCAATTTGCACCTGAAATAGTGCAGAATATCAAGGATTCCAACCGCCCCAACCCGGTCACAGCGGTCAGGGTTGGTTTAGAGCCTGCTCAGGGCCGCGCGGGAATGACGTAGAAGAGAATGGCGAAGTAGTGGGCCACGCTTCCGGCCAGTACAAACAGATGCCAGAGGGCGTGAAAGTAACGCAGCCGGTCGAAGGCGAAAAAGACGATGCCCAGCGTGTAAGCCACGCCTCCAGCGCCCATCCACATGAGGCCGTGCCAGCCAAGGGAGTGGACCAGCGGCACCACCGCGACCACCGCCATCCAGCCCTGTGCCAGGTAGACCAGCGCCGAAGCCACCTCGAAGCGGTCCACGGTAAAGCTCTTGAAGATGACCCCAAAGACGGCCAGCCCCCACTCGATGCCGAAGATCGTCCAGCCCAGCGTACTGTGCAGCGAGACCAGGCAGAAGGGAGTGTATGTGCCGGCGATCAGCAGGTAGATGGCCGAGTGGTCCAGGATGTGAAAGACGTGGCGCGCCCGCGTCCGCACCAGCGAGTGGTAGAGCGTGGAACAGATGTAGACCAGAATCAGCGTGGCGGAAAAGACGGAGCAACTGACGATTAGCCGCGCCGACCCATGCGTTGATACGACGATCAGGTAAGCCGCGCCGGCAATGGCCAGCGCCGCGCCAATGCCGTGCGTGATGGCGTTAGCCAGAATGTCGCCCAGATGGTAGGTTGCTTGCTCGGGTTGCACAGTATTGATGATAGCGTGTGAGAACTGAGAGCTACTTCGCAGATAAAGTCAGGCGAAATTGTGTAAAGCAGAATATACGCAAACCGGTTTGCGTAAAGCAAAATGCGTTTTTCTTTACGCATATTTGTAATTGTAATGCAAATGAATTACAGTAAATCCAGGAGTATTTGATTATGGCTGCAAATGCGCTGGTACAAACACGGATCGATCCTGCGGTGAAAGAACGCGCGGCAGTGGTGCTGGGCGAAATGGGGATCACCGTATCGGATGCGGTGCGGATTCTGCTGACGCGAACGGCCAACGAAGGCGCGCTTCCGTTTGCACTGGCCACGAACGCCACCAAACACGACGCATGGTTCCGCGCCAAAGTGCAGGAGGCTCTGGACGATCCGCGGCCTGCTATTCCTAACGAACAGGTTGAGGCGCACTTTGCCAAACGGCGCGCTGCGGCGTCGTTGAAAGAACAACGGTAGCTCATGCAGTTGGAATGGTCGGTCTTTGCTCTTGCTGATCGTGAAGCAATTTTCGATTACATTGAAGCGGACAGCCCGCATGCCGCAGTCAGAGTCGATGATCGAATCGAGGCTCATGTGGAGGGGTTGGCACAATTCCCAGAGATGGGACGCGCTGGACGGATTGATGGAACGCGGGAGTTGGTCATTTCCGGCACACCGTACATTGCAGCCTACCGAATTATCGGTGACACTGTGCGGATATTACGGGTTCTGCATGGTGCTCAACAGTGGCCGGATGAGATGCCTGATAAGCATCAAGAGCATTCCGTCTAACTAGCGCTCACGCGCCCTTGTACACTGAAGAGTCCCCACTTGTTTACTCAATCCAGCGAGCAGGAGGCCCCAATGGCATCGATTATTCTTCCGGCAGTTCCATCTGAGTCGCGGGCAGGGCGGTTTGGCGTTTATGGCGGGCGGTATGTGCCGGAGACGCTGATGGCGGCGCTGGTGGAGTTGGAGCGAGAGTACGATCTGGCCAGGGCGGACGCGGCCTTTCAGGCGGAGTTGGCCGATCTGCTGAAGAACTACGCCGGGCGGCCTACACCGCTTTACTATTGCAAGCGGCTGACGGAGCAGTTGGGCGGGGCGAAGATTTATTTGAAGCGCGAAGACCTGCT
>CAZFMB010000179.1:0-5220 GCA_964520005.1 uncultured Occallatibacter sp.
TGGCGACCACCTTGAGCTGTTCGCGGGCGGCGGGGCGGTAGACGTCGACCGAGACGAGCATGGGCCGGTGCCCGCCCTTCTTGAGCCAGGCCGCCAGCTTGCCGCTGGTGGTGGTTTTGCCGGAGCCCTGCAAGCCCGCCATGAGAATGACCGTAGGCGGCTTGGGGGCGAATTTGAAGCGGGCCGTGTCCTTGCCCAGCAGGGTAATCAGCTCGTCGCGGACGATCTTGATGACCTGCTCGGAGGGCGAGAGGGCGGTGAGCACTTCCGTGCCGACGGCCTTGACGCGGATCTGCTCGATCAAGTCCTTGGCCACGTTCAGGTTGACGTCGGCCTCGAGCAGGGCTACGCGAATTTCGCGCAGGGCTTCGGCGATGTTTTCTTCAGTGAGCGTGCCCTGGCCGCGGAGGGTTTTAAAGGCGCGCTGGAGCTTATCTGTCAGATTCTCAAACATAGGTCCCCAAAAAATTCAGTAAAGACAAGTGTATCGCGGGCGCGGCCGCAATCCGAAGCGCCGCGGCAAACGGTAAGATAGGTTCTATGCCAGCTTATCGTTCCAGAACCTCGACGCATGGACGGAATATGGCCGGAGCGCGCAGCCTGTGGCGCGCCACCGGGATGCAGGACGGCGATTTTGGCAAGCCCATTATCGCCATCGCCAACTCCTTTACGCAGTTTGTTCCCGGCCACGTGCACCTCAAAGACCTTGGCCAGCTTGTTGCGGAAGAGATTGCCCGGGCCGGCGGCGTGGCCAAGGAGTTCGACACCATCGCCATCGACGACGGCATCGCCATGGGGCACGACGGCATGTTGTACAGCCTGCCCTCGCGCGACCTGATTGCCGATTCGGTCGAATACATGGCGAACGCTCACTGCGCCGACGCGCTGGTCTGCATCTCAAATTGCGACAAAATTACCCCCGGAATGCTGATGGCTTCACTGCGCCTGAACATTCCCACGGTTTTTGTCTCCGGCGGACCCATGGAAGCGGGCAAGGTCCAGCTGGGCAACGTGGTCAAGGTCGTGGACCTGATCGACGCCATGATTGTCGCGGCCGATCCCCAGGTGAGCGACGCGGACGTGGAAGAGTATGAGCGCTCCGCCTGTCCCACGTGCGGCTCTTGCTCCGGCATGTTTACCGCCAATTCGATGAACTGCCTGACTGAGGCTTTGGGCCTGGCTCTGCCCGGCAATGGAACCGTGGTGGCGACCCACTCCGACCGGAAAAAGCTGTTTTTGCAGGCCGGGCGAACCATTGTCGACCTGGCCAAGCGCTATTACGAGCAGGACGACGCTTCGGTTCTTCCCCGCAGCATTGCGACTTTTGAAGCTTTTGAGAATGCCATGACGCTGGACATTGCCATGGGCGGCTCCACCAACACCGTGCTGCATCTGCTGGCCGCGGCACAGGAGGGCGAAGTGCCGTTTACCATGGCCGACATCGACCGGCTGTCGCGCCGGGTGCCGCACCTGTGCAAAGTGGCTCCCTCAACGCCCGACGTGCATGTCGAGGATGTGCATCGCGCCGGCGGAATCTTCGGCATTCTGGGCGAGCTCGATCGCGCCGGGCTGCTCCATCGCGAGACGCGCACCGTGCACAGCAAAACCCTGGGCGAAGCCATCGACAAGATGGACGTGAAGCGCACGGAGGCTCCGGCGGTGAAGGAGTTTTATCGCGCTGCGCCGGGCGGAGTACGCACCACGGTTCCCTTCAGCCAGAGCGCCCGCTATCCTGAGCTGGATTTGGACCGCGAGCGGGGGGCGATTCGTGACTTGGCGCACGCCTTCAGCGTGGATGGCGGTTTGGCCGTTCTCTTCGGCAATATTGCCGAGGACGGCTGCATTGTAAAAACGGCGGGCGTCGACGCGGCGCATCTTACATTTGAGGGGCCGGCGCGCATCTTTGAGAGCCAGGAGGCTTCTGTCGAGGCCATTCTGGGCGACAAGGTTGTGCCCGGCGATGTGGTGCTGATTCGCTATGAAGGGCCCAAGGGCGGCCCCGGGATGCAGGAAATGCTCTATCCCACGAGCTATCTCAAATCCAAGGGATTGGGCAAGGTTTGCGCGCTGATTACCGACGGGCGCTTTTCCGGCGGCTCCTCGGGACTCTCGATTGGCCATATTTCTCCTGAAGCGGCGGAAGGCGGATCGCTGGCGCTGGTGGAAGAAGGCGACCGGATCGAGATCGACATTCCCAGGCGCGTGCTGCGCGTAAGCCTCACAGACGAGGAGCTTGCGGCGAGACGGCTAAAAATGGAAGCCAGGGGATCGGGGGCATGGAAGCCGGGACCGCGCGACCGCAAAGTCTCAAAGGCGCTGCAAGCCTACGCCGCCATGACCACCAGCGCGGCTCGCGGCGCGGTGCGGGATGTTTCGCAGATCCAGAAGTAGCCCGCGACTGAACGGCAAAGCCAGACATTAGTGCTTCGACAAATAAATATTAACCATCTTTGGGTGCCCCACCCTCGCCACGTCTTTGTTTTTGTGGCTAGGGTGGGATAGCACGAACCCCAATCAGCCGTCTTCAAGCTCCAGCACAGAGCATCCGGGGCGTCTTCAAGCCCAAGCGACAAAGCGTCCGTAGGTGGCTTCAATCTTTAGCACAAAGCATCCGTGCCCCATCCTTTCCCGCGGTCTTTTACGGAAAGGGTGTGAAGGAATGCACTCTTTTCTTGCCGGATCAATAGTGCGGAGTTTCGTTCCGGCCCTACGGGACGGAGAATCTTCAAACGGACGCATTCCCACGGTTGCGCTGCGCTCCACCGTGGGCTATTTTCGACCGCTCCCTACGGGAGTACGGTTCAACGGGGAAAAGCTTCGCCGTAGTACGAGACTCCCCGCTCCCTGCGTCCGTGACTTTTTTGTTTTCTCACAAAAACCTGCTCCGAAAACAAATGACTCATACGCATGACATTCCTGCAAATTCAAAAAGGTCACAGGCTCTACGGGAGGACGGCCCTCTTTCCATCTACCAGTGTGCGCCGGGTGAAGGTGACTTTCGGCAAGCGGGGTTCAACGAAGGGGGCAACCTTCTGTCGCTTATCTTCGCCCGCTGCATAGCTTTTATTGCACGCCAGGAGCTGTACAGGCTGCGGGCAAAGGGCCGTTTGCATGGGAGATAGCAGGCGTATCTCCGGAGCTGAACAGGTTGCGGAAAAACGCAGGTTTTGTAACAGGGCATGACTTCAGTCGTGCCAAAAATGCCAAAAAATCAACGTGGGCTTCAGCCACTGAGGGATGCATTTCGGACTTTTCGCTCACTATTTACCCTTTTTCCGCAGCACGTGAACCCCCCCGGAGATTGTGCGGGCACAGTCGGCGTCGTCGCCCTGGGAAAATCGGTAGACGTATGGCGAAATTCGGAGAGTAATCTGTGTTGGCGGAAGATTTGAGCTATCCCAGGTCTCAGAATCGAGACCTGGGGCACCCATTATTCTGCACTGCCACTTATTTTTGAGCAGGGGCAGGTTGGAACAACATGGGAGCAAAGAGGTTCAAGTAGTCTCTCCAGTTGCTCCACGTATGGCCACCGCCACTCTCAATTCCGGTTGTCTGGATACCGGCCTTGTTCAGCATGGCTATCGTCTGATGGCAACTGTTGAGCAGGAAGTCGTTTGTGCCGATCGCAAACCAGTACAGGTGAAAGGGCTTCCCTGAGGCGTGATACTGCGCCAAGTCAACATCCTCGGCTTCTTTGAGCGCGGCGGGAAGCCATCCGGAGCTAAAGACTCCCACCCAGCCGAAATCAGCTGAGTTTCTCATTGAGACGGATAACGTCTGCATTCCGCCCATGGACAGGCCGGCCAGAGCACGGTGGTCGCGGTCAGTGAGCGTACGGTAGTGGGAGTCAATGTACGGCATGATGTCTTCGACCAGATCTTTGTTGAATGCATCGTGTCCCATGCTGCCGGTTCCAGATCCCATGCGGAGTTCGCTGGAAATGTGCCCGGCTGGCATGACGACGATCATCGGCATAGCTTTGTGAGCAGCGATCAGGTTGTCGAGAATCGCGCCTGCTCGCCCGGTCATCGACCACGAATTATCCGTTCCTCCGGCGCCATGCAACAGATAGAGAACCGGCAGCCGGTTCGAGCCATTCTCATATCCGGGTGGAGTGTAGATGTGCATGCGCCGCAAGCCGCCAGTTGCTTTGGAGTTGTAATAGACAACCCCCACCACTCCATGGGGGACCTCCGGACGATATTCGGAAAAGGCAGCGCCGGGAACCTCGTAGAGGCTGCGGGGCTGATTCAGAGTCTGAACTGAGATGGGATTCCGCGGATCGGCGGCGCTGACACCGTCAACGACGAAGTTATAGAGATAAACGCCGGGCTTGATAGGGCCAATCGTCATCTCCCATACGCCCAGGTCGCCCTTGTGCATCACAACGCCCGTGTTGAACGTCTTCAGATCTTCGGGGGTAATACCGGGAATGGTCTCAGGCCCTTCCGCATTGAGTTTGACCTCAGAAGCCGAAGGAGCCCAGATGCGGAATCGCACCTGCCGGTCTGCGAGCACTTCAACCGACTTCAATGTCTCGTTGGGCGAAGGTGCCGGAAAGCGGAGCTGAGGTTTTGGCGTGGTTGGGCCTGGTTGCTGGGCATAAAGACAAACGGCCGGAAGTGCAATCGCAGATGCGAGAAAAGCGATTGCGGTCCGTGCCGCAAAGTTCAGCGGGATGCCTGAAATCGTCATAGAGTTACTCCTTGCGACCTGTCTTGAACAACGTACATGAGAGTACGGTTACAGGCCGCAGATCGACAGGAAGATAAGTGGTCCGTCATACAGAAAGGCTGACTCTAATCTCTGCGTGTAAGACGGAACGGGCTGGCAGGAAGACTCAAAGGAAAAGAATTGCTTATGTGTCGTTTGAAGTAAGTCGCTGGTGCTTGCGACGGACGCGGTAATGAGTAACAACTGAGTCGAAGCTGTTTCATCACCGGATTCATGTCGTCTCTTTGTATTCCTCAGGGGCTAAACAGGATGCGGGAAAAAGGGTAAATAGCGAGCGAAAAGGCCGAAAAGCGTCCCTCGGGGGCTAAAGGGAGAGGAGATCCCCCGGCTCTGCCGGGGTGGCAGTAGTCGTTTGACATTTACGGGAGTGGCGCCCGGTTTTGTGTTTTTGCATTCTGTTTAAGGAAAGATTTGATGGGATTGGTGCAAGGAGAAAACGCCGTCCCTTGTATGTTTCGGACTGAGGCGTGAGGATTGTTTCACGCT
>CAZFMB010000180.1:0-5196 GCA_964520005.1 uncultured Occallatibacter sp.
GTGCTGGACCTGGTTCCCCAGCCTTTTTTCCGCAAGCTGTAAAGTCATGCCCTGATACAAAGCGGTTTATGAAACCAGTTCAATTCAAAGTATCGCGTTCAGGCTGAGTTCAATCTCCGGTGACGGCTTGCGCGGCGGGGAGGACGGCGCGTAGCTTGACGCGAACTTCAACCCGCGAGCCGAGTCGATTGATGATGGAGAGCAGACGGTCGAGGGTGAAGCGGCCCAGGTCGGCGTTGCGGATGCGGGAGAAGTCGGCGGCGGCGATTCCGGTTTGAGCGTGGGCCGCGCGGACGCTGAGGCCACGGCGGTCAAGCATCTTGATAATCTCCGAGGCGAAGATAGCCTTCAGTTGTTCGACATCGGGGCTGGCATGGCCCAGGTCGCGGAAGACATTGCCGCTGCCACGCACGACTTCAATTGATTCGCTCTTCATCTGAGAAACTCCTTCAATCTCTTCAACCGATTCTCGATCAGTTCTATCTCGTGCTGCGGGGTTTTGATTCCCTGGGTGGATTTCTTCTGAAAAGCATGTATAACCCAGAGTTCATCCCCAATCTGAAGTGCATACACGACTCGAAATGCATCCCCGTGCCAAGGCAACGCAATCTCCAGGATGCCTGAACCCAACCCTTTGAACGGCTTGGCAATATCCGCTTTGCCGCCCTCAGCGGCAATGGTCAACGCTGCCAGACAGATCGATTGCGCCTCCAGAGGAAAGCGCTCGAAGTCTTTACGTGCGGCCTTGATCCATGAGACAGGCCGAGTCTGTCTGGTCATTGATCCTTCACACGTCCTTCTTTGTATTGTAGTCATATCTGACAACAGGCGTCAAGTCAGTTAGCGGGTGGCGGCGCTTGCTCAACTGGCTTGACGCGGATTTTGGCGATGCGGCGGTTGTCTTATTGAATGGACCTTAGATAGGCGATGAGTTGCCAGCGCTGGGCCTGGGGCAGGCTGGACCAGGAGGGCATTCCATGACGCAGGTCGCCTTGGCGGAGAAACCATTCGAGGTCGCCGTCGCTGAGGTTGCGAATTCCTTCGCTGCGCAGAGAGGGTCGCTTTCGACCGTCGCCCTGCGCGTTGGCCTGATGGCATTGCTGACAGTGGTCGCGATAGATGAGCGCGCCGGCGGCGGTTGCTTCGGGCTGGCCGCTGAAGGGGTTGACGCGGACGTGATCCCTGGGCGGAATGTGTTGCCAGTGCGAGGCGGAGGTTGTTGCGAAGGCAAGCGCCGCGCTGAACACGATGAGGAGAAGTGCAAAACTGGGACGGATCATAGATTGCCTCCATATGTATGTCAGTAGAATTGCAAAGCTGGGCCGGATCATAAGTTGCCTCCATTGTGGACGTCTGCATTGGGCGAGTGAAACCACTTACCAATTTGTTCGAATTCAAAGGCCAGGCCCACGCGATAGACCCTGTTGAGGCTGGTGCTGGTGAGGCCGAAGCCGGGGGAGAAGCTGAAGCGGAGGCCATGGGGCAACTGCCAGCCGATGAGCGGAGCGATGTAGTGGGAGGTGCCGCGCATGGTGAGTGCGAAGGTATCTCCCAAGCCGCCGTAGGCCTCGGCGCCGGCGATGAATTTCTCCGCGCAAAAGGTACATTCGCGGCTGCTGGCGGCGCTGCGCAGAGGGCGCGTGGCTCCGACGGCGTAGCCGAATTCCCAGGGGTCATGGTCGAGGTCTTTTTCAGTGATGAAATTTTCGCTGATGTTCCAATCCTTGACGTTGGAGGAGAGAATCAGCTTTAGCTCGGCTTCATGCTGATGGTCGCGGCGCAGGATGGCGTTGGGCGGGGCGAGATCGGCTTGGCCGTCGTGGCCTGTCACTTCGAGGATGGTTTTGTCGGAGGTAGGGGTGTTCTCGTACTCGATGTAGAAGACCGGATTGACGGCGTGATCGCGCATCAGGGGGCGGATGCGATTCTCGAGCCGCCAGCCGGTGAAGACGGCGGAGTCGCTGCCGGTGGCCTGGCCGTCGAGGTAGAGCTCGGTGGTCCACCAGGCGCGGGTGCCGTATTCCAGCTCCATGGCCGTGGCGCCGAATGGGTTGCCGCCGTAGGGCTGGGCGACGGCTGATTTGGTTTCGATTTCGAGGTTGCCGGGCTCCTCCAGATCGTGGGAGTAGGTGACAAAGTAGGGCTTGTCCTGCGCAGTGGCGAGGGGGGTGATGAGCAAGGCCAGCCATACTGCCAGCCAGAAGTTGTGCCGAATCAAAGGCGTGCGAGAGTTTGGAAGCAAAGATGAATCCTCCGGGGAATTACGACTGAAACAGTCGCATATTGAAATAAGACTAAATCAGTCCGATATAAATTGCAAGAAAGACAAGAACAGCAAGTTAGCAAGTCAGCAAGTCAGCAAGTTAGCAAGTCAGCAAGTCAGCAAGTCAGCGAGTTAGCGAGTCAGCGAGTCAGCGAGTTAGCGGTTTGGGTGGGATTATTGGCCGACGGTGGGCGGTGCTTGCTCGGCAGGCTCGACGCGGATTTTGGCTATGCGGCGGTTGTCCATTTCGACGACGGTGAGGCGGCGGTCATCGTAGGTGATGGATTCGCCGATTTTGGGGATGTGGCCGAGTCGCGTGAGAACAAAGCCGGCGAGAGTTTCTACGCCGCCGTCGCGGGGCAGATCCCATTGCATCTGGGTTTCGAGATCGCGGAGGTTGAGGCTGCCGTCCATGAGCACTGCGCCGCCGGTGGTGGGAAGGACGGGGAGGGCGGCGATGTCGAACTCGTCTTCGAGTTCGCCGGTGAGCTGCTCGATGGCGTCTTCGGTGGTGACGAGGCCGACCGTGGAGCCGTACTCGTCAACGACGATGGCGATTTGGCGGCGGCGTTGCTGGAGGTCGCGGAGGAGGTCTAGGACGGATTTGGTTTCGGGAACGACGAGGATGTCGCGCATGATTTGGCGGAGGGTGAGGTTGTCGAGACCATGCCGGTCGGGCGGAGTTTGAATCGTATTAAGATTCAACGATTCCCCGGTCCCCAAAGGCGAGGGACCGTGGGCACCCATAGATTTTGGGTTACCCGGAGATTTTGTGATGCTCACTTGGCGGGCGAACATGAGGCGGGCGAGGTCTTTGGAGTAGACGACGCCGACGATGTGCTCGGGACCGCGCGTTTCGTCGTAGACGGGGACGCGGGAACGCGTGTGCTCGATGACCTGGGCGGTGGCGGCTTCTACGGCGAGGTTGGAGGGCAGGGAGAAGATTTTCTGTCGCGGGGTCATGATCTCGCGGACGGGGACATCTTCGAGTTCGAGGGCGCGGTGGATGAGAGTCTCCTGGAATGGTGGCAGAAGGCCGAGTCGGCGTGCTGCTGTGGCGATTAGTTTGAGTTCCTCGGGGGAGTGGACCTGGGCGCGCTCGGTGAGGGGAATGTCGAATCCACGGAGAATGACGGCGGCGGAGTTTTTGAGGAGACGGACGGCGGGGCGTGCCACAGTCATAAAGAAGAGCATGGGCGGGGCGACGGTGACGGCGAGGGCTTCGGCGCGGCGCAGGGCGAGAGATTTGGGCACCAGTTCGCCGACTACGACGTGAAAGTAGGTGATGAAGGCGAAGCCGAGGGTGACGGCGATGATGTGGGCGTAGAGGAGGGCGTGGGCCTGGGCGAAGGGCAAAGCGCTGATCCAGCCCATGAGTGTGGAAGCGGCTAGAGGCTCGCCGATCCAGCCCAGTGCCAGAGAACATAGGGTGACACCGAGTTGGACGGCGGGAAGAAAATCATCGAGGTCGCGCTGCAGGCGGCGAACGGCGCGTGCTCCGGGAACGTCTGCGGCGAGCATCTGCTCGATGCGGGTGTCGCGCAGGGAGACCAGGGCGAACTCGGCGGCCACAAAGAAGGCGTTGGCCAAAATGAGCAGGCCGACGGCGACGAATTGGAGCAGGGATAGACCTTGCATCTCGGTGTGAGGATAGCATCTGACAGTTGTCAGTTCACAGTTCACAGTTCACAGTTAACAGTTCACAGTTCACAGTTGTCAGGGAAAAGGGACTAGCCACCCCAACGAGTAAAAATCACTCGTTGGGGACCTTGTAGGGAATAGGGACCGCTGCGTTAGATTTTGCAACGGGGAACTGAGATTACGTGTCGTACGTATGGAAGGAAGAGCGAGGGGCGGAGGCTGGCTGGTTTGGTTGACGTATGCCGGCGGGCCAACGTCTGAGTTTTTAGTGCTGCTTTACTACTGTATCCGGTCAGCTGGGTTCTAATTTCTGAGAAACGAGGCAATTCGATGAGGAGATTTTTTCTAGCAGCAGCGGTATTGGGGCTGGCGGCGAGCACGGCGCTGGCTTCGGAATATCCGTTTGAGCGCACGCTTAACGTGAACGGGCAGGTGCAGCTATCGGTTTCGACGGGGTCTGGAAACATACACCTGACGCGCGGCGCGGACAACCAGGTTCACATCGTCGGCAAGGTGAAGACCGGCATGGGCGGCAGTTTCTGGTGGGGCGGCAACTGGGGCGGCAACGAGGAGAAGGCCAAGGAGATTGCGGCTAACCCGCCCATCGAGCAGACGGGCAACATTGTGCGCATCGGGGGGCATCACGAGAACCTGCACAACATCAGCATCGAATACGAGATTCAGACACCGGAGAATACACTGTTGGAGGCGGGGACGGGCTCGGGCAACATCATTGTGGAGAGCGTAGGCGAGAAAGCAAAGCTGAGCACGGGCTCGGGCAACATTCACGCTACTGGACTGCATGACGGGTTCTCGACGGAGACGGGCTCGGGCAACATCTACGCCGAAGAGACGGGCGAGGGCGATGTGAAGGCACAGACCGGCTCGGGCAATATCGAGCTGCGCAATCTTCACGGCGGTCTGCGCGCCGGGACGGGCTCGGGAAACATCAATGCGGGCGGAATGCCGACCACGGATTGGAAGCTGGAGACCGGCTCGGGCAACGTGGATCTTTGGACGGGCACTATGGGAATCACGCTGAATGCTGAGACGGGCTCAGGCAGCATCCACTCCGAGCGGGAGATATTGATGCAGGGCGAGTTGAACCGGCACCATATGGTTGGCAAGCTGAACGGCGGCGGACCTACGGTGCGCGTGGAGACCGGGTCGGGAGATATTCGCATTCACTGAGAGATGACAGCTAACAGTTCACAGTTCACAGTTCACAGTTCACAGTTCACAGTTCACAGTTCACAGTTCACAGTTCACAGTTCACAGTTCACAGTTCACAG
>CAZFMB010000181.1:0-4959 GCA_964520005.1 uncultured Occallatibacter sp.
GAGATTTCGTCGTAGACCTGCGAGCGCTGCTCATAGCCCTTGACGATCATCTCGCTGGTTTGCCGCTGGTTCTCCTGAATAGCCGCCCGTGCGCGAGCCTGAATCTGCTGTGAGCGGGCGTTGTCCGCCGCGACGGCCTGGTTGGCGATCTGTTTTTCGCGCTGCTTCCATTGCTGATCGACACGGTAGGACTGCATCACCTGCTGCGAAACGCCTTCGGCGGCCTTCTGGCTTTGTCCTGTGGCGATATAACCGTAGAGCCGGTAGACATACCAGATGGTCATGCGGCCGGGCAAGGGAACCATGGTGACGGCGTAGACATGCCCATGCAACGGCCCGCCCTTGCCGGTGCAACTGAAGACGGCGTCACCGGCGGTGGTCTGCGCGCCGCTCAGTCCGTCCGCGTTTATCGCACCCGAGAAAGTGGAGAGCATATCCTCGCGGTCACTGCCGGATTCCACCTGCACACCGGAACACTGCGAATTAAAGCGGTTTTGCGCGTAGTAGCGCGCGAATTGCGAACCGGTCATAAAGCGGCGAATCTCCAGCTTGCTGCCGTCTCCCAGGCCGTACATGCCGCCTTCGCGCAATCCCGCATAGGAAAGCGCTTGCGTGGGTCCAATGTAGGCGCCGATGTTGGCGTCGCCCATGAAGACGCGCATCTGGCCGTCGGGCGAGATCATGGTGACGCTGCTGCGAATGTCGGTGGCACTGAGGCGGTATTCGCCGCCCGATACCTGCCATCCGCGCGGAACCTGTAGCGTGTAAGCGCTTTCCAGCGGGTCGCTCCAATTGACATAGGTGACCGGCCCCGCGCTGGCGCTCCCTCCAGCTTGCCTGGGCGCATTGTCCGGCGCGCCGCGAAAGCTCTGGAGTATGCGGGAAAATATGCTTGCCGAGTAATTATAGACATCCGGTGGAGCTTCAAGTTCATAGAGGGTGACGGCCGCGCCCGTTGAGGTGTTGGACCAGGTCATCACGGTGGCCCCGCTGCGCGACGTTCCCTTGGCGATGACACGCGCCGCATTGCCCGAAGCATTGGCGGGAGTCCAGGAGAGGCTGCTATCCATACGGCGCGCCAGCTGCATCACCAGCCGGGCTGCTCCGGCCGAGTTCAGTTGCTTATGTTCGATGAAGATGGGCCAGATGACGACCTGTTCGCCGTGCGTTCCGTGCAGCTTGATGCGCCCCTCGGTGGAGTCGGCGGTCACGCTCCATGCAGCGGGCATGTCGACCGAAAAGCCCGCCGGGTCGTTGTGCGTTGTCCATGACGGGGAGGACATTATGGAAGTAGCCGAGCGGCAGGAGACAGCGAAGGGCAGCATAAGGAAGGCTGAAAGCAAAAAACAGCGGGTGGTGAGGCGCATCAAGAACTCCTTCAGATTTAGAGAGCGAGCTGCACCCTCGTGAATCTTTATCGGCACAGTATAGCCATTTGCTTTAGTTTTTTCACGGTTCACAGTGAACTATTGTTTAGCGGGACTTAAATCAGCTAAATCTTCCGTCGCTATGAGTTTCCCGGAGCTTGTATAATCGCCGCGAACCGTTGTGAGGTTGCCGATGAAACGATTTTTCGGGATGTTGATTGTGTTTTTTATGGCGTTGGGGCTGGGGCAGGCGCAAAAAGAACCCTGTGCCGTGGCAGATAACAACAATGACTTTCTGGGCATTCAGACCATCCGTCTATGGCCGGGCGACGCTCCCCAGGCCACAGGCAAGGCCTGCGAAGATACGCCCACGCTGACCATATTTGAGCCGCATAAAGGCCAAGGCAACGGCTCGGCAGTGGTGGTTCTGCCGGGGGGCGCTTACGCCCATCTGGCCGCCAACCTGGAGGGCCGGCAGGTGGCCGACTGGTTCGTAGCGCGCGGCTTTCGCGCCTTCGTTTTGAGCTACAGGCTCAGTTCGCATGGCTACCTGCTGCCGGTTCCGCTGCTGGACGCGCGGCGCGCCGTGCAACTGGTGCGAGCCAGGGCGCAAGACTACCAGATCGATCCCCATCGCATTGTCATCATCGGTTTTTCGGCTGGAGGGCACCTGGCGGCGCTGGCCTCGACGCAATTTGTTCCGGGCAAACCGGATGCCGAAGACCCCATTGAGCGCGTCTCCAGCAGGCCTGATTTTCTGGTGCTGGGCTATCCCTGGATCGGGGCGATTTCATCCGATACGTCGCACCTGAGCTATTGCGAGCGATTCAACGTGATGGACCGCTGCGAGGAACTGCGTTTGGCCTACTCCCCGGATTTGTTCGTCAGCAAAGATACGCCTCCCACATTCTGGTATCACACCTTCAACGACAAGACGGTACCGGTGGAGCAGGGGTTGAGGTTTTATGAGGCGCTGGTCAAGGCAGGCGTACCGGTCGAGGCGCACATTTTTGCCAACGGCCCGCACGGCACCGGCCTTGGCAAGGGAGACGCGGCTCTGGACCAGTGGCCTAACCTGCTGGAGATCTGGCTGCGCGCCCAGGGATTGTTGACGGCGGAAAAACCTGCCGTCAAGCCGTAGCTGTGACAGGCGGATTTCGGAAATAAATAAGGGCCTGAAAAACGTAGAAGCGGGCCGCCGACTCCGGGAGTGGAAGGACTTCCCGAAGCCGGTTGCCCGCTGGACCCTGGACCGGGTCTAGGTGATAACCTCAGTTTAGGCCTGTTCCGGACAAATGCAAGTTCTTTTTTGGACACTTCGTCCCAAATCGTGACCGCCGTCACGGAAGTCCCGAAATTGGGGCCGAATTCGTTGACTTGACGGTTCGCTCCTGTTACAAAAAAGTGTTCACCCCCGCGCGAGAGACCCATCAGACCGCATGGCTAACAGAACAAGCTGAATCAAGATGCAAGTAATCATTCAACAACTCGAGACGTTTCTTTTAAGCGCCATCCCCACGATTTTGCTGTTCACCGTGCTGGTTTTGGCCTACCAGTTTCTGGTCCAGGCGCCTCTGACAGCCATCTTGCGAGAGCGCCATGACCGCACTGTTGGCGCAGAGGAAAAGGCGCACCAGGCAATCGCCCAGGCCGAGGATATGGCCGCTGAGTACGCCGAAAAGCTGCGCCAGGCCCGCGGCGAGGTTTTCAAGGCACGCGAGGCGCGCATCAAGCAGTGGAATGCCGAGCGCGACGCGGCTCTGGATGCCACCCGCAAAGTTGCAGCGCAGAAGGTAAGCCAGGCCAACGCGGCGCTGGCAGCCGAGGCGGCGCAGGCCCGGCTGGCGATTCAGGCCTCCGCCGGAGATTTGGCCCGGCAGGTGGTGCGCGCCGTGCTGCCCGTGGCCGCCGGGGGTTCCCGTTGAGAGTATTCATGCAGCCAAGGCGTTTTTCTCATCCTATTTTTCGCATTTTATTTGTGGCGATGTTTGTCGCCGCCGGGCTGATTACGCCTGTGCGCCTTGCGGCACAGAGTTCCTCGTCTCAGCCAGTGGCGACTTCACCAACCAGTGAAGCGGCCAAACCTGAAGCTGCCAAGCCCGAAGCAGACCCGAACGACGTCTACCTGCACGCCCCCATCGTGAAGACGCTTGCCGGGATGCTGCATCTGGATGTAGTGACCACGGCGCGCCTCTTCGAGGGCATCAACTTTGGCATCATCGTACTGACAATCGGTTACCTTCTTTTCCGCATCCTGCCCAAGACGCTTCGCAATCGCTCGGAGATGGTGCGCGCCGGCATCGAGTCGGCTCGCAAACAGACCGAAGATGCCTACACGCGGCTGAGCGCCATCGAAGCCAAACTCGCTGGACTGGACAATGATATTGCGCAGATTCGCGCACAGGTGGAAGTTGATAGCAAGGATGACGAGGCGCGCATCAAATCCACAATCAAGGAAGAGAGCGCCCGCATCGTAGCCGCGGCCGCGCAGGAGATGGAAACCGCGGCCGCGCAGGCGCGCCGCGAGTTGCGCCATTTTGCCGCCGATTTGGCCATTGAGCAGGCCGTGAAGCAACTGGCGATTACGCCGGAGACCGACCGGGCGCTGATTGCCGAGTTTCTGGGTGACGCGACCGTGCAGGGAGGGCGCAAGTAGATGGCAATTTTTGTTGCACGATACGCCCGCGCCTTTGCCGACGTGGTGACCCAGGAAAAGCTGGACACCGTGGCGCTGGACCGGCAGTTGGATGATTTTCTGGCCACATGGGAGTCGAGCGACGAGCTGCGCGAGTTGTTTGTGAACCCGGCCGTCGCTGTCCCGCAAAAGATAGCGGTGCTGGACAAGATGAATGTGAAGCTCAAGATGCAAAAAGAGCTGCGCAACCTGCTGGCGGTGCTGATCAAGAACGATCGCATCGGCGAGGTGAAGGATGTGGCCGCGGCTTATCGCGCGGAGATGCAGGAGCGGCGAGGCGTGCGTTCGGTGGAGATTGTGACGGCGCGCGAACTCGGCGAAAAGGACCGCGGCGCGCTGGTGGCCGGAGTAGGCAAACTGGCGGGCGCCGGGATTCAGGCCAGCTTCAAGCTGGACAGGTCGATTCTCGGCGGAACGGTGGTGCGCATCGGCTCCACGGTCTATGACGGCTCGGTGCGCGGACGGCTGGACAGGCTGAAGGAAGCGTTGATTGCCGGTTAGGCAAAAGGGACTAAGGGACTAAGGGACTAGGGACTCAGGGACTAGTTCCGCAAAGGAAGAACATGGCTCAGATCAAAGCAGACGAGATTACGCAACTTCTTCGCGAGCAGATCGCGAACTACGACTCCAAGGTCCAGGTGGACGAAGTCGGAACCATTACGTCGCTGGGCGACGGCATTGCCCGCCTGCATGGCCTGGACAAGGTGATGGCTGGCGAGCTGCTCAGCTTTCCGCATGGCATTGCCGGGTTGGCTTTGAGCCTCGAAGAAGATTCGGTAGGCGCGGTGATTCTGGGCGACTACACCGAGCTGAACGAAGGCGACGAGGTCAAGCGCACCGGAACAATTCTCAGCGTGCCGGTGGGCGAGGGCATGATTGGCCGCGTGGTGAACGCGC
>CAZFMB010000182.1:0-4850 GCA_964520005.1 uncultured Occallatibacter sp.
AACGAGCCGCCGCTGACCGGCTTGCCGGCATAGTTCAGGTAGACATAGCACTCGTCCAGCAGCAAGAAAATTTTGCGCTCGTGAGCCAGGTGGACGATGCGCTCCAGATCCTCCGCCGAAACCACCGAACCGGCCGGGTTCGAAGGCGAATTGAGGATGATGGCTTTGGTCTTGGGCGTGATGGCCTTCTCGATGGCGTCCGCCGTGATGCGGAAGTTCTCCGCCTCTTTGGTCTTGAGGAAGACCACTTTGCCGCCAGCGTACTGCACGATGTCCGCGAAGCTGACCCAGTAAGGAACGGGCAAAATAACCTCGTCGCCGTGGTCAATAAGAATCTGGACAGTGTCAAAGAGTGCATGCTTGCCGCCAGTGGTGAAGATGGCCTCGTCGATGGCGTAATCAGAGCCGAAGTCAGAGGCGTGGCGCTCGACGATGGCCTTGCGCACCTCGGGAATGCCTGGCACCACGGTGTAGCGGCTGAAGTTGGCCACGATGGCGGCGATGGCGGCGTCCTTGATGTGCTGCGGCGTGTTGAAGTGCGGTTCGCCCGCGCCGAAATCAACCAGGTTAACGCCTTGTGCGCGCAGCTTGGCGGCCTCGGCGGCCACGGCCATGGTGGCGGAGACCTCGATCCGGCCAATGCGGCCGGTAAAGACTTGGGAAGAAGAGCTTGCGGTCGTCATCATACTTTCTATTTTTACAGATTTTTTGGCTGGAGCAAAATCAGGAGCTAGAATTTCTTATGGGGATGCGGTGATCACGATCTGCCGAGGAAAATCACAATGGCGATCACAATGTACAACCCAGCCCATCCGGGCGAAATTCTCCGCGAATATCTTGGCACGGTGCAGGTGGGCGTTGCCGCAAAAAAGCTGCGCATTGCGCGGTCCACTCTGTCGCGGCTACTGAATGGCCGGGCCTCGTTTACGGCGGCCATGGCGCTCCGGCTCTCTGACGCCTTCGGAACCGAGCCGGGCATGTGGCTTGACTTGCAGCAGCAGTACGACCTGTGGCACGCCTCGCAGCGCAAGCGGCCCAAAGTCGAGAAGTTTTCCCTGGCGGCGTGAGGCTCCAGACCCCAGGCTCGGGACCTGATACATTCAGGAGTCACTGTTTTGCGCCTGCCTTCAACAATATGGCTTTAACATCGTCGTGTTTTCCTAAATTTGCCGCACCTAGCGCAGTCATATCGAGGTTATTTTTGGCATTGATGTCGGCGCCCTTGGCGAGCAATGCCTGCACTACATCAAAGTGTCCAAAGTAGGATGCTTTCATCAAAGCAGTGATCCCTTTATCGTCCTTCGTATTGACATCGGCGCCCCTGGCAAGTAACGCCTGTACCAGATCAAGGTGTCCTTTTTCTGATGCTGCATATAGCGCGGATGCGCCTTGGTCATTCTTGACATTGACATCGGCGTCCTTGGCTAAAAGCGCCTGGGCCACATCTATGTGTCCCTCTGAGGCGGCCAACAGCAGCGCGGTCTGGCTGTGTGCATCTTCAGCATTGACTTCGGCTCCATTGGCCAACAATATCTTCACCACATCAAAGTAGCCATCTTGTGAGGCGCTTATTAGTGCCGTTGCATTATCGTTCTTCCTGGCGTTGACGTCAGCCTTGGCATTGAGCAGCACCTGCACTACATAAGGGTGTCCATGCGCTGACGCAAACATCAGCGGCGTGGTGCCTTGGTCAGAAGTCTTGCAGTTTACATCAGCTTTGGCCGCAAGCAAGGCATGCACCACTTCGACATGTCCTTCCTGAGAGGCCAACATCAACGCGGTCCCGCCATTATTGCTCTTGGCGTTGACTTCAGCTCCCTTGGCAATCAGTAACCGCACCAAATCAACATTACCCTTCAAAGCAGATGCCATCAGCGCGGTTGCGCCATCCTGCCTCTGGACATTGATCTCGGCTCCTTTGGCGAGCAGCAAATGTGCTACCTCAAGACTGCCATTCAATGAGGCTGTTATCAGAGCGGTAGTGCCATCATTTGTCTTGGCATTGATATCGGCTCCCTTGACTATCAGCGCCTGCACCACGTCTAAGTGGCCGCTAGACGAGGCGCAATAGAGTGCGGTCGTGCCATCGTTCTTTCTGGCATTGACATCGGCCCCTCTGGCAAGCAGCTCCCGCACCACGTCTGGATGATACGCGGCACATGCGTCCATCAGTGCGGTCCCACCATCGTCCTTTTTGCTATTGATTTCAGCACCATGGTCAAGCAGAGCCCGCACAATCTCAAGGTGTCCTTTTGTAGAGGCCATAAGCAATGCAGTTACACCGTTTTTGCCTTTGGAATTGACATCTGCTTTTTTGGCAAGCAGCGCTTGAATCACATCAAGGTGACCCTCCTGCGAGGCCCAAATGAGCGCGGTCCAGCCTTCGTGATCCGGAAGATTAACATCTGCACCATGTGCAAGCAAGGTATTCATTATGTCAAGACGGCCGCGTTGAGAGGCTAATGACAACGCTGTCTCACCATCATTGCCCTGGAGATTGACCTCAGCCCCTTTGTCGAGCAGCGTCCGCACCACCTCAAGGTGGCCTTCCTGGGAAGCCCACATCAATGCGGTCTCACCTGTCTTCGTCCTGGCATCGACATCGGCTTTTTTGTCAAGCAGCGTTTGCACCACATCAAGGTGATCCTGTTGGGAGGCCAGGAAGAGCGCCGTCTGTCCATCGTTGTCCTGAGCATTGATCTCGGCGCCTTTGGCCAGCAGCAACTGCACAATATCTACTTTTCCAAAATAGGCGGCCCATAGCAGCACCGTTGCGCGATTTGCATTTCTGGCGTTGACATCCGTTCCATTAGTTAGAAGTGCTTCGACACGGGCTAAATTACCCTTGCCAGCTGCATTAAAGAGATCGTCTTCTTGCGCGTTGGCTCGCGCGCCTGCTAGGAGGCAAGCTATCACCATCAGAATGTCCAAGATCAACGAGTGCTTCCGTTTGCGCTTCACTTTTAACAGGCTCATATAAACCATCCAATTATCGTTTTTGAGTCTGTGATTCCTGACTAACTCGCACTCATGCGGTCGCGCAGGCGCTTAAGCACGTTGGGCGGGACCAGGCCGCTCACGTCGCCGCCGAAGCTGAAGACCTCCTTCAACATACGCGAGCTTACAAAGGAGTATCGGCCAGCGGGTTGCAGGAAGACGGTCTCGATCTCCGGGGCTAGGCGGCGGTTCATCAGAGCCATCTGAAACTCGTATTCGTAGTCGCTGATGGCGCGTATGCCGCGCAGCACCGCCGAGACTCCCTGCTTACGCGCAAACTCCACCATCAGCCCGTCGAAGGTGGCCACCGAAACATTTTTCAGCGCGGCGGTCGATTCCTTCAGCATCTCCACGCGCTCCTCGACGGTGAAAAGTGGATCCTTCACCGGATTGTTGAGGATGGCTACGATGAGGCGGTCAAAGAGCTTGGACCCGCGCTCGATCAGGTCGAGGTGGCCGTTGGTCGGCGGGTCGAAGGTTCCGGGATAGAGGGCGCTGACACTCATATAGACCGCTCCCAGAAGATTCTAGCAGCCACCTGCGGTGGGGCAGACGGCGCTTACGCGCCAAGCCGTAGGATGACACTGCTAAAATGTATACGCCTCTTCGTAGGAGTTATTTCCCATGCCTATCAAAACCATCTTCGAGCCGTTTCGCATCAAGAGCGTTGAGCCTATCCGCTGGACCACCCGCGAGGAGCGGGAGGGTCTGCTGGACGCCGCGCACTACAATCTTTTTCTGCTCCATGCCGACGATGTGCTGATCGACCTGCTTACCGACTCCGGCACAGGAGCCATGTCGACCCATCAGTGGGCGGCGGTGATGGAGGGCGATGAGAGTTACGCCGGCAGCCGCAGCTTCGACCACTTCAAGGACTCCGTGCAGAGCATCGTCGGCTACACCCACGTCATTCCTACTCACCAGGGACGAGCCGCGGAACGAATTCTCTTCAAGGTGATGTGCAAGCCGGGCGATGTTGTTCCGAATAACACGCACTTCGACACCACACGCGCCAATGTCGAGGCCGTCGGGGCCGAGGCGGTTGACCTGCTGCTGCCCGAGGCGCGGCAGCCCGGCATTCGCCTTCCCTTCAAGGGCAATATGGACGTGGCGGCGCTGGAGGCGCTGATAGCGCGCGTGGGCCGCGAGCGCATTCCGCTGGTCATGATCACGGTGACCAACAACTCCGGCGGCGGGCAACCGGTGTCGATGGAAAATGTACGGGCCGTTGCCGCGGTCTGCCATAAGCACGAAATTCCGCTCTACTTCGATGCCTGCCGCTTCGCCGAGAACGCTTACTTTATCAAGCTGCGCGAGCCGGGCTACGCCGGCAAGACGCCCAAGCAAATTGCCAAGGAAATGTTTGCGCTGGGCGACGGCTGCACCATGAGCGCCAAAAAAGACGGCATGGCTAACATCGGCGGATTTCTCTGCACCAACGACGACATCCTGGCGCGCCAGGAAAAAAACTTGTTGATTCTGACAGAAGGCTATCCCACTTACGGCGGGCTTGCCGGGCGCGATCTGGAGGCCGTCGCGGTGGGCATTCAGGAGTCGTTGCAGGAGGATTATCTGCGCTATCGGATCGCCTCGACGGCTTACCTGGGCAATCATATTGCCGAGCAGGGCGTGCCCATTGTGCAGCCGCCCGGCGGCCACGCCATCTATCTCGACGCCAAGGCCTTTCTGCCGCACATTCCGGCGGAGCAGTTTCCCGGGGTGGCGCTGGCCGCGGAGTTGTATCTGGAAGGCGGCATCCGCTCTGTCGAAATTGGCAGCCTGATGTTCGGAGCCGCCGCGCAGATGGAGCTGGTGCGGCTGGCCATTCCGCGCCGCGTCTACACGCAGAGCCA
>CAZFMB010000183.1:0-4836 GCA_964520005.1 uncultured Occallatibacter sp.
CAGGGCATAGCATCGTGAAAAGAACGCCTTTTTTCCGCAAGCTGTTTAGTCGTGCTGATAATGGCCTTAAATAATAAGCGGGTTTTAACCCCTGCGGTTGTCTCGCCCGGAGGGAGGCGGGGGTTTCAACCCCCGCTTAATGCCAATTAAATTGTTACGGGTTTTAACCTCGGAGGTATACCGGCGATCCGGAAACAGCTGTATTACTGGATAGAAGGGCGTTTATCGTTATCAATCGGACTGAATGCCCATGAAGTTAGACTTCAATCTATGAAATCCTCAATGTTCATTCCACTTTGCCCAAAATCGGTCCATATGACTCTTACGTACAGCACTTGGATCGGTTGGGTCGATGTAATTGGAGTTGGTCTCGCGAGGAAGTAGGGGGCCAAAGTGGAGAGTGTACTCAACCTTGTTGAGGATTACTCTATTGATGCATTTCACTTTTACCAAGCCGTCAGCGATTGGTCGACCGAACAGGGCTAGGTTTGAGATCGTCCTTTTTCGGACTAGGTCTCGTAGCTCAGGGAATCTCCGTAACGACATGCCATAAACTGTCTCGATAGATATTCCGCCAGTGCGGAGTAAGGCGAAATAGGAAGGGTAGATAAGCCCGTCAAATCCGCGCTTCAGTGCCGCTTTCGCTATCTCCCGGCTTATTTCATATGATTGGCGGTCAGCAAGAAATAGCATGTGAAGCGCCATATCAAGGCTCTCGAACTCGCTGGTATTATTTTCGGACAACACCTCGGCCAGATTGAGAAGCTTGAGTCTTCTCGCCGGTGCAAGGGTCGCGATATAGAGTTCGTCATCAGCGGCAACTCGACATTCGTGGAGGCATACTTCGAGGTCTTGCGACCCATAAAGAACTGGAAAATCAGACGTTTCAAAACGCCCTTGCCCCAGCTTTTCGTCCGGGGGAGCATCGTACTGATCGAAACAGCCAGGGTTAAGCGGAGCTTTTCGCAGGCGGTAGAAGTTATCATCGCTGTCGACCATACGGGTAGGATATTCGTTGAGGATACGCGATATGACTCCATCACGAGATTCGGGTTTCTGTAAGGCCTTTAGGGGCTCCACTTCACCTATCATCCACAGCCGCGGGGAGTAATAGAAGAAGCCGACATGCAGGGTTCTCTCAATCAGTTGAAGATCCGGTACGAGCCAAGGTGCCACATCAATGGATGTGGCTTGGTGCATATTGAGCTGCACGGTCGGAGTGGCACCGTATCTTGCTCTCTGGATAGTTCCCCATACAAAGAACTGTAGCGCTAGGACTGCCACGGAACTCCTACTCAGCTTCATGCCAAGTTGAGTGCCGCAGTTCGGGCATTTAGACATATCCTTTTGGCCAATGCGAATTGAGCTCAGTCGCATGCCTTCGTCATGGAAACAGTCAGAACAAAGCAAAGGCGTCCCAGTTTCATCGCCTGCAGCCAGTTCTTCGACAGTGGCCCCTTGCTGTTGGAATACGTATTGAGCGGCATGTTCCAACCGTTTCTCTCGTTCAGAAGTTGGAGGCTCTAGGGTGCTGACATTTGGAGCTTCTCGAAACAGGGCCTCCATATCGGTGTTAGCTCGGAGTATGAAGTCGCAAGCCAGGTCAACTGCGGTAGCAATGTAGTGTTTATCGACGTCGTTCTCTTCTCCTCTGCCCCGGTTGTTCTCCCCTGTGCGGTAGTAAGCCAGCGGGGACACGTCAGCATGAGATGAAATAAAACCGAAAAAAGCGCGCCCCGCTGGATCGAGTATTCTCATCCGGTCTAGTATCTGATCCTGAGTAAGAATGCTTTCTGAGTTACCTTTCCTGAGGCTCTTTCGCATCCGAGTAGGCAATTGCGCGAAATACTTGTCCGATGAAAGTTTGGCACGAATGTCCTCCGCTATTGCTTCAAAGCCATGAATCTGTTCACTGACGCCTGCATTCTGGAAGAAGTGCAATCGTTCCGTGCAGTCCCGCAACTGCATAACGAGCAGACGGACTCGGGATTCATCTTCCCCCACAGACTCAGTTCCCAGATAAAAGTGCATCAAGCAAGTTTGAACGAGACTGCGGACAAGCGGAGCTAAAGAGCTAAAGTCCCAGGTTGTGCCGGATTTGTTCGCGGGGCTTCCGGGACACATGTGAAGTATGCTTGTTGCAGCAGCGCACAGACGAGTGAACAGCACCGAAGCCCAGTATTGCCTAGGGGAGTCGAATGGGTGCCCGGCGGACTTGTGGGAGATAGTTATCGCGTGATTCAATGCCGCGACGTACTTTGGGAGCACAGTCCAGTAGTGTTCGTCTGCGCTTGGCTGGACGTTATTGTCACTATCGATCATGGCTCACTTTGAGACTACTACTGATAAGTTGTCTTGTCGGTATGTTTGCCAAACAATCCAGTGTCTGCCTCGCCGCTCTGCCGAAGGCGTCCGCCTGGACGGCAAGTCCGGTGGCCGGGCACTGACCCCTGTTCCCTGATCCCCATCCCCTTTTCCCACCCCCTGCTCCCTCTACCTCGATCGACTGCCCCAACTCACCAGTGTTCGAAAACCATGAAGCTATCGCTTCACATTTTGCAAAAACCGATGCGCTATAACGCACCATTTCTCACTGTCTACGAGCCTTCGCACTTTAGGTCAACAATCTCTGCCTCAAACTTTCCGTCCGCATCCACCGTCAGTAGCCCCACCGTCACCGGCAGCCGGAACCGCCTTGGCCCGCACGATCCGGGATTGAGGTACAGCACCCCATTTCGCCTGTAGAAGTTGGGCACATGCGTATGCCCGCTGAGCACTGCGGCAAACTTCCCTGCCGCTGGGTCCAGGTGTAACTTGTGTAGATCGTGCAGCATATAGACGTAGCGCTCCGCTATCAGCACCACCTCCGTCTCCGGCAGCTTGCTCATCGGCCCCTCGCGATCTACGTTGCCGCGCACCGCCGTCACCGGCGCGATCTTTGCCAACTCTTTCAAAACAAATGCCTTGCCCACATCGCCCAGGTGCAATATCCGCTCCACGCCCTCCAGCGCCCGCGCTGCCTCAGGCCTGAGCAACCCATGCGTATCGCTGACCACGCCAATCTTCATTGAGCCTCTATCCAATTAAATCCCTCGCCAGAGCCAGAATACCGCAACACCCGCAACCAGTTGGGGTTAAATAAGTTATGGACATTTCACGGCAGGCTTTGCTTTTGTCGTTGGCGCTGCTTGCGCCAGTAGTTTACGCGCAGTCGGCTAGTTCCACAGCCATTCAGCAGGAGGCCTGGCAGCTCCTTCAGTTGGCCAATCAATCCCGCGCCCAGGCCGGGGCCGGGCCGCTTAAGTGGGACCCAGCATTAGCCTTAGCCGCCAGCCAGCACTGCCTGCGCATGGCCGCCGATAATTCCATCTCTCATCAATATGTGGGCGAACCTGATGTCTCGGCGCGCGCCGCCGAGGCCGGAGCGCACTTCAGCTTAATCGAAGAGAATGTGGCAGTTGCACCCACTCCCTTTGAGATTCATGATGCCTGGATGCACTCCCCCGGACACCGCTCCAACCTGTTGAATCCAAAGGTGGATCACGTCGGTGTAGCCGTGGTGGCCGGTCGCAACGGCCTCTATGCCGTAGCCGACTACGAGCGCATTGTGCCCGTATTTTCGCAGTCCCAAATTGAGTCTCAAATTGCCGGACTGCTGCACGGCGTCGCCATCCTGCCCGATCCCACCCTGGCCCGCAAAGCCTGCGCTGCGGAAGGCGCGCTTCCTCGCCCCGCTTCCGGACCAAGGCCCCGATATGTCATGTTTTGGGAGGATGCGCAACTAACCCAACTGCCTAAGAATCTGACAGATGCGCTGGCCTCGGGAAAGTATCACCAAGCCTCCGTAGGCAGTTGTTCAGCGCAGGGCGAGGAGAGTGCGTTCACCGCCTATCGCATCGCCGTGCTGCTCTACTGATTTCCGTTTAATCTGCGTCGTTCCAGTGACGTAGCAACTTTCACAGACGCCATTCCCGCTGCGGTTGCTGCCTCGATTCCCATCTCCGTGTCTTCAAAGACCAGGCAGTCGGCTGGCGCCACGCCCAGCCTGGCAGCGGCCATCAGATATCCATCCGGAGCCGGCTTGCCGCGCTTGTAGTCATCCGCGGAGACGATCGCATCGAATTTCTCCAGCAAACCAAGCACGGTAAGCGAGCCAACCACAGAGTCGCGCGTGCTGCCGGAAACCACAGCGAAGGGGATCCGGCCATACTCGGCCTCGATAAGCTCCAGCACCTCGGGAATCGCCTTAAGCTGCGGTAACTGCGCCAAATAAAGGCTTTCCTTTCGTGTGGCCACGGCCTCTATGGGCATCTCCAGGCCGTTGATCTCGTTCAGATCGGCGATGATATTCCGCACCGGCTTGCCGCCCCAGGCATAGAACACATCCTCTGGATATTCGCAATTCCACTCTGCCAGCACCGCCTTCCAGGCGTTGTAATGCAGCGGCATGGAGTCGGCGATAGTGCCGTCGCAATCGAACAGATAAGCTCGGAATTCACCTTCGGGCAATTTTAGTTTCATGCCGCTCCTTGCATGGATTTTGCCGTAGCGTATTGCTATATCAGGGGTTACCTGGCTGCGATCCAGCCGCGAAATCGGGGACATTGCTTCTCCTACCTTTGGCCCCACTCCGTGCAAGGCTCCGGTTCTTCTATGGTATCGTCCGCGCCCGCCCCATCGCGCCGACCGAGTCGAAATGGAAGACGAAACACTCCCCAGTAGTGAAATATTTTGACGCGCCGCCTGCGCTCTGCTAACTTAGTAGTGGAGATTTCCTCTCACAAGGCACTCCTCAGTAGCTCAATGGCAGAGCATTCGGCTGTTAACCGAAGGGTT
>CAZFMB010000184.1:0-4693 GCA_964520005.1 uncultured Occallatibacter sp.
ATCAGGTCGTAGTACTCGGCCTCGCTGACGGCGCGGCCCAGCTTCTGAATCTGCAGCAGCTCGCCCTCGACCATCTGTTGGGTGAGTGCAATCAGCTGGTCAAGTACGCGCAGGCTTTTTTCTGCCAGAGCCACCTTGAAGGCCTGCATGTAGAGCCAGTCACCGGCCAGCACGCATTTTTCGTTGCCCCACGTCGTATTCGCGGAAGGGCGGCCCCGGCGCGTGTCGGCGCCGTCGATGATGTCGTCGTGAACCAGTGTGGCGGTGTGAACCATCTCCACCACCGCGCCCAGCCGGATGGCGCTATGGCCGAAGTAGCCGAGCGTGTGCGCGGAGAGCAGCAGCAAAGATGGACGGATGCGCTTGCCGCCGCCTTCGCGCAGATATTCGGCAATCTCCGTGATGGTGCTGACGCCGGAGGCGGCGTCGCGGCCCAGTTCCTGCTCGATGGCCACGAGGTCTTCCCGCAGCAGCTCGAAAACCTCTTTTGCCGTCGCTATCGCCAGTGTGCTCAAAAGCTCTCCGGTCCCCGTGCCGTTCAGGGTTGAATTACATTCTTGTTAGCTTTCACGAAATCAATCAGCTTGCCCAGAATATTTTCGCCTGAACTGTAATATAGCTGATCGCATTCATCAAGCTCCTGATTGTCTGCACCGCTATAAGAATTCAATGCTTCTGCCAATGCCATCGGAGCCAATCCCTGGAATCCTGCCGCGGCGATTGCCTTCTTCGTGAGTTCAGCGGTTTTCGGGCAGTCAATGCGGAACAAAGCATGAACAATGATCGGTGTATATTCACGCGAAGAATTAACAAAGAATTGACTGTATCCGCCATTATTCACTTCGCGTTCCAGGGCTTCAACGGCAAGAACGATAATCTCTTCTTCCGTCATGTCATCGTCGCCAACCCGTTCGGCTTTCTGCTGAAGCGCTATCTCTAAAGATTGAATAAACTCAATTTCATTGCCATTCGTGATGGCAAGCAATTCATCGACGGACTTACCAGCACGGCGCGCGCGCTGATTGGCATACTCGCGCATGATTTCCTCATGGCCCATTTGTCCGTCCTCGCTTAATTCGTGCGGTAGTTGGTGAACTGCAACTCCAGTCCCATCTCGCGGCCGCGCAGCAGCGCGATGATGGCTTGCAGCTCGTCGCGGTCCTTGCTGGATACCCTGACTGTATCGCCCTGGATGCTGACCTGTGCCTTCTTTTTCGCGTCCTTCACCAGGCGGACAATCTCCTTGGCCTTTTCCACGGGAATACCCTGCTGAAGGCTGATCTTCTGGCGGACGCTCTTGCCCAGCGCGGGCTCCAGCTTGCCGTAGGTCAGGTTCTTGAGCGAGACGCCGCGCTTGACCAGCTTCTGGCAGAGTATATCCTTGACCGCTTCCAGATGATACTCGCCGTCGGATGCCAGTTGGATGGCGTCGTTGCCTTCTAAATTGACCTCTGAGTGGGAGTCCTTCAGGTCGA
Organism: uncultured Occallatibacter sp.; assembly: GCA_964520005.1. Classification (GTDB taxonomy): domain Bacteria; phylum Acidobacteriota; class Terriglobia; order Terriglobales; family Acidobacteriaceae; genus Telmatobacter. The sequence continues at coordinate 1,476 of CAZFMB010000184.1, forward strand.
AGCGCTGACGAATCTCCTTCAACGCCTGGTCGATGGCGTTGCGGACCTCTTGAATGTCCACCTTGCTGACGATGTCGAATGAATTGTCCTGGGCCATGGCTTTATTCCTTTAAACTCCTGCGGAGAGGACGAACGCTGCCGTGATGGTTCCCCTGCGCAATACCTTATCAGTTTCCCACGTCCGGGCTGAGGTCAAACAGCCGGTTGAAATTATTCGTGGTCGCCTGGGCAATTTTTTGCGCATCCGCGCCTCGAAGTTCTGCGAGAGTTTCTGCTGTCTGGGCCACCCAGGCCGGTTCATTGCGCTTGCCGCGGTAGTGTGCAGGAGCCAGCCAGGGCGCGTCTGTTTCGACCAAAAGTACGTCCAGCGGAAGCCGTGCAGCCACATCGCGCAGCGGCTGAGCCTTAGGATAGGTCAGATTGCCGGCGAAGGAAATGAGGAAACCCAGGTCGAGGGAATGAACCGCCTGCTCGTAGCTTCCCCCGAAGCAGTGCATGATGCCGCCGAGGCCAGTGGGCCGCCAATGGGCCTCAAGAATCTCGAAAAGATTGTCCCATGCGTTGGTAGTTCCATCAGTTGGCCGGCAGTGAATCAGGACGGGCCGCTTACGCGCGGCGGCTACTTCCAGCAGGTGGATGAGGCCTTCTCGTTGGACTTCATGCGGCGCACCCTCATGGTAGTAGTCGAGACCAATTTCGCCACAGGCGATGACCTCCGGCTCGGCGAGCAAGCTGTCAAGCTTGGCGAGAACGCTGTCGTCGATCTCCGTCGTGTTATGCGGATAGACGCCTGCACTGGAGTAGAGCTTGGGGATTCCAGGCTGGCCGTTGAACTGGCGGCAAATCTCCAGTGTCTGGCGCATCTCAACCGGCCCTTCACCGATGCCGATAGCCAAGATCGCTCCGACGCCCGCTTCCCGAGCGCGACGCAGCATTGCTTCGCGGTCGTCGGCGTAGCGCGGGCTGTCCAGATGGGCGTGGGAATCGATCAGCATGGCGTGGGCCTCTAGTTGGCTTCTTGTTAGGACACTATTGCGACAGCACGGATTAAATGTGCGGCTCTATTGAATCTCCCTGACAATGTCCGCCTTGTCCGGGCTGGAGGGGTAGTAGTCCACATGGAGCTTCTGACCTTCCTTCACCTTAAAGTACCATGTGAACTTTCTGGGCTGCGGGGATCCTGGCACGGCCAGCAGAAACGAGGGGAATAATGCGTGCTTTTCCATTGTGCAGCTTTGAACAATTCCCTCCACGCTATTGGAGCGCTCCAGCACCGTTCGATCGATTTTATCCAATTCCTTTTCAGTGGGAGTGTATGGCTCGATCGCTGCATTCCAATGTGAATTTGCGTTTTTCCATGCGATTTTGGCGTCAGCGACAAGGAAATAATTCTCGCCTCCTTTCGCGTCGATCACGAACTCTTGCATCTGCACGGAATGAACCGATCCATTTTCAAAACCTACCCATATCACATGTCTGCCTGGAAGCACTTCCACGGCATGCACGAAAAACATTCCTCCGACGCCTGATCCTATGGCTGGCCTGATCCGCTGACCATCAATTTGTTCAATTACAGCGCCGTATTTGATCCAGATCCATGCAACCTCCGTGCGTGGCCTGGCTTCTCCGTCATAACACTGTCCAACATAGTGGCGGAATGCAAAAGCAGTTTGCGCGCAAAACAGAATTAGAAAGATATGCGGAAGGCATCGTTTCATCTTACAGCTCCTCAAACAGATTTCAGATTGTCTGGAGAAGGTCTGGAAAATCTCAAACAATTGTAGGGATGCCCGCTGTGCATCGCAAGCAAAAACTGATAGCTGGGCAAAAAAGCGAGGGCCGCCCAAGATGTGTGGCCCTCGCTTTCGAACTCAATCTAAATCTTCCAGTTGCGCTGTCAAACTTTATCTCAGCCGCGCTCCCAGCGGAACCTCCTCGAGGAATCCGGCCAGCACCGGCGCGCCATCGGGTAAGGATGCGGCCAGCAACATGCCGTTCGACTCCAGGCCACGCATCATGCGTGGAGCTAGGTTGGCGACGATGACTATCTTGCGGCCAACGAGCTTTTCCGGCTCGTAGTATTGCGCGATGCCGGCCAGAATCTGGCGCTTCTCGTAGCCCAGATCGACGTCGAGGCGCAGCAGCTTGTCGGCTTTGGGCACGCGCTCGGCAACGAGGATTTGCGCCACGCGCAGATCGACCTTGATTACGTCATCAATGCTGATCTTCTGCGGCTCCGCGGTCGCCTGTGGCGGGGCCGGCGCTTGCACGGCGGGAGCAACGGGAGATGAGGCCGATGCCACCGTATCGTAGGCGTGAGCTTCATTCGCGGCATCAACACCAACAGAATCTACTGGTGCACTATCCAAGAATGTTTGTTTTCCGAATTTCTCTCTCACGATTGCCTCTTTTTTCTCAGTCTTTGCGGCTGCAGCCGGTGTGGGTATATTTGCGGAAGAGCCGCTGGCTGCCGCGCTGCTGATACTCTTGGCTTCTGCTGCATTCGAGCTGTTTTGATCTTCGATGTTTTGCATGCGCTCGACAGCGTCCTTTTCCGCGCGAGGAAAGAGCGGCGCGGGCTCGCCAAACTTCGTCCCGGCCTTCAATCCGCCCCACGCGATATTTGTCAAAAATGAATTCTTGGCCGCGTCTGCAATCTCGCCCTGCCCAAGTTGACGCCAGACTTTGGCTGCCGAATCCGGCATGATTGGGTACACCAACGCAGTGATGATGCGAATGGCCTCGGCGGCGGTGGCCAGCACACGGGCTTGCAGCGCAGAGTGGTCGGCTTCGGAGCGATCCGCGGGCTTCTTCCACGGCGCGTTGGCGGTCAGATAGCCGTCCGTCTCCGCAACTAAAACCCACAGAGACTTGAGCGCTTCGGAGAAGTTCAATTCGTCAAAGGCTGGGCCAAACTCCGCAATGGCTTTTTCCGCGCATATGCGCAGCGCGGTCTCGGCAGCGGTCTCCGCGCCGGCCTTGGGTACGACGCCAGCGAAGTATTTATGCACCATGTTGACCACGCGGCTGACCAGGTTGCCGTAGCCGTTGGCAAGGTCGCCGTTGTAACGCTGGACGAGGGCATCAAAGCTGAAACCGCCGTCCTGACCGAAGGGAATTTCGCGAAGAAGGAAGTAGCGCAGGGCATCCGCGCCCAAAACCTCCAGCACCGTCTCGGCCCTCACCACGTTGCCGCGCGACTTGGACATCTTGCCCTG
>CAZFMB010000185.1:0-4557 GCA_964520005.1 uncultured Occallatibacter sp.
CGCGCTGGGCGCTGTGGGCGCTGCTGCTGAGTTTTCCGCTGCCTTACATTGCCAACACGGCCGGCTGGATGACCGCCGAACTCGGCCGCCAGCCGTGGCTCATTTATGGCCTGATGCGCACCAGCGAAGGCTACTCGAATACCGTTTCGGCCAGCAACGGGCTGTTCACGCTGCTGGGCTTTATGGGGCTTTATGCGCTGCTGGGGCTTTTGTTCACCGTGCTGATCTATCGCGAAATCAGCAACGGGCCGGAAGCGAAAGCCGTGGTTCACACCGATTATTGATCCGGCCCTGTTGGATTGATACGGAGCAAAGCAACTGCAGATCCTTCGACTTCGCTGCGCTCCGCTCAGGATGACAGATTTGTGGCGATGCAATCGTTCGAGGCTGGATCAATAAGCAAGTAGCTGGGTGCCCCATCCTTGCCGCGTCTTTGTCTTTTCGGCAAGGGTGGGAGAGCAAGAATTTCGACTGTCGTCCGTTCCTCTGGAGTTTCACCATGATGGGTTTCATTTGGTTCTGGCTGGTTGCCGTGATGATCGTGGGCTACGTTGTGCTCGACGGCTTTGACCTGGGCGTGGGCGTGCTGCACCTGTTTCTGGTCCGCACAGAAGCGGAACGCCGCGCCACGCTCGGCAGCATCGGCCCGGTGTGGGACGGCAACGAAGTCTGGCTGCTGGCGGGCGGCGGCACGCTCTACTTTGCCTTTCCGCTGCTCTACGCCTCGGCCTTCAGCGGCTTCTATCTGCCGCTGATGATCGTGCTCTGGCTGCTGGTGCTGCGCGGCATCAGCGTGGAACTGCGCAACCATGTGGACGTGGGCGTTTGGCGCGCCCTGCTGGACGGGGTTTTCGGCCTTTCGAGCGCGCTGCTCACCATCTTTTTCGGGGCGGCTTTGGCCAACGTGCTACGCGGCGTTCCGCTGCAAGCCGACGGCTACTTCTTCCTGCCGCTTTGGACCAATTGGCAGCCCGGAGTCCACCCCGGCATTCTGGACTGGTACACGGTGATTGGCGGCCTGTTGGCCCTGGTCGCGCTCACCCTGCACGGGGCGCTGTGGCTCACCATCAAGACCTCAGGTGACTTGGCGCGGCGCGCGCGGCGCATTGTCACTCCGCTGTGGCTACTGCTGGCGGCGCTCACCGTGGTCAGCCTGGTGGCCACCATCGCCGTGCGGCCGGCGAGCCTGAATAATTACTTCAACTATCCGCTGACCTTTGTTGTGCCGGTGGGCGTGGTGGCCACCATGGCCGGCATCTGGCTGCTGAACCGCCTGGGCCAGCCGGTCAAGGCGTTTCTCTGCTCCTGCCTCTATTTGTTCTTTATGCTGGCCGGGGCGTGCTGGGGGCTTTATCCCACGCTGCTGCCCGCCACCACGGGAGCGGATCGCGACATTACGCTGAGCCACGCAATCTCTGGCCCGCACACCCTGGCCGTCGGCCTGGTCTGGTGGGGTTTCGGGATGGCTCTGGCCGTGGGGTACATCGTCTTTGTCTACGGCAAGTTCCGCGGCAAGGTGGACCTAGGCGCGCACGGCACGACTCACTGAAGTTCAAAGGCCGGTTCCCGTAGCAATCGCGGCCTTATGTACAATACTTCTGGCTGGACGGCCACTGGATTTTAGTGGTAGCCGTCTGTTCACGCCACGTAATTTTCTGTGAGCTTCTCTGGTAGACCTATCAAACGCTGTAAAGCGCCATGAACTCTACTTGACGCTTTTTATGCTCCTATCATGGAAGATGAACAATCTTGACAGTGGCAAGAGGCGCTTTTAATCTTGATTTTCAACGAAAGGTGTGAACTTGTCCAAACACCGAGACGAATCATCCAAAGTCCTGGTATCGGAAGTCGGCGATAGGGCAATCACCTTCAGCCAGCGGATTGGCGCTCATCTGCGTATTGCACGTTTTGACCACAGTGTTAAGCAGATTTTCATCCTTCCCGGCATTGTCCTGGCAATTGCAATCGCGCAGGCCAAATTCAATCGACTTCTTGTCTGGCATATCATTGTGGGGCTTATTGCCTCCACGCTGATCGCGTGCAGCAATTACGTGATCAATGAAATTCAGGATGCTCCCTTTGACCGCCAGCATCCAACCAAGAAGAATCGTCCGGCCGCGTGTGGCCTGGTGCACCTCGGGTGGGGCTATGCGCAATGGATCGCAATGATGGTTGCCGGCATGGCATTGGCCAGTACCATTTCGCGCATGTTCATGATAAGCGCAGCAGCGCTTTGGGTGATGGGCTGTATCTACAACATCGCTCCTCTGCGCAGCAAAGACGTACCGTATGTGGATGTGCTGAGCGAGTCTGTCAATAATCCGATTCGCTTCTGCCTTGGATGGTACATTGTGACTGCCTCGGTTCTTCCGCCTGTTTCGCTTCTTTTGTCTTATTGGATGTTAGGCGCTTATTTTATGGCATTGAAACGCTTCAGCGAGATCCGCCAAATCAACGATTCGCTTGTCGCATCCAGTTATCGCAAGTCTTTCCGTTACTATACGGAGGAGTCGCTGCTGAATTCCGTCGCGTTTTATGCGGCGTCAGCCATGCTCTTCTTCGGAGCCTTCATTATGCGGTACCGGATGGAGCTTATTCTTTCATTCCCAATTATCGCGTGGATGATGGCGGTATATTTCGGGCTCTCGTTCCAGCCCGAAAGCGCAGTGCAAAACCCGGAGAAGCTTTATAAGGAACCGAGGTTGATGATTCCGCTCGTGGCTTGCATGGCGGTTCTCACTCTCCTCCTTTTCATCAGATTGCCATGGTTGGAGTTGATGTTTCCAAAGTCAACTCCATAAAAACAGTCACAAGACGAAAGGAAAATCTCGATTCGTTCGACTTCACTTTCTGCGTACTGCATATAGATGACTGTTGCTGAGCGCTTCGCCGAGGAAGATAAATGGAGATTCGAAACCTTTCGCATAAAGAATGGATGTATCTGGGCTGTTGCGCGTGCATCTGGCTCATTGCCCTGTTTTTCCTGCCCCCAAATATGGGCAGCACCGATGTTTATCTCTTTCGCGATGCCGCGTGTAATTTTGTTGCGGGCAAGGGCTTTGTAACCGCTTCTTTCGAGCAATCGCGTTCCTTTATTCCGCGGCTCTATAGCAGCTACACTCCGGGAACGTTGTGGATTTTTATACCTTTCGCAAAGCTGTTCGGCTGCGGCACCTTTGTCAACGAGATTTATCCTCGGATTTGGGCTCTGATCGCCGACGTCATTGCGTTGCTCGTGGCAATGCGCTTTACCTCACGTGGGCCATTGCGCTGGATGTTCATTGGCCTGTTGGGCCTGATTCTGCCTTTCGGAATCATGAATCCGGAGCCGGACCGTCCTGAAGAAATATCGTTCGTCCTATTAGCCCTCCTTTTGCTTGTGCTGAGGCACGCTCCGACCCCGAAAAGGACGATTGCTGCGGGACTCGTTGGTGGGGGGGCCTTCCTTGTACAGCCTTTTGCCGGTGTGCTTGGCGTGTTTCTGATAGCCGGATGGCTCGTTGTATCCAGTTTCACTGGCGCACCGAGAAATCAGGATGATCTCTACGTACTTGCCAGGCCGATAGCCGGTATTGCAACCAGGGGAATCCTGGCGGCATGCTTCTTCGCCCTTCCGGTTGCTGTTACAGCCTTGGCTTTCTACCAGCAAGACCCTTGCAGCCTGAAGCGTTTCTGGACACAAGCTACAGTCGCGGGTGTTGCGCGAGATACAGGCTATAGCATGGGAGACGCTCAACATGTCGCCAGGTCGCCAGTTCCCCGGGTTCATTCATCCCGACTGGAAAAGTATCAACAGGCACTCGCTTTTCACAAATCGCTCGGTCCCATCAGTTTAGCCGGGACCTGTGTTGCGGCAGCGGTGGCGCTGGCCTGGGTCTTCTTGCTCGCATATTCAACGGGGAGTTGGAGGGTCCGATTCGCTTTATTGGTGGCCGGATTCTCCTGCTTTGTGATCCCAATCGCGGTATTCCCCTTTCAAGGGAACTATCTGACTCTTACGCGGTCGTTTTTTCCCATCCTTCTGGCATCGAATTGGGCGAATGTGCGTTCCGCCCTTCGGAGCACGGCGATCATTCCCGTGCTTCTGGTCGTCAACTGCCTTGCCGTGATTCCATCGGCGGGTATCGGAGTACTGCAACTTGCGGAAAGCAGGACAAGCTTTGCATATGCTCGCCAACAGGCAGATAGTTTTCGCCAGTATCTGCAGCAGCACCCGTTGAAGGGAAAAGTAGTTCTTGTACCCGCCTCGCATTACTACTTCTACAAGAACATAGCGGGCAATCTATACAACCCATCCTACTTGTCGCAACATGAGGATGTTCGCTCTGTCGGCGCCATCGTCAATTGTTATGCCGCTACCAAGAATTTTCAGACGGGAACCCTGGCTATTCCTGCGTTTGCCGCACAGGAACGATGGAAGAAGATCTCCGCTTCTCGCGGCAGCGTGGTCGTAACCTTGTTCCGCCATCAACTCATGTCGAGCAACTGGTCAATGGATTGCGATCACTGCTGTCCGGCTACAAGTCGAACAGATTCAATTGGTTGCAAATATCGCCT
>CAZFMB010000186.1:0-4555 GCA_964520005.1 uncultured Occallatibacter sp.
CGGCAGGGAACGCCGCGCTGCTCCAGCGCATCCTGCATGGCGATGGCGTTGATGACCGTAGCCAGCATGCCCATGTTGTCGGCGGCCACGCGGTCCATATCTTTAGCCTGCGTTGCTATGCCGCGGAAGAAATTACCTCCGCCGACCACGACGCCAATCTCCACGCCCAGCGCATGAACCTCGACAAGCTCGCTGGTAATCTCAGCGACTTTGCCGGCATCCAGGCCGAAACGGCGCGGGCCGGCCAGCACCTCACCCGATAGTTTGAGAACGATGCGTTTATACATTCTTTTTTGAGTATCGCATACCGGCCGCATTGCATCCTCGCAAATTGAAAGGCGGGTAATGCAGCGTGCCGCTAACGGGACTTCATTTTGTTGGCCAGCTCTCTTACCTTCTCGATGCGGGGTCCGATTTGAGCCAGTACAGCTTCTGTGATCTGCGGGCCTGCCATTTCAGGCGTTCCGGCATCGAAGGGAGGATGCGGATCGTATTCGATGCCCAGTTGTGTGGCCTTTGCCAGATTCTCCCCAAGCAGAATGGAGAGTAGTGTGAGTCCAAAGTCGATTCCCGCCGTCACTCCGCCTCCGGTGATCCGATTTCGGTCAATGACGACTCTCTGATGCACTGGCACAGCGCCAAAGAGCGGCAAAAGATCCCGGAATGCCCAATGAGAGGTCGCTTTGTATCCGCGAAGAAGGCCGGCGGTTCCCAGCAACATGGACCCGCTGCACACCGAGGTCACATACTTCGCCCTACTTCCTCGATCAGCAAGAAAATCCAGAAACGCCTGGTCCTGCATGGCATCGATAAGGCCCGGCCCTCCGCCGACGAAGAGCACATCGAGATCTTTCGGACAGTCTTCCATGCTGGTGGTCGGCTTCACCGCGATGCCCAAATCCACCGTGAGCAGGTCAAGGTTCTTCCATATCAGATGCACGTTTGCGAAGTGGGCAAGGACGGTATGAGGTCCTATCAGATCGAGAAAGGTCAAGCCGGGGAACAATAACATCCCGATTTCGGGCCGGTTTCTTTTGGGTTCACTCATCTTACTCCTCTCCTGGGCGGACGGCGGCACTGCTTCTGTCTGACTGAGAGATGCAAAGGCTCGTGGAACAACTGAGAAAACAGCAGTTCCGAGTACCGGTTTGAAAAACTCTCTACGCTTCAATCCAAACCATCCTCCGCGGAATAATTCCTTTCATTTTACATTTTTTCGGGAGAGGCCCTGTCTTGATTAACGAAAAGGCCCAAGGTTTGCGCCGGGCAGTGATCAATTTCTAAAATATAGCGTAACCTTACTCCGCCGCTTCCACAGCGATGGGACGTTATGTAAGGAACTGGCCGATTCGGCTCGACGCCAAAGCCCATATGAGCGTCTAATATAAAAAGGGATAATGTGCATGAACTCCCTTTTCGTCCTCATATGGTCATACCGATGAGTTTCGCTTCCCGTTCGCGCGGACGCATGTCTTTTGCCGGTAAGTTGTGCGTCTTCGTTCTGGCGCTCTGCGCCGGGTCGGCCGTTTTGCGCGCACAGGATACCTTGCTCCCTGATAGCCCATCTCCTCCAGCGCCAGTTCACGTGCAGTCAACCGCGCCCGTCACAGCACCTGTAGATGCGCCCACACCAACGCCAACGCTCACGCCCGCACCCGCGACTTCTGGTCTCGGTCCGGCTCCTAATGCGAATTCATCTCCATCCAGTCCAAGTATTAACCACGACCCCTCCGGCTCCGCTCATGGCCACAATGCACAGCGCAAAGCCAGCCAGGGCTTCTCGCTTTGGGATCGCACTCTGTTTGATGCGAGCCAGCATGGCAGCGGAGGTCGTTCCAGCCATTCTTACGCCATGGGTGGCGAACCGGCGTTCACGCGGGCAGGTCTGAATCCGTGGGGCGGTGAACCGGATGACCTGGAGTCCCTCTTTCAAAGAACAAACACCTCCAGCTTCGACCCTGGCCGCGGCTCCGGCGGGGCAGGCTCAGGGATGAACGGTGCCCACGGCTCCGCGCCGGGAGACCTCAAACTCGATCAACTGACAAGGGGCAATCTGGGGATGTACCTGAAGTCTTCGGTGGGCAGCTTTCGTCTCTCTTACCAGGACGCATTTGGCGCCAGAAGCAATGGCCTGGGCGGCGGAGTCGGCCAGGGATCTGCCGGCGCTTCCTTCAACAGCTCCACCTTCGGCAACGGAATGTTCAACTTCTCCGCGACCACCATGCTGGGTTCTGGCTCCACGGGAGGTTCGTCGCGCGGCGGCTTCTCTGCCGGCTCCATGAATGGGCAGGGACACGGCGGCCCTTCCAATCCCAGCGGCGCACAGAAACAACCCACCGCGTCGGTATCGCTGCATCTGCATTTTTAAGGCTTTCATTTCTTCCTGAATGCAGTAGAGCCAGTCGCTACCGTGCGCTTCGTTGTCCAAATGTAAAAGGCTCAGGGTTTGCACCCTGGCTGTTTTCGATCTTTGAAATGCTGCAGTAAGTGAATCGGCCGCAGCTTCCACGGACTTTGTGGTTGCCATAGTCTGTTGGGGCTCATGCAGTATGAGCCCGAGAAAGTCCAGGCGATATATTTTGAAAGTCGAGGTTAAGCGATGGTAATTAGTCCGCCCGTTTCCCTATTCCTGCAATCAATATTGGCGTTTTTAATTATTATTGTCGGGCCGCTCGTAAGCCATTTTTACGAGAGACCGCTTTTGCGCGCCAATCCAACTTCCCGGCAAAAGATCGGCTTCTATCGGTACATTTTGCTGACGCTGTGGCCGTTGGCCGCTCTAGCGGTAGGAATTGTGGGTGCGGGTGAACTTTTGCGTGCGCCGGTAGCTCAGGGGCCTGCTCTACCGGTCTGGCTTCGCATGATTTTTGGCGGGCTGGTAGCCGGATTTTTTGTTCTCGGTTTCTTGCCGATCCTCCAGAGTCTCCGGGGAGAGAAGTTTCGTGCTCGCTATGAGCGAGCATTTCGACGCTCCCTGGCGCAAGCACCTGGATTATTGCCGGAAACCTTTCAAGAGCGGCGCTGGTTTGCTGCGGTTTCTATCACGGCCGGGATCTGCGAGGAGGTTTTGTGCCGGGGATTTCTGATCGGCTTTTTGATGCGTATGCCAGGCGGGTTGCATCTTCCCATTGGCGTGGCTCTCGTATTGTCTGCCGTGTTCTTCGGTCTCAACCATATCTATCAGGGCAAGGTTGGCCTGATTAGCACGACATTGGGCGGACTGGCGTTTGGCGGGCTATTCCTGCTGACTGGGAGTCTCCTGTTGCCGATGCTGTTTCACGCAGCCGCTGACCTGCAAGGCCTCTACATTCTGCGACCTTCAAAGCCTGCGGAAGCTGCTCCATAGGAGGCAATTCGACCGGTATGGGAAGCGGCAATACAAAAACGGCCCGAAGCCAAAGCTCCGGGCCGTCCCAAATCCCTAATTCCCTGTTTCTTACTCGGCTACCGCTTCCACAGGCTTGGTCTGCGCCACGGTCCACTCAGGCGCGCCCACTTTGAAGCGGGCATAGCGCCGCACGGTGATGTTCTCGCCCAGCTTGCCCACCTTGTGTGCGATCAGTTCCTTAATGCTGATGGTCTGCTCCTTGATGAAGGGCTGCTCCAGCAGGCAGACTTCCTCGTAGAACTTGGCCATCTTGCCCTCGACGATTTTTTCAATCACCGGGGCCGGCTTGCCGGTGGTGGCGGCCTGGGCGCGATAGATTTCTTTCTCGCGCTCCATATCGGCAGCGGTCACGTCCTCTGACTTCACATAGCGCGGGTCGCTGGCCGCGATGTGCATCGCGATGTCCTTCATCAATTCCTGGAAGTCCTCGGTGCGGGCCACGAAGTCGCTCTCGCAATTCAGTTCCAGCAGCACGCCAATCTTGCCGCCGGCATGAATATAGGTTCCCACCGCGCCCTCGTTGGTGGTGCGCGCGGCCTTCTTCTGCGCCGAGGCCATGCCCCGCTTGCGCAGCACCACAAAGGCCTCTTCCATGTTGCCCTTGGTCTCCTGCAAGGCTTTCAGGCAGTCACCCATGGGCGCGCCGGATTTTTCCCGAAGCTCTTTCACCTGCTTTGCATCAATCTTTTCGCTCACGGTTTTCTCTCTCTCTTGGTCTATGCATGGTGTCTACCGACGATTTCTGGGAAGCCGTTAGCTATTAGTTATTAGCGAAACGCATCTCGATTCGTCGTCGCGGTGGACCCATGCGATCAGTTCAATTTTAAACAGCTAGAAGCTAAAAGCTAAAAGCTGACAGCTACAGAAAAGCGTGGCGCAATCCTCGCGGCCACGCTCTTCCTATCATGCACAATGGTGTGCTAAAGAAAGATTACAGAGCACCTTGGGCCACTTCAGCCTCGTCCAATGCCGCCACCGCCGCGGGCGCCTTGCGAATGCCGCCGCCCAAAGCCGCCTCCAAGTCCACATCCTCGACCGGCGAAGCATCATCGGCCGCAGTGTCTGCTGCGGTCTCAGGCAGGGGCGATTCCTCGGCAAAGGCCTTGTCACCTACCAGGTTCACGCCCTCGGCCGCCGAATCGGCGATCTTCGAGGTGAACAGGCGAA
>CAZFMB010000187.1:0-4523 GCA_964520005.1 uncultured Occallatibacter sp.
GCACGCCACCTTGAATTGTTAGAATCGACACCATGGCCATTACCCGTGCACAGGCTCTCGACTATTTCCAATCTCCCGACCTGATCGGCCTGGGGTTTGAGGCGGACGCCGTGCGCCGCCGCATGCACCCCGGGGGCGTGGTCACCTACATCATCGATCGCAACATCAACTACACCAACTTCTGCACCGAGTACTGCACCTTCTGCGCCTTCTACCGGCCGTTGACGGGGCCGAGGTCGGAAGAAGGCTACATTCTCGATTTCGAAAAGATTTACGAGAAGATTGCCGAAACGGTGGAGATGGGCGGCACCGGCGTACTGATGCAGGGCGGCATTCATCCGGATCTGAAGATCGAATGGTTCGAGCGTCTGTTCAGCGGCATCAAGCAGCGCTTCCCGCAGATATGGCTGCATTGTTTAACGGCATCCGAGATTCTGGCCATCGCCAAATATTCCGAGTTGCCCTTGCGCGACACCATCATCCGGCTGCGCGACGCGGGCCTGGATTCCATCCCCGGCGGCGGCGCCGAGATTCTGGACGACGACGTGCGCCGGCGCATTGCCCGCATCAAATGCAATACCGAGGATTGGGTCAGCGTTCACCGCACCGCACATCAGTTGGGCATGAGAACCACGGCCACCATGATGTTCGGCGTGGGCGAGACGTTTGAGCAGCGCATCAACCACTTTGAAGTGGTGCGCCGCCTGCAGGAAGAAACCGGCGGCTTCACGGCCTTCATTCCCTGGAGCTTTCAGCCGCACAACACGGCGCTGGGCGGCCGCGGCTGGGAAGAAGCGACCGCGGTTGAGTACCTGAAGACGCTGGCCATCTCCCGGCTCTATCTCGAGAACATTGAGAATGTGCAGGCCAGTTGGGTCACGCAGGGGTTGAAGGTGCTGGAACTGGGCCTCCACTTTGGCGGCAACGATGTGGGCTCGGTGATGCTGGAAGAGAACGTGGTGAAAGCCGCGGGAACCAGTAACTGCACCACCGAAGAAGAGCTGAGAAGAATCATCCGCGACGCCGGATTCAAGCCCGTCCAGCGGGACACGCTCTACCGGACGATGTTTCTGAACTAGTGTTTTCGGTTCAAGAGTTAACAAAACTTCGTCGTGGGTGGATTCGTCGCACTTGTACCTTGAATCCGCCCTCCTATAGGGTTGCAACGGGGGAAGAGAAAAACAACTGCAGATCCTTCGACTCCGCTGCGCTTCGCTCAGGATGACAGCTTTGTTGCGTTGCAATTGTTTGGGACCGGATCAATAAGCGAAAAATCGGCTTATTTCCGGGGACCAGCCCGGCTTGAAACCGGTTCGCATCAACAGGCAAACAAAAACCCCGGCCATGGCCGGGGTTTTTGTTCGGAAGAGGAAGCCGAATTACATTGCTGCGACAAAATCGGGGAGGATTACAGCCGCGTGCTCCTGTAGCAATTGCGTCATCCGTGCGGCCATGCCGGTATACATTGAGGCGGCGCGGAAGGCATTTACGCGGACGCCCTCGCTGGCCTGTGTGAAGGCATACTGCGCCAGAGCCATGAGAACGCAAAGGCGAATTTGCATGGCGTCGCTGTGCAGGGTCTCGATCAGCAAGCGGTCAACGACTTCACCGCTTTTGGCTGCATAGTCTGCCATTTCCAGCATGACCCGGGTGTTCTGGTACATCGCCCAAAGGCCCTTCGGACCTTCCATGCGCTGCCAGGCATCTTCGGGTGTGGCGCTGAGCCCTTCTTTCCAGAGAAAATGATCGCTCAGTTCGCGTGCGCTCCAGTCAGGACGAAGCCTGGCCAGCATCGAGTCCCACGACTGAATATTGCGGCGTCGAACTGCGATGCGCCACCGCCCCAGATAGAGGACAACGGCCGCAATCGCCACAAATTGAAGAATAAGAATCATTCGTGATCCTCAGACCGAAATTTGGTAACCAATACACTAGTCACGGAAATCCGGTGGTCTTTCGCCATCCCTCCTACTAGTAACAGAAAAATTTCCCTTTGTGGACAAAAATCTCGCAATTTCGCCTTTTTCGCCACATATAAAAGTACCCAATAAATTTGTGGACTAAAGTAACTTTTTGCCGCTGCTCTGTCCCGTCAGAGGTTTGGCGTGCAGATCCTTGGGCGCGGGGCAGGATCGAGGCCTATTGATCCGGCCCTTAAATAGTGTTGAGGGTTCCCACCCTTGCGCCAAGAAATGCAAGACACAGGTTCTTCGACTCCGCTGCGCTTCGCTCAGAATGACAGCAAGGATGGGGCACGGGGCGTCAGTATTTATGGGTCGGATCTATAGTTGCCGGTTCAATCGTGCGGGTTGCGGACAGCGAGCTGGCGTTATGGCTCTTTGCGGTTCCGCGCTTTGGCAGAATCCGTGAGCGCAACGCGCGTGGTTCGAGCGGTTCCGGCCACTGCCAATAGCAAACTCTGCATTTGCGGGCTGAACTCCCGCCGCTCCGTCTCTTTTTGCGCAAAACTGACCACCCAATAGAGAAGAGAACAGAGATAGCTCGCGATCAGGAGCTGATCCAGCCTGCGGTATTGCGGCCCCGCCACCTGGTGAGAGTGCAGTACCGTGATGGTGATGCCAAAGAGGGAATAGAAGCCGAGTCCGGTGGCCACCTGGAGTTCGCGATCCCGCCAGCCGATGGAAAGCAACTGGCTGCATCCGGCCAGGAGCAGGAAGAAAAGAACCCTGAGGATGGATGCCGTCTGTTGCAGGCGAACCAGGAGATGCCATTGCAACGGAAAATGGGCAAATGCGGAAGAGTCGGCAAAAGGCCAGATTAGAGCTCCGGCCAATGCGATGAAGATGCAGAATCCGGCCAGTGTGTGTCGCGGCAGAGAAGCCCGGAACGGACGGAAGACTGACCAGGCCAACTCGACCAGAACACAGAATTGGAGGGCGGAATCCAAACCTTCCACCACCAAATAGGTTGTGAGATAGCCTCCGGGGGAAAAACGCATCACTGCGTAACTCCCGGCACCGCCGAGCAGAGTCCAGGCGCTGTAGGCACAAAAAAACGGAAGTGTTCGCCACACACGCCTGTAAACGAGCAGTCCAAGAACTACTGCCGCTATCACAAAACCGGCAAACCAGAGCGTAGTGTCCAGACTCACCGTTCAGTACCCTGCCTCAAGCACTCGGCGCTACGTACTGAGTCTAGCAGCCAATTGGTTGGGGTCGCCCTGCGGCCTGCCTGTGATTGCGCCTACTACCCTATCCGTGGGCCAGATACCTGTGGAAAGGGAGGAAGCGGATTGAAAGGTGCAGCCATATCCGCTACTTGCGCCGCTACCTGGGGAAAAGGAGGGAGGGGATTGAAGGGAGCAGCCAAGGCCGCTTCCTGAGCAGATACCTGGGGAAAAGGCGGCAACGGATTGAAAGGTGCAGCCAGGGTCGCTACTTGTGGGAAGGGCGGAAGGGGATTGAAGGGAGCAGCCAAGGTTGCTACCTGTGCAGATACCTGCGGGAAAGGCGGGAGCGGATTGAAAGGAGCAGCCTGCTCTGCTGCTTGCGCCGCTACCTGGGGAAAAGGAGGGAGGGGATTGAAGGGAGCAGCCAAGGTTGCTACCTGTGCAGATACCTGGGGGAAAGGAGGAAGGGGATTGAAAGGTGCGGATAGGGCAAAAGCCTGCCCAATTGCGAAAGTTGCCAAAACTGCGCTAAAAACGATGCTGCGGAAGTTCAATGAACTTGAATGCATGAGAATACGCTCCTTGGGTGTGGAAAAACTTTGCACGGTCAGAGTACCCCAAACAGGTCATCTGGGCTACCACAAAAGTAACCATCTATGCAATTATTTGGGGGGTAGGGGTTCGGCTGGCCCTATACTCCTATTACTTGGTGAAGACCGAGGCTATCCAGGAGCCCGGGAAGACGCCAGACCGGAAGGCCAACGGGCTGTTGGCCGGCCAGGAAGTCGCTTTTCGGGGCCGCTTCCGCCGCGGAGAGCCAGGCATTTTAGAGCATTTTCGGAATACACGTGGACTTTTTCAGAGCAGTAAAGGTGGTTTTTTCTTAATGAAAAAGCCACTTGAGTATGTGCTTTCGGTCTACACCAATCCAGAAAATGCTCTTTGGTCCGTTACTTCGCTGAAAACTTTGGTGCCGTGGGGCAAACGGGCAAAGTTCGTTAGAGTGGCGAGGGAACCTTGTTGGGCCGGGATGCAGCCTATGAAAACTTCAAATTCGAGATTATCGCTTGCGGCTCCCGTCCTTGAGCCTGTCCCTGTTCGGAAGGAAGTGCGTTGCGCCGTGCGATTCCCCCTTGCGTTGCCCGTGGTGGTGTCGGCCGGCAGGGAGGAGTTTGCCGCTGTGACCCGGAACGTCTCCGCCAGCGGTGTGCTCTTTGAGCTGGAGCGGGATTTGGAAGTCGGGCAGTGCATCGGTTTTACCCTGCGCATGCCCGGTGCAGTGCTGGGTACCCCCCATGATGTGCTGGTTCGGTGCCGCGGACGTGTGGTACGCTGCTGCATAAGCGAAACTCAGTATCTGGCTGCGGCGACAATTGATGAGTATCAATTCGCG
>CAZFMB010000188.1:0-4081 GCA_964520005.1 uncultured Occallatibacter sp.
CACCACGAGAGCTACGGCAAGGACGATAAGATAGTCACCTATCTTGAGCACGGCCTTTTGAAAATGGCTTACCGTATTCGCTTCCTGCACCATTTGTGCGGTCTTGCCGAAGTAGGTGTTCGTTCCAGTGGCATACACCATCGCATCGATTTCGCCCTGTCGGACGATCGATCCCGAGAACACAGCGGCGCCTGGCTTGGCGGTTACAGGCAATGACTCGCCTGTCAATGCGGATTGATCTACCTCGATTGGGTCGCCATCGAGCAAGCGCGCGTCCGCAGGTACGATGTCGCCCAACCGCAGTCGAATAACATCTCCAGGCACCAACTTACTTGCCTTGGGGTTCTGCCACTTGCCGTCTCGCTTGACTTTGGCCAGGATTGCCAGACGCGCTTTTAGAGCTGCTATGGCGTTACCGGCCTGGTGCTCTTCCCAGAATCCGACTACAGCGTTCGAACAAAGCAGTAGAAGAATGATGAAGAAATCAAGCCAATGCTGAACCAGCGCCGACAAGATCACCGCGCCTTCTATCATCCACGGAATGGGACCCCAGAAATAGGAGAGAAACTTTAAGAACTGATTGGTCTTCTTTTCAGTAATCTCGTTGGGGCCGTATTGAGTCAGGCGTTTCTCAGCTTCGGCCTGGCTCAGTCCGTCAGGGGTCGAGCCCAACTTCTTCTGCAATTCCGGCATCGGAAGGGTCTTGAGATCGTCCTTGGACGCGGAGTTGAAGTCGTGCTTGAATTCCGGCTTCAACTCGCGCTTCTCCGCAATCGCTGTCACGATGGATGCTCTCCTTGTTCTTGCTCCCGCCAGCCAGCGCGCTTCTGGGGGGAGGCTTAGTAGGCCGTTGAATGGTGGAGATGTACTACCGGTTTTGCGCCCGAGCGTGGAACGTTGCGCACATATGGCGGACGAATCACAGGAGAGATGCTTCGACGAGCAAGTTACCTCGAAAAGATATTGTGATCCTTGTCATACCGCTGTTCGGTTTTCGTGGATTTCTCCGCAGCTATTTCAGCCAAGCGTTCAATCCTTTTCTCGGCGGTTGCGTCCAATATCGTTTCGTCTTCTAGTTTCATCACTTCTGAGTTTTCAAATTGTTCCGGCATGGCGATTTTCTCCTGCTGTCAGCATGAACTCTCGCTCGTTCATGAATCTGTTCTTTTTTGCTCTCATGGTCGACTACCACTACTCCATGGCGCGGCATGCTCCAGTCTTAACGCCGCTCTCAGACTTGGCTGAGCGAAGAAGCAACAGCGGACATTCCACCAGTTTGACGACCTTCTCGGCGATTGAGCCAAATACCAGTGGGTGCCAGCCGGAGATGCCGTGCGTCGAGATTATGACCATATCGATACGCTCGCGCTCAATAACCTCCATGATGTTTCCAGCAATGTCATCACCTACTTCAACGCAGGTGCTTGCTTTGATCCCCTTAGCCACAAGAACAGCTTGGCAATTCGCGAGATGGCGCTCCGCGTATTCCCGAGCCTGCTGAATGAAATCGGCTTCTGGGATCATGTCGGGGAGGCTTGTGGTGGGAAACATTGGGATCACATTCAAGAGAAAGAGTTCGGCATGAAAATGCTGAGCAAGGTCCGCTGCCATTTCCAAAGCCGCCTGGGATGATGGGCTGAAGTCTATGGGCAGAAGGATCTTCGAAGGGATGGATGGGAAAGCACAAACTTCAGGCATGACAATCTCCAGGCCGGATAATGAAGCGGCTCAAACCTCATGTTCCTCCTGATACAGGGGTAAAGGCTGTGCTCTTTTGTTTACTCTCAAAAGGGCCATATTGAGCCGATAAGATTTGCCGCCGCTTGATTTGCTGGACGAAACGATACAGGGGCTTGTCTCGGTACCGGTCTAAAGGGATCATCTAGTGAGCATCCCACTCTGAAACTCTTTCTATGGACATAGCGGAGCCGATTTGAACGGCGCCTCAATCGATCCCAGACACCCTTGCCGACGGGATCGGCAATGACCCAGTGCTCCTCTCTCAGCTGAATGTCTTCGACACGCAGTGCAGTCAATTCCGCCCGGCGTAGACCGCAACCCATCAGAATCGCTAATATGGCATCGTCACACTTGCTTCGCAGACTTGTGCCGCCTGCCGTCAACAACAATCGCTTGCCTTGTTCGGTAGTCAGCCAATTACCAACCGGCACTCCTAGCCGTTTTGCTCCCTTTACCCGGCGAATGCCGGTAGCTAGATCTGCACTGAGCAAGCCGCAATCGGCAGCCTCATAGGTAAGTCGGACCGCCGCCAGACGCAGGTTGATTGTGGTTGAAGCATAGAGCCTCTGTTCAAGTGAAATGCGGTACCGAGTCACCACTGCCTTGTTGAAAGCGAGCCTCGGTTCTGAACAATACCATTCGATGAATTCTCGGATTGCGTGATCGTAAGTTCGTTATGAGCTTCGAGACATCAGGCTGTTCAAGACGGCCGACTTCGATTGCTCAATATCCGGAAGCTAAAGAACATGCATGGGTGCCCGATTGCGCTTCGTCCTGCTCTTTGCCATTGGTACGGCCTCCAATCGCCGTGGCAAACAGCATCACCAAAATCTCCGCATTGGTCTAGCCTTCCCTGAGCACTATCAATTAGTTGCAAGCTTGTCTACTGGATTAGTAATGTAAAGTCAGTTAGTGTTCATCAATTTGCCAACATAGGTGTTTTCAGCTCTTGCCTGCAGGCAGGCTTCCTCACTGAGTACCTGGGATTCTTAATCAGCTAAAATTCCGATAAATTGAAATTCGAATCCGAGTATCAGGGAAATACAATTCCCTGATACCGAAGTGATATTTCCCTGTTCCGTTCAACGCGAGGATTGGACATCGATGGGGATAACCAGTGCATATTCAGCCAGATAACCGAATGGCCAGCCAGATTTTTGTACCGTAATTGCGAAAATTCCCTGTATATTTCCCTGTTAGCATGGAATTCGGTCCAGAGAACGGTTCGCATCAGACTCAGTCCACCGCCACGCTATCTTATTGATATTAAATAACTTAATAATGAATAATTCTTCCTTGGAGCAATGATCCTAGCATATTAAACTCTCACCATCAGGATCCCACACGATATTGGAAGAGATGACACAGATGATCACGGCAGGTCAGCCTATGCCACAGTGCCGCACACGCTCCCTGGCCGCTATCATGCCAGACTCGCCACGCTGCGGAGCGAACCGGACGGCATTATTCTGAACAATGACCTGCGCACTGGTCAGCTCAGCCACCGGCTTACGCACACCAACCTCGGCACTACAAATTTGTATGATGGTAGAGGAGGATTTCTGCTGCGCTGGACGTGGATGGGCCGATAATATAAGGAGTCAGGAGGGTAAACATATGCTATATTCACTTGGTTCAAGAAAGAGAAGGAAGGATTCGCCGATGTTGAAAACGTTTACCTTAACCATCCTGGCTCTTGCTGTTTCCGTTGCTGCTGCTGCGCAACCGCGAATGGCAGATTCCCACATCAACTTCGACTCCACAAATAAAGTCTTCCGGCTGGATGGCAGCGGAGTCAGTTACTTCTTCGGCGTGAATCCCAAAGGGGAGTTACAGCAGATTTATTGGGGCGGGCGACTGGCTGCCACAGACAGCTTTCCGCAGGCCGCGCCACGACTGGATTGGGCCTCCTTCGACACCTCCTACACCAACACACCGCAGGAGTACGCCAGTTGGGGCGCGGGACTGTTTATAGAGCCGGCGCTGAAGATCAGCTTTGCGGATGGAGTTCGCGACCTGGTGCTGCACTACCAAAGCCACACCGCAACTCTGGACGGTTTCGACGTTGTGCTCAAGGACATCCACTACGAAATCTATGTGACCCTGCACTATGCAATTGATAAGGAGAGCGGCATTCTGGCGCGGTCGGCGACCATCGAAAACCGCGAGAAGCAGGCGGTGACCGTGGAGCAGGCAGCCGCGGCCTCTTGGTCGCTGCCTGCCGCGCACTACACATTGAATTATCTAACTGGACGCTGGGCCGGGGAGTGGAACCTGACGCAAGAAAAGCTGCAACCCGGCGAGCGGGTGATCGAAAGCCGCCGTGGTTCTACCGGCCACC
>CAZFMB010000189.1:0-4079 GCA_964520005.1 uncultured Occallatibacter sp.
CTGGAAAGCGCTTCCATCTGATCCAGCAGTTGAGCGTTGTTGTCCAGCGTCACCAGATCGCTAACCACCCCAGCCTGTACCACCGGCTGGGTTTTCTGATCCCAGTTGGTAACGCCCAGATACGCCCCGCCCCCGACCAGCAGCATGATAGTAAGCGCCATCGCCGCCAGCGGGCGAACATGAGTTCCCGGCCCGTAGGCCAGGCTGGCGCGCAGCCGGGCAATCCTGGATGCCAGCCAGCCGGTCGGCTCAGCCTCGCGCTCTTCCCGCATCCTGGCATCCAGCCGGGTGGCAAAGTAGGGGCTTGGCTCCGGAGCTTCCCAGGCGTCCAGCAGATCCATGGTCGCCTTCAGCTCCGCCAGCTCGCTTTGGCAGCGATCGCACTCCGCAACATGAGTTCGAACCTTGGCAGGCGCCACCTCGGGATCGAGCAGCATCTCTGCCAGCTTCGACTCCATTCCGGTGCACTCATTTTTTGTCCGCATCATGGGTCCCGCTCTCCGCCGGTGTCGCCCGGCTTTTCCCCTTAAACAAAATCCTTCAACTTGTCCCGCAGCGTCTGGTAGGCACGGAAGAGCAGCGACTTGGTCGCCGACTCGCTCAGCTTGAGCACCTCCCCGATCTGCCGGTAATCCATTCCCTGGTACTTGTGCATCAGCACGGCCAGGCGCTGCCGTTCGGGCAGGGCCATCACGTGCGTGCGAATGGCCGCCATGCGCTCCTCGCGCAGCAGCCGCTGTTCCACCGACGGCTCATCGTCGGCCACGTCCGGCGTGGCGCCTGTCTCGCTGCTCGGAGCGTCAAGATAAACAGTCTGCGCTCCCCGCTCGTGCCGGGTGTCGCGCGCGTGATTCACCGCCAGGTTGGTCGCGATCCGGTAAAGCCACGTGGTAAATTTGGCCTCCGCCCGGTAGCTCTCCCTGGAGCGGTACACGCGCAGAAACACCTCTTGCGCCAATTCTTCGGCAATCGCCTGGTTGCGCACCATCCGGAACAGGAAGTGAATCATGGCCCGGTGGTACTTCTGGACCAGAAAATTGAAGCCCGATTCATCGCCCGCGGCCACGCGCAGCATGACGGCTGCGTCGCTGGCGGGGTCCAGACCGGCCAACAGGCCCGGGCTTGAGTCCGGCCGATCAACCGATTCCGCTCCCAGGGCCGTGTTGTCCAGGACCATGGTTGCCATATCCTCTGGAACCCTGGTCCCGGCAGAAGGTTGCGCCCGATGCGCAGTTTCCGCCCCGGAATTTTCGCCTGGGGCGGAGGGGTGGTTCGCCGCGGCTCCTGACCCGGCGAACAGAGCCATGGAAGGCGTCAGGCCTGAAACGCCCAACTCCGCTCCGGCCACGCCCGCGCCAGCCAATCCCGAACTGGCCAGATCCATGCCGCCGAGGCCCGAAACAGGGCTCAGCGCCGCCTCCTCCACGCGAGGAAACTCGTCTGCCTGTCGGATTGATCTGGCTCTCCAGCGCATGATTGGCGTCGCTCGGGACCTGTGCCGCACCTGGATTTGGCCAGGGGTTGGCCGTAAAGCCCCGCAGGTGTTACTCTAACCTACGGGATGCCCCGCTGGCACAGTCGTCGCCAGCTCTCATCAAGGGCGCTTAACTCAGCGGTAGAGTGCCACCTTCACACGGTGGAAGTCGCAGGTTCGAATCCTGCAGCGCCCACCATAATATACTTAAAATCAATAGTTTAACAGCCGCAGCGAATCCATTTCAATCCAATGTCGCGTTACGTGTTGAATCAGCACGGCGCGGAAGTGCCTTTTGCGCTCACTCCCTC
Organism: uncultured Occallatibacter sp.; assembly: GCA_964520005.1. Taxonomy (GTDB): domain Bacteria; phylum Acidobacteriota; class Terriglobia; order Terriglobales; family Acidobacteriaceae; genus Telmatobacter. Next base: position 1,786 of record CAZFMB010000189.1, read on the forward strand.
ACGTCTGCCGACGCGGAGAGCCTGGGGTGCCCCCCCCTAATAGGCTCAGCGCCACGCCGCGCCCCCACCCAGTCAATCCGGGTGTCCAAACACAGATTGGGGCCAGCCCCGATAATGAATTGGGGATTTGTGTGATAGATGAAATTAATGAACACGCAAAATAAGAATTCTGGTTGCAGAATAATTTCGTTCTTGGTGCAGTGTGGGAAGAGGTGATAAAGTTGCACCCTTGAGGTGCCGATGAGTATTCTGTAGTATCGGTGGTGCGAGAATCAATCCTGCACCCAACGTATCATGTTGTTGCATTTTGGGAGAATTGGTCATGCCGTTAGAAATCGCGCCCTTTGTGACTTTGGAAGAAGTTGAGGCTCAACTTCAACAAATGAAGGATGTCTATGGGGTTTCATGCGAAGAACTGGAACGTAATCCGGAGTTGTGTAACGAATACGAAGATGCTGGAGTGGAATGGGCATTCCTGATTGAGCAGCGTAACGCGCTGCGCCAGCTTGAGCAGAATAATGTGCGATGCGTCGTTAAAGGTCGCTATGCTCCGAGCGCATCGCGTAGCCGGTGTTTGAGCGGCGCTAAATCTGTGGATATTCCACTTCAGCTTGCTGCGTAGATAATGACTTCTTCCGATTACTCGATTTGGTTTAACGAGCATCATGCAAGATACCAGATGGAGGCAGGTGCCTCTCCTGTAGGGCCCAGGTTGGACCCTACAGGGCCATCTGGCCCTGTGCCTTGGAAGTTAAAGTGGGCCGTGATTTTCAAAGACGGGTATTACGCTCAGGTCACTGAAACCTATACTTCCACAAGAAGAGAGCCGTCTGGTGAACGTCTTTCTTTTCTATATCACTACGGCAAATTGCCGCCAAATACAGACCCAAATGGATTTCCCCTTTACAAACGGTCAGGTGCTCATACTGAAATAAGGGTGGACCTACATCCGCCCCTAGGGCCACATCTGCATTACGGTGACGATGACCATATCACACAAGCAAGGGTCTCTGGGTTTTGCATAACGGATTGTGATATTTTTCGTTTTATGAACGCCGTGAACGAGCATCGTCTTACCGCTAGGCCGTTTCACGAAATTTTTGGATTCGAGGTAAAACCCTAGCCATGGCGCGATTTTTCATTTCGAATACGACGTATTTCCTTCAAGAGGGGAAGGAAAATCTTGATGAGTGCATTCGGCTTGCTCTGGAAGCAGCGGCTGAGCATGGCATAAGGAAAGTTTTGGTTTTCACCGGCGCAGGTGAGGGTCTACGCAAAGCAGAAGAGGTGCGTGGGGGGCATAAAAGATATCAGAATATATGCTTGGTTGGCGTGACCTTCCCTCAAGGAAAAGACTTTACCTCAGAAGAATTGCCCCATTGTATTTCGGAAGTCGATACTGAATGGTTCAAGAGTAAGGGCGTGCCTATAGTTAGAGCGCATTTGCCATTTGATCCAATACGCGCAAATTATGTTGGGCGTGGAGTTTTGGCTCAAGATTCTAGCCTGATTGGCAATGCCATCGGCATATTTGGCGGAGGCATGAGCCTATGTGTTCAAGCAGCGCTCATGGCGTGCGATGCTGGTGAAGTAGCTTTTGGCGAACATGCTATTGCTGTTTCAGCCGATACGGCGATCTTGGTGAGATGCGCCCCCACGGCAAGGTTTTTGACTGATCTAGTGATTCGCGAGATTATATGCAAACCCGTATTCCTTTCTATTAGCAAGAAAGAAGCTCTTGAAGATATTGAAGAGCTTCCTTTTGATAGTTCTCCCCTGCTTGAAGGAGAAGCGAACAATCCGGAATGATTCTCTTGGGATAAAGAATGTAATATTCATCAATGCCTGCGCAAGTCTTTCTTTCCAGAAAGGCTTGCGTCTCTTTTTGTCCTGAGTTACAGTCTCACTGCGCCCAATCGGGCGCGACCGTTTCATGTCTCACCTTCCCAGTCGGGAACGATGGCGAACCAGTCGGCAAGCCTGGAATCAATGAACTTCATTTTGATACGAGAAAGCTGATGCCCTCCCCGGGCGGAATCTCTTTGCATTCGGAAGCATTCCAGGCCTTTGGGCCGGGCGGGGCTCTCCTGTTTTCCGCAGATATGGAATGCGGGAAGCACAATGGGCAACCGGGCGAGTAGACTTTTATGCGATTCAAAAAAGCTATTGATCCGGCCCTGTTGGGTTGCTACGGACAGAGCAAAAGCAACTGCATATCCCCTTCGGCTTCGCTCAGGGTAGGCTTTCGACTACGTTTGGCGCAAAGAACGCGCCAAACTTCGCTCAGGATGACA
>CAZFMB010000190.1:0-3991 GCA_964520005.1 uncultured Occallatibacter sp.
CCAACTGGAAGGATGTGAAGGACCTGCTGGGCCATATGCGCTGGTTCGTGGGCCTCGGTCCCAAGCCGCAGTTCGAGCGCTACGCCTATTGGGAGAAGTTCGATTACTGGGCTGTTTTCTGGGGCATGATCGTCATCGGGTTTTCAGGCTATGCCATGTGGTTCGCCCCGTTCTTCGCCCGGTTCCTGCCCGGCTGGGCGTTGAACGCCGTGCTGGTCATCCACAGTGAAGAAGGGCTGCTCGCCATCCTGTTCATCTTCTCCATCCACTTCGTCAATACCCATCTGCGCCCTGACAGTTTTCCCATGGATATGGTGATCTTTACGGGCGTAGAGAGCGAAGAGGAGTTTGCGACCAAGCGCCCGCAGGAGTATCAGAGGCTGGCCCGCGAGGGAAAACTGGAAGCAAGACTTGGAGATGCGCCGCAAAGCTGGCAACTTACCTTCTCCAAAGTGATCGGATTCACGGCCATCGCCATCGGCCTGACCCTTCTTGTGCTGACTCTTAGCGCATATTTCAGTTGAGAAGAGTAAGTCCGAGCATGTGAATATAACTTATTGGGTGCCCCAGGTCCGGATTTTCGGACCTGGGATGTCAGAAGCGTTCCGAGTCAAAAAGTTCGTTTCACACGTGCTGTCATCCTGGGCGAGCGCAGCGAGTCGAAGGACCTGCATTTTCCGCAAATGTGCAACGAGTTTCGGATTTACCACACTATAGATTCGGCCCATAAATACTGCCCCCGTGCCCCATCCTTTCCGCGTTTTTTGCGGAAAGGGTGGGAAACCTCAACACTATTTAAGGGCCGGATCAATAAGTCATTGACTGGATGAGTTTGTCCCCGTTGAGGTTTGTGCTATCCCAGGTTAGGCGCAAAAACAAAGACGCGCCGAACCTGGGGCACCCAAACGTCGGTACAACTTAACGCTGTCAGAGACCCGGCTGCGATATACGAAATCGAATGGCCGGAAAGCTATGGAAAAACAACTTCCACTTCTTCAACCGTTTCGAAATGCGCGGGCGCATATCTCCATTGGATAACGGCATCCTTGGCAGGCTTCAAGAGCAGGTTTTCTCCCATCACGGGATTCACCGCTTTTACCCTGCCGCTGGGCTCGACAGTGACATTGAGCAGAACCGAACCGGTGATTTTCATGCGCTTGGCCATTTCCGGGTAGACGGCTTTCACGCGGGAGATGACTTTGCGCTCGCCTTCCGCCCTGGCGGAAATGGAAGCCAGGGAAGAGACCGCCAATACCAGGGTGATAGCCATCATGATCCACCCCGCGGTATGCCACATTCGTTTGATGCGATCATGCGAAGGGGTAAGTCTCATAACTCTCCTCGAAAATAGGGATTGGATTGATTCGATTATCGGCGCAGGAATATCGGATTGAGTTAACAAGAGATTAATTAACGCTCTTGTAACACTCCGGCGGACTCAGTTACCAAGCGGCTGTTCTGGCAGACTCGGAACCGTTCCCAGGTCTCAAAGGCGAGACCTGGGGCACCCACTCCCTGGCCGGTTTGATTCCAGCCACACGGGGGCGACTTTGTTACCGTTTTGCCCGCTGTGATTCCAGTCACAGCGCGATTCGATGCTGTGGAATCTCCTCAAGGTCGTGAATACTGGACATAGAGTTCTCATCAAAGCGTTTGCCCTGTCCCTGCTTGCTTTTGCCTGTGCGGCGCACGCCGGGCCAAAGCTCAAGGACGCGGACTGTCTCACCTGCCACTCCGACTCCACGCTGACAAGGGACGTGAACGGCAAGAACGCGAGCCTGTTTGTCGATGGGACAAAGCTGAAGCATTCCATTCACGGCTCCATGTTTGCCTGCGTGGATTGCCACAAGGATGTGAAGAGCCTGGTCCATGAGACCACTCCGCAGAAGGTGGCCTGTGTTCAGTGCCACGCCGACGCGCAGGATGCTTACTCGCACAGTGTCCACGCCCAGGCGAGCAAGACGGGCAAAATGCCGGCGGCAAACTGCGAGGACTGCCACGGCGGCGTGCATGAAGTTCTTCCCGCCGACGACCCGAAGTCGCCGGTGAATCACGCCAACATTCCCTACACCTGCGGCCGGTGCCACGGGCAAAAATTCCTGATGGAGTCGAACGGCGAGAGCGCCCAGCCCTTCACCTCCTACCAGGAAAGCGTGCATGGACGCGCCCTGGAGAAAGGATCGAAGAAAGCCGCGGTCTGCACCGATTGCCACGGCTCGCACGAGATTCTGCCCGGCAACGACGCCAAGTCGCCGATCTACAAGTTCACCGTGCCGGTCACCTGCGGCAAGTGCCACACGGCCATTGAAGCCACCTTCATGCAGAGCATTCACGGGCAGGGAATCAGCCGGGGCAATGGACTGGCCCCGGTCTGCACCGATTGCCACGGCATCCACTCCATCAAGTCGCACACCGACCCCAGTTCGCCGGCCTCGGAGCAGAACCTTTCACGGGATACCTGCGCCCGCTGCCATGAAGGTGTACGGCTGTCGCAGGAGTTTGGCGTACCCGGAAACCGCGTGACGAGTTACATGGACAGTTATCACGGACTGGCTTCGGAAGGCGGCTCGGTGGTTGCCGCCAACTGCGCCAGTTGCCATGGCGTCCATAACATTCTGCCTTCGAGCGATCCCCGGTCGACCATTAACAAGGCCAATCTGGATGCAACCTGCGGCAAGTGCCACAAGGGCGCCACGCAGAAGTTCACGCTCACCCGGGTACACGAGGACGGGGCCCGGTCAAAGGATATCGGCTCGGTCGTGGTGCGCTGGGTCAGATGGTTTTATCTGGCGCTGATCTTTGCCGTGATCGGCGTGATGTTCCTGCATAACTTCATCATCTGGCGCAGCAAGGCCGTGGCGCGGCGCAGGATGCAGAATCCCATGATGGAGCGCATGACCACGAATCAGCGCTGGCAGCACCTGATTCTGCTCAGCAGCTTTATCGTGCTGGTGCTGACGGGCTTTGCCCTCAAGTTCCCCGACTCGTGGCTTGCCGAGGTGCTGGGCATGGGCGAAAGGCTGCGCAGCATCATTCACCGCGTTGCCGGAGTGGCCCTGATCGGCGGCGGCATCTACCACCTCTTCTATCTTGCTGTCACAAGAGAAGGAAGGCGGCTGATCCGCGCCTTCGCGCCGCTGCCGAAGGACGCCTTCGATGCCTGGGGAACCATGCGCTATTACCTGGGCCTGAGCCCCGTGAAGCCGAAGTTCGGGCGGTTCAACTACGCGGAAAAGGCGGAGTATTGGGCGCTGGTCTGGGGCACGGCCCTCATGGGACTGACCGGTATCATGATCTGGGCCAAGGTCTGGGTCGGCAACCTGCTGGCGCGCTGGTGGGTGGATGTGGCCACCGCCGTGCACTTTTATGAGGCGATTCTGGCTACGCTGGCCATTGTGGTCTGGCACTTCTACCAGGTGTTTCTGGACCCCGATGTCTACCCGATGAACTGGGCGTGGTGGGACGGCAAAATGCCCGTCGAGCACTATCGCGAGGAACACGAGCTGGATGCGGATGCCCTGGCTGAAGCCGAAGGGAAAGACGCGCCGGAAAACGCCGGCAAGGCCGCCGGGACCAAGCCCGAGGAAGGGCCGGCAGAGAAGTAAGACGCAAGCCGGGCTCAGTTTCTAGAGCATTTTCACTGTTGCAGTAATGTAGGCGTCGTGCGATCCCACCCTTGCGGCAAAGACAAGTACGCCGCAAGGATGGGGCACCTCGATTCTCAATCGCTTCATTTGGCGTGGTTCAAACCCGCCACTCGTCGGCGCGCCAATCCTTGATGCGCTCCTTGATCTGCTTGCGGGTCAGATTCAGTTCCAGAGCCTGTTTGGCCAACTCCACCACCTCGTCGTCGGAGGCAAAGCGCAGGCCAATCAACTGATCCTCGCTGAGCCGGCAAATCTGCGTGTGCCACTCGGCGGGAGCCAGAGACTGCAGGCGCAGCCGCTCTTCCAGCCGGATGATGCGGTCCTGCACTTTAAGCGGGTACTGG
>CAZFMB010000191.1:0-3982 GCA_964520005.1 uncultured Occallatibacter sp.
TCGCTGGTGGAGTACGTGGACGGCTCCATCCTGGCACAGATCTCCGTCACCGACATGCGCCTGCCCATTCTCTACGCGCTGGCCTTCCCGGAGCGCCCCGCCTCCACGCTCACCTTCGACATGGCCGCGCTCAGCCACCTGGATTTTGAGCAGCCTGATCTGGAGCGATTCCCCTGCCTGCGCCTGGCTTTCGAGGCCGCCGCAAAAGGCGGAGCACACTGCATTGCCCTTAACGCCGCCGATGAGGTCGCCGTGGAGGCCTTCCTCGACCGCCGCATCCCCTTCACCGGTATCCCGCGTACAATTGAAAGAGTGCTCGCAGCCACGCCCGAGGCCCACCCGGCCACCATCGCCGATGTGCTCTCGACAGACCACGAAGCGCGTCAAACAGCGCGTGCGCTGCTGGCAAAATAGTTTTCAGTTCTCAGTTTCCAGTGACCGGATAACAACGACTGGTAACTGAAGTCTGACAACTGATACCTGACAACTAACAACTGAGAACTGACACCTAACTTATGCATGAATTTCTGGTTTCTGCCGTCGCCTTTATCGTCCTCGTTGGCGTCATGGTTGTGGTCCACGAGTTTGGCCACTTTGTCGTCGCCAAGCTCTGCCGGGTTCGCGTCGAGGAGTTTGCCTTCGGCTTCGGACCGCGACTCTTCGGCTACAAATACGGCGACACCGACTACAAGGTCTGCGCACTGCCCCTGGGCGGATTTGTCAAAATGGCCGGCGAGAACTTCGCCGAGCTTAGCGAAGCCGCTACCGGTACGGCCACCATTGCCCCTCCAGACGATCCCGGCGCACTCACATCCCATCCCCGCTGGCAGCGCATGTTGATCGGCGCGGCCGGTCCCGTGGCCAATTTTATTCTGGCTTTCGTGCTGATGTTGGCTTACTACGGCTGGATCAACGAGGTTCCCGCTACTGAAGTCAAAAGCACCACCGTCGAGTGGGTTACTCCGGGCTTGCCCGCTGCCCAGGCCGGCATTGAACCCGGTGACATTTTTCGCGGCGTTGCAGGCGTCGCCAATCCCGACTGGGAAACAATCTTCTATCGCCTCAAGCTGAACCCCAACCAGAACGTGCCGGTTACCGTAGAACGCGGCGGCAAGACCTTGCAACTGAGCCTTCAAGTTCCTGTCGCAGCCAAAAATGATGACTTTGTCCTAAGCGATTCTGGTATTTGGCCTCAGCTACAGGTCGGACCTATTGGCATCCAGGAAGTGCAGCCAGGTACGCCAGCGGACCAGGCAGGCCTGCGCGCCGGAGACGCCATCCAGTCCGTTGATGGTCATGCCTTCCATCAAGTGGAAACGTTATTGGCTTATATGAAGGCCGGCCAGGGCAAGCCGCTCACGCTTGTCCTGGTGCGCAATGGAGTGTCTTTGACGCCCGTCGTCGCTCATCCCGCCATGCTCGATGGAGGCTGGAGGCTGGGCTTTATGAATATGCGCCCTCCTACTCACAGAGACCCGCTTCCCTGGGGCATGGCGGTCACCAAATCCAGGGAGTACTGTACCGGAAAATCTTTGCTGATCTTTGAGGTGCTGCGCGGATTATTCACGCACAAGGTCTCCGTCTCCCAGCTTGCCGGGCCGGTAGGCATCGCGCGCGTGGCCGGCGCTACGGCAGAGACGTTGGACTTGGGGCTGATGCTCGAACTGGCCGCGTTTATCAGCGTCAATCTGGGCATCATCAACTTGCTGCCCTTCCCCATTCTTGATGGTGGAATGATACTGATTCTGCTGATTGAAGGCGCCCTTCGCCGTGAGATTAGTATCAACGTCAAGGAGCGCATCTATCAGGGCGCTTTTGTCGTGCTCGTCTCGTTTTTTGTTTTCATTACCTACAACGACGTAGTCAAGATGTTCTTCACGCACCTGAAGCCGTGAGTAGGTTGTGTAGAATGGGAGCCCTGGTTTGCAGATAATTACTTACCCCCGGCGCACAATCTCAATCAGTAGCCAGAGCAGGCAATGAGGTCAAAGTGGGTTTATGAGCCGAAAATAGCCGTGATGGAGCAATACTATTCAGGCTTCTCGACTGGTCTGTACTATCAGAAGTGGTACCCACCCCCCCGGGGTCGACTTCACCGTGTCTTCTCCATGAACTGTGAGACTGTGAACTTTATCGCGGCCAGCGGATGAAGGATGTAAGGGCGAAAACCCGGCAAAACCCGGTAATATGTGGATAACTTCGCGTTCCACGTGGAAAACGAGGGACCAAATGTGTGCATTATCAGACACTCGGAGAGACTTTTCATGCCCGTGACCACCGAAGTTCGGGTCCGCTACGCTGAAACCGACCAGATGGGCATCGTCTACTACGCCAACTACCTGGTCTGGTTTGAGGTTGGCCGCGTGGAGCTGCTCCGCTCCCTCGGCTTTTCTTACAGCATGTTGGAGACCGAGCACGAGTGCATCCTGCCCGTCGTCGAGGCCACCTGCCGCTACCGCTCCCCTGCCCGCTACGACGACCGCATTCTGATCGAAACCCGCCCCGCCCTGCTACGCGGCTCGGTACTCAAATTCGCCTATAGGATTTTGCGCAAGGCTGCCGACGGCGCCGAGCCTACGCTCCTGGCCGAGGGCGAGACCGTACATGTGGTCTGCGACGACCAGATGAAAAAGAAGCCCCTGCCGGAGCATTACGCCGCCGCACTGCGGACGATGATGGAGTCGAAGTCGAAAGAGTAAGAATCTGGGCGCCCCACCCTTTGCACTGGCCTACAAGAATAATTAAAAAAGGTGGGAAACCGCGCTATGCTAGCTGCCATGGAAGTGATTTTCATGGTACGCGAGTCGGAAGAGGGCGGCTACACGGCGCGGGCGCCGGGTCACTCGATTTTTACGGAATCCGAAACCTGGGAAGCGCTGCGCGAAAATGTGCGGGAGGCAGCGGCCCTGCACTTTGAGAATGCGCCCAAGCAGCCAACGCTCATCCGGCTGCATCTTGTGAAGGACGAAGCTATCGAGGTCGGCAGCGGTGATCCTGTGTGCGCGAAACCATTCGAATCGTGGGTTCAGGGACTGGAGCCGACTCTCACGACCGCCCCTGAGCTGCAAGGTGTACTCGACGAACTTTCAAGCCGTGAACCCATCTTTCACCGCCCCGAATTCGGAACCACGAGGGCCGACTTCGAGCGCATGACAGCAGAGGATTACTGGGAGACCGGAGCATCTGGCCGCCGCTACTCCCGGCAAGTTGTGCTGGACGGTTTGGAGGAACGTTTTTCCGTCCCGCACGCTGACGTCTGGGAGACGCGGGACATCCATTGCCGCAGATTGAGCGAGGACACCTATCTGCTGACCTATACGCTGCTCCAGGATCACCAGCGGCTAACACGTCGGACAACGATCTGGCGAAGCACGTCAGAGGGCTGGAAGATTCTCTACCACCAGGGAACGATAGTGCAGGATGTTTGAGGCGAACTACCTGGATTAAAGCCGCTACTTCTCCCTCGCCACCACGAAATCCGGCACCCAAAGCAGGGCGCGCTTGTACTCGGATTCAGGCAGAGAGGCCAGAGCCTGGCGGCTTTGCTCGGCGTAGCGGTCGGCGACGTTCATGGCGTACTCCACCGAGCCGTTGCGCGCCAGAATCGCCTGAATCTTCTCGCGGCTCACATTCTCAAAGCTGCGGTCGTTCAAAACCCGCTGAATGGTCCGGCGATCGGCGGCTGTGCCGTGATCGATGGAGTGGATGACGGCGAGCGTGGCTTTGCCCTCGCGCAGATCGCTGGCCACGGGCTTGCCCAGAACCTCTTCAGTAGCCGTAAGGTCGAGCACGTCGTCCACAATCTGAAAGGCCAGACCCACGGCGCGGCCATAGGCAGCCATGCTCGACTCCAGGGACTCGGGAGCGTCGGCCAGCAACGCGCCCAGGCGCATGGAAACTGAAAATAAGCAGGCCGTCTTGCGATAGATCAGGTCGTAGTACTCGGCCTCGCTGACGGCGCGGCCCAGCTTCTGAATCTGCA
>CAZFMB010000192.1:0-3924 GCA_964520005.1 uncultured Occallatibacter sp.
GCTCTCCCAGGTGCCCAAATGCGAGCGAGGCAGCTGGGGCACCCATCTTCAGTGGTTGTTCTCACTTCTCCCGGCACCTGGGCTACTCGCCAATCAGAATCCGGAGGGCAAAGCTGCCTCTAGATGGATTTCTTCTCCGGTGATGGGGTGCTCGAATTTCAGAAATTGGGCGTGCAGCAAATATCCTCCGTCGCCGGGGAGGCCGGGGAGATTTTCAAGCGGCTGGCCGTTTAATCCGTACAGAGGATCGCCAACCAGGGGATGGCCGATGGATGCCAGATGGATTCTGATTTGATGAGGGCGGCCCGAATAGAGGCTTACCTCAAATGTTGTGGTGCCCGCGTTTGTTGTTTTGCTTGCGCTGCGTGAGATCACCCTTGCCAATGACTTTGACGGTTTGCCATTTGGGTTGGCGGCCCACACGGAACCGAGGCGCGGATGCGGTACCAGGCCGATGGGCGTGAGGATTTCGTAGACGTCGTGCTCGGCAACGTTTTGCGCCAGCGCCCGGTAGATTTTTTGAATTTTGGGTGTGTTCCAGTTTGCGGTTAGATTCGAGGCCGCCTGCGGCGTTTTGGCGAAGAGAACGATGCCGCTGGTGCCTCGGCCCAAACGGTGCACAGGGTTTGCGTTGGGGAATCGCTTCTGCACCAGGCGCAGGAGGGTGTTTTCCATAAAGCCAGCGCCGGGGAGGGTGGGCAGCCCGCTGGGTTTGTTGACGGCCAGCAGATGGGGGTCATCAAACAGAACTTCAAAGTGCTGAGGAGCGTCCGGTTCGATCCAGGGTGGACGGTTCCAGACAAGGGTTTGGCCTGAAGCGAGCGATTCGCTTCCGTTGGCGGTGACGCCGTTGAGGGTGACTTCGCCGTTGTTCAGATTCTGTTGCCAGGCTTGTGGGGTCGAGTGGGGGTAAAGGCTTGCCAGGTGGGAGAGCAGGGTTTGTCCATGGTGTTTGCTGCTGATGATTGTGGTGTAGGCATAGCCTCGGTTGAGCATACAGTTTGAGTGTAAGCTATGGCATCTGCGGCTGGAGTTGCCGGGGTTCGAGCGACACTGGATTCAGGCAGCTTCTCTAGGGCCAGATCAATAAGAATGCAGGTCCCCTTCGGTTTCGCTCATGGCAGGCTTTCAACTCACCTTTGCTGCGCTCAGGGTCGATCAGGATGACAGCTATTTATATAGCGGACTTGCGAGAAGGATATTCAGGTCATTGACTGGATGATTTGTTCCGGTTGAGGGCCATCCCAGGTTAGGCGCGAAAACAAAGACGCGCCTAACCTGGGGCACCCATCATTGGTACAACTTCACGCTGTCAGAAACATGGTCTTGCGAGACGGAACTCTAGTATGGAGGCAGGCCGCCGAGGTACATGTATCCGAGAGACTGCGCCTGCGCAATCAACGCGGAAATGGCGGGGTTCGGGAAGCGCTTTACATAGACCTTTGCCCATCCGATCGCTTCCGCAGAAGGCGGGCCATCGGGCAGGTCCTGCTTGATGCCGGTTTTCTGATCGAAGAATCCGCTGCCGCGCAAGCCGTCGGTGGAGCGCTCCACAAGATGCTTCAGCGCGCCGTTGTTTTCCGCGTAGAGATCGATGCCGTTGTCTTCTCCGAACTCCGCCAGATACACCAGCGGAGAGGCAGCATACAGGTGATAGTGCAGAGCGCGCTGGCCGCGCCGCATTTCCTCGGCCAACGTTCCTTCCGGGGTGATCTGGCGCGCGCCGTTGCGGTAAGCAGCCACAGCCCAGTCGAACATCTTGTGGTCGTTGGCGGCAATCGCAATGGCGCCAACCTGCACCCCCGCCCAATATAGATGGTTGTTCCCGTTTCCGCTGGGGGACTGGGCGTCCCGTTCATCGTAAAAGTTCATGGTCTGCTTTGACACGGTCTGCATCCAGCTTGTCAGCAGCTTGGCGTCGGCGCTGTCGATCACGCCGCTATCGCGAACCTTCAGGTAGGAGATTCCCAAAGCGCCAATCACCCATCCCTGAACGAAGTAGGCCTGGCTTGAAGACATCTTGCCGGTGAAGGCCTTGTCGAGAGCCGCGGTCTTTTCCAGTTGCAGCACGCACTGGGCGGCCTGTTTGCTGCCGGTTGTCTGGTAGGCGTCGGCAGCGGCGGTGGCCTGATTGCCCAGCTCCTTGAACGGACCCGCGGTCTCGGAGTATGCCTTCCACTTCACCGGGTCGATGACGGAGCCTTTGCTGTCGGAGTAGAAACCGGAGGTGGTGAGGTCGGCAGTGAGATGCACAATTTTGGGGCAGGTATAGGCGGCATCGGTCACCGTTATCTTTTTCATATCCCAGGGCGAGCGCAAGGGCGCCTGAGCCACGCACATTTGTGCGAGGGCCAAAGTGGCTGCGCATCCAATCATCAGTATTTTCATGGGTTGCATTACGAACTACTCCTTAAATGAAGTTATATGGAACATTGAAACAAGTTTGATTGACTCTGTCGAATACCGTTTTGAGACGGCGGCAAGGTGTATGTCTAACCCTAGTAGATTCTTGTTGATCCGTCCCTGTCGGATGGATGTGGAGCAGAGTAAAAGCAACTGCAGATCCCCTTCGGCTTCGCTCAGGGCAGGCTTTCGACTCCGTTGCGCTCCGCTCAGGGTCGCTCAGAATGACAGCTCGATGGTGATGCAATCGCTCGGGGCCGGATCAATAACTGTTCTGCGACTTTAAATCGCATCCAGCAGTGCCACAGCCATCCGGTTCAATGGCGTCGCAATGCCGTGCTTTTCGCCCTTGCGCACAATGGCTCCGTTGCGCGCATCGGTTTCCATCCGCCGTCCCGCCATCCGGTCGGCGAGGAGGGAATTGATGGAGTCGGCGGGTTGTTTCCGGTACATGTCCATCACCTGCCGCCCCATCGAGTCGTCCAGGCGCGCGCCTTCCGCCCTGCCCACCGCGACGCACTCGGCAACCATTTCCAGCGCCACGCGGTTCATGGCCTCCGTGCGCAACACTCCGGCCGGCTTGAGCGCCAGCGCCGAGAGCGCACCCACCGAATTCATGCACAGCTTTCGCCACGCCGCTGTCGTCAGGTCGTCGGTGAGTTCCACCTGTGCCGTGGTGCCCGCAAACAGTTGCGCAAAGGCTTTGCCCAGCGGCCCATTCTCCACCTGCATGCGTGCCGTGCCGCGTACCAGCACGCTTCCGTCTCCAGGCCGTTCCGCGGGGCAGTCGATCACTATCGGCACCAGCCGCTCGGCGCTCACCCACGGGGCAAAGCGCTCGCGATGCTCGACGCCGTTCTGCGCCACAGCGACCGGGGCTCCGTTTGCGCAGAGAGCTGGAAACCATGTGGCCGCACCCTCGGCGTCGTATGTCTTGGTGGCTACCAGTACCCAGTCCACAGCCTCGGCTTGCGCCGGATCGGTCACGTTGCGCGCTTTGACCTGCACCACGCCCTCTGGCGTGTGCACCGAGAGAGCCGGAATGGGCCGCCGCGTGCACAACGTAATTTCATGCTGCCCGGCCGTCTCCAGCAGCCCGGCCAGCGCTCCTCCGATTGCCCCCACGCCTACTACCGCGACACGCGCCATTGCGACTCCTCCCGCATTCAATTCAACGGTACATGAGTTTCGCGACTTTCGACCTGTTTACAAGGCGGTTCGAATCACGCCGTTATTCGGCGCCCAAGGGTCGAGGGGCGGTGAGTGTCGTGCTATCCCACCCTAGTGTTGTGTCTCTGATGTTCTTTTGAAAAAACAACCGCAGATCCTTCGACTCACCACCCCCAAGCTGAAAAGCGCTTGGGGCCCCGTTCGCTCAGGATGACAACCCTTGTTTTGTTGCGAACTTCAGAGACGGGTGCTGGCCTTGGAGCACGGGCTACATGCTGAGGGAGGGCTCGGCGACAGAGAAATCGTAATGGGGAAGGACGCCCACTTCTTCGGCCATGCGGAAGAAGCCTC
>CAZFMB010000193.1:0-3908 GCA_964520005.1 uncultured Occallatibacter sp.
ATCTCCACCGGCTCCATCAGCTTTGACGCGGCTCTGGGCGTGGGCGGCATCCCCCGCGGCCGTGTCAGCGAGGTCTTTGGCCCCGAATCCTCGGGCAAGACCACCATCTGTTTGCAGATCATCGCCGAAGCGCAAAAGATGGGCGGTCTGGCCGCCTTTGTCGACGCCGAGCACGCCCTCGACCCCGCATACGCCAAAAAGCTGGGCGTGGACATCGACAACCTGCTCGTCTCGCAGCCCGACTCCGGCGAGCAGGCTCTGGAAATCACCGAAGCCCTCGTTCGCTCCGGCGCCATTGACGTGCTGGTCGTAGATTCCGTCGCCGCCCTGGTCCCCAAGGCCGAGCTCGACGGCGAGATGGGCGATTCCCACATGGGCCTTCAGGCCCGTCTCATGTCCCAGGCCCTGCGCAAGCTCACAGGAACCGTCTCCAAATCCCGCACCGCTCTCATCTTCATCAATCAGATTCGCGAAAAGATCGGCGTCATGTTCGGCAACCCCGAAACCACCACCGGCGGCCGCGCGCTCAAGTTTTATTCCTCGGTCCGCGTGGACATCCGCCGCATCGCCGCCATCAAGGACGGAGAAGCCGTCACCGGCAACCGCACCAAGGTCAAGATCGTCAAGAACAAGGTGGCCGCGCCCTTCCGCGAGGCGGAGTTCGACATCATCTACGGCGAGGGCATCAGCCGCGAGGGCGACGTGCTCGACCTGGCCGTGGCCAACAACATCGTCGAGAAATCCGGCGCATGGTACGCCTACGCCGGCGAGCGCATAGGCCAGGGCCGCGAAAACACCCGCGCCTATCTCCGCGATAACAAGGAAGTCTTCGCCAAGCTCGACGCCGAACTGCGCAAGAAGCTGAACATCGGCGCCATCAAGGCCGAGATCCCCGAAGTCCCCGCCGCAGGCCCCGCCGAAGCCAAAGAAGCAGTCAAGCCGCGCAAAGGGGCAGCGACTTCCGCCTCCAGCTAAACGCGCGGGTCTCGGAATCGAGACCTGTAGCATATGGAATTGGCCAATAGGAAGAGGAGGTATAGTGATGGGATTGAAGACGAGGCCGAAACAACAAGAGAAGCAGGAATTCCTGATCGCAGAACCAAATCGGGCTCGTTGTAAAATATGCGGAGCAACTTTACATTATGATCTTTGTGGCTCCCCTTTAGTGGATTTTCTTGTGAAACTTTACAGTTTTTACGAGGCCCATGAAAATTGCGGCGGGTAGTATGCTATCCACTCTTCTTGTCAATCCGCCAAAGAAATTAACTCATTATGCATTAGAGGTGTAAGGCACATAACACTCTGCGGAGATACCAATGTTCGATAATGTTAGGAATTCCATTAATGCTTTCATCGAAGAGAACCCTGAGGAATGGAAGCTCTTGTACCCTCGAATATATAAAGATGTTGGAAGGTACAACTCAGCTAAAGATGTATCCGTCGATCTTTGTGTGGCTCTCTTTTATGCATTGAGGGAAGTTGGGATAGATATTGATAAGCTTGCTCCATACGACATGCTAGCAGTGATTGCCGGTTCTGATATCGTAGCGAGAAATGTTCCGGTTTACTACGTTGCACCGCAGCTTGTTGAGGCAATTATTCAAACGCACCCTCCCGAACCGCTCGATTGGCAGCATATGCATCTGCCTTTCGAATCTGCAGCATTCGTATTTCCCAAGGGGACTCTTATACATACTACAGGTGGGGAATGTGGCTATCTCTGGTACTGCAGGATGAGAACTGGGAAAACCTATAAGCATCCTTTCTTTCATGAACTTGTTTTCCAGGTTCCTGAGGACAGGCTATTCTTTAGAACTATTCTCGGTGGCTCTCTTGAATGTTTGTCGCACAATGTCACTGCCAGTTCAGCACCACTGCTTCACCTCAACGACCTATTGACCACGGACATTGAAACATTTAGATCAGATATTAAAGTTCTCAATGAGACAGACAAAGGAATACTACAGTCAGCAATTAGTTTGAGCATGGGTGTTTTGCTCGCCATGCTTACTCGCCCGGATTTGCTTTCAAAAGGAACGTATTCCGGAAAGCGTGTGAAAAGTGGATCTGAATCATGGACACCAAATGTCATAGGGAAATCCTATCGTGTAGCCGTTCATAGCGATGTTAAAGGACAATCGGGCATTTCGCCTCGTATGCACTGGCGTCGTGGACATTTTCGCTCGCAGCCATATGGGTCAGGGCAGTTGCTACGCAAAATTATTTGGATTGAGCCAATTCTGGTAGCTGCCGGGCGTATGGCTTAAGTCTGACCACTCCAAAATGATTGGGTGGTCCAGGTCCAGATTCTCGGACCTGGATTTCCACAGACCATCTCGCCAAGCGTTAAAATAGAGATATGGAAACGACCCTGCGCAAGTACACGAGCTTCGACGAGATGAAGGCTGACGAGTATCGCTATTGGCAGAGTCGGCCCGTGCATGAGCGGATGGACGCGGTTGAAGAGATGATTCAGACCGCCTACGCGATTAAAGGTTGGGAGATCAAGCCGGATGTACCAAGATTACAAAGACCTTTTGTCCGCCTTTCATGCCCATGGCGTTAGATACCTCGTTGTAGGGGCATACGCGGTCATTTATCACGCGCAGCCCCGCTTTACGAAAGACATCGACCTTTTCATCAAAGCCGATCCCGCGAACGCGCAAGCGACGTACGCCGCTCTCGCCTCTTTTGGCGCTCCGCTCCAGGGCATTCAGCCGGAAGACTTCGCCGAGCGTGGCAGTTTTTTTCGTTTCGGACACGATCCGCACGGCTTCGATATTCTTCCCGATATTCCGGGCGTCGATTTTGAAGCGGCCTGGGATAGACGCGTTGAAGGCGTAATCGATCCGTCAAGCGGCCTCAAAGCGTTTTTCATCTCCGCTCCCGACCTCATCGCGTCGAAGTTGGCCGCCGGGAGGCCCCAGGACATCGCTGACGCGGAGGCTGTTCGCAAGGCCGCCGAAGCATCTCACTCTTAAAACCTGAGAGACCAGGAACATGATGGCGCGCAAGCGCCGCCCGCCTGGACGGCCAGTCCTCACCGCCGCCCGTGCCCGTGCACAAACACCCACATCCGCAACAGCAGCAGTAAAACCGCAAACACCACCACACACGCCACCATCAAACGGCCCGAGTTCGTCCTGAATGTACGCGGCTTTGCTTTGCGGGATTGGTTTCTGCGGCTCATCAGCAAGCGAAACCAGTGTATCGCGAGACGCTGCGCCCTCCGCCAAAACCCTGTTTTCCTCATTGCTGATAGAATAGAAGTTGCCGCACTGTGCTGCGATTGTCGCGGTGCTGAGAGCGCCAAACGGGCTTTCTGATCCCTGATCACTGTATTGTCCCCCAACCCATAGCCCATCGGCCAAACCAGAAGAAGGAAAACTCCCTGTGACCCAGACGATACGTAATATCGCCATCATTGCCCATGTTGACCACGGCAAGACCACTCTCGTGGACGCCATGCTGCGCCAATCCGGCACATTCCGCGCTAATGAGCAGGTGGCCGAGCGTGTCATGGACTCCAACGAATTGGAGCGGGAGCGGGGCATCACCATCCTGGCCAAAAACACTGCCATCGTCTTCGAGGGCGGCAAGATCAACATCGTCGACACGCCCGGCCACGCTGATTTTGGCGGCGAAGTCGAGCGCGCTCTCAAAATGGTCGATGGCGTGATGCTTCTCGTAGACGCCGCCGAGGGGCCGCTGCCTCAAACGCGCTACGTGCTGGCCAAGGCTCTCGAAGCCAAGCTCAAACCCATCGTCGTGATCAACAAAATAGACCGCCCCGACGCGCGCCCCCAGGAAGTACTGAACGAGATCTACGATCTCTTCATCGACCTCGACGCCGACGAAACGCAACTGGATTTTCCCGTGCTCTATGCGGTGGCCAAGGCGGGCACGGC
>CAZFMB010000194.1:0-3795 GCA_964520005.1 uncultured Occallatibacter sp.
GGACGTGCAGTTTGAAGAAGCGACGATGCCGCCCATCTATCAGGCGCTGCGCGTCGTGAGCGACGGCTTCACTGTGCCCACGCCCATCAGCGTAATCCTCGAAGTGCAGCAGCATCTGGGCGAGGGGCGCGTCAGAACCGTGGCCATGGAAGCCACCGACGGCATGGTGCGCGGCATGATGGCCATCGACACCGGCGGCCCGATATCCATGCCCGTCGGCAAGCAGACGCTGGGGCGCGTGATCAACGTGATCGGCAATCCAGTGGACAATCTCGGCCCTATCGGCGAGAAATCGCGTATGCCCATTCACAGGCCAGCGCCGCTGTTTGACGAGCAGTCTACTCATGAGGAAATGTTCGAAACGGGCATCAAGGTCATCGACCTGATTCAGCCCTTCCTCAAGGGCGGCAAGATCGGCCTCTTCGGCGGCGCCGGCGTGGGCAAGACGGTCGTCATCATGGAACTCATCAACAACGTGGCCAAGAACCACGGCGGCTACTCCGTCTTTGGCGGCGTGGGCGAGCGCACCCGCGAGGGCAACGACCTGTGGCTGGAGATGAGCGAGTCGGGCGTCATCAAGCCGGGCGACTGGGCCAACTCCAAGTGCGCTCTTGTCTACGGACAGATGACCGAGCCGCCCGGAGCGCGCCTGCGCGTGGCTCTGAGCGCGCTGACCGTCGCCGAATACTTCCGCGACGTGGAAGGCTCGGACACGCTGCTCTTCATCGACAACATCTTCCGCTTTACGCAGGCCGGCAGCGAGGTTTCAACTTTGCTGGGCCGCATGCCCTCGGCCGTGGGCTATCAGCCCAACCTGGCCACGGAAATGGGCGAATTGCAGGAGCGCATTACTTCGACCAGCAAAGGCTCTGTCACTTCGGTGCAGGCCGTCTACGTTCCGGCGGACGATTTGACCGATCCTGCTCCGGCGACGACCTTCGCTCACCTGGACGCGACGACCGTGTTGAGCCGGCCTCTGTCTGAGTTGGGAATTTATCCGGCCGTCGATCCGCTGGCCTCGACCTCACGCATCCTGAGCGCGCGCATCGTGGGCCAGGAGCATTACGATGTGGCGCAGGGCGTGAAGAAGATTCTGCAACGCTACAAGGATTTGCAGGACATCATCGCCATTCTGGGCATCGACGAATTGTCTGAAGAAGACAAGCTGACTGTGGCGCGCGCCCGCAAGGTGCAGAAGTTCCTCTCGCAGCCCTTCCACGTGGCCGAGCAGTTTACCGGCATGGCGGGCCGCTATGTGAAGGTAGCCGACACGGTGCGCAGCTTCAAGGAGATCATCTCGGGCAAGTACGACGACATTCCCGAGCAGGCCTTCTACATGAAGGGCGCGATTGAAGAAGTGCTGGAAACCGCCGAGAAGCTGAAGGCGAGCGTGTGAGAACAGTGAACAGTGGTCAGTGTTCAGTGGTCAGTTAGTGCCGGCGCTACGGCATCAGTTTTTACTGATCACTGTCCACTGACCACTGTTCACTGTCCCGAAGGGACTTTATGGCTGACGAAACCAATCAACTGCGCGTGCGGCTGGTGACTCCCGAACGGACGCTCTTCGAGCATCCGGTGACAGCTGTTGAGTTGCCCGCGAAGAACGGGTACATGGAAGTGCTCTACGGCGCCACGCCGCTGGTGGCTGAATTGGGCGCGGGCGATGTGACTCTGCATGGAGGTCCGGATGGCGACCAGCGCTACAACGTCAGTTGGGGATTTGCCGAAGTGTTGCCTGATCGGGTTACTATTCTGGCCAGTGACGCGCTGAAGCCCGAAGAGATCGACGTGGCGCGTGCCCACGAACAACTTGCGCGCGGCCACAAAGAATGGGATGAAGCCGGCGACCGCGAAGAGGCATACACGGAGGCCCTGCACGTCATCGCCGAAGCCGAAGCCAAAATTGCTTCGGCGGCGGAGAAGCACTGAGTTTTCTTTACCGATTACGGTTTCAAATCAAACGGCCCTGCTCTTCGGATCAGGGCCGTTCGATTTTCTGAATAGTGAGCTATGCTACGGCTTGCAGAGCGTGATATCCGGTTCTTCAAGCTCCTGCACTTCGTCTCCCACCAAGCGGGTGAAGTTCGCCATATAACACGTTCTTCTGTTGTATCTCTCATTTGCAAACCGATAAATGTAGAGTGCTTGTTCGGATGCAGAGCCGTGCTGCCCAAGTACTAAGTCAAAGAAACCGTCTGTTCGCGAAGTGCAGATTCCAAATGTCTGTACAGAATTCTTCACGAGGATCTGCTTGTATTCGTTTCCTGATCGCGTGAATACCCATACGGGGCAATTCCCTGTTGGGCTGCATGATTCTCGGTCGGAAGCCTGAACAATGACTTCGGGTATTCCGTCGCCATTCAGATCAACCATTGTCACGCGGGTCTCCATCACAGCAGTAAGAAGCTTCTTTTCGGAGCGGGGGGTTCCGATCTTCTTGCCTGGTCTGAGTTGAATTGAGATAGCTTCAATGAGGACTGCGCGTTCGCGAGAAGAAATGGCTTTTGTATCGCTTAGCCGATCCGTCCCATCAATTTGCTGTGTCTTTTCACACGAGTGAGGAAACATTACTTTTTGAGATTTAGCGCCGTTTGCTGGTTGTTGCCCGTGCGTGAGGACGATCATATAAACCAGAAGAGACATTGCCATTAATACGGTTTTCATAGGAGGAATTCTACACCTTTCCTAATGCCAGCCAGTTGCAGCCTGCTCCAGATCAATGTATCTTTTTGAGATGCGCGGGAATCAAGCACAAGCGCGATTAAGCAACGCGGGAGGAAATTATTATGCTGTCTAATCGATCGCTTCACAGGGTTGATATTGGACGATGGATTGCCGTATTGATGCTTGTGGCCATCGCTTGCTTTTCACAGGCGGCACTGGCTGCCACCAAGGTCGTCACGGACGCGGACAAGGGCGGCGTGGTCCACATGAAGTTTGATGACCGGCTGGAAGTGCGCTTGAAAGCGAATCCCAGCACCGGGTATATGTGGTATATCGAGAAGGAATCTACGCCACTGCTGAAGCTGGTTCACCAGACGCAGACCGATCCGGCCGATCAATCCACGGAACCGGCTGTGGGCCGGCCCGTCTTCCAGGTTTTCACCTTTGAGCCGCGTCACGCAGGCGATGGGGTTCTGCGGCTGCACTACGTGCGCAGCTGGGAGAAGCCCACGCCGGAGGATGAACACTTCGAGATTCGCGTGGTGATTGAGTAGCGCCGCGCAGAAGGCTACCAAACCGTTCGCGGATAATGCTTGCGCATGGCTTCGTCGGCGGAGATGAGCCAGGCGAAACCGTTGGCCTTGGCGTTGGCCACGATGAGACGATCGAAGGGGTCGCGGGTCCACTTCTCTTCGAGAGCGGCGCCGGCGATCTCCGAAAAGGGAATTTCGCACAGGCGAACGCCGAGTTCATATTCGACTTTTTGTCGAATGTCGCGCGCGGGGCGCTTGCTGCGTTTGATTTCATAGAGAAACTCAAGCTCAAGAAGAACCATCGGCGAGAAAAGCAGATCGGCCTGCTGGAGTAGCCGATCGATCTTGGGGCTGAGGCCAGCCAGACTTCCATCCGACAACCAGATTAGCGCATTGGTATCGAGATAGGCGATCACGGTTTAGCGCCGGTCCTATCGGAAGAAGATTCAGGAGCCGCAGTTGTGTTTGGAGCAGGGCCAAAATCGCGGTCCCAGTCCGCCTCCCATTCACGCGTCATTTCCTCCAATAGTCCCGTATTCTCAAGGCCGCCCTCAGCGTAGTTGATGATCTCCATGGGCGTGATCCGGCTGAGTCGGCT
>CAZFMB010000195.1:0-3730 GCA_964520005.1 uncultured Occallatibacter sp.
AATGCAATCATCAACATCACGACGGGCGGCAGTACTCACATGACCATCGAGGAACGGCTTGCATTCCCTCTTCAGGCGAAGCCCGAGATGTGTTCGCTGAACATGGGATCCATGAATTTCTCGATTCATCCCGTAGCCGAGAAAATCACGAACTGGCGCTATGAGTGGGAGAAGCAGAAGGTCAATGACATGAAGGAAGTAGTCTTCAAGAATACTTTCGCTGACATTGAATACATTTTGCGCAATCTTGGAGAGGGCGGGACGCGATTCGAACTCGAGTGCTACGACGTTGGCCACCTTTATAATCTCGCCTATTTCGTCGATCGCGAGATTATCAAACCGCCTATCTTCATTCAGGCTATCTTTGGAATCCTCGGTGGGATCGGTCCTGATCCGGAAAACCTTCTCTTCATGCGATCCACAGCGGACCGGTTATTCGGACGAGATACCTATCAGTTTTCGGTATTGGCCGCGGGACGTCACCAAATGTCCCTTCTCACGATGGGAGCCATCCTGGGCGCCAACATTCGTGTGGGGCTGGAAGACAACCTCTATATCGGTCCCGGCATCAAAGCGACAAGTAATGCCGAGCAGGTCAGGAAGATTCGAAACATTCTTGCTGAACTCTCCCTTGAGATCGCCACACCCACTGAAACCAGGGAGATATTGCAGTTGAAAGGCGCGGAGAAGGTTAATTTCGCCTGATTGCACAGGGTGGCAACTCCTCAAAGGAAAGAGGTGTAGTAGAAAATGACATTCAAAGAGCGACTTAATCCTCCTTTCGGACTGCGCGTGCTGGTGACTGCCGGCGCCTCTGGTATTGGAGCCGCCATTGCTGCCGCATTTGCGGAAGCGGGAGCCGAAATCCACATCTGCGATATCGACGACTCGGCCCTGGCGGAATTTCAGAATCGTTTTCCTTCATGCCAGGCAACCCACACCGACGTGGCCGATGAAAAGCAGGTGGCATCGCTTTTCGAGGTTCAGCGGACAAGATTCGGCGGCCTGGATGTATTGGTCAACTGCGCCGGCATCGCGGGCCCGACAGCAGGAGTGGATAAGATCACAGAACAAGAGTGGAAGCGCACGGTCGAAGTCAACCTGAATGGCCAGTACCGCTGTTTGCACCATGCCGTACCGATGCTGCGGGAATCGAAGGCCGCCAACATTATCTGCATTTCGTCCGTTGCCGGCCGTATGGGCATTGCGTGGCGCACGCCGTACGTGGCGACAAAGTGGGCCATCGTGGGAATCGCGAAATCGCTTGCCGAGGAACTCGGCCCCGACAACATCCGGGTGAACGCAGTGCTGCCCGGCATTGTCGAAGGACCAAGGATGGACGGCGTAATCATTGCTCGCGCCAAGCTGGAAGGTATGGAAGAGAAGGCCATGCGGGAGGACTACCTGAAACATATTTCCCTGCGCCGCATGGTGACCGCGGACGACGTGGCGCTCATGTGCCTGTTCCTATGTTCGCCGGCAGGACGCAATGTAACAGGGCAGGCGATCAGCGTGGATGGCAATTATTCCTAGTCGCGACTCAAGTAAGGCTTCATCCAAAGCGAGGTCGAGTTGAAAAAGGCAGGCTCTGTGTCGCCGGAAACGAAAGGTGCATGACATGAGCCGAGATGCGGTTATTGTTTCCGTAGCGCGGACTCCTATCGGCCGCGCATATAAGGGCGCGTTCAACGCCACCCCTGCACCAACATTGGCCGCTCACGCCATTCGCGCCGCAGTCGAGCGCGCAAAGGTTGAGCCCGATGAGATCGAGGACTGCATCATTGGATCGGCGTTGCCTCAGGGCCAGCAGCATACCATCGGACGGACGGCCGCGTTAACCGCGGGTTTGCCGGTCTCAGTCGCCGGACAGACCGTTGATAGACAGTGTTCATCGGGTCTCATGAGCATCTCCATGGCGTCGAAACAGGTCGTCATGGACCGCATGGACATTGTTGTGGCCGGCGGCATGGATTCCATATCGATGGTACAGACAGACGAACTCCGCCTCGGTTCCGACCCGGAACTGCTCAAACTTCATCGGGAGATTTACATGCCGATGATCGACACGGCGGAGGTTGTCGCGCGCCGGTACGGCGTTTCGCGCGAACAGCAGGATGAGTACGCTTATCAGTCGCAGCGCCGAACGGCTGAAGCCCAGGCAGCCGGCCGCTTCGATGCGGAAATCATCCCTGTAAGGACGATCAAGTCGGTGACCGACAAGACCACCGGCGAGACCTCGACGCAGGAAGTGGTGCTGACGCGCGACGAAGGCAACCGGCCAGACACGACCATGGAAGGCCTCGCCTCGCTCAAGCCGGTGCGGCAAGACGGCTTTATTACCGCGGGCAATGCGAGCCAGCTATCCGATGGCGCCTCCGCCTGCGTGGTGATGGAAGCAAAACTAGCCGCTGTACGCGGCCTTGAGCCACTCGGCCGCTTTTGTGGAATGGCCGTTGTCGGCACAGAGCCTGACGAGATGGGAATTGGGCCGGTTTTCGCTGTCCCCAAACTCCTGAAACGCTTTGATCTCAATATGGACGACATCGGGCTCTGGGAGCTGAACGAAGCCTTCGCGGTGCAAGTGGTTTATTGCCGCAAGCGGCTCGATATTCCCAATGATCGCTTCAATGTTGACGGCGGCGCCATTTCCATCGGCCATCCTTATGGCATGTCCGGTAACCGCCTGGCAGCGCATGTGTTGATTGAAGGGCGTCGACGGAGAGTCCGATACGCCGTGGTGACTATGTGCGTGGGCGGCGGCATGGGCGCGGCGGGCCTGTTTGAGGTTTTCTGATGTTGGGCAGGTGAGCATGGCAACACACACATCCGCATCATCGATTGGACCGGGTGGGCAGGCCGGTGAAACGTCAAAGCCGCAACCTGCCCCGCCCCTCACCCAGCCCGGCTCGCGTGCCTGGATTGCGCTCACCATGCTGATCGTGGTGTATGTCTTGAACTTCCTGTCCCGGCAGTTGCCGGGCATTCTTGCCAAGCCGATCCAGGACAGCCTGCACGTCTCGGATGGTCAGCTTGGACGGATTGGCGGCCTTTATTTCGCGCTCTTTTATTGCTGCATCTCAATTCCAGTCGGATGGCTGGCCGACAAAACGAACAGGTCGAAGGTTCTCGCTGTGGCGTGTGCGATCTGGAGCGCGGCAACGATGTGCTGCGGCGGCGCAGCTAACTATCTGCAGTTTGCCATTGCGTACATGACGGTCGGCTTCGGCGAAGCTGGCGGCGTTCCACCCTCCTACTCGATCATCTCCGACTATTTTCCGCCTGGCCGCCGCGGAAGAGCGCTGGGCCTCTACAACATCGGACCGCCGATTGGATCAGCGCTGGGAATCGCCTTCGGCGCTTCCATCGCAGCTGCTTTCAGTTGGCGCTATGCTTTTGTCTTGCTCGGCTCCGCCGGTCTTTTCGCGGTGATTGGCATACTCCTCTTGGTGCCTGAGCCCCGTCGCGGCGGCCTGGATCGCATTTCGGAGCAGATGCCTGCGAGCAAAACAGGATTCCGGCAGACGTTGACGATGTTCATATCGCGGCCTTCTCTCATGCTGGTCGCACTGGCCAGCGGCGCCACTCAATTTGTCACGTACGGGATGATCAACTTCGCAGTCCTGTTTCTCATGCGTGAAAAAGGCATGACGCTGAACCAGGTCGCCATTTATTACGCGCTGGTGGTCGCAATCGGAATGGGCGGGAGCATGCTCGCCGCCGGGCGGGCGAT
>CAZFMB010000196.1:0-3693 GCA_964520005.1 uncultured Occallatibacter sp.
TGCCGCCGGTGTAGACGAACTCGAGATTGGAGGCATGCTTCCAGGTGGACAGGGTTGCGTCCGCGGCCGTATATCCCGTGGCGGTCATGGTCAGCGCGACAGGCAAGCGGCCCCGGGTGCGAGTCGCACGCACTCCATCGACATAAAGCTGACGGGAGTCCTTGACGTTTGCCGGAACCGATGCCGCCCAGATGTTTTTGGCGGGATCGACTTTCTTCCAGCCCGTGATCTGCACTCCTCCGCTCACGATGGGATGCGCGCCGGGCGCCGCTGCGAAGACAAGATTGTGTCCGTTGGCGCCGGAATCCTCAGGCCGAAGCGCGAGCGGCTGCGTCAGTCTGTAGGTGCCGCCGGCAAGCACGATCGTTACATCGCCGCTGGCTTTCTGTTTCTCGTTCCGCGCCAACGCGGTGGCGTGCGCGAGCGTTTGGACAGGTTTTGCCTGCGTGCCCGGGTTGGCATCGTTGCCGGCCGGGGATACATGAATTTGTGCAAGGCAAGGAACTGTCAATAGTGCAAGACCAAGAATCGGCGAGCTTATCCGTAGGATAGGAGCAATCATCGGCATGTCCAGAAGTAGATTTTAAATACGTATTCACTTTAGATACTATCAATCGGGCGGTGCATAAATCCACTGCAGTACACGCGTGTGGCGAAACAACCGGGCGCCGGCAAGCGAGACGTGGAAACCTTGCTATTGCAGGGCAATTGAGCTGAATTCCACGATTGTCCTGCAAGAGCCCGCCGAGTTTTGCTCGACGGGCTCCTGAGTTTTTATGAGGATAGGTGGCTTGTTACATATATCTATTTTGATCGCAGCATTACTATCTTCATTTATGGGCCGCTATCCGCATAAAGTTTAAAAACGGTTATTGCCGGAGCTTGACAGACTCCTTGACTGCACCGTCTTTGAAAGCAAGCACAGTGGCAGCTTTTGTAAGGTCACCGCCATCGATCACGATCTGCTCGTTTCCAGTGCCTTCCACCTGAAGGTAGATGGCGGCAGGAGTCAGGAGGCGCGGCGCGGTGAGCAACACTTGCCTGGTGGCTGTAAAGCGAAGCATGGACTCCGTGGTAGGGTTGCCCTGAATGCTGAAGCCGTTGACGGCAACGTCTTCCACATGATCGAGAATCATCGCGGGGCGCAGGTCCGGCGCGCTTACCTGGAAGCGCACATTTTCAAGCGTGATGGCGCGTGCATTGCGGGCATAGAACCCGTATGCGGGCATGGGGCCGAGCGCGAAGTACTCGCCGGCAATCTCTGGAACGTCGCGCCTGGCGCCATCTTCCGCCGTGCCGCCGCCGCCAAATGTCAGATGAATATTGTTGAATGAAATGTTTTCCAGGGTGGATTTGCCCGCGCAATTCAAGGTGATGCAGGAGCGGCGTTCCCCGGGGTTATAAGCGCTGGTGACGGAGGCTTCAGCGAGCTGAGGCGGATCGGTCGTCACGGTTCCGTGTATGTTGCTGAAGGAAATGTTGCGCACCACGGGCGGAGCTGTCTCAAGCGCGGAGACTGGCCGCGTCGGCGCTGCCGCGCCATTGGGCCGGTTGCCTGACCCGATCGCACCAACACTGAAATTGATGGGCCCGGTAACATTCTCCAGCACCAGGTCAGAGAACGACATATTTTCAAAGTGAGATCCGGGACCGGCGTGCAATTTGATCGGGCAGCCGTAAACCTCTGAGAGCACGCAGTTGGAAACAGCGATGTTTTCAGCCGTGCCTCCGCCAAAGCGGAAGACCGACCAGCGCGTGCTGAAAAAAGAATTGGTGATCGTGATGTGCTTGCAGGATCCGAACATGGCGCACGCATCATCCTGCGACTTGACGATGCAATTGCTGATGGTGACGTGTTCGGCGCTGATGAAGTGAAAGCCATCGTTGTTGCTGTTCACGCGGTTGTGGATGTAAATGCCGTCCAGGTGAACACGCTTGCTCTGGATGACGCGAATGCTGTGATAAGCACAGTCGAGCAGCGAAATATTGCTCACAGAGAAGTCTTCGCAGCGATGGACGAGCACATGATAGGGACGGCGATTTCCGCCTATTCCGCTGGGAGGGAGCGTGCCGCGAACCGCCGAGTGGAACTGTGCGCCCTGGCCATCGATTGTGCCCGGCCCCTCGATTGCGAAATTCTTCTGGTTGACCGCATAGAGCAGCGCCCAGTTTCCGTCGCCCAGCGTATGATCGCCTTCCAGAGGAATGGCATCGACCGCGTGATATTGCTTGCCGTCCGCGCTGCCCAATAATTTCGCTGAAGCCGCGATGTGCAGCGTGACATTGCTCTTGAGTTCCGTAGCGCCAATCACAAACGTTCCGGCCGGGACCAGAACCGTTCCGCCGCCATTGCTCGTGCAGGCATCGATGGCGGATTGAAGCGCGGCAGTATCAAGTGTTGCGCCATCTCCCTTGGCCCCGAATTCACGAATGTTGTAAACGCGTGCTCCCGGGTTGGCGGAGCTGACCTCGGAGCGAGGCTGCGCCGTGAGGGCGCCCTCGCCTAGCGAGCCCATGGCCGCGACAGCCATTGCTGGCAGGGTGACCTTTCCCAACCATTGCCGGCGAGTCATTTGCATGCTTGCGGATTCCCCTGCGGGGAGAATATTTCTCACAAAAAATCCTCACGGCTGAACGTCAGCGGACAAGAGATGAAGCAGCGCATGGCTGAAATATGATCTGGGCACCACCATAGATGTATCCGTATACAATAGTCAAGACAATTTTTATGCGGCTGAGCGGTCTGCCTGGAATTGCGAGGAATGATTTGTTTATTGACCCGGTCCTGTTGGGTTGCTGCGGAGCAGAACAGAAGCAACCGCAGAGCGCCTTCGACTTCGCTCAGGGCAGGCTTTCGACTTCGCTGCGCTTCGCAAAAGCAACTGCAGATCCTTCGACTACGTTTGGCGCAAAGAACGCGCCAAACTTCGCTCAGGATGACAGCCTTGTATCGGGATGACAGCCCAGTATCGAGATGAAAGTTTAGTATTGGTGCAATTCTTTTAGGGCCGGATCAATAGAATTGCCAAGAGCGATTTGTTCGAGCAGTGAGCGCACCTCGCTTTGCCGTTGCTTTCTACTGGATTCACAAGGAGATAACGCCATGCAGCACGAGATCAATCATTTGAGCCGAAGGAAGTTCGTCAAGCTGGCCGGGATTGCGGTTGCCGGCTGTTCGTTTGTGGGGGTTTGCAGCGCGGAGAAAAATCCGCGAAGGCCGGTCAGCCTGTTCGATGGCAAGACGCTCGATGGATGGCTCCAGATCGAAAACAGCGCCACTTCACTCGCTGCCAGCCAGATTACGGATCCGGCCGCCTTTGTGGGCAAGCTCGCGAATGGGCCGGATGCGGTGTCTGTGTTTTTGCGCGGGCAACTGGACGATACGGTGAAGACGAGCTTGGCCACATATTCCGCATCCAATGCGGACGCCAAGGCTGTCCTGTCCGCTCTGATGAAGAATCTGAATCAGATTCTTTCAGGGCCGTCGATTTATGACAAGGCGCGGTTCGGTCATGGCATTGCCTTGCGACCTGAAACCGAAGCATTGCTCACGGAAAATCCGCACGGCCAGAAACTGGCGCGGCTGAACAAACTGCTGCTTGAAGATGCTTACCCGGCGGAGATGGCGAAGACTGTTGCGACGGGCTGGGTTGTGAAAGATGGCGCCATGGCCAGCACGGGAACGGGGCGCGG
>CAZFMB010000197.1:0-3657 GCA_964520005.1 uncultured Occallatibacter sp.
AAAAAATCGTTGCCGCAGGCGTGAGCTTTGGTAAAGGGAATCAATCTTCCTCCGGATCGCGGAATGTGAGAAGAACATTAATACCCGGCTGACCGAGCAGCTTTCCGCGTAGCCGTTCATGTTGCTTATTGGTCGCCGATAGGGAAAAACTCACTCGCTGCATATCACCGATGGAGTCGTGGCCGACGTCCGTCAGCCGCTGGCCTGCTTTGTCCATCGCGGCCAAAATCGACTCCAACATGCGCGTCTGGTCGTTGCCTCGTGCTTCATAGATCAGCGGGTAAATTTTCAAATTGGCGCGCCGCTCCAGAAAGCCTACTGCTTCCAGCGCCACAATGACGATGACGGTGGCTACCAAGGCCGCCGCGTAAAGTCCCGCGCCGCAGGCCATGCCGATGGAGGCTACTACCCAGATACTGGCGGCGCTCGTCAGCCCGCTGATGCGGCTGCGGTTGTGCAGGATCAATCCCGCGCCCAGAAAGCCAATGCCCTGCACGATGTTTGAGGCCACCTGTCCCTTGTTGGGGCTGCCGTCGCCGGCCAGCACAGCAGAGAGCAGTGTGAAAAAAGCGCTGCCCATGCAGATCAGCAGGTTAGTGCGCACGCCGGCGGCCTTGCGGCTGAACTCCCGCTCCAGGCCCACCGCCGCACCCAACAGACAGGCCACCAGCAGACGGCCGATGGCGCCGTTCACCACCACAATCTGCTGCAGGCGGTCAAAGTCAAAAGGTTGCGCGAATTGTGCCAGTGTCATGCTCATCTCGCTTCCTTGACAGATGCTATCACCGCTCCACCCGGATTGGTGAGGCGGTTTGCGCCTGATGTACCGGAGACGTAAATTGTTCCTGCGGGCTTGCCGGGCGTTGAAAAACGGCGAACCGCGGTCAAGCCCTCGGGATGTGCCTTGACCGCGCGGTCGACCTCGTCACCGTCGAAAGCCAGCACGATGCCGGCGTGCGCGGCGGGAGCGGCCAGAGCGGCGCTATAAATCTCCAGGTCGCTTTCGTTGATGGTCTGACGGAGCGGAATCCCGGTGAAGGCGACGATCTCCGGATATACCGAAGTATCCATCAACACAACTGCATGGAGACGCTCGGCCAGTAGTGCCCGCAACGCCGGAGGAATCTGCTCATCGTAGGGTCTGCGCGCATCGATGATCTTTGTGCCTTCGACGTATACATGCGGACGCTCGCGCAGCAGTTGTGCTGTGTTCAACGCTACGATTGCGAAGAGAATTCCCGCCGCGCATCGCTCCCACCATGGATTGACTGCGCGCGGCTTGAAGTCATTTACCGCTGCCAACACGATCTGCGCCATAAAACCTAGCCCCAGCGCCAGGGCCGGTAGTAGTTCCATTCCATAGCGCAGGTTGTACCAGGAGTGCGGCCACCAGATGGGCACAAAGATGGGCACCGAGCCGTAGGAGACGGAATACGCATAGAACGGGACCGGAAACCACAGCAGCAGCGCCCAGATGAATGCACGCTTACGCGCAGTCAGCCAGGCCCATACTGTTCCCAACAGGCTGAGGGTCAGCAGCACATTGCCACAGGCCAGAGCGGTGGCGTCCAACTCCGCGGCCTTCACAAAGAAGATCAACGCAACCCATGGATTGTGCCAACCCGGATGCGGCGGAAAT
Organism: uncultured Occallatibacter sp.; assembly: GCA_964520005.1. Classification (GTDB taxonomy): domain Bacteria; phylum Acidobacteriota; class Terriglobia; order Terriglobales; family Acidobacteriaceae; genus Telmatobacter. Next base: position 1,640 of record CAZFMB010000197.1, read on the forward strand.
CCCGGCACCGAGGTATTAATCTCCACTGCCTTGGCGGAGTACGGTCCGCGCGCGAAGTAGAGCCAGTCGCCGAAGCCTACGGAATTGTATATAAACCACGTAATTGGCGCGGCGATGAGAAGGATGCTGGCGATCCAGAAGCTGAGGGAACGAAGACGGCCGCGACGAGCGAGAGTGAAGCCCATGCACGTCCAGACAACAAAAGCCATCACCCAGCCGTCATAGCGCGTAAAGACAGCGGCGATCAGCACGGCGGCGATCAAGCAGAGCAGGCGGCGGGATCGCCTTGCGTTTGCGTCAAGATTTACCCGCCACTCCACCAGCCAAACCACGATCCACACCATCTCGCAGATAAAGAGCGGCTCGGTCATGGCCGTGGTTTGCAAGTAGAGCAGGTTTGGATTCAGCGCGAAGAAGGCCAGCGCCAGCGCCGACGGAGCAGGCTGCAGCCAGTGACGAGCGAGCCGGTAGATTCCCGCGCACGAGGCAAGAAAGGCCAGCGCTGAGGGAATCACACCCGCAAAGCCGCTGGCCCACCAACTGTAAATTTGCACAAAGGAAATCAGCAGTAGATGCGGCAACGGCAGCCACACCGAGCCCAGTTCGGTGAGGCGCGGCTGGTGTGCGTCGAAGACTCGGCGCGCGATATGCAGATGGGCAACCGCGTCGCCGTAGTTGAGCATGGCGTTGTTGCGCCAGCTCCAGAGGATCGCGGCGACCGAAGCTGCCGCGCATGAGGCCAGCACCGTCAGCCACTCTACACGCGAGATATGCTGAGCCGAATTGGATTTCTCCGGATTGGATTTCTCAGTCAAGGTGCGTCAACTCGCGAAAGAGGTTGAAGCGAGCGTCGATCTCCGGATGCGTGAGCTTCTGCAGCCGCTCGGTGCCGAAGCGCTCGCACGCAAAGGAACCCATCACGCTCCCATAAAACATCGCACGGCGGAAGGCGGCAGGAGACTGCTCGGGCTGCGATGCCAGGTAGCCGAAGAATCCGCCGGCAAAGCTGTCGCCCGCGCCGGTCGGGTCAACCACATCTTCTAGAAGCATCGCCGGAGCGCGGAAACACTTCGACTCGTGGAAGAGCGTCGCTCCGTATTCGCCGTGCTTGACCACCAGCGCCTTCGGCCCCGTAGCCATCACTGCGCGCGCGGCCTGGACGAGGTTGTTTTTACCAGCGATCATTTTTGTCTCGGTGTCGTTGATGAGCAGAATGTCGAGGCCCTTGAGGACTTCGAGCAGCGCTGGGCGATGATCCTTGATCCAGTAATTCATGGTGTCGCCAGCCACCAGCTTCACGTCCGGCATGGCTTCGCGGACTCGTCTTTGTAAAACCGGATCGATGTTGGCCAGAAAAAGAAACTCCGAGTCGCGGTAGGCTTCGGGAATCTTGGGATTGAAAGACGCAAAAACATTCAACTCGGTCGAGTGCGTTTTGGCTTCGTTGAGATTGTCGAGATAGGAGCCTTCCCAGAAGAAACTTTTGCCCACGGTGTGTTCGATGCCGCGTGTGTCGATGTTGCGCGCCTGGAAGACCGCTTCCTGGCGCTTGCCGAAATCCTCGCCTACCACGGCGATGACGCGTACATCAGTGAAATAGCTGGCGGAGAGCGAAAAATACGTTGCCGCCCCGCCCAGGCAGCGCTCGCGCTTTCCTGCGGGGGTTTCAATCGTATCGTATGCTACGCTGCCTACTACGGCGATTGACATTTTTCTTCCTCACTAACTCAATTGCTCTGACTCCATTATCAGCCAAGGTAATTGTCGAAGAGCAGCTTCAACTTTTCTTTTGCTGCGACGGGAATCGCTTCCGGCTTGGTGAGCACGGCGTACTTTGCCGCTGAGGCGCAGGTGCAATTGCGTTCATGCGGCATGGCGGCTACGGCAGCCTTCACCACCTTGGCCGCATTCTCGGCGTTCTGGTGCAGTACGCGCACAATCTCCTCGATGGTGACCGAGTCGTGGCCCTCGCGCCAGCAGTCGTAGTCGGTGACCATGGCGATGGTGGCGTAGCAGAT
>CAZFMB010000198.1:0-3522 GCA_964520005.1 uncultured Occallatibacter sp.
ATCTGCTTTGGGAGCAGAGGGTCGGGGGTTCGAATCCCTCCGCCCCGACCATTCCTAACCAATGCGGCCCCCTCGCCTGCGGCGCCTGGCCTCTGATCGACTTCCTCCACAAAGTTGGCGGTTTGGCAGTATCATGGCCCATTCCCGAGGTGACCTATGACTGACCTGCCTGCTTATACCCTCGTGCGCCAATCTTCCGCTAACAACGGAACCCTTGGTGAGCTACTCGACCCATCCAATATCCACGTCTGTTACACCTGCGAACTACCCTGGCTCAATAACACTCCGGATCAGAGTTGTATCCCGGTCGGGACCTATACCTGTGGTCCACACAATACTCCGGATCATCCGAATGTCTGGGAGCTTGCAAATGTGCCCGGCCGGTCCGGAGTCCTCATCCACAACGGAAATACAGAAAAGGATTCCCTGGGCTGCATCATTGTTGGGTCAGCAAAGGGCACTCTGAATGGTTTGCCAGCCGTCCTGAACTCGGATGTGACGCTGAACATGTTGCGCCAGAAACTACCCCAGCAGTTTCTTCTGGTCATCCAGAACGCAGGTTGAACCACCCCGTTTCCCGAATGCGCAGCCTGCCAAACGCCAGGCTAATCCGCCGCAGCTGCGGTCACTTGGGTATTCGGCACACCGTGCCTCGGAATTGCCGCCCAGTTTCCCAGTCCTGTAAAAAAGTCCGCCTGGCTCACACCAAGAGTCGTGAACAAATCCGCATATAAGTCTGACCCAGTAAAGTCACTTGGATCCAGCCACCTGCCTCCCACGCAAATGGCATAGTAGTTCCCGTTGAGGGCGAATACCGGAGGGGGTGCATAACGTCCAGCAGCATTAATCGCAATCGAGCAGTAAAACGGCAGCAGCGATTGATACAGCCACACGCGGTCCATCGCCTGAAACCGCGCCTTGCTGCTGTCAGGAAGATCAACCCGCGTTTTCCACACCGTCTGACTGAGTCCGTTCAGAATCTTTAGCTTCACCGGGTCTTTCAAGTAGTCCTCCAGCTCTACTGGGCGGGCGAACCAGGACTTCGTGAACATGCTACTGATCTCATCCCTTACCGTCTCGAAACCATACGACTTCGGTTGGCCGGGGTTATAGTCGAAAATCGATCCCGCCCCAGACGCAACCACCGACATAGTGATGCCAAAAGCCGCTGCTGCACCAGCCGCCTCCGGAAAAAGTACTCCTCCCGCGGCCGCCAGACCCCAGATCGCCGCTACCCCGATCTGCTCAAACCAATAGACTACAGCTGACTCTGGCGGTTGCACTGTCAGCTTCGCGATGTTGTTCTGAACTGTGGTAAAGTCGATCATCTGCAACTTATGCAATTCGTTTCCCAGCTTTCCGATTGCCTTACTCATGCTGTAAGCTGTATCCACCGCATCGCACTCGGCCGCGATCTCTGTCACAACCGCAATAAAACCCTCCGGTGAACTCTGGGTAATAAGGCCCATGATAGCGTCCGAGTAACTCTCGAACTTGCCAGTGTCATTCGCGTTCTTATAGTAATGACGCACATTGTCGCTGCCGGGTACGTATGGCTGCTTTGGATCCGGAAACATGTGACTGATCTGCACGTAAATGGCCTGCTGGTTCGCATCGAGCGGAAGAACGGTGTCGAAGCTGGTAGCCGGCGCAGTCGCCAGCATGGCCGGAGACCATGCCTGTATCGGCAGCGCAGCGCTTAAAGCTACTGCCGGCTCCGCTCCATTCCAGGTGACTGCTCCCAGCGTCAGCAATTGACTTGCGCCCTGGTTCGAAATGGTAAATAACTCCGGTGACGCAGAATTCCATGGAACTCCGGCGCAATAGCTGTCGCCCGCCCCCACCGGCCATCCGTTATTCGGAAGCAGCGACTGGCCCGCCCATTGACAAGCGAAACTGCCGCTCTGGTAGCTCAGCACGGCAAAGGTCGAGGAGGCCGGCGAATAACTATAAATCTGTCCCGGATGGCCTCCACTGCCATTCACGCAGAAGTATTGGTCGCTCTTACCGACGTTCCATACATTTGCACCCGAGCCAATCTGCCCGCCGATCGCCAGGCAGTCAAACTGCCCTTCCCCGGCATTCCATTTCAAAACCCCAATCTGAGGCGCCGTCGTCGCGCCGGCATTGTAGATCAGGATTTCCCATATACCGTCCCCATCCAGATCGGCGCACTGCAGTTGGTCCGCTGACCCGAAGTTCCACGCTCCCGCATTGTGTCCCTGCGCCGGAGGCGCCGGGAAATCCGATCCGGTCCACTGCAACAAATCCATGTATCCGTCCGGTGGGTTGCGAACTACGACCGAAGGAGTTCCCTGCCGCGCGAAGTTACCCGCGTAAAATACGTCTTTCTGATTCAGCGTCCACCCACCGCTCCCGTTCACCTTGTCCAGCGAGAGAAGGTTGAAATACCACGGCTGTAAAAACGTACCGTCTTCGTAATAAATCATTCCCAGATTCACCGTCCGGGAGTTATACGCCAGAATTCCCACCCCGTTCGCGGACGGAAGAATGCCGCTGATGTTGGGAATTAAGCAGTACTCGTCGCCCTGGGAGGCTGTCCAGACTAGTTGGCCAAGAGGAACCAGGCGATTTCCAGGCCCCTGTACCTTGCAGACCGTTTGTAACTCGCCCGTCTGCGCCTGCCACTCCAGCACCCCCCACCACGAAGTAGTCAGGTTGTAAATGAACAGTTCATCTTGACCATCGCCGTCCAGATCGGCGGCCATGATCCCGTCATCCGAACCTATAACCCATCCACCCGCGGATACACCCGCGGCCGCCGGCACCGCTCCCTGCTGCGCCGACCACACTGCCATCCACCGCACCGTAACGTCATTGGGCCACACCGGCTCCATATTTTGAGGATCAGTAGAAGGCCAAACGCTGGAATTGATCCCATTCAGAGTAAAGTCGCTGTATTTGAATTGATGAACAATCGAGAGTTGCTGCAGGTAGGTGTCGAAGAGGATCACTTCGTTGAACCCATCCCCATCGACATCGGCTACGATTTTCTGGCTATAGGTAGTTACTGCCGCAGGCATCACCGTTTGCAGATTCATGGCCATGGCTTCTCTCCTGTTATTCCACCCCGGCGCAGCACTCAAGCCCAGGAACGTACCCGCCGGACTACGCCCGGATACTTTTACTGCCTGCGTTTCGGGAATTGACACACTATACGCTTCGTGCGCGCCGCGTGCTCTTTGACTCACAACCAGTAAAAACCGGAACCAAATGCCCGCGACCCGACAGCTAGCCAGTGAATGCAGGATCGCAGAACTGGCCCTCGCCGCCCTCCTTCACAACCCGGGCCCGCCCGTATAAACTTGCCCCCGTCTGCATCCACACCCACGCGAGGTGCACAGCTTTGGACCTGGGCCTTCACGACAGCGTCATCCTCGTCACCGGCGGCGGCGCCGGCATCGGCCAGGCTATCTCCCGCGCCTGCCTCGACGAGGGCGCCACCGTCGTCGTCGTCAGCCGCGCCTCCGACAACGTCAAAAACTTCCTCGCCGAAATGCT
>CAZFMB010000199.1:0-3477 GCA_964520005.1 uncultured Occallatibacter sp.
TTACGAGAGGTGCAATGAGCAGCAAACCGACTAACGTGGTGATCGCGGGATTGGGTGGACAAGGCGTGCTCAAGGCCTCCGACATTCTGGCCGACGTGGTCTTCGGCGCAGGGCTGGATGTGAAGAAGAGCGAGCTGCATGGCATGAGCCAGCGCGGCGGCTCCGTCTCCAGCGATGTGCGTTTCGGCGAGCGCGTTTTCAGCCCCATGGTGCCGCAGGGCGAAGCGGATTTCCTGGTGGTCATCGCGGAGGATCAGGTCCCGGTGAATATCGCGTCGCTCGGCCAGGGAGGCGTCCTCATTGAGCCTTCTCAGATCGACGAATCCCGCTTGCCCAACAAGAAAAGCATCAACGTGGCGCTGCTGGGAATCTTGAGCCGTCATTTGCAGTTTTCCGTCGATGCTTGGACCGCCGCTATCAAGCGCAACCTGGCCGAGAAACTGCATGAGGCAAATCTGCTGGCGTTTTCCATCGGGCGAGGAAAATGAATTCGATTCTGGAAGCGAGCGCTACCGGTTGTCATCCCGCCAGCGTGCCGGATTACACTCCGATTGCGCAGCTTCGCGAACTCCAGTTGCAGCGCATGAAGGCAGTGGTGGCGCGCGCCTCGCAGCAGGTCAAGCACTTCCAGTCGCGCATGGCCGAGCGCGGCCTCGCGCCCCAGGATATTCGCGGCCTTGAAGACATCGCCAAACTGCCCTTCACCGTGAAGAGCGATCTGCGCGACACTTACCCCTTCGGACTTTTTGCCAGCCCCATGAAGGATGTGGTCCGGCTCCACGCCTCCAGCGGAACCACCGGCAAACCCATCGTGGTCGCCTATACCAAGCAGGACATCGATGTATGGACCTCTGTGCTGGTCCGTTGTTTCGCCGGCTGCGGCTTGCATCGCGGCGACATCATGCAGATTGCCTACGGTTATGGCCTCTTCACCGGCGGCCTCGGCGCTCACTACGGCGCTGAAGCTCTGGGTGCGGCGGTCGTACCCACCTCCGGCGGCAATGCCGACCGGCAGATCATGCTGATGAAGGACTTTGGCGTAACAGCCATCTGCTGCACTCCAACCTATTTTCTGCACCTCATCGACCGCGCCGCCGAGCTCGGCGTGGATATGAAGGAACTGCCGCTCCGCGCGGGAGTTTTTGGCGCCGAGCCATGGACCGAATCCATGCGCAGGCACATTGAAAATAGAAGCAGCGTCGAGGCATTCGATATCTACGGCCTCTCGGAGATTATCGGGCCGGGCGTGGCCTGCGAATGTCGCTGCCATCAAGGCCTGCACATCTTTGAAGATCATTTTTACCCGGAGATTGTCGATCCCGATACTGGCGAGCCGCTGCCCGACGGCAGCGAAGGCGAACTGGTGCTGACCACCTTGAGCAAGCAGGCCATACCCATGATCCGCTATCGCACGCGCGATATCACCATGCTTCTGACCGGCCAATGCGAGTGTGGGCGCACCATCCGGCGCATGGCCCGCATCGGCCGTCGCAGCGACGATATGCTCATTATTCGCGGCGTCAATGTATTCCCATCGCAAGTGGAGTCCGCATTGCTCGAGATCGAGGGCACATTGCCCAATTACCAGATCATTCTTACCCGCGAGCAGGGATTGGACCAGATGGAAGTGCAGGTCGAAGTTACGCCCCATATGTTCAACGACAAGATTGGAGCTTTGCAGGGGCTGCAAGGCAGAATTCAGGGCGCGCTCGATCACGTGCTCGGCATCCGCGTGCGCGTGGCGTTGGTCGAGGCGAATTCTCTGGCGCGCAGCGAAGGCAAAGCAAAGCGCGTCATCGACAGGCGGACATCATGAAGATTCAACAGATTTCCCTCTTTGTTGAAAATAAGCCGGGACACATCGCCGCCCCCGCGCGCCTGCTCGCGGAGAATGGCATCGATATCCGTTCGCTGTATCTCGCCGACACGCAGCAATTCGGCATTGTGCGCATGATTGTCTCTGACTGGAAAAAGGCTGCCGGGCTTCTTGAATCCCATGGATATGCCGTGAAGGTGACAGAGGTTCTCGCCATACAGGTGCCAGACCATCCGGGAGGCTTGGCCGACGTGCTGGGAGCGCTGGACGGAAGCGGCATCAACATCGAGTATATGTATGCCTTCCCCTTTCAATGCGAAGGCCAGGCAATCCTCATCTTTCGCTTCGCCGATCCGGATGCGGCCATTGCGCATTTGCAGAAGGCGGGCGTCAGCGTGCTGGCCGGGGATGAATTGCTGAAATAGTTGAGCACTTTGTGTCAGGACAGAACTTTAGTCAAGCTTGATCACTTGACTAAGGGAACACCAGATGATTTCATTGAGACCTAAGCCGCTCCTGCTGAAGCTAATCCAAAGCGGTCATGGAGAAAATGTAAGATGACCATCGCAGCTGGATATGTGTGCTTGGAAGGTATTGTGCTCTGCGCCGATACGCAGGAGACTACTGGCTATACGAAGAATAATACTGAAAAGATCAGACAGATGTGTGATCAAGGGCTTTGCGTCGCCATTACTGGAGCTGGTGACACAGAACTGATTGAAACTGTTGGAGAGCGGATTCAGCACGCATTATTTTGGGAATATTCTCCGTGTGTGATGCGAATGCCGGATGATGTTCGCGACATAATCCAAAAGGAAATTTCATCTTCTTTCGAGCGTTATATTGCACCATATTCTGGATTTCCAAGAGATGATAGACCTGGATGCGATTTACTTATTGTTGTCTCCGTAAAAAATGAAGTTAATAATTATGAGTGCCTGTTTAAAGCCAGTGGCACGACGGTCCGACAGATTGAATATGGCGGGGATTGTGTAGGTAGTGGACTGATATTAGCGAAGAGCCTCCTCGAGAGGTTCTGTAATTCATTTATGGATCTTGACGAACTTGTATTAGCGATCTGCTATGTCATGTTTCAGACAAAGAAATGGGTGGACGGCTGCGGCGGTAATACGGATCTCGTTATTTCGTCATATAAACGAGATTTATTTGGTAACATCGCCAGTCCCGATATCGAATCACTTGAGCGACAATTCGAGACTTGTGAGGACACTGTTAACTTGTTGCTTACGGATTTGGTAAATCCGAACCGTTCCGATGAATGGATCGAATGGCGTATCTCGCACGCAAGGAAAGATAGGGAGAGGGTGGTCGAGGCACTTTATGGAGAAGGAAGCCGATTATTGGAAACGCTCAAACGGATGGCTACCAATAGACCAATCCCCACCAAGCCGTCAGTGTCTCAAACATCAAAGGGTCAGCAATGACTATGTACCGGAGCGTATCCACGAATAGATTTGAACGTCTCCGGTGATTGAACCTGAAATGGATTTTATCAACTGAATTCTTGTTCTGATATGAATGAAGGAAGAATCATTCACTCGGAAGGCCACGACTATGCCAATATCAAAGACCATCGCCGCGCAACTCGAGAACGCCTCCTGGATTCGACGCATGTTCGAGGAGGGCGTGCGGCTGAAGCG
>CAZFMB010000200.1:0-3380 GCA_964520005.1 uncultured Occallatibacter sp.
CGACATCTGCGGAACGGAGAAGAAGCAGACGAACCACTGGTTTGTGGCTTATGACCAGGGCGGGGAACTGCGGGTGAGTGGTTGGAGCTCGCGGAACAAGCTGCGACCAGGGTCGAAGCATCTTTGCGGGCAAACCTGCTTGCACAAGTTGGTAGACGAATTTATGGCTAGAGCTATCACCGCACGCGTGCCGCAGGCTGCCCAAAACGATATCGAGGACGAAGTGATGGAGAAGGCGGTAAGCGCCGACACCAGTCTGACTTCGGGCGCTGCCTACCAGGAATTCGAGTCTTCCGCACGATTGATTCCAACGCCTACGTCCAAACCCGTAGTATCCAAGCCAGACACATCCGCACGCCCTCCCGTCAGAATGCAGATGGAACTGGTCCCTCTACCGCCTAGGCCGCGAGCTGAGGAGGCAGTGGCACCTCCTGCGGAGCCGCCTCGTTATGCCTCGCGCAACTGGCGCGCAGCGGCTTGGGAACGCGAGCGAGAACGAGAATTACGCACAGGTGAGCAACCGGCCGCCCGCCGCCGTGTTGGGTCATAACTGATCAGACAGTTCATGTCAGATGGGAAGAGAATTCGTAACTAACTGGTTAAGAAAGTGTGAGTGCCATGTGGTTGGACTTGTTGCTGATTCTTCTGGCCGTTTCTCCGTTGATGCACACCACAAGATATCTCTTGCGGGACTCCAAAACCATGAGTCCAGTTGGAAATGAAGCAGGGCTCAATCCATGGCCGGTGCAGCCGCAAGCAACTGCAGCAGGCCAGCCTCATCCAGAACAGGAATATTAAGTTTGCCAGCCTTATCCAGTTTGGTGCCGGCCTCTTCGCCGGCCACTACGTAGCTGGTCTTTTTGCTGACGGAGCCGGCAGTCTTGCCGCCTGCAGCCTCGATTCTTGCCTTGGCCTCATCGCGGGTCAGTGTGGGCAGTGTGCCGGTGAGTACAAAAGTCAAACCCTCCAACTGAGTCGAGCGCTGTTTCTTCTCGGCTGTCATCTCCACTCCGGCAGATTGGAGTGTTTCGACCAGGGCTTGGTTCGCAGGCTGTGCAAAGAATTCTAAAATCGCCTGCGAAATGCGCGGACCAACCTCTTCCACGCGCTCCAACTCCTCCGCAGTTGCTGCCATCAGCTCTTTGATATTTCCGAACTCCTCTGCAAGCAATTCCGCCGTGCGCTCGCCCACAAAGCGTATGCCTAAACCCATGAGCACGCGTGCCAGCCCGGCTTTCTTTGATCGCTCGATCTCTTCCAGCAGCGCATCAGTCGACTTTTCTGCAAAGCGGTCGAGAGCCAGCAACTCCTCCTTGTTCAAGCTGTAAAGGTCGGCAACGCTTTTCACCAGTCTGCGATCCACCAACTGCTGCACCACGGCCTCGCCAAGCCCTTCAATGTTCATCACTCCGCGCGAGGCAAAGTGCAACAGACTCTCGCGCAGTTTGGCTGGGCAATCGGCGTTCACGCAGCGGTAGTCCACTTCGCCCTCAGCCCGGACTACAGCAGAGTGGCACTCCGGACATTCCGATGGAAATACAAACGGGAAGACTCCTCGCGCGTGATCCGCGTCGTCCACAACTTCTACGACTTTGGGAATCACATCGCCGCCGCGCTCGACTTTTACCCAGTCACCGAGTTTCAATCCCAGCCGTTCGATGAAGTCGGCGTTGTGTAGCGTGGCGCGGCTCACCGTTGTGCCGCCTATAAAAACCGGGGTGAGTTCAGCCACAGGCGTCAGCTTGCCCGTCCGTCCCACTTGCACTGTGATCGAGTTGACCTGCGTGATGCCGAAGCGAGCGGTGAACTTGTAAGCGATAGCCCAGCGCGGTGCCCGGCCCGTAGACCCGAGCCTCTGCTGCGTGGCATGTGAGTCCACCTTCAGCACCACGCCGTCGATCTCATACGGCAGTTTGTCACGTCCGGCCTCGGCCGCGTCGATGAAGCTGGTCATCTCTACGACCGTAGTGATGAGCTTGTGATTTGTGTTGACGCGAAAGCCCAGAGTCGCCAATGTCTCGAGTGTCGCAAGTTGCCCGTATGGCAGATACTCGCCGTCAATCAGCAGGAAGTAGGCGTAGAAGTCGAGGCGGCGATTGGCAACGATGCTCGGTTCGAGTGTGCGCAAGGTTCCCGCTGCGGCATTGCGGGGATTGACTGCTGGTGCGAGTCCCTGTTGCTCGCGTTCTTCGTTCAATCGCAGAAACGCAGCCTCCGGCATCACTACCTCGCCGCGCACTTCAAAAGCCAGCGGCAGGTGGAGCTTTTCCAGCTTTTCAGCGGAAATGGTGAGCGGCACACTGCGAATGGTTCGGATATTCGATGTCACATCCTCGCCGGTCTGGCCATCGCCGCGGGTCAGACCATCTATCAATCTGGAGCCTCCGCCGTCCCTAGGGCCATAGCGTAGCGCCACACTCAGGCCGTCCATCTTGTATTCGGCCACATACTCCACCGGCGGCGTCCCTGCCAGTTCGCGGCAGCGTGTATCCCAGGCAGCCAACTCTTCAACGGAGTATGCGTTGTCCAGCGAGAGCATGGGCCGCGAGTGCGCCACCTTGCGGAATCCCTCGGCTGGCTTGCCTCCCACGCGCTGCGTCGGCGAGTCTGGCGTCAACAGTTCAGGGTGCGCGACCTCAATTCCTTTCAGCTCGTTCATCAGTGCGTCATAGGCAGCGTCAGAAATCTCCGGCGCGTCAAGAATGTAATAGAGGTGCTCATGGCGGCGCAACTCAGCGCGTAACTCGGCGGCACGCATTGCCAGTGCAGGTCCAGATTTGGCTGAAACATCCATTGGGAGAATTATAGGAGGCGGGGCAGGGTACTATGTTGGCAGAGCTATGGAACCCGTCACACATTTTCTTACCGGAGCCTGTATTGGCCGCGCCGGGCTGAACCGCAAGACGGCTTACGCCACGCTGGCTGCCGTACTGGCCGCCGAGGCCGCTGATATCGACATTCTCTGGGGGCTGGCCGGACCGGTCGAGGAACTGAAGCACCATCGCGGCATTACCCATACGTTCATCGCTGTGCCGGTCGTGGCTGCTGCCGCGGTCGGCTTGGTTTGGCTCTATCACCGCTGGCGGCAGAAGCGGCGTTCTCGTAAGGCCGAAGCTTTCAACCAAAACATAAAAGCGCCGCAGCCGGTGCATTGGGGCTGGCTCTACCTGACCGCGCTCATCTCCGCATTGAGCCACCTGCTGCTCGATTGGACCAACAACTACGGCCTGCGTCCCTTCTATCCCTTCAATCCGCGCTGGTATGCCGGGAGCATTGTCTTTATTGTCGAGCCGGTGCTCTGGGCGCTGCTGGTCGCGGCAATGGTGATTCCGGCTTTGTTAGGGCTGGTAGGCGGCGAAATCGGCGCTAAGAAAACGCAA
>CAZFMB010000201.1:0-3363 GCA_964520005.1 uncultured Occallatibacter sp.
GCCCTCGCTACTACCAACCAGTGCCAGCTCACGCCCAACAACTCACTGCACCCCACTTTGGACGAGGCTGGCCTGGAAGGCGAAGGCTGGCTAGGCACGCTGGGAAACATCGCGGGCAGCCTGCTTGGCGAGAGCGAAGAAGAGCTCGAGGCCGAGGACGAATACGAAGAGGAAGACGAGGCTGGCCTGGAGGGCGAAGGCTGGCTCGGCGCATTGGGCAACGTCGCCGGCAGCCTGCTTGGCGAGGGCGAGTACGAAGACGAATACGAAGATGAAACTGAGCAGTTCTCTTTCGGTGGATTCTTCAAGAAGGCGCTTCCCATTCTCAAGCAGGTGGCCAAAGTGGCAGCGCCGATTGTGGGCACCGCTGTGGGCGGACCCCTCGGCGGCAAGCTCGGATCTTTGGCCGCAGGAGCTCTTGAGGGCGAATACGAAGACGAGATGGAAGGCGAATACGAGACTGAATCGGAGTCTGAAATCGCTCACGATATTGCTTCTCATGGGTTGACCCATAATGAGGCACTGGCCGAGATGATGGCAGAAGCAGCGTCGCATGCGACACACGAAGGCGAGGCCGAGGCTATGGCCGGGGCTGCGGCCGTCACTGTGATTTCGCCCCGCGACCGCAGAGCTTTGCGCCGCATCCTGCCCCACCTGACGCGCGGAGCAGCCATCCTGACCCGCATTCTCCGCAAGCGCCGCATCACTCGCCCAGGTGTTCAAGCAGTACCCGCAATCATGCGCCGCACTGTGAAGAGCCTGAAACGCCAAGCCTCTAAAGGGCTGAAGATCACGCCCAAGCGGGCTGGACGCACCGTTGCGAAGCAGATTCGTGGTGTGCTTGGCAATCCGAAGGCGGCTGCCACCGCAATCCGGCGGAACGTAAAAGTCAGCCGCGCCTATAAGCGTCCGCGCCGTCTGCGCAGCCGTGTTGAGACGCGCCGCCGCCGCAGCGCAGTGGCCTAGCCACAACGTTCCCAGACAAGTTCTATCAAATATGCAGGAGGAGTCATCATGGCATTCGAGTCGGAAAGTGAATTGGAAGCCCTGCCTGAACTTGAAGCCGAGTTCGAGGAAGAGCTTGAGGACGAGATGGAAGGCGAACTGGAAGATGAGATGGAGGATGAGGCAGGCCTTGAAGGAGAAGGCTGGCTCGGAACTCTCGGCAGCATCGCAGGCAGCCTGCTGGGCGAGAGCGAGGACGAATACGAGGGCGAAGAAGAGTACGAGTACGAGGATGAGATCAGCCCTATTCGCAAGATCTATCCAGACGCCATGATGGAACATTTGGGCGAGTTAGCCGCGGAAGCGGAGACAGAAGATGAGGCTGTGGAGCATTTCTTGCCGTTGATCGGGATGGCCGCCAGTAAGCTTCTTCCGGTGGTGGCCAAGGCGGTCGCTCCAATGGCCAGGAAAGCTCTTCCCAAGATTGCGAAAGCGTTGACCAGAAGTACTCCAAAGCTGACTCGAGGGATCGCGACAGTCGCAAAGGCGCTTCATCGGGATCCGAATAAGCGGCATCTGCTTAAGACGGTTCCTGGCATTGCAAGGCGCACGGTGGGCAGCATCGCTCACAAAGTTGCAAGAGGAGGCCAGGTGACGCCGCGCACGGCGGTCCGAACACTGGCCACGCAGACTCGCCGGGTGCTGGGCACTCCGGCTCACAGGGCACAGGCGCTTCGCCGCCATCATCACCTTGAGCGCAGGTTCCACGGTCGTGTTGGACCAGGCGTGGCGCGGCCCCACTTGCGCTATGGGCGTGCCGGCACGCGTTACCTGGGTCACCCAGTCCAGAGAGGTAGGGTTGCGGCCTATGGCAGGCCGGGGTACGTGCGCGGTGGTCCAGCTGTGGCGCGATACGGGCAAGTCGTTGGTGGTCAATGTACCTGCGCCCCATGTCCTTCGTGCGGCAGTCATCCCGCGTCCGCCGCTCCAGCTCCTGCGTATTGCCGGTGCTGCGGGCAAGTGATCCGGTAAGCATCCAAATGGTGAGGTGAGCCCGATGGGAACGATGGCCCAAATACCGGCAGAAGCTTCAATGCACGGGAAACCGGATCTGCGCAAGCGACCTGGCGCCGCTGCGGGGTCGGCGCCTGTTTTGAAAAGCTGGTTACGGGCGCAATCGATCAACGTAACCCGGCACGCAGCGGCACTCCGACCCTTTAACCGCGAGGAATTTGGCTCAGGGGCGGCGGCGCCCTCCGAAGGCCACATTAAGGTTGTGAATCAACTGATTACCAAACTGCGCCGGAGCCTGCTCAAGGTATCGGAGAGAGTCCACGACTCAGTTGTCACCGCCAGCGAAGAGCCTAGCTCGCCCAGATTGCAAGCTGTGGTAACACGAAAGGACCAAGCCCACCGCTGGGTTCAGGGAATCGAAAAAATTTGGGACTTCTACTTCGAGCTCTTCGGCCAGCGTCAAGGTAAGTACGGGGATTGGCTGTTGAGTTGTGATCGAATCGCGATGGACTGTTACCAGACAGCCTACACCGGAATTGGGGTGGCAAGGACTGTCCCGGCTCCGCCGCCATTTTGTTACATGAAGACGGGCTTTGCGCCGGCCACCATTCGGCGTGGCATCCGCATGAAGAGGCTGGGAAAGCAGTTCAATCCATTTCCCCTGATTCAGTTGCCTTATCATCGCCTCGTGAATCCGTGGGCGCTCAGCGCGGTGATGCATGAGGTGAGTCACAACCTTCAGAGCGATCTGGGACTGAATAAGGATATACCGCGCCAGGTTGGTCTGCGCTTGCTTAAGGCGGATTTGGGACGGTCTGTAGCATCGGTATGGGTGCGCTGGAATCGAGAGATGTTTGCCGACATGAGCGCCCTTCTGCTGGGAGGTCCTGAGGTTGTGGGGTCTCTGATGGATGTGATTGGCCGTGCTCCGGCGGCGGTATTTGCATTCAACCCGAGAGGGCCTCACCCCACTCCGTATCTGCGGCTTCTGATTAGTGCGGAGATGTTACGCCGCATGGGCTTCGAGGCTGAAGCGAAACAATACGCGCGGGCGTGGACACGGATTTACCCCAACCCGCGCTCTGGAACGATTCCGCCGAAAGTGTTGGCGACATTCCCGAAAGCCTGTGCGCTGGCAGTAGACACCATGTGCTTCAAGCCATTTCCATCACTTGGAAACAAGAGTCTGGCTCAAGCGATTCGCTTTGAGAAAAAGGACCAGAAGATGATTGAAGAGTCCGCAAGGCGCATTGCAGCGGGAGTTGATCCTGGAATTATTCCGGAACGTTTTTTAATTGGCGCGGCTCGCGTCGCGCTGAACAACCGTTTGGCTCGCCCGGGAGTGATCGCCGAAAACTTCTACAAGGAATTGGTGAGGAGATAACTGTGGCCCTGGAAGCGACA
>CAZFMB010000202.1:0-3323 GCA_964520005.1 uncultured Occallatibacter sp.
CCAACCGCGCCGCGTCTCGGCCCATTTGGTTGCTGTCCAGACAGAGGTTGTCTCGTCTTCTTTGGGCAGCAACCGGAAGCTGTCCGCGCTCATATTGAGGGAGCCAAGAACGCCCGTGCGTTGTTGCGGAGCCTTTGGATCAATCAGCATCCAATACTCCGTGCCCTTGACGCGGCGGTCGATCTCCGCTGGGTCTGACATCCACTTAATCAGATCCTCTGGCGTAGGCAGATAGCTGAGCAGATGAGCGAATATCTTTTGCGGAGCCTCAACGAAAAAGCGGTTGGTCACACCTTCCGGCTGATAAAGAGAAACCGCCAGTGCCTTCGCTTCGGCCTTGCGGCGCAACTCCTTCGACGGGTTCCAATAGGGCATCCGAGCGTCAAGCGGATTGAGAACGATGTCGCCGCGGTGTGGATTGTAGAACTGCTTCACGAACTCGCAGGCAGGGTCATATACGATGGCGCTGTCTCCACGCGCATCTACCTGGTAGAGCATCTGGCGGATGATGCTCGATTTGCCGGAGCCAGTGTCACCCACGATCAGAAAGTGCTTGTTCTCGGCGTCACGCGGTATGCGCAACGGTAGCTTGAAATCATTCGTTTTAATTCCGATGCCATTGCCGGATACGGCCGCAGTGAACTCTTTCGCATTTACAAGGACCGGGCCTTTGAGGCGGCGGCCATAGCGCAGCCGCTTGATGCGTTCGATGTCCTTGCGGATCGAAAATGGAAGCTGCAAAACAAACGCCGCAAGGCCAAAGAGAAGCTGCATCTTGAACAGGTTGTAGAGTGGAACGTCGCCGTATATCCAGTGCGCAATCCATGCGTGAAGCACCTTGTTTTGATACTCACGCGGAGCCTCGCGGGCGAGGTAGTAGAGGTTATTGACTGAGGCTTGCGGGGTAATCGTCATCGGCAATTGCTGGCCCCCGAATTGCGGAGTGGAGCCGGGCTGCACATCGGCTTCGAGGGCAATTCTGCCCGGCGTTTCGCCGTCTGTCACATAGAGCATCTGGTATTTACTCACAGAATGTGTGAGGCCCGCAATTTCGCTACGCAGGTAGTACGGAATGTAGTAGCGTTGAAGCGGCGGCAGGCCAAAGTTGAGGCGCAAATAGACGAAGAATCCCGTCGCAACGCAGGCTAGAAAGAACGCTCCGAGCGTGTAGAGATAGCCGCGCGGCGGCCAGATGATGGACTCTCTGCGGCCCCATTGTTGAACGGTTGGCATGGCTACTTCTCCTGTTTCTGGCTGCGCTTGGCGAGGAGTTCCTGCGCCTTCGCGGCCTTGGTTGTCTGCACTTGACGGAAGAGAATCTTCACCTGCTCCTGGGCCATCTTGTCGCCGCGCAAGAGCGGTTCGAGCGTGTCCATCAAAAGCATCTGGAGGCCGACAAGCTCGGTGAAGATGTGCATCTCGATCTCGGATTGCCGGCCAGTTTCGCTGCGGAGCAAGACATCACGCGCCCATTCACTCGGCGTTTTACCAGCACGCGATGCAGCCTCATCGATGGCTTTTGCTTCGATGGCCGTGAGCTTGGTACTCAGATTGAGCGAACGGCGGTCACGTCCGCGCAGCTTATCTGAGCTTCGTTCTTCAATGGTGTGAACCTCAGCCATTTGTAACCTCCGAAACTTGTTTACGCCGGTATCTGGGCAGATACCGTGTTTTGCGAAGTTCTTGCTTTTCAGTGGTATCTATCCAGATACCAAAGTATCTAGGCAGTTACCTTTCAGGGGTGGAGTGTCGAGATACACCCGGTGCGCAGCACCGAACGGGCTGCTGACGGTTGCACCACTAACTGCGAGGGCGCGATTCACTGGCGACCTCTACAGCTCTTGCGGGCTTGGCAGGCGGCACCACTGGCTCCGGCGCTGCCCCATTCTGCGGAGAGTGACGGATGCGAAGGCTCTGCGCGGCACGGGCGGCTTCTGGAGTCCGAAGGAACTCCTGAAAGTCGCGGTCCTTGGCGAAGACGTAGGCAAGCGCCTTGTCCACGACCTCATCGGCTGAGGCATGGAGAAAGGCTGCATACCGGTCAATCTGCTCGGCGGTGGTTACGTCAAGGCGGATCGAAGCGGTGATCTGGCGGGTTTGAACGATCTCAAGCAACGGCATGAAACTGCTCCTTTCGATGTGTGATTTGAAGGTGGTTGGTGTGGTTAATCTCTGCTTTTGCAGCCATAAGAATCTCGACCGCATAAGCACACGTTACGTGCGGGGAAAACTCGAAGCGACGGCGGACTTCAAGCATAGTGAGAATGTCCGCCACCGGAAAGCCTTCGGCCAACCAAAGGCGAGCCGAAGCGATGTCCGCATTCCGGCGCGCGTTAGCGGTGGGTTGCCCACGGGAAACGGACGCTTTGAAGATGGCTTTCAGCATGGCTTTATATCCTCTATTCCGTGGCTTCCAGTCTGGTAAACGAACTCCGTTTGGAAACTCTGAGTGCCGCGGTTGTAGCCGTTCATGCGTAGCACTTCGCGGATGACTCTGCGCCCCGGCTCGCGCTGCACATGAATCACGAGATCGACGGCCTCGCCAATCTCGGCTTCCACGTCCTCAAAGGTCGCCTGCGAGTGGCTGCGCAGAACGAGGTTCGCAAAGCGGCGAAGCGCCTTTGCGGCCGAGTTGGCATGAATGGTGGCGAGTGAACCGGAGTGGCCAGTGTTGAAGGAATCGAGGAGCGTACGCGCTTCGGTTCCGCGCACCTCGCCGAGGATGATGCGGTCTGGGCGCCAACGGAGTGCGGCCTTCAGCAGGTCGTCGAAAGTGACTGGCTGCCGGTGGGTATCAATCTGGCATTCGACGGCCAGCACGTTTGGCTTCTCGATGCGCAGCTCGGCGGTATCCTCGATTACGACGATGCGTTCGTGGTCGGGGATCGACTGCCCGAGAATGTTCAAGAGCGTGGTCTTGCCAGTCCCGGTGCCGCCACTGATAAGGATGGTTTGGCCGCGCTCGATCTGTGCGGCCAGGAACTCAGCAAGCGGGCGCGTCAGCGTCCCGCGAGCGATCAGGTCATCGACGGTGAAGTGGCGGCTGGTGAACTTGCGAATGACCATTGCCGGCGCGGGCCGGACGACAGGGGGAATCACCGCTGCGAGACGGCTCCCGTCGGGAAGCTGAGCGTTGAGAAGTGGGTTGTCTTCGTCGAGCTTCTTGCCGAGTTTGTTGGCAACAACTTCGAGACCCGTGCGGAGCCGCGCCGGGTCGAACTCGATGGTCGGCTCATGCCGAAGAATGCCGTCGCGCTCGTACCACCAAGTCGAGTCGGGATTGCCCATGATCTCGCTGACGCTCTCGTCAAGCAAGAGCGGCT
>CAZFMB010000203.1:0-3310 GCA_964520005.1 uncultured Occallatibacter sp.
CGCGAAGGCCGGAATGGCGAAGCAAAGAACCGCCAGGGCCATGAACACATATTGAAGTTTCCGCATAGTTCTCCTACTTCCCTTGGATTTGGCCGCCAGTGGGTGGTTGAGGTTCACCGTGCTGACCCCCTCACGCTGCAGGCCCTTCGTTTGCCCGGAGCGGAAGCGCTCTCCGGCGAAATCTTTAAAACAGTTCACAGTTCTCAGTTCGCAGTTCTCAGTTCACAGCAAAAACTGACAACTGAGAACTGACAACTGACAGCTGCTTCTAGTGCTCGTGCGATACCGCCATGGACAGATAAATCATCGTCAGGACCATGAAGATATACGCCTGAATAAGCGAAACGGCAAAGTGCAGGCCCAGGAAGATCGAGGGAATGACCACCGGCGCCAGCGAAAAGAAGACCAGCGTAACCAGGTCGCTGGCCAGCATATTGGCGTAAAGACGGATGGTGAGCGACATGACGCGGGCCAGATGAGAAATTATCTCGATGGGAAAGAGCAGCGGCGCAATCCACCAGATCGGCCCGGCAAAATGCTTCAGGTAACCCACCACGCCCTGCACTCGAACGCCATGGAAGTTGTAGTAGAGAAAGGTGAGCAGCGCAATGCCCAGCGGCACCCAGGGCTGGCCGGTCGGAGTTTCCAGGCCCGGAACAAGTCCCAGCAGGTTGTTGAGCACTACAAACAGGAAGACGCAAGTGACGAAGGCCTGGAAGCGCTCATAGCCATGGCCGATGATCTGATCCGCCTGACCGCCGGTGAACTCGTGAATCATCTCCGCGATCTGCTGCGCCGGGTTGGGCTTCTCCACAGCCAGGGTCAGCCGCACGACGACAAAGAAGGCGATCAGCCCAACGGCAACCAGCAACTCCAGCCCAAAGGCCTGATTGACCTTGACGGCCTGTTGAGCGGCCTCGGCTGGCAGAATCCCAATCGATTGAAAGGCCCTTGCCTCAATCCCCATGAAGAGTGCATTCAGCCAACGGACGAGAAAAAATGTTTCCGGCATTGTGACTTGAATCTTTCTGTCTCCAGTTCGCTCGCTGCAAGGTCTAGCTCAGTCCCTGAGCAGCCTGAGCGCCTCCCAGGCCGTGGCTGCCAGAGCCAGACCCAGACCGCATAAAAGCGCTATCGCCGAACCATGGAAACATTTAAGGCTACCATAGATAACCCCTGCAAAAACGGTGAGTCTGATCACAAAGAACACCACCACCGTCACCGTTCCCCTGGGTGTCTTCTTGTGGTCCATTCTGGCATTAATAAACCGCACCAGCCGCTGCCACTCCAGGATGCTGGCGGCGGAGATTGCGGCTCCCACAGCCATCATCGCGGCATTGCGCCAGCCAGAGGCAATCAGCAGCGCCACCGCGGAGATCGCCCCTAGAATCAACGTGTCGCGGATGGCTCTCTGGAGCAGGGCCTGTAGCGCGGCATCGCTGAGGTCGGCGAGAGGTTGGGTTTCTTCGCTCATGGCTTGCCGGGGCTTCCCTTCCCATTTCCGTTTTTGGTCCCCGCGCCATTTGCGGAATCACCTGCGCTGGCCAACGCCAGCCGGACCACATAAACCAGCCCAGAGATGCCGCCAAAGACGCATCCGGCGATGCCCATCCACGACTGGTGAAAGTGGCCGTCCAACCAGGCCCCCGCCAGCCAGCCGATACACGCCGATGCGGGCAGCAGAATCGCGATCTGCATCAGTTTTTCAGCCTGCACCAGCCCCTCAAGACCGGCGGAAGTCTTGCGGCGCGGCTGGTCGTCCGGAATGGGGCGGTTGAAGGGCATCCAAAGTGATTATCCACGATCGACGCCCTTCCATGCGAAAGTGGCGGCTCACTTCTTGGGTTTTGATGTGGCGAGTTGCGAGGCCTTGACGTGATACTTGCCCTCATCCTCGGTTGCCGCGGCAAAATCAAACGAATAATCCATTTGCATACCGCCGCCGCCGTTCGTTACACCCGGCCCAGATGCACCTGGATACATATGCCCGCTCATGGTGAATGTGAATTGATAGTAGTAAGTCTTTCCAGCCTCGGCTGTAAACGAAGTCATTCCGACACTATTCTTCTTCATTCTGCCCGAAACTGTCTGCAAACTTGCACAGAGGTGATGCACACCGGGGTCAACCGTCAATGTGAAGAAAGAATCTCCCTTGTTGGCTCCCACCCAGGCTCCGTCCATTCCGAAACGCACGATGGGGGCGCCGCCAAGTGTGGGAATATTCTTCATGTAGGATTCGATAAAAACAATTTGTGCCTTGTCTGCCGCGGGTCCGGCAAGAGGAGGCGGATTCTTCTCGGTAGAGACGTCGAATTTGACGCTATCATCGCCACAGGCGTCCGGCAGGATCGTCTTGGCACGAGCGCACACTGCGAGCAGCGACGCGCAGAGAAGTAATACAACCAGTCTGGGTTTCATGGCAACCATAATAATCGGATGGAGGCCGCAGTGGTCAATAGTTATTTGCTTGCGCCACGTAGTTGCTCCACTTGCAACGCGCTTCTCGTCGCCGTCCACGCAATTGGGAGATATACTGGCAGTTGTACCCGTAACGCAGTTTTCGCAAAGGACTTACCGTGTTCGATTCGGAATTTGAGCAGAGCCTCTTCACTCTGCGCCAGGAAAAACTGAAAGAGATCGTCAAGCTGGGGCAGGCGGCCTATCCCAACCGCTTCCCTGCCGAACAAGAGGCGGAGGCGATCACCATCCCGCAGGTTCGGGAGCAGTGGGGCGAGGCTACGGCGGAGGCTCTCGAAGCCCCACGCGTAACGGTGGCCGTGGCCGGGCGCATCATGGCCATTCGCGCGCAAGGCAAGGCCGGATTCGCCACGCTCCAACAAGGCGGACAACGGCTGCAGATCTACGTCCGCCTCGATGCGGTGGGCGAGCAGGGCTTTGCGCTCTATAAGCTCCTCGATTTGGGCGACCATATCGGGGCTTCGGGTTATCTATTTCGCACGCGCACCGGCGAGCTGACCATCCACGTGGAGCGGCTGACCTTTTTGGCCAAGGCCATGCTCGCGTTGCCGGAGAAGTTTCACGGCCTGGCCGACGTGGAGTTGCGCTATCGCCAGCGCTATGTGGACCTCTTCGCCAACCTCGACTCGCGTGAAGTCTTCGTCAAGCGCGCCAAGGTGCTGCGCGCACTGCGAACGTTTTTTGATAGCCGTGGTTATCTTGAAGTGGAAACGCCTATGATGCAGCAGATCGCCGGCGGGGCAGCTGCGCGGCCCTTCACCACGCACCACAACGCGCTCGATCTGGACCTGTTTCTGCGCATCGCGCCGGAGCTTTATTTGAAGCGGCTGGT
>CAZFMB010000204.1:0-3270 GCA_964520005.1 uncultured Occallatibacter sp.
TCAGCTTCCCAAGCTGAATGTCGCCGGTTCGATCCCGGTCTCCCGCTCCATAAATTATCTGGCGAATCACTCCTTGTTGAATCCACACAAATCGACCTAATCCAAATAGATCATCCCACCCTAAAGGCGCATACCTAAAAAGTGTGCCGGTCACTTTGCAGTGGCCGGCACACAGGAGTGACGCCAATGATTAGTAGATGATCTTCAAACCGAATTGGAGGATGCGCGGCTCAAAGGTGCCACCGATAGCAGCGCTGTTAGCACTGACGGCGGTAGCGGAGGTTGTGCCCGCCGCAGTGCCAAACTCACTGGTGGAGGAGGATGGATAGTAGAGGTTGGTGTGGTTGAAGATGTTGTACGCCTCGGCGCGGAACTCGATCTTCAAACTCTTCATAGGCGTGTTGAAGCGCTTGTTGAGGTCTAGATCCGTCTCGTAGTACAGCGGCAAACGTATCGCATTGCGTGGTGCGGTGCCGAAGGGTGACGCCAAGACGTTGCCCGAAGGGGTTACGTTGTAGGTCGCCGGCAGTTGGTAGGCAGCTAGATTGATGTAATTAATGGTGCCGTTGGCTGGATTCCGTTGACTCAGGCATGTATGTCCTGAGTGGCACAACCTGTACGGCTGTCCAGGAATGACGTTAGGACGATATTCGTTGGCCCCGCGATAGGTAGCGGTGATTTGCGGCGAAACTCCGTTGGTGTTGCCTTTGGGAGCGTAGGTGATGTTGTAAGGCGTTCCGCCCTGCGCGGTGTTAATGGCGCTGATCTGCCAGCCGCCCAGGATGGCATCCAAGGCCGGGTTGGCGCTGGCTAAATACTGGCGTCCATGTCCCACCGGAACCTCATAGACGAGGCTGGTGATATTGGCGACGGGCAGGTTGTAGTCCGATTGCGCGTAGTCAGCCCGCAGGTTGTTGGCGTCTTGCGGCGAAGGGGAGTTGCCTTCGAGCGAGGCGCTGGCGTTGTCCTGCGAGTGCTCCCAGGTGAAGGAGTTGAGCAGCGTCAACCCTTGGACAAAACGCTGCTCATAGCGGACTTGCAGCGCGTTGAAGTGGGAGTAAAAGCCGTTGTATGCCTCGGTAATGTCGCCGCCTACAAAGTTGGCGCCCTCCTGCGTTCCCCAGGTTGGGTATGGACGAACGAAGCCTTGCGCGGGAGCGGGCGCCAAACCAGCCGAGGGATTCATCTGGTTGGCGTTCATGAAGCCTTGCAGCTTGAGGCCGTGGTTGCCGACATAGGCGATATCCAGCAGCGTGTTCTTGGCCAGAGACTTTTGCACGCTGAGGAAGTAGCTCTCCACGTAGCTGTCCTTGGTGTTGGCGGGGATATAAGTGACATTGTCGGTTCCGGGGTTGAAGTTGGTTGGCACCACCAGATTTGCCGGAAAGCCCTGATCCATCGTCACGTAACATGTGGTGGCGGGGGAGCCGCTGGGGCAAAGATGAGTGCTTGCCAGGGTGGGATTGGACTGCGTTACGGCGACAAACAGCGCATTGGGCGCATTGATTGGCAGGATGTCGCCCGAACCAGCGCGGGTGTAGTGGACAAAGCTGGTGCCATAGCCGCCGCGAATGGCAATAGTGGGCGTAAGCGCATAGGCGAAGCCCACGCGCGGCGCATAGTCGCCCAGCGAGGGATTGACCAGCGTCTTGCCGTAAGTGCCGCCGCCGCTATAGGGGGTGATGAAAGTTCCCGGCGTGGCGTTTGGAGTGATTGTCAGCATGGAGGGAGAGGTCACGCTGCCGTTGAAATTGGAGAGGTCGTTGTTGGCCTCCGAGTAGGGAGAGCCGTACTCCCAGCGCACTCCCAGATTGAGGGTCAGCTTGGAGTTGACCTTCCAATCGTCCTGGGCGTACCAGTTGTCCATCGATTGCAGCAGGTGGGCCTTGAAGTATGTGGCCAGCGAGTAACCGTTGGTGGCCCCGAAAAGAAAGTCGGACCAGTAGGTATCGGAGGTCGAGGTCGTATTGACGCAGTTGCTTCCCGCCGCAGCCGGGCAGGCACTGTAGCCG
Source organism: uncultured Occallatibacter sp. (assembly GCA_964520005.1). Lineage (GTDB taxonomy): Bacteria > Acidobacteriota > Terriglobia > Terriglobales > Acidobacteriaceae > Telmatobacter. The sequence goes on from CAZFMB010000204.1 coordinate 2,013, forward strand.
CCGGAGTAAGAGAAGCCGCCAAAGAGCGGATTCGAGTCCTGCACTTCCATCCAGATGTGCTCGTACTCATAGCCAAATTTCAGAGAGTGCTTGCCCTTGATCCAGGAGAAGTTCACTTTGGGGTCGAGCAGCGAGGGATTTTGCCACTGAGGATTGGTGTTTTGGCGTCCGAAGGTGCTGAAGCTGCCGCCGAAGGTGGTGGTCGGCAGACCACCGGCCACAGTGGGGTCGGTGGGCAGGCCCGGAATCGTGATCGCGTTGTCTCCAATCGAGAGCGTGTACTTGCCGGCCCTGGTGTCCGACAGGCCGAGGCGTGCATCGAGAACCTTATTGGAACTGAAAAGATGGGTGTAGCCGAGCGCAACCTGCTGGTCGAGAATCTTCTGCCGCCCGTTGCCGTTGCCCTGTCCATCAAGCGGCAGAGGCTCGGTGGGGTGGTTGATGCCGGTCTCTTTACGATCACTGACCTTGAGGAACCATGAGCTCTTGTCGTTCTGCTGGAAATCGATGCGCAGGTCGCCCTTATCGGACTTGTCAGTGAAAGGCGCGTTGGTTGCGCAATCGTTTGAGGCCAGGCCTATGGTCGATCCAGATGTGGCAATGCCGGCGTTGCCGGGAGCGATCAGGCACTGCGAGGGCAACTGGGCAAAGAATCCAAGAATCTGCTTAGAGATAGGATTGAGGGCCGAGGTGGGAATTGGCGTGCCAGCTTTGTAATAAGTAGGCGTGGCATTGTTCGCCGTCAACGGGTTCATGACATCGACTGCCAGCACCGGAGAGGGACTCGACGCAGTCCCAGCGACGATGCCAATCTCGTTCTCTGTGGGCACGGTAAAGACGACCGTCGGCGTGAGCGTCTGGCGGAAGCCCTCGTAATCGAGGAAGAAGAAGAGCTTGTTCTTAACGATAGGCCCGTTGAAGTTCGCGCCGAACTGATTGCGATTGAAGGCGGGTTTCACGATTGTATGCGCGCCGCTGATGGCATGGATGTAGCCGAAGGCGTTCAAGTCTGTGTTGCGCAGGAACTCGTAGAGAGTAGTGTGGAATTTGTTGCCACCGGCCCTGGTGGCCACGTTGATGGTTGCACCGGCGGAGCGCCCATACTCGGCGCTTTCGTTGTTGGTGACGACCTGAAACTGGATGATTGAGTCCGGCGGGGGCTGAATGATCTGGTTGTCGAAGCCCTGGTTGCTCTCGCCGTAAGCGTTGTTGTCCATGCCGTCGAGCAGGAAGTTGTTGAACATGCTGCGCAGGCCGT
>CAZFMB010000205.1:0-3266 GCA_964520005.1 uncultured Occallatibacter sp.
GTGCGCGATCCAAAACGCGCAGGCCGAGTGAACGAAGCGTGGGCATGCGGTACTGCGGCAGTTCGAGGATGAAGGGCGTCTCGCTGGACTTGAGGATGGAGCTCTTGAGCAGCCACGCAGTGGTCATCGCCGCCACAAATCCCGCCAGATACAAGCCCAGCATGGTCAGCGTGCGCAGGCCGAGAAATCCATGCAGGTAGTTGATGTTGGGGATAAAGGCGGCGATCAGCAGCATATAGACCGGCAGCCGGGCCGAGCAGGTCATGAAGGGCGCAACCAGAATCGTCGCCATGCGGTCGCGCTTGTTCTCGATGGTGCGTGTGGCCATGATGGCCGGAACGGCGCAGGCGTAGGCCGAAAGCAGGGGGATGAAGGCTTTACCGTTCAAACCGGTGGTGCGCATGACGCGGTCGGCGATCAGCGCGGCGCGAGAGAGGTAGCCGGAGTCTTCAAGGATGCCAATAAAGAGAAAAAGCAGCAGGATTTGCGGCAGAAAGACGAGCACCGAGGAGATGCCCTTCCATGCGCCGTCTAGAATCAGCGACTGAATCCAGCCGGCGGGAAGCAGAGGCCGGATGAGGTTGCCCGCAGCGGCCAGGATGACGCCGAAGCCGTCGGAAAGAGGCTGGCCGACGGAGAAAACTACCTCGAAGACACCGACGACGACGACCAGAAAGAGCAGCGGTCCCCAGATGCGGTGCAGCAGAATGTTGTCGATCTTGCGCGTGCCCTCGACGGAGAGCGGGGCACGGTAGCCGGTGCGGCGGCTCACCTGCGCGGCCCAGGAGTGCGCGCTGGCTGCATTGCCCACTACGGGCAGGGAGAGCGGCTTGGCGGCGGCGCGGTCTGTCTGCTGATTGAGGAAGAGGGGAACGGCGTCCATGCCTGTTCCGTTGACGGCGCTGATTTGAGCCACGGGCGCGCCCAATTCGCGGGCCAGCTCAAGGGCGTCGATGTGGCCGCCGCGGGCATCCATCAGGTCGCTCATGTTGAGCAGCACCAGGGTGGGCAGGCCGAGCGCCAGCACCGGCGCGGCCAGCATAAGTTGGCGGGTCAAGTGCAGGGAATCAAGGACCAGCAGCACGGCGTCGGGCTTGGGAGTGCCGACCATCTTGCCGCGCAGTACATCGATGGAGACGCGGGCGTCTTCGCTATAGGGGTCGAGCGAGTAGATGCCGGGCAGGTCGATGAGGGTCAGATCGGGACGGCCCACCCCGGCCATCAGGCCCATGCGCTGCTCAACGGTGACTCCGGGGAAGTTGGCCACCTTTTGGCGCAGGCCGGTCAAACGGTTGAAAAGAGTAGACTTGCCGGAGTTTGGCGGGCCAATCAGCACCACGGTCTGGAGTTGCCCTGCGTGGGGCAGGGTTTTAGGCGGAACGAAGGCTGGAGTGTCGCAACAGGCGCTCATTGGGCGGCCTCGATTTGCTGAACTTCGGCATGGACAGGGCGCATACGGATGGCGGCGGCGGTTTCGCGGCGAAGGGCAATCTCCATGCCGTCAACACTATAGACGGTGGGATCGCCGGCAGGAGCGCGCAGCAGTACCGTGACCAGAGCATCGGGCACAAAGCCCATATGCATCAGATGGTTCTGCACGGATTCAGGCAGATCGAGGGTTACAAGAACCCCGCTCTCGCCAACGTTCAACTCACTCAAAACGCTCACTTACTGGACCCCGATAGCCGCTCAAACGGCGAACACTGAAAATACGACTAGAATTGTCGTATTTAAGTATACGACCGATCCGCTCGTGCCGCAAACGTAGATTTGATCTTCTTTGACAGTATCCCAGAGTAGAATTCGTTTTGGGAATCTGTGATAGCGAGGGTAGGATGCAATATCGCAGTTTTGGAAGGCTGGATTGGAAGGCTTCGGCGCTGGGTTTTGGGTGCATGCGATTTCCTACCCCGGATGGCAACCGCTTCATTGGACAGATAGATGAGGCCGAGTCGTTACGCATGGTTCGTTACGCTATCGACAACGGTGTGAATTATCTCGACACTGCGTATGTTTACCATGACGGCCAAAGCGAGAGATTGCTGGGCAAGGCGCTCCAGGACGGCTATCGGGAAAAGGTGAGGCTGGCCACCAAGCTGCCGGTGTGGATGGTGGAGAGAGCGGCGGATTTCGACCGCTTGCTCAACGAGCAACTGCATAGGCTGCAAACGGACCACATCGACTTTTACCTGCTGCATGCGCTAAACCGAACGCGTTGGCGTGAGACGGTTTTGAAGCACAAGCTTCTTAAGCGCGCCAAAGCCGCGCTGGCCGATGGACGCATCGGGCATCTGGGCTTCTCCTTTCATGACGAGTATGAGGGCTTCGAGGAGATCGTGAACGGCAGCGATCTGTGGAGCTTTTGCCAGATTCAGTACAACTACATGGATACTGAGACTCAGGCCGGCACGCGAGGGCTGAAGCTGGCGGCTGAGAAGGGCCTGGCTGTGGTGGTCATGGAGCCATTGATGGGCGGCAGGCTGGCCGATCCGCCTCAGGATGTGCGGGAAGCGATGGAAGGCTTTCCCGTGCGGCGTACGCCGGTGGAGTGGGCGCTCGATTGGCTCTGGGATCAGCCGGAGGTTTCGATGGTTCTGAGCGGCATGAGCACCATGACGCAGGTGGAAGAGAATCTGAGTTTTGCCGATCGTTCTGCCGTTGGGAGTTTTGGACCGGCAGAGCAGGCGCTGATTGCCGAGGTGAGGGAAAAGTACAGCGCGCGCAACGCGATTCCGTGCAGCAAGTGCAACTACTGCATGCCCTGTCCCAATGGCGTGTGGATTCCTGCCAATTTCGAGTTTTTCAACTTCGCGCATTTGTACGACAACGTGGCGGACGCGCGCTTCAGGTACCAGATATTTCTCAATGAGTCGCAGAGGGCGAACGCCTGCATAGCCTGCGGAGTCTGCGAGGAACTGTGTCCGCAGGGCATCGCGATCAGTGAGCAGATGGCCAAGGTTGCGGCGTTGCTGGGATGAGGGATGAGCAGGCTTGGCTTTAGAGTCCAGGCGCGATTCAAGCATGAAATCGGCTTTACGATGTGGGAATAGAGGCCCTCAATGTGTCTTGCATCACAGCCACTTGCCCCTCTATGGAAGAGACTCGGAATAGCGGCTTTTTATCCGCCCAACCCGTTATGAGGATCAGTAAATGAGTGAAAAAGAAATGGTAATTCTGGATGGGAACGAGGCAGCCGCCTCGGTTGCCTATCGGCTCACCGAAGTGGTCGCCATCTACCCCATTACGCCGTCGTCGCCGATGGCCGA
>CAZFMB010000206.1:0-3262 GCA_964520005.1 uncultured Occallatibacter sp.
CCGCAAGAGCCGCCCCTGTCTCAGTCCCCTGAGCCGGGGCGGTGTTTTTTTGGGCATTTCTCTCGTAGCTGTAGAGTGGCTTTCAAGAGGGCACGGCTTTGCAGGCTGGGGAAAAACTCCTGTTTTGTAACAGGGCATGACTTCAGTCGTGCCGCAAATGCAGCAAAATGGGCGTGGGCTTTACAGGCTACGGAAAAAGGCCAACAGGTCGCGAGAAGCGTCAGGGCACGACTTCAGTCGTGCCATAAATGCAGGTAATAAGGAACCGGCCTTTAGGCCCTGCGGCAAGAGCTTGGTTGTCGCAACATCATCAGTTTCAACCGGATAGTATCCCTCAGGGGCTAAAGCCCGCGATCTATTGAACAGCTTCTTCGGCACGACTGAAGTCGTGCCCTGTTACAAAACGCATCGCCGGGCAGTCACAAAAACGCGTCACAGGCCTTTTTCCGCAGCCTCTTTAGCCCCTGAGGGAATGCTTAGCCCACTACATCATCAGGAGGACAGCTTTGGGCGTCCGAACTGGAATTCCCTCAAGATGCAGGAAGTTGATTTCCGCAACGACCCAACCGCAGGTCCTTCGACTACGTTTGGCGCAAAAGCGCGCCAAACTTCGTTCAGGATGACAGCGTGTTTTTTATGTGAACTGCGGAGACACCACACCAGGTCATTGACCGGATGATCTTGTTCCAATTGAGATTTGCGCTATCCCAGGTTAGGCGCAAAAACAAAGACGCGCCGAACCTGGGGCACCCGAACCTTGGTGCAACTTCAAGCGGTCAGAGACCTGGCTTGCGGCTTACTTGCGGATGCCGATGACGGCCAACATACGTCCCGCGTGGCCCTGTGAAGCGCGATGAGAAAAGAACAGCTCGCGCTGGCAGCTTGTGCAGCCCCCCACCACTTTGATCGATCCCGGTTTGAGGCCCGCGGCCAGCAACTGGCGGCGATTGGCTTCGACCAGGTCGAGGTGCAGGCTGGGACCGATGGGCGAATGGCCGGGAGCGCGCTGGGTGAGAAAGAGCATGGGATATTTCATGCGCACGGCGTCGGTGGAATAGACCTCATGAAACAGCTCGCGGGCATAAGCGAACTGAGACTCGAAGGCGGAAAGCATCTCTTCGCCGACGGCGTAGCAGCAGGCGCCGATGCCGGGGCCGATAGCGGCCACCAGGTCCTCGGGGCGGGAGCCGAACTCAAGACGCATGCGGCCAATGCCGGTCTCGACAATGCGCTTGACCGTGCCGCGCCAGCCTGCGTGGAAAGCTGCCACCGCGTGGCGCTTGCGGTCGGCCACCAACACCGGAATGCAGTCGGCGGTCTGGATGCCCAGCAGCAGGCCGGGCTCATCGGTCATCAGGCCGTCAGCCTTCATGGGGCGTTCGCGGGCGGCGTCCCCGGGCGTGGCGCGAACCAGCATACCTGAATGAATCTGGCGAAGTGTCACGAGCGGCGTGGCTGCGTCTCCGGTGACCGCCTCGGCAAGAAGCCGGCGGTTCCGCTCCACCGCTTCCCGGCTGTCAGAGGCGGTAAAGCCCAGGTTCAGTTCGCCCGGCGCGTCGTCTGGGCAATAGGCCCGGCTGACGCCGCCATTGCGCGTGCTGAAACCATGCCAGAGCCAGGGCATTTTCTGCCAGGCAGGAACCGACAGCCACTGGACGCCGTTGGGGGCGGTTTGCGGAGCGGGCGCCGGGTGAAACAGCTCCTCCGGCGCAGCGCGATCGAATTTTTTGGCGCGGGCGGGGCTGGAGGATTTGCCGCGGCGATTGCGAACCAGGCCCGCCTCAAGAAACAGAGCGTCGATGGCCTGGATATCAGGGTCGAATGGAGTGTTTGATTTGGAAGAAGACCGCATCTCTCTTTGATTCTATCTATTCGCGCATGACGCCTGGCTGTAGGGCTGCCATTCATCTCAAGAAAAACACCGGCTCAAATGCGTTGGGCCTGCCTTCCGGCAGGCCCGCTTGAGAGGCAATTTTGGGAGGGGGGTCCAGGGGGATTTGAGGGAAGAGGTCCGTACAGGACCTTCAAAAGGAGTGGATACCTTTCTTGGAAGGAAGTGACATCGGGGAAGCCTCTGCTAGTTACACAATGAGATGCGGGAAGAAGAAAAAGGTTGCACTGGCAAAATCTGCCGGGGAGAAATTGCTTGTGGATTTCCGGTGAATTTGCACCACTTTTTACCTGTCTGGCACCCCCGCCTCCAAAGAAGCCATAATCGGCTTGCGTGGGGCCGGGCCGAATTGTCACTCTCTAAAGAGTGAAACGGTGGTTCTACATTGTCCTGCTTGGCTTTGCGGTCCTGGGAGCCGTCTACGTCTACCTGCATCGGCAGGAGCTGGGACTCGCTGGCCTCATGGGCATCGGAGCCGGTCAAGAAACCAACGCCGAGCAGACAGCCCCCGCGCCTTCTCCCGCGCACATTGTGTGGCAAAAGGTGGACCGGCTCCAGGACGGCTTCAAGGTGGAGATGCCGAGCGACGTCAAGGAAATCCAGATTCCGGCCTACAACGAACAAGGCGGATCGGATCAGGTGGGCATGATCTTCTCCTACCCCGACCCTGAAACCACCTATTCGGTGACCTGGGCGGACGACCCGCCCGTGGCGCGCGCCAACAACCACGTTCCCGAGCGAACCCTGGACATGGCGCGAAACGATGCGCTGACTCGCACGCAAACCACCCTGGTCAACGAATCGCAGCGCAATGTACAGGGCTTTCCGGCGCGGGATTTTGCGGCGCGTAACACAGGAGGCGGAGTGCTCAATGCGCGGCTGGTCTATGTCGGCTCGCGCCTTTATATGCTCATTGCGGCGTTCCCCTCGGAGGGCGCCCGGCGGGGCGAGGACGTGACGCACTTCTTCGACTCTTTCATCGTCTCCCCGGCCGGCCGCTCCCGGTAGCGGTGCATCACATCCCCGGTCCAGGCAATCAAGCTCCGTGCCCCATCCTTGCTGTCATCCTGAGCGACCCTGAGCGTAGCGAAGGGGAGTTGAAGGATCTGCATTTCGTTTTTTCTATCGCAAGGGTGGGAAAGCACGAACTTCCCCCTGCCGGAGCTGCGATCTTCTGTGGTTTCCCACCCTTTCCGCAAAAAACGCGGAAAGGATGGGGCACGGGAGCTTTTCAGGCCGGTTCAATAAGCCCGATTCGCGGCCTAAACCCGATTCGCGGCTTCTATTTCTTCGGCTCCTGGTTCTGCTTGACCACTGGCTCCTCGTCCTGCTTGACCACCGGGCCTTCGCCGGGGAACGGCCAGTTTTTGT
>CAZFMB010000207.1:0-3115 GCA_964520005.1 uncultured Occallatibacter sp.
GGCTGCGCGAGAGGCGGAAATGCTCTATTCTGAGCCAAGCCGTGACTGAAAAATCCCCTCAACTCGTTCATTTCGACGCCACCCGCCCCGTAGGCAAACGCCCGCTTTTTGGCCTGGATACTGAGGCGCTTTCGGCCTGCATGACGGAGGTTGGGGAACCGGCGTGGCGCGGACTTCAGCTTGTGGAAGCCATGTATCGTCAACGAGTTGCGGGACTTTCTGAAATAAGTACTTTATCTAAATCCCTGCGCCAGCGGCTGGCCGCCGAGGGCTGGGAAGTGGGCCGCCCGGAGATTGCGCAGGTCTTCCAGTCTGTGGATGGAACGGAACGCTACCTGGTGCAGTGCCACAGCGGGGACGAGCAAACCGTCGAAGCCGTCTGGATGCCCGAGGGCGATGGCGGCGAGTCCGGCGACGGAAGCGAACCGGACGGGCCTGAATCGGACCCAGGAGAAGCGGACTCACGAGAAATGTCCCGTGCCCCATCCTTTCCGCGCTTTTCAGCGGAAAGGGTGGGAAAGCACAAATCTCAATCGTCCCCGGCCCAAGTGGAGCCAGCCCCGGAAAAGAGCTGGAGCCGAGCCACCATCTGTGTTTCCAGCCAGGTGGGCTGCGCCGTGAACTGCCATTTCTGCCTGACAGGCAAGCTCGGTTTGCAGCGCAACCTGAGCGCGGGAGAGATTGCCGGACAGGTGATTTCGGTCTTCGAGCGCCACGGCGTAGAAGTGGGCCGGGACCGCGTGAACCTGGTTTTCATGGGCATGGGCGAGCCGTTCCTGAACTACGACAATTTCATGGCGGCGGTGCGGCTGCTGGTGCGGGAGGTGGGGTTGAGCCCGCAGCGGATGACCGTTTCCACCTCTGGAATCGTGCCGGGGATTGAGCGGTTTGCGCAGGAGCCGGACGAGGTGCGGCCCAAGCTGGCCATCAGCCTGAACGCTCCCAACGACGAGATTCGCGGCGAAATCATGCCCATCAACCGCAAGTGGCCCATTGAGGTGGTAATGGATGCGGTGCGCCAGGTGCGGCTGCGCTCACGGGAGCGGATTACGTTTGAATACGTGCTGCTCGGCGGGGTGACCGACCAGGCGGAGCACGCCGCTGAGGTTGCCCGTCTGGTGCGCCGGACCGGGCTGCCCGCCAAGGTGAACCTGATTGCCTGGAACTCCGGCCCCGGCATCGAATACACAACGCCGCAGCCCGAGGCGGTGGAGAATTTTCGCCTCACGCTGGCCAATGCTGGGATTCCCACCTATCTGCGCAAGCCGCGCGGACGCGACATTTTCGCGGCCTGCGGGCAGTTGAAGCGGACCGTGGAAGGGTGAGGCTGCCCGCCGCTCAAAGTCAGGCAGAGGGTTAACTTGCAGATTGACCGGTGAACCAGGAATGGTACAAGTGCAGGCTAGTGATAGCTCCAAATAAGGTTTGCCTGTTTGTGCAAGTCCGCATCAAAAAGCACGAAGCCATCCGTGTCTTCTGGCTGGTTCACAATGAAGATCAGTTCAGACCGTCCATCGTTGTCGTAATCACCGGCATCAAGGAGGGACATAAAGGAGCCGATTCGTCGAGCTTGGCCGTCCGTAGATAGGAAGAACCACGGGGAGGAACCTTGATCGTCTGGGTTATCGACATATCCGCAATCTCCCGCATTCAAATTGGTCTGAACCAAGAAGGCGCCCTTATTGGAAGCGTAGACAGTGAGAAGTTTTAGCGACGAATCCGGAAACTTCCAGTTCCGCTGCATAATCTGCTCGCCTTTGCAGCGAAAAGTATGGGGAAACGCCCCGCGAAATGCTGCGTGAACGAGCGTCTCAACCGCATCTGGCGCCCGAGATAGACGCTTCCAACCGTCAGGATCACTCGTGTATGGCTTTGAGACCACAATCAGGGGGCGTCTGCCCTTGGTTGGGCCGATTCCCATGGCGCTATACTTCTCGGACGGCACTCCCACAGATGGAATGTCAGTGGAGGGTGTAACAATCGCCTGGACCTCCGTTAGGTACTCGGTGTGTCCTTGCTTGGGTCTGCTTGCACCGGAAATCGTCTGGCTTGTTACGTGGCCAATGCTCCTGCCGTCAAATGCGACGGTCCAATTCATTCGCGTTGGGATCGAGCCGGATTCCACTCGGCGCCATCCCGAGTGTGTCTTCTCAAATGCGGGCCGAATGAGCCTCTCGCTAGCGACGCCAAGCCTCCAGTTGACCATTTCCTCACGGGCATCATCGAGAAAGCCGATGTAAACACGCTCCGTTCCGATGGAGGGCGTGGTCTGGGCGTACAGAACCTGGCCTAGTAGAGATGAACAGAGCAGAATCAAAACGGTATTAACCCGATGCATAAGATCGCTCCCCAGAACAGTTTATTGCGAGTTCCAGGCGGACGGTCGCATATTCGGAAACTGGCTCAAGGTTGGGAACCCGGATATGGTCGCCTGAGCATCTTATAAGTGCGTCAAGCCGCGGCTTTGTCGGTCACTTCCAGCACGGTTCCTTCCATCTTTTGCAGATAGGCGACAATCTCAAACAAGTTTTTTGCCTGCGGATTGCCTGTCGGGCTGAACATCCGCATAAGAACCTTGGGAGAACGTCCCAGGTCAGCTCCCAGCTTCACAAAGCCAATTGTCCCGTTAATGTATTTGCGGAGTACGGATTTTCCCGTCTCCACATCGCCGGAGATCATGCAGCCGACAGCTTCGCGAAGAAGCGCCCTGCGGAATCCCTCGCTCTGCTGGATCTTGCTCTTAACCGTCTCGTTGAAACTCTTTGTGAGCGCCATCATTCCTCCCGCTTTCTCTTGCTGTATTCCTGCCAGAGAGCGCAGGCTGTATCGATATCGGCCTGCTGGCGTTTTTTCGAGCCTCCGCCCAGCAGGATGACGAGCTGCTCGCCATCCTTGCCAAAATAAATGCGGTATCCGGGCCCGAAATCCAGGCGCAATTCCAAAACGCCTGCTCCCACACTTTTTGCCGTTGAAAAATTACCCCGTTCAAGCCGATCAAGAGAGATAGTCATTCGTGCCTGGGTGTCGTCATCCAGCTTTTCAAACCATCGTTCGAAGGGTTTGCGCCCCAAACGGTCAACGTACTGGCGAATCTCGATCACGTGCAGATGGTAGC
>CAZFMB010000208.1:0-3073 GCA_964520005.1 uncultured Occallatibacter sp.
CACAGACAATGAATTGATCTATGCCACACCTTCGCTGGTACCTGGACCCCACAGCTTGAAAGTGCGTGTCTCCGGATTGAAGAATGCCAACGCGACAAATGTGATCGTACAAGCGGACCGTGTGGATGTGGTTCCGTAGTCATTGGGGCCAGGTCTCTGACACCTTGAAGTTGTACCAACGATGGGTGCCCCCGGTCCCGATTTTGGGACCTGCGAAAGCAACGACCTGAGGTACATCTTCAAACGGTCAGAGACCTAATCTTGCCCATCGGCCTTTCGTACGCCAGTCGTTGCGATCCCGCCCTGCACCTCCACCCGTTCCAGGGCGGCTCAGCAATCCGCGCCATAAACAATCGGTGTTTAGGGAGCGGTTACCGGCAACGCTGAATCTGCCGAGAGTCTGGCCAATCCTCGGCAAAAGAAAGACTGGCCGACCATCCACCCACCTGCCGTCAGTACCCGCGTAGTGCGAGAGGGCTTGATAAAGCCGTCCTTATCGTCGGCTTTGCCCAACCGGCCAATAGCGAAGATCAAAAGCCCAATAAAGATTGTTACCTCTCCTTCGGCGGTGTGATCGCTGGCATGCATGCAAGCGTCAGCGCGCGCTGTATAGGGAGGCTTCCAGAGCCGGGTGAACGAGATACCGTTGATGCGAATGCGTGCCACTTCGCAAGCCCCGCTTAAATAGTCTCTGGAGCATTTTCACTGTTGCTGTAATGTAGGCGTCGTGCGATCCCACCCTTGCGGCAAAGACAAGTATGCCGCAAGGATGGGGCACCCAGAGCTTACACTCACCTTGAAAATGCTCTATTGATCCGGCCCATAAATACTGCCAAGTGGGTGCCCCATCCTTTCCGCGTTCTTTGCGGAAAGGGTGGGAGAGAGTAACACTATTTGAGGGCCGGATCGATAAGGGAAATAGCGACCGCCAACATCGCGGCTATTCCGAATCAGTCGCCAACTCTTCGCTTGCCGAATTGGTGAAGTGCAATCGGGCCAAGCCACTCAATGAGCATTAGGTGCGCTCCATTCTCTGGTTACTCATCGTAAACGCCGTAGCATCCGATATCTATGCCTTTGCTCAGCCCGACAGGCCGGATCGGAATCAGATGACGGCGGCGATTCGGTGCAATGCCGGGGCGGAGAGCCACGCCGCCGGGAGTGCTCCAGTGAAAAAAGTCCGGTGATCTCGCGAACAGCCGAAAAAGGCGTAGAATGGTGGCGTTTCCGTGTACGGAAAGGAGATTCCAAATGAATAGCTCAATTGCCATCGCTCAGGTGCTTGGGACCGTTCTCGCGGTGATGAGCCTTTCCATCCTTATCGACAGAAAAACCGTGTCGACCGCCCTCGAAAAAGCGATTCAAGACCGCGGATTCCTGTGGTTGTGGAGCTTCCTCATTTTGACCATGGGAGCCGTGATGGTCGTGATGAACAACGTCTGGACCTCCGGCCTGCCCCTGCTGATTACGATCTTCGGATGGCTCACAATCATAAAGGGAGCGGTCCTTCTATTCCTCCCCGGTCCCGCCATGGCGTTCTACCGGAAGTGCAACAGGGAAAGGGTGCTCATCTTCGGCGGCATTGTCACTTTTCTTTTGGGTTTGGCCCTGCTGTACATGGGTTTTCGACAAGTATGAAGTAAATGGTGATCGTATCTCAAGCAACGGTCGCGTGAATGAATCGCTGTCCTATACCAATCATGGCGACTTATTGATCCGGCCCTTTGAGGTAAGACTTACCGATCCCACCCTAGAGCATTTTCGGAATACACGTAGACTTTTTGAGTGCATCGAAAGGTGGCTTTTTCTTGAAAAAAGCCACTTGAGTGCGAGGCTTCGGTCTACACCAATTCCGAAAATGCTATAGTCGCAAAAACAAAGGCGCGGCCCTTATCCGCATCGCCAGGGATCTGCCAGATGAGTGCTGTTCGGCCTCGACCTCGCCCACCAGGCCAACTTCGGCGAAAGCGCGCGAGATGTTGCGCCTTCGCCCTCAAGTCTCTATTGCCTGCGATCTCACGCGTTCTGGTTCCCGGCACGGGGGTGAGATGCCGTAATCCGGAATGACAGTTTCGCAGCGTAGACTCTTCTCCCGCGCTGTGCAGGAGTCTGACAAGTGCCGGAGCCGCTGATGAGACCTGCTTGTACTTATCCGTGATCCCCTGCGCGCTGCACACTCCCTATTTGCTGGAGGTGAGTTTGGCGGCTTTGGGCAAGGAACTCGCGTTCCAGCCGCCGCCGAGAGCGCGAATCAGCAGCACGCTGGCCTCCATCCGGCGACGCTCGATGCCAAGGGCGACTCGTTCATTCTGTAGTCGCGTGCTCTGCGCGGTTACGACTTCAAGATAGGTCACCAGGCCGCCTCTGTATCGGTTCATGGACAATCCTTCGGCTCTGCGCGATGCGGCCACAGCGCGCTGTTGCCGCATCGCCTCGTCGTCAAGAATGCGCAAGGACGCCAGATTGTCTTCTACCTGCTGGAATGCAGTCAGTACGTTCTGCCGATACTCTGCAACCACTTCGTCATAATTCGCGTTGGCTTGCGCCACACCGGCCCTGCGCCTGCCGGCATCGAAGATGGTCTGCGCAACCGACGGCCCCACGGCCCAAAATCGGGCCGGACCCGCAAACCAGTTTTCGAGGCTCGCGCCCTGTAATCCGATCGCGGCGCTCAGAATCACCTGCGGATAAAATGCGGCGTGCGCCAATCCGACCTGGCTATTCGCCAGGGCCACGCGCCGTTCCGCGGCAGCAATGTCCGGCCGCCTCTGCAAGAGAGCGGAAGGAACGCCCGCGGGAATCGGCAGCGGCGTCATGGCGCCGTTCTTCTCTGCGATGGAAAACCCTTCGGGCAGTTGGCCAGTGAGTACGGCGATCGCATCCTGGTACTGCACACGCGCATTGCCGAGATCGACTTCCTGAGCGCCGGTGGCTTCCAACTGCGCGCGCGCTTCCTCCACTTCCGTGCGATTGGCCAGGCCCCCATCGTAGCGATGCTCGGTGAGTTCGAGCGCCTTCTGGAATGCGGCGACGGAGTCTTCCAGCACTTTCTTTTCGTTATCCAGGCTGCGCA
>CAZFMB010000209.1:0-3071 GCA_964520005.1 uncultured Occallatibacter sp.
AGCGACCTTTGGGTTATGAGCCCAACGAGCTACCGGGCTGCTCCACCCCGCATTAACAGTTTATCAACTCTCCAGACGGGGGTCAATCGGTATCTTGTTGATGCGATCGCGCCACGCGTCGCCCGCATCCGGTACACTGGCGGCAATGCTCTGATTGCAGAGAGGGTTCCCGCGAATGTCTTATCTGTATGTAGCTGTTTTGGCCGTCATTGTCGTTACACTGCTATCGGTTGCGCTCTATCGCACCACCCAGGTAAAGACCAAGGCCGATTACCTGGTCGCCGGCCGCTCGCTACCGGCCATGGTGCTAGTGCTCACGCTGCTGAGTTCGTGGATCGGCGGCGGATCGCTCTTTGGCGGGGCGGCAAACGCTTATCAGAATGGCTTTGCCGCGCTTTGGCAGCCGGCCGGGGGCTGGCTGGCGCTGCTGCTCATCTACTTCATTGCGCCGCGGGCGCGTAAATTCGCACAGTTCACCCTGCCCGATCTGCTGGAGGTTCGCTACAACCAGACAGCGCGGGTGCTGGGCACCATTGCCATTCTCTTTGCTTATGTGGGAATCGCCAGCTACCAGTTCACCGGCGGCGGCAACGTGCTGCACCTGGTCTTTCCCGAGACGCTGACTCCGGTGATGGGCACCTACATCATTGCAGCCTTTGTCATCTTCACCACGGCGCTGGCCGGTATGTCGTCGGTTGCCTACATGGACATGGTGATCGGCTCGATGGTTACGACCATCTGCCTTATTGCCGCTCCCATGCTCTATTTCAAAGCGGGCGGCTGGGTAGGCCTGCATCAGGCGCTTCCGCCGGAATACTTCCAGTTGCTGGGCAACTACCGGATGAGCTCGGACCACGTGCTGCAGCCGGTGGGATTTGGCGTCATTCGGGGACTGGAATTTCTGGTGCCCACATTGCTGCTGTTGCTGGGCAACCAGGTGATGTATCAGAAGTTTTTCTCGGCCAAAACGCAGCGGGACGCGCGCCTCTCGGTGGTGGGCTGGTTTTTGGGCGCCATCCTGCTGGAGACGCTGATCGTCTGCATCGCCGTTTTTGGCACGGCTCTCTACCACTCCTCCGGTGAGTTGGCCAAGCTACCCCACGAGATCATCCCCTACACGGCGCGGCACGGACTGCCTGCGTTGATGGGCGCGCTGCTGCTGGGAGCGGTCTTTGCCCAGGTGATGTCGGCGGCCTCCAACTACCTGTTTTCGCCGGCTACAAACCTGGTCAACGACGTATTTTCGCGCTACATTGCGCCGGGAGCATCGAATAAAAAGGTCCTGATCGTCTCACGACTGGCGGTGGTTCTGCTGGGCTGCTGGGCGCTCTACCAGTCGCTGCACGCCGCGAGTGTGATTCACACCATGCTGTGGGCATACACCGTTTACGCCGCGTCGCTGACCCCGGTTGTGCTGGCGGCCTTCTTTTCCAGGCGGGTCACGGCCTGGGGCGCGGTGTCGGCCATCGGCGCGGGAACAGCGGTTACCCTGGTTTGGGACATTCAGGCGGTCAAGGACTGCTTTCCGCGCATTGTGGCCGAGCGCGACGCCATATTCCTGGCGCTTCCAGTGGCCGTCGCAGCCATGATCGTGGTCAGCTTTTTCACCCCCAAACCGTCGGCAGAGCAGTTAGCGCAGTTTGCGGATTAGGACTGGCTGAAAAGAAAAAATACTCCAGATGGCGGAAATTGGCCTTACACTGTCGGTGTAATTCCTTTCACGCCATGGCCGTCGCCCATTTGACGCTTGAAATCCGCATCGAGCACGCCCAGTCGCTCAAGGACCGGCGGCAGGTGGTGCGCTCGCTCAAGGACCAGATTCGCCAGGGTTTCAACGTCTCGGTGGCGGAGATGGACGAGGCGGTGACCTGGCAATCGGCCACCCTGGGCGTGGTGGCCATCTCCCGCTCCCGCGACTACCTGCATGGGCTCATCGAAGAGGTGGAGCGCTCCGCCCGCCGCATTCTCAACGAACACGGCGCGGAACTGGCCGACGCCTTCTGGGACTATATGGAAAGCTGAAAGAACAGTGGTCAGTGGACAGTGAACGGTTAATGCCCCTTCCCATTGTGCGATCCAATTATTTCGGCAACCCTTCAAGCGCCGCCCGGCATCGGCCGTTCGTGAATGATCATCCATGAAGTGCCGAACTTGTCTCTGAGCATGGCGAAGCGGTGGGCAAAGAATGTTTCCTCCATTTTCATGAAGATCTCGCCGCCCTCGGAGAGCAGGGTATAAATGCGCTCCGCTTCCTCATTGCTGTCGACAGAAAGAGCAAGATAGACGCTGCGCATGGGCTGAAAGCGATCTGGTGAAGCGTCACACGCCATGATCGTAGTGCCTGCTAACTGTATGCTTGCGTGTAGAATGCCTTGCTCACATCCCGGCGGTATGTTTTTCGGCTCGGGCATCTGCGCGTAGGTCATCATAAAGCTGATTTTTCCGCCCAAATGCTCTTCGTAGAAGCGAAGAGCTTGCGCGCAGTTGCCGCCATAGTTCAGGTGAGTGGTCAGTTTCATCGTTTCATTTTTCCTTTCGGGGAATGGATTGGAGAAGTGAAGTGTGAAATCAGAGGTGTTAAATTTCTCGAAACACTCGTCTGGCATCAGGCACGGTAAACTCCCGGACCTGCATTTTCTGTGATTATATCGAGAGCTGACGCGAGCAGAGCCGGAGATTGGCATCGCTGTCCATTGGCCTTGATATGCCGGCAAAGCTGGACCATGGGGTACCCCCACCCGTACTTTGGGCGCAAAATCCTTGTTTTCTTTGGTTTACAGGCAGGTTTGCACTGCAAAATATAGAAAACAATGAAGTTCCCTGCAAAATATTCCTGGCAAAGGAGTTACGGGACGTTTCGGCCTCTGTCGGCCGCTTCCGGCTGGAAAACAAGGCGAAAAGGTCGTGCCGGGACGATGGTTTGAAGGAAGACTTCTGAGGATCATTGTGCGCCGGAGGAGCGTAATTATCTGCAAGCGATTTGCGGTCAATCGAACGGAGGGACCACGGGAGCCGTTCGCCCGCGGGGGAGTTGATCTCTCAACTCCCCCACCACAGCAGTTTCACCGAAA
>CAZFMB010000210.1:0-3062 GCA_964520005.1 uncultured Occallatibacter sp.
ACACATCGAATGCCTTGCCGTTGACCTTCCACTCGCCCGTGCCGGGACGCAGAAAAACGCGCGCGATCGCCGACTTGCGCCGCCCCGTCCCGTAATACTGAACCAAATCTGCCATTCGTTTCCTCTTAGCTTCCAGCTATTAGCTCTTAGCTTTTAGCTAAAAACCAAAGCCCGAAAAGTTCTAATTCCAATAACAAGCTAATAGCTAATAGCTAAAAGCTGCTTTACGCAATCTCCAATTCCACCGGCTTCTGCGCATCGTGGGGGTGCTTGTCGCCGCGATAGACCTTGAGTTTGGTAGCCATCTGGCGGCCCATTTTGCTCTTGGGCAGCATTCCCTTGATGGCCTGTTCCAGAATCATCTCCGGCTTGCGGTTCAACAGGCGCACGAACGACTCCTCGCGCAGCCCGCCGGGGAAACCGGTGTAGCGGCGATAAAGCTTGCTCTGAGCCTTCAGGCCGGTCAGGCGAACCTTCTCCGCATTGATTACGATCACGTGATCGCCCACGTCGATGTACGGCACATACTGGGGATTCAGCTTGCCGCTCAGCACGTCGGCGGCCTTGGTCGCCAATCGGCCCAGCGTCTTGCCGCTGGCATCCACTACAAACCATTTGCGGTCAATATCCTTGCCGCTGGGAACAAAGGTACTCATCTCTCGCCTGCCCTCTAAAGCCTAAAAGTCCAAAAATCCCACGCAAAACGCTCTTGCCCGCGCCAATCCAGCGCATGGGCCCAATTTCCACCCACTGCCAAACAAATCTGTTCGGGTGAGAAGTGCGGGGCTGCCCCTGAAAAGGGCTCTGGTAACGCCGGAGGCGCCAAACAGAGCGCCACTCAACTCGAATCCGGCAGCCGGCAACCTGTTCCAGTCGATCCCTTCAGGGCATCAACCAGGCGAGTCTGGGTGAGCACACCAAGACCCCAGGCGCAACACCGCGCAAGGACTTTAGAATAACCGAAATCAGGCTCCGGAGTCAACGCATACCCCGGCCGGAGGGCTTGCTATGGCCGGAATAGCCCGATTTTCTCTACCGTGCTACTCTGATGTTTCCTAGTCACATAGGGGAGATCGATTGGCTTTGCGGGAGTGCCTATGAGCGTTCTGAGCAGAATCGGAATTGCGCTGGATTCGGACCTTTTGAAGCGCTTTGACCGCTCCATTGAGCGGCGGGGCTATACCAACCGTTCTGAAGCCTTTCGAGACCTGATCCGCGACCGGCTGGTGACCGAGCAGACCGCGGCTCCGGAAGCAATTGTCGTGGGCACCGTCACCCTCATCTACAACCACCATGCCCACGGCATCACGGAAAAGCTGACCGAGGCGCAGCATGCGCACCACGAGTTGGTGGTCTCCACCAGCCACGCGCACCTGGACCACGATTCCTGCCTGGAGGTGTTGATTGTGCATGGCAAATCGGCCCAGGTCGCCCAGTTTGCGTATCAACTGATCGGCCTCAAAGGCGTGCAGCACGGCCGCCTGGTTATGACCGTTCCGGAGCATGAGTTGACGCCGCCCTCCGAGCCGAAGCACAAGCATCCGCACAAGCATTGAGCGCTGACCTCTAACCACTATCAGAAGCTTCTTCCTAACGCGAAACGGAACAGAAACGGTTCGGTGGGGTGGTTGACGCGTCCGAATCCCGGCGCGGCTGTTGGAGCGATTTGATAGACATAGGCATAGTCAATGTCGGCGTCTTTGCGGTTCAGCATATTCAAAAATTCGGTCGTAACGCGCCATTTCTTGAAAAATTGATAACCGAACTCCCCATTGAGCAACACCGTTTGACTTGACTGATAAAGTCCGTCGGAGGTCAAATCGCGCGGGCCAAAGTAGCGCAGGCGCAAACTCGACGAAAAGCCTTGATAATCATGCAGAGTGATGCCCGAGGAAATCACCACCCTGACCGCTTCGGGCACCAGCTTGCCCCCCGGGCCGCTCTGTTGCGCATAGAAGGAACCAACGGAGATGCCATTGATTGTGACGGCGCTATTTGTGACGGTTTGTGCCGCATCGTCCGGATCGATCTGGGTAAATTGGGCGCGGGAATCAGAAATGTCGAAATCAACAGCCAAATGTTTGGTTGGCGTGTAGTAGTTCGCCCATTCGAGGCCATAGCGGTTGCTGGACTGTTCTGAAGCGGACGTGCCTCCGGTGTCGCCATCCTGCAACAATTCGGAATTACTGCGGAGATACCAGAGCGCAAGAGTGCTTTGCAGATGTGGGACGGTTACCGTGCGCATACCGATTTCCCCGCCTTTGGTTTGGACCAGCGGGGTGATTTTCGTACTGAGCGTACCGTGGTAAGGATTGTCCGGCGAAACCGGTTCCACCTGTTGTGTCGCGCCACGCCCGTCGTTCGAGTGAAAACCGAACCCGCCCTGTAAATAGAACTCACTATTGGCCCACGGGCCGAAGATCAAACTGGCTTTGGGGCTGGGAAGGAACTTGCTGGCCGAGCCGGAATTGGCCGCGTTCGCCGTGGTGGTGGCGCCGTCGGGCAACGTAACAATATCGGAGGGGTAAGCCAGGCTGGTTACGACAAACTTTTCGTCGTCGCCGCGAAGGGCCACGACCGAGCGGAATTTGTTCGCCCACTGGATTTTATTTTCCACATATGCACTGCCTATCAAGTCTGTAAAGTTATCCCGCTCCGTGGTTGGGGGCAAAGCCGGGCAGGCGCTGGGAAAAGTGGTAGGGGCGCCACCATCCACGCTGATACTGACGGTGGATGTGTAGGTGTTGCAGATGGCGTCGTTGAAAGAGATGCCGGTGGCGGAATAATCGGTTTTGATCGTACGCCTGCGATTTTCCGTCCGGTAAAGGCCGTTGTCGATCCAATCGTTGCGGAGTTGCAGGCCGAAGGTATTGGACATCTTGCGGCCAAACCATGTGCTGAAGACTGTGTGGCGTGCGTCAAGCCCACCTACCCAGCGCCTATCCCGCTGTTCGAACTGATCGCCTCTGTTGTGGTCCACCAAATAGTAAGTGAAATCGGAAAATAAATCCATGTCGTAATAAAACAAGTAGGCCGAGATCTTCGACTCGGCATTTTCGCCT
>CAZFMB010000211.1:0-3055 GCA_964520005.1 uncultured Occallatibacter sp.
GTGCGCTTGGCCAGGTCGAGGAAGAGCACCAGGTCGAGCGCGATGGGCGCGGCCAAAATCGAATCGCGGCAGAGGAAGTTCACCTTGATCTGCATGGGGTAGCCCAGCCATCCGAAGATGTCGATGTTATCCCAGGCCTCTTTGTCGTCGCCGCGCGGCGGGTAGTAGTTGATGCGAATCTTATGGTAGAGATCCTTGTAGAGGTCGGGATACAGTTCAGGCTGGAAGATGTAATCCAGCGAACCGAGCTTGGACTCTTCCTTGGTCTTGAAGGATTGCGGATCGTCCAGCACCTCACCGTCACGGTTACCGAGGATGTTGGTGGAGAACCAGCCCCTGACGCCCAACATACGCGCCTTGAAGGCCGGCGCCAGCACGGTCTTCATCAGGGTTTGGCCGGTCTTGAAGTCCTTGCCGCAGATGGGCGCGGCGTTGCGCTTGGAGAGCTCGATCATAGCCGGCGTGTCGACGGTGAGATTCGGCGCGCCGTTGGCAAAGGGCACACCCTCGCTCAGTGCCGCGTATGCATAGATCTGCGAGGGCGCGATGGCGATGTCGTCGTTGTCGAGCCCCTTTTCGAAGGCTTCGATCGATTGGTGGACGGCTGTCGGCTCGATGAAAATCTCCGTGGACGCGGCCCAAATCATCACCACGCGGTCCACGGTTTTGCGAAAGGCGCGAATGTCGGAAATGACCTGATTAGCCAGGTCGCGCTTGTTTTTGCCTTTCTTGACGTGCGTGCCGTTGAGGCGCTTCACGTAGTACTGATCGAAGACCGCCGGCAGTGGCTTGATGGTCTCAAGGTATGGCTTCAATTGCGTCAGAGTCTTCTCGTCCAGCACCTCGGCGTGCGCGGCGGACTCATAAACGTTGTCTGCAAAGATGTCCCAGCCGGTAAAGACAACGTCTTTCAGATTAGCCAGCGGCACAAAATCCTTAATCAGCGGCGATTTACTGTCGGTGCGCTTGCCGAGGCGAATGGTGCCCATCTGCGTCAGTGAACCAATGGGCTTGGCCAGCCCGCGCCGAACGGCCTCGACTCCCGCAATCATGGTGGTGGCGACGGCGCCCAATCCAACCACCATCACGCCCAGTTTGCCCGTTGCGGGCTCAATTTTGTTTGCTGCTTTTTGTCCGCCTTGCTCTTCAGTTCCCATTGTTTCTCCTAATCGTGTTTTGATGGCTCCGGTTTTCCGGGCCGTTCAAATCTATTCAGACAACCACTTCACACAGCCTCCGCTTGCCTGGAACGCTTCAGATGCGACCAGACAAACCATAGCATGCCCGCCAGCAACGCCAGCTCCACCACTAAATGAAAACGGTGAAACAGGGCGTGAAAGCGCGGGTCCGTATTCCAGGCCTGACCCATCTTCATGCCCGCAGTGGCCAGGCAAAAATACCAGATCCACGCGCCCACAGAAGTGTAAATGTGAAAACGCAGTCTTGGCATTCTGGCAATTCCCGCCGGGAATGCTATAAATGTCTGCACCACAGGCATCATCCGCGCCAGAAACACCGTAATCGATCCGTATTTTTCAAAGAACCTGCTCATGCGGTCCAGATCGTGGCGGCTCATCAACACCCATTTACCATAGCGCTCCACCAGGGGACGCCCGCCCTTGGCGCCAATCCAATAGGAGAACGCCGAACCCAGGTTGCAACCCACCATGCCCGCCGTTGCCACGCAAACCAGACCAAGCCAAACATTGCCCCCGCCAAAGCGCCCGGGGGCGATCAGCTGATCCAAACCGTTGTGGTGGAAAATCGTCAATACACCGGAAAAAGGCATGATAATTTCAGAGGGCAGCGGAATGCAGGCCGAATTGATTCCCATCAGTGCAACGATGCCAGCGTAGCCGCCCATGTCGATCACGCGGGTTACAAAATGCACCAGCAGGGTAATAATCTTTTCGTTCATGGGCGCTTTCATTATAAGCCATCGAGCGCGGAGGGTGCTTTCATGGCTAGGAAGGCGCTGAAAACAGCATTGCGCGCGTCTTCAACTTCACTTTGCTAGGATGATGAGGTGGCTGCAAGTTAGAGTTGAGTTGGAGGATAGCGCCTTGACCGACTTTTCCCCTGTACCGTTGACACTGGAAGGCTCATTCGTACTGCACCAGTTCTTCCGCTTCGACTGGAAGGCGTGGAGGTCCTGCACGGACGGCGAGTCCTGCGCGGACGGCGAACGTAAAAGCATAGCCGCTGAGGCCGTCGCCGCGCTTCAGCGCTTAGAACGCGCTGCTCCTGATGCTCCCGTGCGTACGGCGCTCTTTTCTCTGTTGGGCCACAAGGGCGACCTGGTTCTAATCCATTTCCGCGATTCGCTGGAAGCGCTGAATCAGGTCGAACTCGAATTGGCGCAGACGAAGCTGTACGACTTTCTTAAACTGCGCCACTCGTATGTATCGGTGGTCGAACTGGGTCTTTATGAATCCAGCCGCAAGACTTGGGAGGCTGCCTCAGCGAAAGGCCTCGAGCTCCACTCGCCCGAATTTCAGACGGAGGTTGCCGCCAGTCTTGAACGCGCCTCCGCGGCCATGGCTCCGCGCCTCTTTCCCGCCATCCCCGAGGCGAAGTACCTCTGCTTCTATCCCATGGACCGCAAGCGCGGCGAGACGGTTAACTGGTACACCGTGCCCTTTGCGGAAAGGCAACGCATGATGCACGAACATGGGCTGATCGGCCGCCGCTACGGCGACGTGGTGAAGCAGATTATCTCCGGATCGATTGGGATGGACGACTGGGAGTGGGGTGTGGACCTCTTCGCCGACGATGCGGTGGTATTTAAGAAGCTGATTTACGAGATGCGGTTTGATGAGGTCAGTGCTGTGTATGCACTGTTTGGGCAGTTTTTTATCAGTGTGCGGCTGCCGATGGAGAAATTGGGCGGCTGGCTGGAAGGTAAGCTGTAGGTGCGATTGAGCCTATCGAAAATTCTTGACGGTAAGGAATATTTGCCTTACCATAAAGTTGAGGGTGGATCAATGACTACGCTGACGATTACCGCCAAGGGCCAGATCACCCTGAAGCAGGAGCTGCTCAGGCATCTGAATGT
>CAZFMB010000212.1:0-3002 GCA_964520005.1 uncultured Occallatibacter sp.
CCACTCCCAGGCTGGAAAGCGAGGCGCGGGGATTGGCGGTATCGATCGGAATCTGCCCAGACCTGTCCAAGTACCATCCTATGAATGCGATAGGCCACAATTCCTTCTTGGCGAGAATGCGAAACTGGAAGGGCAAGGCGGTAAAAATGACCGGCGTATCCATGTAGGAAGTGTGGTTGGAAGCATAGACGGCAACCGGATACTTCCGCAGGTTCTCCGCCCCGCGCACGGTAAGCTTCGATCCAGAAATCCATATACACAGCCGCGCCCACACCTGCGCAATCCGGTGCTGTGTTCCTCCGCTCTTGTCAACGAACGACACAAGCAGCGAAAGCGTGCCGCAAATCACCGTTGCCAGCGTAAAAATCGGCGTCTGAATCAGGTTGGTGCGCCAGCGATAGAGCCTGGGCAAAGGATTGGGCCGTCGGCTCATGCTTCTTCTCCTCGTGCTGCCAATAACAGCGGGCGCGCTTCGCCCACCAGGTACACTGACCCGGAAACGACGACCGCGCCGCCCTCGGCACGCTCCCCGGCCATTTTGAGCGCCTTGCTCACTGACTCAGCGGCAACTACGGGAATCCCCGTAGCCCGGGTCGCAGCCAGCAGATCGTCCACGTTGGTGGCGCGGGCGGTATGGATCGGCGCCAGGATCACCTGCTCAAAGAGCGGAAAGAGAATCTGCGCCATCTCCGCGGCTGGCTTGTCGCGCAGACAACTGAAGATCAGCGTCCGCGGCATCTTGCCTGCAAAGGCGCTGGTCAGCCCCACACGCAGCGCCAAAGCGCCAGCCGGGTTGTGCGCCACGTCCAGAATCCACTCCACCCCGCCTCTCAGGATGCGCTCCATCCGGCCTGGCCAGCAGGTTTTCTTGATTCCCTCGGCAATTGAGGCCGGCGTAATGGGAAAACCGTGTTTGCCGGCCAGCTCAATGGCCGTGGCAATGGCCAACGCCACGTTTCTGTGCTGGTGAGCGCCCAAAAGCGGGGAATCCACCTGGACAGCCGCGCCAAGAGCTTCAACCGTGTAAGGACCAGCCACGGCGGCGGCCGGCAGGTAAGGGACCGCACTCACCATGCGCACCGCCATCCCGGCTGCCACATCACCCAGAACCTGGTTGGCTTCAGCGTGCTGCGGCAGCGTAACCAGCGTTCCGCCGCGCCTCAAAATGCCGGCCTTTTCCCGGGTAATGGCACCGATGGTGGGTCCGAGCCATTCCGTGTGGTCGAGCGAAATATCGGTAATGACAGAAACCAGCGGATCGACGACATTGGTCGCGTCCAGCCTCCCGCCCATGCCCACTTCCAGCACCGCAATGTCCGCGCCTGCCTCGGCAAAATACAGGAAAGCCTGTGCAGTGAGAACCTCAAAAAAGCTGGGAAGCTGCGGTAGTTGCCCATTTTCTACGAGTTGCTGTGCGGCATCGTGGACGCGAAAGTAGAGCCGGGCGAAGTCTTCGTCTGAAATCTCGTCACGGCCCAGGCGAATGCGCTCGTTGGCACGCTCCAGGTGCGGAGAGGTGTAAAGCCCCGTGCGCAGTCCCGATTCGGTCAGAATGGAGGCCAGCGTGGCCGCGGCCGAGCCTTTCCCGTTGGTTCCCGCAATCAGGACAGCAGGAACGCGGCGGTGCGGATCTCCCAACGCACCCAGCAGGATACGAATCTCGTCGAGCGAGAATTTGCGCCGCGGATGGCCCGAGCCTGTATAGAGCTCCGGCACCATGGCATTCAGTTGATCGATGGCTGAGGCGTAGGACATGGAAATTTAAGTATAAAAGCCGCGCCCCAATCGTGATGGGACGTGTTCGATTCCGCAACTGAAGCCGCAGCGGTTTGAAAGGGAAGGCTTCAGCCGTGCCGTAAACGCCGCCAGATAAACGTGGGCTTCAGCCCCTGAGGGAATCCATCCAGTTGAAAATGATTATGTTATGACAATCAGGCCCTCGCCGCAGGGCCTAAAGGCCGGTTCCTTTTTTGAACTCCTTGCGGCACGACTGAAGTCGTGCCCTGTTACAAAACAGGAGTCTTTCCGCAGCCTGTTTAGCCGTGTCCTTTCAAAGCTGATACTTCTGCAGAGGCTCCCTTGGAGAGGAATCAACAAGCCTTCCCGCCAGAAGGATAAGTCCCAGTTATCCGCACGATCTCCCATTTCTGTGGAACCTGTGGAATAGGCGTCCACTGTGGAGGACCGGCCTTTTGGAACTCTTTATCTCCCACAAACATGGACACGCTCTTCACATAAAGCACTTCCTTTCCACAGGCCGATCGGCTTTTCCTGTGGGAGTGGTGGGAAACAGGGGTACAGTAACTGCGCTTTCAACCGTGTTTTCCAAAAATCCTGAATTGCACAGCCCGGTTTTGGAAAACTCAGCAACAACTTAACTGCCTCTTTTTTCAACAATTTAAGAAGGTTTCCCACTTTTCCAGCGCGAACGACGGGTAGTACTAGGTTTAATTCTTCTTTTTGTTCATATCGTAGAATCCGTCACACCCTGCGCCGTGACTCGTCACAACTGAAACTTCCGGATTTACCGCATCGCAGATCCAAGCCGAAATTTTTTCCGGGCAGCGCCCAAAAATAAATCGCACTCACTCCGGATCGCGCCGGCTCTCTTTTCAAATTTCAAATGGGAAAAAATAAAGGAATAACTTCAGCTATCGAGGCCAAAAACTTTGAAGATTGGTTTGACGCAGAGATATAGCTAGAAAAAAACGATAAGAATTGTGGAATATGCGCCCGATTGTGGAGGACCAGCCTCTTCGAAGCCCTTATTTTCCGCAAACATGGACGTACTTTTCACATAAAGACTCTGCTTTACACAGCCCTTTTAAGCCTGCTTGTGGGAGACGTGGGAAACATAGGTACAGTAACTGCGGTTATAACCTCGATTTCCAAATACCCAGAAATGCACAGCCCGGTTTTGGAAAACTCGGCAATAACTTAACTCGCGCTTTTTCAACCATTTCGGCAGGTTTCCCACTTTTCCTAAGTCAACGACGGGTATT
>CAZFMB010000213.1:0-2980 GCA_964520005.1 uncultured Occallatibacter sp.
ATAACATCAATCAGTATCTCTATGACGCCGAAGGCCGCATCTGCGCGGTGGCCAAGTATCTGTTCCTGCTCAGGGACCTCGCGTGCTGGCAATTGATGACTGGGCGTGGCGGAAACGGAGTCGTTACGCGATCATCCTATGCGATCTGGAGCGAGGCAAGGTCCTAGAGGACAAAGTGGGAAGGTTGCGAAGCAAGCAAAGATATCTACAACTACACCAATAAAGCTGGATCGTGGGGCCGGTAATTCTGCTACGTTCGAGAGCGGCTGCGCCCTGTTCCACTGCCAGTTCGAGTCGGGCTGGCAATGGATAGTGGGCGCGTGGCGTAAGTCTTCCGGCCGGGCTTGCCTATGTCGAATTAAATACCCGATAGCCCCAAGCTGACCCGAAGAGCTTTGTCTACCGCGGCCATGGTTTCGGGAGAGAATGCCCCGTACACATCCCGGAATCGGCGCTGATCGACCGTCCGAATCTGATCGCAAAGAACGTAGCTGTCCTGTGCGGTGCCGCCGTCTCCTTTTTTGGCGAGCACATAGATAGGGGAGGGCTTCTTGATCTGGGCCGCGTCGGCCAGCGGGGCAACGAGGGTTGTCGACGAGAACCTGTTGCCGACGTCATTCTGGATCACGACGCATGGCTGGGATCGCCCCTGCCTGGTTCCCGCTACCGGAGTAAGGCCCACCTGAACCACCATGCCGCGAAAGGGTTTTCCGATCATCGCGCGCTCTCCTTGTCCGCGTGGGCGAATGCTCCAGCCAGATCGAGATTCATGGCGGCGTTCGCCTGATAGGCGCTAGCCAGTTCCATATAAAAATGCTTCCTTTCCAACCCGTCGAGGAGTTGTTCCACGGCGGTGCGAATCAGCTCGCTCCGGTTCTTCCCCAGTTTGGCGGCCGTTTCGTCGGCTCGCTGGAGCAGGGGGGAAGGGAATTCGATCAAAACCCGTTCTCTTCCCTTGCGGGCAATCCGGCGTTTTGGCTTGGGGGCCGCGGGCACCGCTTTTGCTCCCTTTTTGGGCAGATTTTTCGACTTGAGTTTGACGGACCTCGTGTTCATCTCCTTGCCTCCTCTTGAACCATATCCATGAAGACATCCACTCGCATATGATAATACATAGTGTAATGCGTAGGTAGCAGATAGACAACATAAATAGATTTAAAGATATATCAAAATGTATTCACATAAATAACGTAATATATGCACAGCAGCGCTTGTCAGTATGCGCATAAATATATACATGTATATGAGCACGAATTGCACGAAAAAATGCGCCGATAAAGTGAGTGGTGTTGATCTTTAAACCATGACAAATAGTGGCGTTTACGCAATACAGCAGAAAAACTATTGCGCCGTTTTAGGTCAATCGATTCTCTTCTTGACCGAGATGAAGAATGGTAGAGAACTGCGCAAGAACGCACACACATTCAGGCGTGAAAAAGCCGTGCCAAATGCTTTCTGCGCAGTGGGATGAATTCATCCACAAACATGAAGTAACGGATAGAGATTTCAAGGTGGGAATTCTGCCCGCTAGGGCTAGCCATGACGAGCACCGAACGCAGCCGATGGCGAAGGAAAGGGCGCGAAGCGAAATCGCACATGCGATAAGATACAGTTATCGCAAGTATGAATGAGGAAAGCGAAAATACGGCGAATCGTTCTTTCCGGCTGCACACCCAGTCCGAAGGCGTTCTCCTGCCTCCCAGTGAGCCGGAAAACGGCCAGAACCCGCCGGCGGGCCTGACCGGCCTCAACAATCTGCCCTTCGATCACCCTCTGGCCGCAACGGTGCGGTCGGCCCAGGACTACGCTCGCGCCTCAAAGAGTGCGGCGACGCAGAAAGCCTACAACGCTGATTGGCGGGATTTTACGACCTGGTGCGCCCTGGCTGGACTCGTGCCTCTGCCAGCCTCGCCAGAAGCTGTTTGCCTGTACATTGCGGACCTGGCGGATCGGCGCGGCCGCAAGGTGAGCACCATCACCCGGCGCCTCACATCCATCGCTACAGCGCATCGGCGGGCCGGCTATCCGTCGCCCTGCGACATGCGCAATACCGGCCTTGCCGATGTTTACCACGGCATCCGGCGAAAGCTCGGCGTACGGCAAGCCGGGAAAAAGGCCATGACACTCGATGTGCTTCGCGCCATTGTTGCCGCGGGCGGGGACACATTGAAGGGCACGCGGGACCGGGCGCTGCTTCTGGTTGGCTTTGCCGGCGGATTGCGCTGTTCCGAACTGGCCGCAATACGCGTGGAGCACCTGAATTCGCATCCCGCGGGAGTGACCGTGCACCTGCCGAGATCGAAAACGGACCAGGAGGGGCAGGGGAGAGATGTGGAATTGCCGCTGGGCATTCAGCCGGACGATACTCCCCTGGACGAACTGATTTGTCCGGTCAGAGCGCTGCGGCAATGGATGGGCGAGGCAGGCATTACCGCTGGACCGGTGTTCCGGCGGGTCAGTTGGGCGCAAACCGTGGGTGGCGCTCTCAATAGCGCTTCAGTCCGCTGGATTCTGAAGCAGGCTCTCCGCCGGGCGGGCGTGGATGAAAACTCTGTGCGCGAGTACGGGGCGCATTCCCTGCGCGCCGGCTTTGTGACCGTGGCCTACAAAAACGGCGCCAGAACCAAGGAGATTGCGCAGCAGACAGGACATAAATCAATCGTGATGGTCCACAAATATATTCGCGACGAAGAGGCCGCGCAGTCGGCAGCCCGCAAGCTTGGAATGTGATTTGTGACCCTGGCCGGCTTGCCAAATGGATTGCAGCAATCCTACCGAGTGCTCAAGCAATGAATCTTTTGCGGGCGCTCAGAGAGCGTCTGCTGCATACAATGCTGGCGGAGAGTCAGAAATTCGATTAACCCTTCTCGGCCAAGCTGTCCAGAATCAAGCAGATAAAGCGATTCACCGCACTAAAGGGAGAGGATATCCCCTGGCAGAGCCGGATAAGCGTTAACCTAAACGCCCCAAGAGAATCGCT
>CAZFMB010000214.1:0-2899 GCA_964520005.1 uncultured Occallatibacter sp.
CGGTGACCTCTCCCTTACCAAGGGAGTGCTCTACCAACTGAGCTACATCAGCCCTACTTGCTAACTCTGCGCTCTCAGGACCCTTGAGAGTGACTTATTGTCGGGGTTTAACTCCCAACTTACCACAACCTCAGCCCTTTTACTAACTCCGTGGCTCCGACCCGCTGTCCTTATCCCCGCTGTGGCGAATTTTCTCCGCCTGCCGGGCTAACACAGTGCGCAAAGCCAAACCGCCGATGACGATGAGCGGAATCCAGCGCATCTCCACCGTCTTGCCCATGACGAATGTCTTGCCTTCGCCCATGGTGAACCAAACCAGCGCGGCCAAAACCGCGTACAACGCAAGGGCTACCGGATACCGCCGGTCAAGATCGGCGCCCACTCGCTTCAGGCTCTCCCGATCCGAACCTGCGCGTGCTCCAAGTTGCGGCTCTCCGCGCATTCCAGCCCCTCAAAATCGTGGTGCACAGGGGAGGATTCGAACCTCCGTAGCTCCAAGGAGCGGCAGATTTACAGTCTGCTGCCATTAACCGCTCGGCCACCTGTGCCCAACCTGTCCATACCCGGTTCTAGTCACTTTAGCGCATCGAACCCCGTCCGGAAAACCTCCGGTATTTTGGAGCATGCACCTCTGTGAAATCGCCGCGGAGGACAGACCCGACGCCAAAAAACCGACGCCGGTAAAACCTTCTTGCCGTTCAGGAACCCCGTTTGCAACTTCCATAAGTGGAGCTGGCGAAGGGATTTGAACCCCCGACCCTCTGATTACAAATCAGATGCTCTACCAGCTGAGCTACGCCAGCCCGATCCACCCGGAAACCACCCCGGAAGCCCCAAAAACCGAGCGGACACACCCCCGCTTGGCACACTCAACGGCACAGGAACTAAGGTTAGCACACCCCCGCGCGAGGAGCAAACCGGGGGGCAAAAAGCGGGGATTGTGGGGCAAGGATTAGGGGTTAGGGATCAGGGATCAGAGATCAGAGATCAGAGATCAGAGATCAGAGATCAAGTGAAAGCGTTGCAGATGCTGGGTGCCCCAGGTCTTGATTTTGAGACATGGGAAACCGCCGAAGCCGATTCGCCCTCTGTTTGCTCCCGAAGAAATCCTCCGTGCCCCGTCATTCTGAGCGGAGCGCAGCGGAGTCGAAGAACCTGCGTTTTGTCTTTTTTGCGGAAAGGGTGGGAAGCCGAGACGCAAATCGGGAAAAACAGCGAAAAGACTCCGAAACCGGGAAGAAACAGTGGAAATACCCACAAAAACCCGGTTGGCGCTTATCCCTGGACCAGTCAAGCACCGGACTCCCAGCCCCAAGGTCGCATCCGCTGAAATTGCCGCTTCCCAAAGCAAGAGTGTTCCCCACTCTCGGCATGTGAAGATGCCGGTCCCCTGCCCAGCAAGATTGCAGTCAGCCACGGCGATTAGGGAACCCCTGATCAAGTACCAAGTTCATGAAAACCATTCCTCCGGGGCTAAAGCCCCCGTTGATAGTGCGGGCTTTAGCAGCACGGCTGAAGCCGTGCCCTTTCAAAACAGGACTTAATCAGAGTTTCCTTAGTTGAACCCCGCAAGCAGAATCTCGGCCGGATCAAAGAGTCAGTCCCGAATAGGTCCCGGACTTATTGATCCAGCCCTGTTGATTGCTATAAATCAGGCTGCCGAGAAAAGCAGATGCAGATCCTTCGACTACGTTTGGCGCAAAGAAAGCGCCAAACTTCGCTCAGGATGACAGCTTATTGATCCGGCCCGAAAGCATTGCATCACCACAAAGCCGTCATCCTGAGCGGAGCGCAGCGGAGTCGAAGGATCTGCAGTTGCTTTTCTCTACTCCGCAGCAATCCAAAAGGGCCGGATCAATAGCTGTGAGTCATAGCTTTCTATGACCAATGGGCAAACCGTATCCAATTAGGAAACGCCCTCCGCAACGGCATTCTGAAATCATCGGAATGCGCGCGATTGGTGGGCTAATCTAAAGAATTTTCTTGCGTAACCGCACTCTTGGGGTGGATGATTCGGGTGCCATCAAGGGACCCATTTTCCAGTCTTGAAAGGTAAGGAGAAGCTGCATGCGCAAGAGTTTTCTCGTACTCATGTTTCTGGCATTTTGC
The DNA here is from genome assembly GCA_964520005.1 of uncultured Occallatibacter sp. Lineage (GTDB taxonomy): Bacteria > Acidobacteriota > Terriglobia > Terriglobales > Acidobacteriaceae > Telmatobacter. The sequence goes on from CAZFMB010000214.1 coordinate 2,110, forward strand.
CCTCTGCTCGTAGCACAGCAGACACTCAACAATGACGCCGTCGTCAAGCTGGTAAAAGCCGGTCTGTCGGATGATCTGATCGTTTCTACCATCAACGCTTCGCCGGGAACCTATGACACCTCGGCCAATGGGTTAATCGCCCTGAAGAGCGCGGGCGTCAGCGATAAGGTGGTCTCGGCCGTCGTTCTAAAAGCGCCCGCAACTGCGTCGATTGTGCCTGCGCCGATTACCGAGCCAAATGCTCCAACGCCATCCGCCTCTGCTACAGTTCCAAATTCAACAGGCCTGCCTAGGATTTTCATCAAGGCAGATCAAAACTTTGCTGTTGCTTTGACGGCCGCGCTCAACAAGAAGCAGGCCCCGGCAACTGTCGTGCTGGATGAGAAGAGCGCCAACTACATTCTCCAGTCAGCAGAGGTAGCTTCTAGACAGGAGTCTGGGGCCAGCAAAGTTGCTCGCTGCCTGTTTGCTTATTGTGCTGGGATTGAAGGCACATCGAGCGTCTCGGTGCAGCTGATTCAGATAGGCGACGGAGCTGTGGTGTGGGCATATCAGGTGCGTAAAGGTAATGGCGGACCCGTTGGCATTCAATCGCTTTCTGAAGCCGTTGCAAAACATCTGAAGAATGAGTTCCTGGAACGGAGGAAGTAGCAGAAGGCGACAGCAGAGGTGAAGCAGGCGTCAACGAGCCTCCACGGCCTTACCTAGAGTGATAGGGTATTTTTGATGGTCTCTCATGAATAGACGCACGCGCAGAACGCTTTTTATCGTGGCCGGGGTCCTGCTTTTG
>CAZFMB010000215.1:0-2868 GCA_964520005.1 uncultured Occallatibacter sp.
CCATCCTGCGCGACAGCTTTGACGATGTGGTGCGCTATTCCGAGGCCCACAACGTGAACAACCGCATCGCCGCGTACATGCTGGCCATCGACCGCGTGGCTTACACCATCAAGCAAAGAGGCATCTACGCCTGAAAGTGATTGTGAAGGGAATCGAATGCTGGACAAAAGGGATGAGCGCAATGCTCATCCCTTTTTTGTGGCGGCCAGAATGAGCATGACCCGAACGGTGCTATAGTTGCTCGCGAGATTTATCTGCATCGTCTTTCGGGAGGAAAATCGTGAAAGCCGCTCTCATCGCATTGCTTTTTGCAGCATCCACATTTGCCCAAACCCCGCAGGTCGTTGGGCCGGCGGCATGTGGTGCCGGAGATGTCAACTTCGATGTGAAACTGGACAAGACCCAGCACACTTTGGCGCAGCCGGAAGCTGGGAAGGCGCTGATTTACTTCATCCTGGATGCCGGCACGCCTTATACCTTGGGGTATCCGACGATAAAGCTCGGAATCGACGGAGCCTGGGTAGGGGCAAACAAGAAGAGTTCCTATTTTTCAGTGTCTGTAGCGCCGGGAGAGCATCATCTCTGTGTCACCGTGCAGTCGCATAGGCCCTGGGAGAACGTGGAGCTTACGCAAGTCACGGCGGAGGCCGGAAAGGTCTACTTCTATCGCACACGACTCATCTCGATAGGGTCCATGGAACTCAATCCGGTCGTCAGCGACGAGGCCAAGTATCTGATCGACGCTTTCCCATTGAGTACATCGCGCCCCAGGAAGGATGTCGCTCCTAAGCCGTAAAGTGCGCTGGCGAATCGAACCGGAATTGACCGGAAGTCCATTCCGCTTCTTCTCTTGGGGGTGCGCGGACCAGGTGCGGCGCAGAGTGTCGCTCCCGGGTGCAATAATGGAGCAGAGCCGAAGAAATTTCGGTGTCGCACGCCCCACATGAATCTGCCCAATTCCATCACGATGAGCCGGATCGTCATGATCCCGCTGCTGCTGTGGATCCTTTCGCCGCACTATCCCTGGCAGCACAACGGCGAACAGGAGATTGCGGCTTCGGTCCTGTTTGTGCTGGCCTCGATTACCGACGGCCTGGACGGGTATCTGGCGCGCAAGTGGAAGCAGATCACCACCATCGGCATGCTGCTGGACCCGATCGCCGACAAGATCATGGTGACCGGCGCCCTGATCGCCCTGGTGGCCTACAATCCCGACGTGGTCAAGGTCTGGATCGCGGTGGTCATCATCGGCCGCGAATTTCTCGTCTCCGGCCTCCGCTCCATCGCCTCGTCAGAGGGATTCACGATTCAGGCCAGCGACCTGGGCAAGCTCAAGACCGTCGTCCAGATCTTCTCCGTGGTCTCCGCCATTCTGGCGCATCACTGGTATCAGTGGCAGTTCGGCGTGCTCATCGTGCCCGTCAAGTGGTACGCGGTGACTTCCATCTACTTCACCGTGGTGGTTTCCACCATCTCCGCCATCGATTATTTTGTCGGATTTTGGAAGCAGATCGACCACGCCTCGAAGGACCGCCGCAAAGCCTCGGTCCTCGCCCGCCGCAAGAGCGCCAGCATCCTTTAGCCGTTCCCCCCGAATCGACGCAGGCTTGACACGCTGCGGAAAAACGCCAGGACGTGTCAGGGCGCGACTTCATCTGTGCAACGGAATTCCGCAACATATTGATCCGGCCCCAAAGGACCGCATCACTACAGAACTGTCATCCTGAGTGGAGCGCAGCGAAGTCGAAGGATCTGCAGTTGCTTTTGCGGAGTTCCGTAACCCAATGGGGCCGGATCAATCATTATCAATGTGGGCTTTATAGGCTGCGAAAAAAGCCTGTTTCCGAGTAGATAGAACGAAAATCATCCCTCAGGGGCTAAAGCCCACGTTGATTTGATTGCACTTGCGGCACGACTGAAGTCGTGCCCTGTTACAAAACAGGCGATTTTCCGCAGCCTGTGAAGGCCCGATTGATTCTGTGGGTTTTATACGGGGGTTGAAACCCCCGTCTCCCTCCGGACCGGTTTTTCCGCAGCCTGTAAAGCCCACATTGATTTGATTGCACTTGGGTACGGGCTAAAACCCGTACCCTTCATACTTACGAGCTTTAGCCCGTACCCCTCATCCGTGCGAGTTGTTTGCAGCCTGTCACCTGGCTGCTTTTACCGCGTCAGGCTGGCCGTCACCCGCAAAGGCGTCGGTCAGCGAAATCACCTTCAACTGCGCCTTGAGAGCATCGAGAGATGCCGCGCTTGTGGCCGTAATCTCCACTGTTTCTCCCGGTAGCAGGTCGAAGTAGTTGTCTGAGACTTTTACATCCAGATTGCCAAAGGAGAGATACACGCTGCGCGCCAGGACCGGCGAAGTTACGCGAATCCTGTAGCTTCCCTTTTCCTTTGAGGCCTCCACGCTGAGTGCGGCCGGTTTCAGGTGAACCTCCTTGACTGGAGCGAGATAGGCCAGATTGCGCGAGATTTCTGCCCCGCCGGCGGCGAGGTCTGCAACGACAAAGACGCGCGAAGTGACGGCCGCGCCCGCATCGGCAAGCTTTTTCAGCGGCCAGTCGAGATAGACCTTGCTGGTGAGCGGCGCAACCTCCACGGCATGTGTTTCTTCCAGCAGCGTTTTGCCGTCGAAGTTCATCAAGCGCACCCGCAGCGAGGCCTGTCGCGGCTCCGTCTTGTCTGAGACGATATAGACCTTCAGCGCGCCATCCTCGACGTGCGGCGAAACCAAGATGGGAGCATAGAAGCGCCGTGCGTAATACTGCAGCGCCTTCCAGCGGCCGTAGTAGTCGATCGAGGACCAGGATGCCACCGGCCAGCAGTCGTTCAACTGCCAGAAGAGGGAGCCCATGGTTTCAGGGC
>CAZFMB010000216.1:0-2842 GCA_964520005.1 uncultured Occallatibacter sp.
GGATCTCGGTTCCGGGAACCCTTTCAATCATCGGCTTCGACGACATTGAATTCAGTGACGCCGTCTATCCTCCGCTCACGACCCTGCACCTGTCCCGCCCGGAACTCGCGAGGCTGTTTGTGAATGCGCTGGAGGCATTTACCCCTGATCCGCATGGGGTCGGAAAGCAGTACAAAATTGGCACCACGCTGGTGACACGCAGTTCAACCGGGCCTGCAAAGAAGCGCAAGTGATCGCCCGGGCCCATGCCAGGCGGGCTACAGCGAAACCAGAGTAGATGTATCCCGAAAGCAAGCCCGCCAAGTGGCTTTTTCCTTAAGAAAAAGCCACATTGAAGACTCCTGACAGGGCACGCTTACTCTGGTTTCGCTCTAGGGAACTCCCTACCGAAAGATGAAGTTCAATGCGGCGCACGCCGCCAGAACCGAAATGGCGAGCACCCAGGATGTGCGAGAGATGCGCCGCCGGACGCCAACCTGAGTGAAGTAGGTGATGCCGCTCAGTTCTTCTATCGGCTTTGGCTGGGTAAACAGGCTTACCACGCAGGTAACCGCCGCGGATACGACCCATCCGTAGACGGCCCCGTAGAAGTTTCCGAGCATCTGGCTTCCATATATGATCGCGCCGTTTCTGACCGCAATGTTGTGCATGGCAGCCGCGATTAAGCCGCACAGGAGTCCCCAGAAGCCGGCGGTTGGCGTTGCCCATGTCGTAAGCATCCCCAGCAGGAAGATGGCGAAAAGCGGCGCATTGAATACGGAAAACACCAGTTGCAGGTAGTCCATCAGATTGTTGTAGAAAAGCACGATGTAGGCCGTCACAACGCTCAGGCAGGCAGCCAGTGCCGTCAGGGTTCTGCCCACGGCCAGATAATGCGCGTCGCTTTGGCGCGGCCTCAAGTGGGTCTTGTAGAGATCGTGCGTGCAGAGAGTGGAAAAGGCTGTGATGTTGCCTGCCAGTCCCGACATCAGACTGGCAAGAATCGCGGAGATTCCCAAACCCATCAGCGCATAGCCGTAGTAGTGCTGTATCAGGAGCGGCAGGGCCTGATCGAATCGCGTATATCCGCCTTTTTTCAGGAGGATGGCCGCCGACATGCCCGGAAAAATCACCAGCCACGGAAACGCCAATTTGAAAATTGCCGCCAGCAGTGGGGTGTTGATGGCGCTCTCGACCGTTTTTGCCGTAAGCGCCCGCTGGATCAGCACAAAGTCGGTGCACCAATAGCCAAAACTGAGAACAAAGCCCAGGCCGAACACGACTCCAAAGACATCCATGGTCGCGGTCTGCGGCTGCATCAGGGGCAGCGTGCTCCAGATGTGGGTCCGCGCAACAGGCAATTGCTGCGTGATGCCGCGAATTCCATGGAAGTCGCGATACACGGCGAACGACAGGGGAAGAAGGCCGGCGATCGTCAGCCCCAGTTGCAGAATCTCGTTGTAGATGGTGGCTCGCAAGCCCCCGATCAGGGCGTAGCACGCAACAACCGACACGGCGGCGATGGCAACCGCCGAGAAGTTCCAACCAAAGAACGCGTGCAGAACCGCGGCGATTGCGTACAGGCTGATGCCAGAGATGAGCACCATCATGATAGCCAGGCATACGGCGCTCAGGATGTGGGTCGAGCTGTTGTACCGTATCCGGATGAAATCCGGCACCGTCATCGCCCCGCTGTGCACGTAGATCGGCATCATGAACAAGGCGAGAAACACCATCGCGGGGATGGCGCCGATCCAGTAGAAATGCAGAGCCATGGCTCCGTATTTCGCGCTGGTCGCGACAATTCCAACAATCTCCAGCGCTCCGCAATTGGCCGCGACGAAGGCAAGAGCGGTTACCGCGAGGGGGAGCGCTCCATGAGCGTGCAGAAACTTTTGGGCGGTATCGGAGCGCTTCCTGACGGCGTACCCGACCACAATCGCTGCAGCCAGGTAAATTGCAATCATCAGGAACGCGAGCGTATTAGGAGGAGATGGCTGCACCGTCTGAGTATCTATTATATCTGGGCTACGCTTCTCCTGCGAGAGCACTCCCAGCATCCACAAAGAACCAGAAGCAGGCAGAAAATGGGGCACAGTAAAGGACGTCCGCATTCAAATTACCAGGAGGCCGCACTGAAGCGCTGGTTGCGAATTCTCCCATAACTCGCTGCAATAAATCGTGTTACGCTCCATGCCGGGGCCGTCGATGTCAACATGTCTCTTGCGCCGTCCTTGAAGAAAGCGGCCTCGGCATTCAGCGGAATTCGTTCCAGAATTGTTGTGGAGTTACGGTGCTTTGACCCCTCCAGCTCATCTGATTATTTATTTTGACAAGCGTATTCGGGGGAGTGTAACGTCTTACCGAGTGAAATTTGGCGGCAGGAATTTACCTCTATTTACCCTTCTCAACTGACGCATTTCACAAGTGGAGTTGAAAAGTATCCCCCTGATGGTTTGAAGGGGAGGCAAGGATCCCAGAAAATTCGAATTAAAATGTATACGTATGCAGAAGCGTGTTAATGAAACATCTGAGCCGGGAATGTATACGTATAAACCTGGAGGCGGGCGAGACACTCTTAATGCGGGATCGAAACGCATTTGTGAGTCTCCCCGTTGAGTGGATCCGCCCGGCAAAGCAATCCTGGCGGAATGGATTCAAAGAGTAAAAAGATCAGTGTGCAGCATATTGAAACGAAATGAGGACGTTCAACATGAAATTCAATATGGGGCTGGTCACGGTCTTTGCCCTGCCAGGTTTAATCGCTCTGCAATCGGGCGCGTAAACTTCCAGTGCCGCCGCTAGCGGCCATGTCGTCGATCCAAGCAACGCGGTTGTGCCCAATGCGGAGTTTTCAACTGAG
>CAZFMB010000217.1:0-2656 GCA_964520005.1 uncultured Occallatibacter sp.
GTTGCTCGGAGGTTGTCTTCTCCTGGTGCACCAATTCTTCGTCGCTCAAATTCCGCATCTTTTCCAGTTCCATCTCTTCTCAGCTCCTAGCTCTCAGCTATTAGCTCTCAGCCATTAGCTCTCAGCTCTTTCCTGCCCAGGCCGCCTCGATCGCCCTTGCTTTAGCTGGTAGCTGAAAGCTGAAGGCCGAAGGCTGCCGTTTTACTTGGCCGCGACTTCAATCTTCTCGGCGCCCGGCCGCATCACAAACTTGGTCCGCAATGGCAGCTTGTTCGAAGCCAGCCGCATTGCTTCCTGCGCAATCTCCGGAGCCACCCCTTCCATTTCGAAGAGGATCTTGCCCGGCCGCACCACGGCTACCCAATGATCAAGAGCGCCCTTGCCCGACCCCATTCTGACTTCGGCCGGCTTCTTGGTGATCGGCTTATCCGGGAACAAACGCAGCCAGATCTTGCCGCCGCGCTTGATAAAACGGGTCATGGCGATACGGCTGGCCTCAATCTGGCGGTCGGTAATGTAGCCGCACTCCAGGACCTTCAACCCGTATTCACCAAAAGACAAGGACGAACCGCGCCAGGCCTTGCCCCGCCGCTTGCCCTTCTGCTGCTTGCGGTACTTCACCTTCTTTGGCATCAACATAACGAAACCCTCGAAAACCAACTACTAGTTGCTAGCTTCTAGCTTGAAACTCTTCACACAGCAGATTGCCTCTTGAACGCCCCCGGTTGGAAGCTAGAGGCTAGAAGCTAACGGCTGCTCCTAGAACACCGACGTTCCAACTGCGGGCGTCTGTCGGCGCTTCTGCTCGTAGATGTCGCCGCGATAGATCCAGGTCTTCACGCCGATCACACCATACGTCGTGTGTGCCTCAGTGAAGCCGTAGTCGATATCGGCGCGCAGTGTGTGCAGCGGCAAACGCCCCTGCAAATACCACTCCGAGCGGGCGATTTCGTTGCCGTTCAACCGGCCCGAAACCCGCACCTTGATCCCCTTGCAGCCGAACCGCAATGCCGAGTCGACGCTCTTGCGCATGGCGCGGCGGAAGCTGACACGCTTCTCCAATTGGAGAGCAATGTTCTCTGACACCAGCTGGGCATCCAGCTCCGGCTTGTTCACCTCGATGATGTCGATGAACACGTCGCGGCTGGTGCGCTTGCCGAGCTCCGTCTTGAGCTTCTCGATCTCCGCGCCCTTGCGGCCGATCACGATGCCCGGCCGGGCGGTGCGGATGAGAAAGCGCAGCTTGTTGCCCGGCCGCTCGATCTCCACCGAGCTGACCCCGGCGGCCTTCAGCTTTTCGCGCAGCTCAGCCTTGAGCTTCACGTCCTCGACCAGGAGCTTGTCATAGTCGCGCTCAGAGAACCAGCGCGAACGCCACGGCTTGTTCACTCCCAGCCGGAATCCGTAAGGATGGACTTTCTGTCCCATGCTATTTTCCTCAAAACCCTTCAGGCCTACTTGCCGGCCTTTTTCGTGGTTGACTTGGTTGACTTGGCCGCCGCCTTCGGCGTCTCAGCCTTCGCCTTGGTTGTCTTGGCCGCTTCGTCCGTTGCCTTGGTAGCCGCCTTCGGTGCTTCGCCCTTCGTCTTGACCGCCTTCGTCGCCTTGGCTGCCTTGCTAACCTTCTGTGCCGCAGGGTGCTTCTGCCCCGCCGCGGGTGGTTCTTCCACCTTGGTCACCATGCCGTGCGCCGCCTCGCGCTCGGCCACCGACAGGATAATGTGCGTCAGCCTGCGCTGATAGCGGAAGGCGCGGCCCATCGGAGCCGGACGGATGCGCTTCATGCGCGGCCCGTCGTTAGCCAGAGCCAGCTTGACGTAGAGATTGTCCACGTCCAGATCAGTGCCCTGCTCGCCGGCCACATACTTGGCGTTGTCCACCGCCGAGGTCAACAACTTGTGAATCACCGGGGCAATGCGCTTCTTGGTGAAGGCCGCCGTGGTGAGCGCCTCCTCAACTCCCCGGCCCTTGATCAGGTCAAGCACCAGCCGCGCCTTTTGCGGCGACACGCGCTGGAACTTAGCCTCGGCCCTGTATTCCCTTGTCTCGACTGCCATCGTCTCTTCCTCAAATCAGCTACTAGCTTCTAGCTTGTTCCGCTTCCTAACAATCCTTAGCTCCGGCAATCTCTAGCTAAAAGCGAGAAGCTAAGAGCTAAAAGCTGCTTTACCGCGGCTTGGCTGCAACCTCGGCGGCTGGCGCCTTGGTGCCACCGGTGTGTCCCTTGAAAACGCGCGTCGGCGCAAACTCGCCCAGCTTGTGACCCACCATGTTCTCGGTCACGTATACCGGAACAAACTTCTTGCCGCTGTGAACCGCAATTGTGTGCCCCACAAACTCCGGAAAAATCGTCGAGCGGCGCGACCAGGTCTTGACGACCTTCTTTTCGTTGGCCAGGTTGAGCGCCTCCACCTTAACGGTCAGGTGTGCATCCACGAACGGGCCCTTCTTTGTCGAACGTGCCATAAAAACAGCTCCTAGCTTCTAGCCTTTAGCTTCCAGCATTTTCTTTCTCATGCTTTCTGCCCGGCTATTGCCTGAAATCTCATTTTCCGCAACCCTTAGCTAGAAGCTAAAAGCTAATAGCTAAAAGCTGCACTACTACTTCGCCCGGCGGCTGACGATGAACGCATCAGTCCGCTTGTTGTTGCGTGTC
>CAZFMB010000218.1:0-2639 GCA_964520005.1 uncultured Occallatibacter sp.
GCCGCCGCCCGCCGGCAGAAGGGCGTGCACGTCAGCATCATCAGCGCCAACACCGACGACATGCGCATGGAGATCAACCTCATCGGCCGCACCGTGGATGAAGCCACCGAGGAGCTGGAGAAGTATCTGGATCGCGCGTTTTTGGCCGGCCTGCCCCGCGTCCGCATCATTCACGGCCACGGCGCGGGAATTTTGCGCCGCGGCGTGCGCGAGTTCCTGAAAGGCCATCCGCACGTAGCCACCATCGCCGAAGCGCCTCAGAACGAAGGCGGACAGGGAGCAACGCTGGTGGAGCTAAGGCAGTAAATCAAACGGTCGATTTCGCGTGATTTGGGGCAAAAAGGCGGTGTTTTTGGCTCAAAATGGGCTGAAATTCACCGGTTATGTTTACCGATGAGTTAATGGTTATAATTTGTAATCCATTCATTATTAATAGCTTGCTAGCGTACGCGCGCCCCGAGAGGCCCCCATTTTGGGGGGAGGGGGTGGGGGTACGGACCGGGCACATATCTGACAGAACAAATGTTCTCATCTCTTCCTATCTGCGAGTATGCGCCAAGGGTGGGTAATTCTCTGCAAGTGGGGGCGTGCTATCCCAGATCCGAAAATCCGGACCTGTGGCCTCCGGCATTTTCGCGTCACTTGCATTTCCTCAGGGGCTAAAGCCACCGTTGATTCTGCTTGGCTTACGTACGGGCTAAAGCCCGTACCCTTCATTCGTGCGAGTTTTTCCGCAGCCTCTGAAGCCGTGCCCTTTCAAAACCCGACTATCACCACGGACCGCTAAAGACCGTGGGGTTGACATCGGGAAGCGAAAATCTATACTAAGACTTGTGAGGTGCTAGTTTGAGTGCTTCGATGTATGGCGCAGGGGTTGAGTACGCGCTGCATTCGATGTTGATCCTGGCAACGCAGTCAGCTCCCGTGAGCGTCAGCGACCTTGCCGGCTACCAGGGAATTCCCGAGCGCTTTCTCGCCAAGATCTTTACCCGGTTGAAAAATGCCAGGTTGGTCAAGGGAATGGAAGGCGTCGCGGGTGGCTTTGTTCTGGCTAAGCCGGCCGAAAACATTGACGTGATGGAAGTGCTGAGGGCGGTCGATCCCGGACGGTCATTGTTTACTTGCGCTGAGATTCGCCAGAACTGCGCACTCTTCGGTGAAACGCCCCCGGGATGGGCGGTCTCGGGCCCATGCCGGATCCATGCGTTCATGGAAGAAGCCGAGCGCAAGCTGCAAACTTTTCTGGCTTCCAGGACTTTGGCGGATTTGGTCTGCGAATACTCGTGCAAGGCTCCAAAGAAATTCGCCAGGGAAACGGAGGGGTGGTTTCTGGATCGGAAAAAGGACAGAGTTGCACGCCGCCAGGCTGGAGGTTCCGGTGAGTTATGAAGTGAATTTTACGCGGGGCATTGAGCAGAGCCAAAAGGCTTCCACCAGGATCTACAGTTGGCAATCTCCACAGGCGATTCATTGCCTGAATGGCGACAAGTTTATTTGCCTATGAACAGGCAATCACCACATTACGGAGGAATACAGTGAAAATCCCGGAAACCTTACTGGAAGTGCTGAAGAAGGATGGCGTCGTCGCCATCGCCACCCTGGGGCCGGATGGGCCGCATATGGTGAACACCTGGAACAGCGATATACAGGTCTCGGAGGATGGCCGCTTGCTGATCCCGGCTGGCTATTTTCACAAGACAGAGGCCAATATTGCCGTCAATAATCAGGTCCTGGTGACCTTGGGCAGCAGCAAGGTGAGGGGGTTGAATGGCCCCGGGACGGGCTTCCTGATCAAAGGGACAGCTTCATTTCAAAAGGATGGGCCTGAGTACGATGCCATGAAATCCAGGTTCGGCTGGGCGCGTGCTGTTTTGTCAATCACGGTCGATTCTGCGACACAGACGCTTTAGCTTTCCCAGGGTTTCACCCTGGGCTATTTTCGCTTGCTCCCTACGGGAGCGGCCCAGTGCTTTGTTCAGGCCCGTGCCTATCCGGCCCGAATGATGCTTCTCTTGGGCGTCTCAGAAACGCTGTCCGATTGAGTTTCGCGGTATCCCACCCTTTCCGCAAAAAGCGCGGAAAGGATGGGGCACGGAGCGTTGGTGTGGCTGCCGGCAGGCTAACTCCGCTAACCGGGCTAACTCTGCCAACCGGGCTAACTCTGCTGCCTCATTACGCCATGGCTTCGCGGCTCATGGGCTCAAAGTGCAGCTCGTTCGACTTGCGGTCCACGCCGATGCGGACATGCGCGCCGTGCAGCACTTCGCCGGCAAGAATCTTCATGGCCAGAGGATCCTGGACCATGCGCTGCAAGGCTCGTTTCAGCGGACGCGCTCCGTAGGCCGCATCGGAACCGGCCGCCAGGATCAGTTGCCGCGCCGGCTCGGTGAGTTCGAGCGAGATTTCGCGGTCTTCCAGCAGCTTGCACACCTCGTTCAAACGAAGATCGAGAATCTTGCTCATCTGCGCCTGGCCCAGCGGGTGGAAGATCACAATATCGTCCACGCGGTTCAAAAACTCCGGCCGGAAATGCTCGCGCAGCACGCGCATCACCGACTCGTGCGCCATCTCGGCGTCGTGGTCGTTCTTGATGGCAGCTCCGGTGAGCAGCGCAGCGCCCAGGTTTGAAGTCATGATGA
>CAZFMB010000219.1:0-2456 GCA_964520005.1 uncultured Occallatibacter sp.
CCACGTAATAATGCTTGGCGTGCATGGCCATCATCATGCCCAGGAACAGCACATACGTTAGAGCCACAAAGCGCCAGGGCCGGGCCTTGCGCGCAAAGGCAAGCCACGCCAGGCCGCCTAGGCAGAGGGGAACGGCGAAAATGAGCACAATGTTGGCTTGCGCCACCAGAAAGGCCAGCGGCGGCAGCTTGATGTTCTTGTCGGAATGAGCAATGTTGCTCAACAGCTCATACGTGGGGAAGTGATGGATCCACTGCCAGATGAAGTTGGGCAGAGCCACCAGAACCAGCAGCGCCACACCGGCCGCGCAGTCTCTCGACAAAAGAATGCGCCGTTGCGGGCTCGCGATGAGTGCCACCAGAAGCGCCACGAGGAAGAAGACGGTGGAGTGCTTGTTCTGAATGCCCAAGCCCGCCAGCAATCCGAAAAGCAGCCACGCTCTGGGGCCGGCGCAACCCTCTGCCAGCCGCATCACCACCAGCAGCGCGCCCATCCAGAAGCATGGCTCCCATGAATTCATGGAGAGGTAGTTGGCCGTGGCCAGAAAGACCGGAGCGGCGAGGACGGCGGTCATGGCCAGCACCTGCGCCGCGCGTCGTCCGCCAAACTGCCAGGTTAGCAGGCCGGTGAGGCCGACGGTCACGCCCCCGGCGGCGAAGCTGAGAATGCGAATGCCGGTTGGCGAAAGGCCGAAGAGCGTTTCCGCAAGCCGGGCCTGCAAAGCCACCAGCGGCGGCTGATCCACGTAACCCCATGCCAGATGATGGCCGCAAACCAGAAAGTAAAGCTCGTCGCGAAAGAAGCCATACCCCAGGTGCGATCCCCAGAGCGAGCTGGCCAGATGAATCAGGAAGGTGAGTGCGGCAAACAGGGCGGCGAGCCGAAGCGCGGTGCGCAGCGGCGTTTGTGCGGCGATGGGCGAATGGGCTGGGTGCAAGGCAGTGACCTCCCCGGCGTCAGTCTACGCGATTCTACGCGGGCGAGGCGCGTCTGGTTCGCACGTTCCCGGATTGCCTGCTCCCATGCATCAACATCGATCTGTCATCCTGAGCGACCCGGAGCGTAGCGAAGGGGAGTCGAAGGATCTGCAGTTGCTTTTGTCTACTCCTTATCAATCCATCAGGCCGGATCGATAGGTTGTAAGTGAAGCGGCCTGTTTCACTTACAACCTATTTGCAACCGGATGTTGCGATTCAGCGGCAGGGGGGGGCCGCATGGGTAGAAACGTGCCGATATCGCGTATCGCAATATGCTTCAATTCCCGTATAGCGGGAACCATGGCATGGATTTAGTCCTGAAGATGACCTGTTCATGTCTGTATTCTCCAAAATGTATAGGAGCAAACAACAGAAACTAAAGTACATATAGATTCGTGCATCGTTCTTACCCATTTCCCATCGAACACCTAGAGGGCTCAAGTTTCGATGGATTTATACGTTCCGCATTGTGAGTTAAAAAGCACAATGCGGTACGGCAAATCGAAAACCAAGGTATATCTGGAATAGAGGACTTGCTCATGAGCGACACAATCAGGACTGAATGGGAAGCATTCGTTTCCGGTAACTGGCAACAGGCCATAGATACTCGCAACTTCATCCAGACTAACTACCAGCCGTATCTTGGCGATAGCAGTTTTCTGGCTGGGCCGACCGAGCGCACCAAGAAAGTCTGGGGCCGGGTTACGGAGTTGCTCGCGGAAGAGCGCAAGAACGGCGGCGTGCTCGCCATTTCTGCCGACATTCCTTCCAGCATCACCGCTCATGGTCCGGGCTACATCGACAGGGAGAACGAGGTCGTTGTCGGTGTGCAGACAGACGCTCCTCTGAAGCGCGCCATCATGCCTGTCGGCGGCCTGCGCATGGTGGAGCAAAGCCTGGAAAACTATGGCGTCGCGATTGATCCGCATGTACACGAGATCTTTACCAAGTACCGCAAGACCCACAATGAAGCGGTCTTTGAGATGTACACGCCGGAAATTCGCCGCGCGCGCAGTTCCCATGTTGTCACCGGCCTTCCCGACGCCTATGGCCGCGGCCGCATCATTGGCGACTATCGCCGCGTTGCGCTGTATGGCATCGATCGCCTGATCGAGTGCAAGAAGGCGGAAAAGGCGGAGATGGACGGCCGCGTGTTTTCTGAAGAGCTCATGCGTCTTCGCGAGGAGCTTTCAGAGCAGGTGAAGGCTCTGAATGAGTTGAAGGCAATGGGCGCCGCCTATGGCTTCGACTTGAGCAAGCCCGCCGCCAACGCCCATGAAGCCGTGCAGTGGACCTATTTCGGCTTCCTGGCAGCGGTGAAGGAGCAGAACGGCGCGGCCATGTCTCTGGGCCGTATCTCGAGCTTCCTCGACATCTACTTTGAACGCGATCTTGCCAAGGGACTTATTACCGAATCCGAAGCACAGGAGATGATGGATCAGCTCGTCATCAAGTTGCGCATTATTCGCTTTCTGCGCA
>CAZFMB010000220.1:0-2357 GCA_964520005.1 uncultured Occallatibacter sp.
GGAGATGGTGATGCCGGGCGACAACGTGCAGTTGACGGTGGAGCTGATTACGCCTGTGGCGCTGGAAAAGGGATTGCGCTTTGCGATCCGCGAAGGCGGCCGCACGGTGGGCGCGGGCACGGTGAGCGAGATTATCAAGTAAGTTCACAGTTCACAGTTCGCAGTTCACAGTTCTCAGTTTCCGGTTTTGCCGGTGCGAGTGCAAGGGCTGAATGAAGCCAGGAACAGACTGAGAACTGGGAACTATTTAGCACGAGGATCAGGGAACAGGGCTGAAGTAGTAACGCGGCCTGAGCAAGTTGGCACTGATTGCTGATCCCGAAAAATTCAGGTGCGTGGGCTGATTGCAAGCCGCCCACGGGGAAGACGGGAAGTCATGGTTGGACAGAGGATTCGCATCCGGTTGAAGGCATACGATTATCGCGTGCTGGACACCTCGACCGGCGAGATTGTGGAGACGGCCAAGCGCACCGGGGCAACGGTGGCGGGGCCGATTCCCTTGCCGACGATCAAAAACAAGTACTGCGTGCTGCGTTCGCCGCACGTGGACAAGAAGTCGCGCGAAGCATTTGAGATTCGCACGCATAAGAGGCTGATCGACATTCTGGAGCCGACGCAGCAAACGGTGGATGCGCTGATGAAGCTCGATCTGCCGGCGGGCGTGGATGTCGAGATCAAGGCGTTTGAAAAGTAGTTCACAGTTCACAGTTCTCAGTTGTCAGTATTTACCGGATCATCGATAGATGCACTGAACTGAAGACTGGGAACTGAGAACTGAAGACTGAGAACTTGCTTTACCCGGCAGTGCGATGAAATTCGCATCGCATGATGAGGAAAGGAAATCATGGGCGTTACAGGGATTCTAGGAAAAAAGATCGGCATGACGCAGGTCTTCGACGACAAGGGCGATGTGCACCCTATTACGGTGCTGCAGGCTGGGCCTTGCGTGATTACGCAGTTGAAGACGCTGGCCAAAGACGGCTACGAGGCCGCGCAAATCGGGTTGGTGGAGTTCGTCAAGGACAAGAATGTGACCAAGCCGCAGGCTGGGCATTTCGCCAAGACCGAGGCGCCACCGGTGAAGGTGATCAAGGAAGTTGAGCTGGAACTGGATGCTGATGGCGTTGTGGCTACCAAGGCCGGCGACAGGGTTCTGGTGGACATCTTCTCCGAGGCCAGGTTTGTGGACGTGATTGGCACATCGAAGGGCCGGGGCTTTGCCGGCGTGGTGCGCAGGCACAAATTCGGCGGCGGACCTAAGTCGCACGGACACATGTTCCAAGTTCAGGGCTCGATTGGCGCATCCAGTTATCCCTCGCGCGTCTTTCCCGGTCAGCGAATGCCGGGACACATGGGCGCCAAGCAGATCACGGTGCGCAACCTGCGCATTCGCGGCATTGATTTGGAAGAGAACCTGTTGATGGTGGAAGGCGCGGTGCCCGGAAGCCGCGAAGGCTACGTGATGATCTCCAAGGCCAAGGCTCCGCCGCGCGAGCGTCGCGGCTTTGCCGGATCGGGCACGGTTGATCCGTTGAAGGCATCGAAGAAGGCCGGCAAGCGTAAATAGTTCTCAGTTCTCAGTTCACGGTTTTCAGTTTGCTGGTTGCGAGAGTTAATAGGATTGCTTCAACAAGGGAAGGGCTGATAGCTGAAGGCTGATCGCTGACAGCTCGCAGGAAGAAGACGATGGCAAAAGTGGATGTAGTGAACATGAGCGGTAAGAAGGTGGGCTCGCTGGAGCTGGCCGACGCGCTGTTTGCGCCCGACCAGGTGAACGAGGCTCTGCTGTGGGAGGCGGTGAAGCACTACCGCGCCTCTTTGCGCCAGGGCACGCACAAGACCAAGAGCCGCACCGAGGTTGCCGGATCGGGCAAGAAACTGTGGAAGCAGAAGGGCACGGGAAGGGCGCGCATCGGTTCGGTGCGTTCGCCCTTGTGGCGTCATGGCTACACGGTGCACGGGCCGCAGCCGCGCAGCTACGATTACGCCTTTCCGCGCAAGAAGCTGCTGGGCGCATTGCGCTCGGCGCTGGCCTCGAAGCTGGCCGACGGCAAGCTGACGGTGGTGGACACGCTCGAGATCAAGGACGCCAAGACCAAGCTCTATCGCGCGGCGCTCACCAAGCTCGAGGTGACGCGCACCGCGCTGCTGGTGGAAAATGGCAAGACGCTCTCGCCGGCCTTGGTGCTGGGCGCGCGCAACCTCAAGGGCGTGGAGCTGGTGCTCAATAACGAGGTTCACCCCTACGATCTGTTGCGCTATGAGCGGGCTATCTTTTCCAAAGCCGCCATTGAGCAGATTGCCGAGATGCTGGAGAAAAATGCGTCGAAGCGCAAGCTCGCCGCTGAGACGGAGGC
>CAZFMB010000221.1:0-2345 GCA_964520005.1 uncultured Occallatibacter sp.
ACCCGAATGTCTGACGCCAACCAGTTCGATCTTCTTCGCGGCTTCCGTTTTGGCGCCGCCAAGGCGGGGCTCAAGAAGAGCGGACGTCCCGACTTTGCCCTAATAGTGGCCGACGCCCCTGCGAGCGCCGCAGCCGCCTTCACCGCCAACCGAGTCACCGCCGCTCCGCTCATCCTCGACAAGCAGCATCTGCGGGCCACCGGAGGCAAGGTGCGCGTGGTGGCCATCAACGCCGGCAACGCCAACTGCGCCGCCGGCCAGGCCGGACTGGATGCGGCCCGCGCCACATGCCAGGCTGCGGCTCGGCAGTTCAGCTGCCTGCCAGAAGAGGTATTTCCCTCCTCCACCGGCGTCATCGGCGTCCCGCTGCCGGCGGAGAAGTTGATCGCCGCCCTGCCCGGACTGGCCGCATCTTTGGGCGCTGATTTCGACCACTTTCAGCAGGTCGCCCAGGCCATCCTTACCACTGACACGGTAGAGAAAACTGCCTTCGCCAAGTTAGAACTCCCCGGCCAGAACGGCGCGACGCGCGTAGTCCGCATCGCCGCGTTGTGCAAGGGCGCGGGAATGATTCATCCTCAGCTTATTCCCCACGCCACCATGCTGGTCTACATACTCACCGATGCACTCGTCGAGCCTAAGGTGCTGGACGGCTACCTGCGCTCGGCTATCGAGGTCAGCTTCAACCGCATCTCAGTCGACGGCGACACCTCTACCAACGACACCGTACTGCTGCTGGCCTCGGGTGCAAGCGAAGCCGTAGTGGGCCCTGAAAACGAAGCTTTTGCCGCCGCCCTCACTGAGGTCTGCACTTCGCTGGCCCGCCAGATTGTGGCTGACGGCGAAGGCATTACCCATGTTGTTGAGTTGCGCATCAAGGGAGCGGCCACGGACGCGGACGCGCTCAAAATCGCCAAGGCTATCGCCCACTCGCCTCTGGTCAAAACCGCCTGGGCCGGCTGCGATCCCAACTGGGGCAGGCTGGTGGCGGCGATCGGCTACTCCGGCGCCGAGATCGATCCCGAGCGCATCGACATCAGCTTTGGAGAACTGGCCATATGCCGCAATGGAGGCCGTGCCACAGAGTATGATGAGACTTCCGCTCATGCCTACATCACGCAGCCGGAATTTTCCATCACCATCCAGCTGCACCAGGGAACAAGCTCCTGCGTCTTCTGGACCACCGACCTGACCCACAAGTACATAAGCATCAACGCGGACTACTCTACTTAGGCTGCTATTCCGGCATAAGCCGGTTTAAGGCGGCTTGTATCCCTGTCCCGCGCCTGTTTCCGATTTTCGACCACCCGCATGGCCAGGAACAAAATCAAACACATCGCCGCAGCGCCGCAGCAATCCAGCAGCACGTCACTGAATTGGCCACTCCTGTTGGGCAAAAAGCTCTGGTGAAACTCATCCGCGCTGGCCACCAGGAATGTGGTCAGAATCGCCAGCCCGTTGGCCCATAGTTGCCGCAACAACCGGGACGACGTGTTCTGCAACGTAATCCAGAAGCCGCGAAAGCAGATTAACGAAAAGATTCCGTAGCCCATGAAGTGGCCTGTCTTGCGGATGAGATGGTGGATCAATTCCCAATGCGCACATGTGTCGTAGCCAAACAATGCCTCAACTACGCGTTGCAGTGGGGCGCTGGTGCGATCCGCCCCAAAATATTGCGTGGACTCGGCGGCAAAGACCATTGAGAAGGCCAGCACCGGCAGCCACGTCCGCATCTGAGACTGCAACCGGAGTTGCCATTCGGTCTTATTGGACGGCACATAGGATACATAAGTTATGGAAGATGAGGCCACGATGATCGCTCCTATAACCGGCTCAGGGATTGGGCGCTAAGAGCGCTTGCCTCCGAACGGTATAAGCAATATTTCGGCTCACTGCGGAGCAACATGATAGAATCTCCAAATCTATAAAAACTTTAATCATGCACTGTCTTGTAACGAGACACTGTATGCAGACCTCGATGCGGCTGCGATGTCGATGAATTGCCAGATTTGCGCGTTCGGATTTGTCCCAGGCGCTTCCCTTTTCATGCATCTGAGCAAGGCAGACGAATGATAAAGTGAGGGGTATGAATGGAAGCAAACGCAGGTCCCTGGCTGCTGTTTTCCCATGTGCGATGTTAATGGCAGGAATTTCTTTTCTCGCCTCTGCCCCTGTTATGGCTGAAGATCGCGCCGCGACCAAAGACGCTGGGTCTGCCGGCGCCAGGCTAACATCGGAGCGCGACGGCGGAGGCGCCGCACCAGTCTGCAAACCTGCTTCTTTAGGTTCGCCGTATATCCCGGTCGATAGCTGGGTCTATCCGGCCATGCTGCGGCTCTATTCGC
>CAZFMB010000222.1:0-2340 GCA_964520005.1 uncultured Occallatibacter sp.
AGTACGACTATATGCTGGTGGTCCGCATCCGCGATATCGACGACTACGGCCGCCTCCACCGCAACGAGTTATCCCGTCTCCCCGGCGTAACCCGCCTTGAAACCAGCTTTGCCCTGCGCGATGTGCTGGACGGAAGCAAGTCATAGCGCGGCTTTCGAGTGCGATTAGTCTGCGATCGCCTGTTCTTGCACCCTAACTGGGTGGCCCAGGTCCCGCTTTTGGGACCTGGGAAAGCACAAACTCAATCGGGTCGCCTCACTTACTCCGTTCCCTCGCGCGCGCCCTTCCAAAGATCGATAGCCCCATCCTGCGCAAAGCAGTCAATCTCTTTCAGCTCCGCATCCGTGAACTGGAGTTTCTTCACCGCGTCGAGCGAGTTATCGAGCTGTTCCACATTCCGCGCCCCAATCAGCGCTGAAGTGACTCGCTTGTCGCGCAGGACCCACGCAATCGCCATCTGCGCCAGTGTTTGCCCGCGCCCGCTAGCAATTTCGTTCAGCGCCCGCACGCGCTTGAGGTTTTCCTCGCTCAGAAATTGCTTCAGGAACGACGAGTTTTGCGCCGTGGCCCGCGAGTTCTCCGGCACTCCGTTCAGATATTTGTTGGTCAGCATTCCCTGGGCCAGCGGAGAAAACGCGATGCAGCCCACGCCCAGCTCTTCCAGCGTAGCCAGCAATCCCTTCTCCACCCAGCGGTTCAGCATGGAGTACGACGGCTGATGAATCAGCAGCGGAACGCCCATGCCCTTCAAAATGCGCGCCGCTTCGCGGGTCCGTTCCGGGCTGTAAGACGAGATGCCCACATACAACGCCTTGCCCTGATGCACGGCCTGCGCCAGCGCTCCCATGGTCTCTTCCAGCGGCACATCCATCGACGGCCGGTGCGAGTAGAAGATATCCACATACTCCAGGCCCATGCGCTCCAGGCTCTCGTCCAGCGACGCCAGCAGATACTTCCTTGACCCGCCGATCCCGTACGGTCCCGGCCACATATCCCATCCCGCCTTGGTCGAGATAACTAACTCATTGCGCAGCCCGCGGAAATCCTTGCGCAGAATCTGCCCGAAGTTTTCCTCGGCCGAGCCATACGGCGGCCCGTAGTTATTCGCCAGGTCGAAGTGAGTTACGCCGCGGTCGAACGCCCGCCGGATCACCGCTCGGCCGGTCTCAAAAACGTCCGTGCCGCCGAAATTCTGCCACAGCCCGAGAGACACCGGCGGCAAAACAAGGCCCGATTTTCCGCACCGCCGGAATTGCGCTCCGTCATACCGTTTCACATTGGGCACATAACTCATCTGCATATCTTTCCTTCTTTCGTTTGAGAGACATCTAATGTCCCGAGCCAAAAGTTCGTTTCACAAATGCTGTCATCCTGAGCGAGCGCAGCGAGTCGAAGGATCTGCAGTTGCTTTTGCGCTACTCCGTAGCAACCCAATAGGGCCGGATCAGCAGGAATGGGCTTCAATGGCTTGCTCATAGACAGCCCTCTTTCTTCCGGCTCAATCAGATTCGCCCCTTCCAGTAGCCGGGGCGCCGCTTGGCGTGGGCAATGGCCACAACAACAATCATTTCGTCTTTCTCTCGGAAAATGACGGAATATGGAAACCTCGCCAGTACGCGTCTTCGAGTGCTCTCTGTATAGGGGGAAAAGAGTTGCGGATTCGCAACGATCTGCTTCAGCGATGTTCCGATTTCCGTTAGAAACGCGCCCGCAGCTTCATGGCTGCGTTTGAAATACCATTCAAACGCTTCGTTGATTTCTTCCTGGGCCTGAGAATGGATGCGGAGGCTTTTCCGGTTCACTTCGCCAGCCTGGCACGCAGTGGCGCTTCCACTTCTTCCCAGGAATAGGTCACAGCGGTCCCGGCCTCAACCTCAGCCACACGCCTCTCAACCTCAGCCTTCCAGGATGCGTCAATCTCCGCATCGCTGGAGCCGTCGCCGTGCTGGAGCAGCTCCCCGATCAGCCAATCGAACTCGCTGGGTGGCAGGCGGCGGGCATCTTCGAGAACTTCTTGGGCGCTTCGGCTCATGGGGAAATTCTAACGCGGAAAAGAGGGCAAAACCACATCAAAACCACATTCGGACACCCGAAGGGCGCCCCCCGTATTCTCAGCTCAGAACTGCGGCTGTTGGTACGGGATCAAAACATATAGAGAGTCTCCGTGCCGCAATTGTGCCCGAAATCCCGAAACACGGATCAAGGTTGATTTCAAAGCCACCGTCGATCCGGGAAAGGCTCAAACCGGAGATAACGTTCTGATGGCTAAAGTCAGACAAGCTTAACCTGCTTCATTCATGAACGTGCAGATACAGTCCTATCGGCATGAGATTGCGAGGA
>CAZFMB010000223.1:0-2252 GCA_964520005.1 uncultured Occallatibacter sp.
CATCATCCAGTACAACGCCTCCAGCGTGCCGGTGCTGCAGTTGGGACTTTCCGGGAAGGGTTTGAACGAGCAGCAGTTGAACGACCTGGCCACGAACACCATCCGCACACAATTGGCTACCGTAGAAGGTGCGCAGACGCCCTTTCCCTACGGCGGCAAGCAACGCCAGATCCAGGTGGACCTGGACATGCACGCGCTGGAGGCCAAGGGGCTCTCGCCGGTGGACGTGGTGAACGCCGTGAACGCGCAGAACCTGATTGCGCCCTCTGGCACCATGAAGATCGACCGCTTTGAGTATGCTGTAGAGACCAACTCCGCGCCCAGCGTGGTCAACGATCTCAACAACTTGCCCATCAAAACCGTGAATGGAGCGGTGATTTACATCCGCGATGTGGCCCATGTGCGCGACGGCAATCCGCCACAGACCAACATTGTGCGCGTGGACGGCCGCCGCGCCATCATGATGAGCATCATGAAAACCGGTTCGTCCTCCACGCTTGAGATCATCAAAGGGGTTCACGAAAAGCTGGAGAGCATCAAGGGCCAGTTGCCGCCCGTCTTGCGGATCAACCCGCTCTCCGATCAATCGATCTTTGTTCGCGGCGCCATCAACGGCGTGGTCCGCGAGGCGATTGTCGCTGCGTGCCTCACCGCCATCATGATCCTGGTTTTCCTGGGCAGCTTCCGTTCGACGGTGATTATTGCGGTATCCATTCCGCTCTCGATTCTCTGTTCGCTCATCACGCTCTACGCGCTGCACGAGACCATCAACATCATGACCCTGGGCGGCCTGGCGCTGGCCGTCGGCATCCTGGTCGACGATGCCACCGTGGAGATCGAAAATATCAACCGCAACCTGGAGTCGGGCAAGGAGATCGAGCAGGCCATCCTCGACGGCGCCGCTCAGATTGCCACTCCGGCCCTGGTCTCTACCCTTGCCATCTGCATCGTGTTTGTGCCCATGTTTCTGCTCAGCGGCGTGGCGCGCTACCTGTTTGTGCCGCTCGCCGAGGCAGTGGTCTTTGCCATGCTATCGAGCTACCTGCTCTCCCGCACAGTGGTGCCCACCATGGCCAAGTATCTGCTCAAGGAGCACGACGAAGCAGAGACCGAAAGGAAGCGCTCCAGCCGCAACCCCTTCATCCGCTTCCAACAGGGTTTCGAGGCTGGTTTCGAAAATTTTCGCCACGGATACCTGCGCTTGCTGACATTGTGCGTGGACTTTCCGGCGGTTTTTCTCGTCCTCTTTATGGTCTTTGCCCTGGCTTCAGTAGGACTTCTGCTCCCCTCCCTCGGCCAGGATTTCTTCCCCTCGGTGGACTCCGGTCAGTTCAAGATTCACGTGCGTGCGCGCACAGGCACGCGTATTGAGGAAACAGCCCTGCTTTGTGATCACATCGATTCGACGATCCGCGAACAGGTTCCGGCCAAGGAAGTGGTTTCGATCGTAGATAACATCGGTCTGCCTTACTCTGGATTGAATCTGTCGTACTCGACCTCCGCGCCCATCGGGCCGGCTGACGCGGACATCCAGGTTCAATTAACGCCGGATCATCACCCCACCGAAGCCTACGTCGAGAGCCTGCGCACCGTATTGAACCGCAACTATCCCGGCGTGACATTCTATGTGCTGCCGGTGGACATCGTCACCCAGATCTTGAACTTCGGCCTCTCTGCGCCCATCGATATCCAAATCGTCGGTCCTGACCTGTATGGCAACCGCGCCCTCGCCGAGCGCATGTTGAATGAGGTCCGCTATGTTCCAGGCGCAGCGGATGCGCGTATTCAACAGCCCTTCAACTATCCCAACATGACGGTGAATGTGGACCGCACCCGCGCCCAGACCATCGGCATCACACAAAAGGACGTAGCCACCAGCCTGCTGGTGGCTCTCAGCGGCAGCTTCCAAACCACCCCCAGCTTCTATCTCGACCCCAAAAGCGGGGTAACCTACAACGTGGCTATCCAGGCACCGCAATATAAGCTCGATTCGCTGGCCGCGCTCGAGAGCCTGCCCGTGACTGGCGCCGCAGCGGCGCAGCAGGCCACGAGCGCGGCCCAAATCGGCGCGGCGTCCTCCGCAGTGCCTGGAGTCCCGCTGCCCGTTGATGTCCTGGGCAATCTGGCATCCATCACGCCGGGCACGGAGTTGGGCACCGTGAGCCACTACGATGTGCAGCCGGTGATTGACATCTACTCCAATGTGGACGGAACCGACCTGGGCAGTGTGACTCGCGCGATGGAGGGAATCA
>CAZFMB010000224.1:0-2239 GCA_964520005.1 uncultured Occallatibacter sp.
CTAGAACTTGTAGCGCAGCGCAAGCTCAAGAATGCGGGGATCGGCCGCACTTGTTACCTTTCCGAAGTTCGCGTTGCCCAGGGTCACATTCGGGTTGCCGGGGTTGGAATGGTTGACGAAATTGAATGCCTCGGCGCGGAACTCAACCAGGTTTGTTTCCTTGATGTGGAACTCCTTGAAGAGGCTCAGATTATGAACCTGCTGGCCCGGTCCGCGGATGATGCCGGTTTGGGCGTTGCCATAGTAGCCGTAATAGCTGGTAGGGCTAGTCGCCGGATTCACAAAAGCCGCCGTGTTGAACCACTGGGCGGTTGCGCTGTTTTTCCATAGCTTCGGTCCGTTGGTCGATGGATTGCCCGCTACCATCATGGGCCGTACCGAGAGTCCCTGGTTGGACATGGATAAACCCGGCGAGAGCGAGGTTCCACTGCGGAAGGTCGAGATGTCGTTCAAGCGCCATCCGCCCAGAACCAGTTTTTCCGCTTCATTGCCGTGCCGGAAGAACGGCAGTTCGTAAAGCAGCGTAATCGCCATCGATTGCGGATAATTCAAGCTCTCCGTGTTGCCGTGGTAGCGCTTGAGGTTATACGGGTCGATCACGCCGTTGGTGGCAAGGTTGGTCGTATTGTGTGACCAGGTGTAAGCCACCGAAACGTACAGCGATTTCGTCACCGGATGTTTCACCTGCGCCTCGAGCCCGTTCCACTCCTGCCACAGCCGGGTTGAAATGGTCGAGATGCCGTTATAGCCCAGGTACGGCTCGTAATAATACTGGCTGTCGCCCTTGTTGCTGTTGGCGGGATTGATGCTGATGAGCGGGTTGAAGTCGTAAGACACGCCCGTCGACGGGTTGGTGTAGTACGGCGGCTGGTTGTAGTTCCATGTGCCCACCATATGCTGGATGCGGCTCCCGGCTCCAATCACCGAAGCGACGATGTTGGCGGGGAATTCATGCTGGATTCCGAGCGAGTAGCTGGCGACCGGCGAGGACTGGATGTTCGCGTCCGTCGCGGTGACCGATTGGACGCCCACCGCATTCGCCGTGCCATTGGCATGCGTTGCATCCCATGTCGTTGTTGAAGGGAAGGTCAGGTTCGACAGGTTCTGGCTGGTCAACACCGGAGGATTGGCAATGCAACTGAAAGAGCAATCCTGGTTGGTGAAGATGCGCGTGTAGCTCATGCCGAAGCCGCCCCGCAAGCTGGTCTTGCCATCGCCGAATACATCCCAGGCAAAGCCCCCATCGGGAGCGAAATACCATATGTGCGTGCTGGAGAAGTTTGCCGGCAAGCCGCCCGATGCGCCGCTGTTGAAGAGCAGGCCGTTGCTGTAGGTGGTGCCGGGCTTGATGTTGGTGATGCCGGAGAACTGGTTCACGGTGGGTGCGTTCGCGGCTACGTAGTACGGGTTGTTGTATACATTCCCCGGTGTAACTCCCGCCACCCAGTTGGTCTGGGAGTTTGCCACGCCGTGGGGCAAGGGCTGGTGGTAAATGCGTAACCCGAGCGTAAAGGTCAGGTTCTTTTTCAACTTGAACTGGTCTTCAAAATACGGTGAATAGGAGAAGCCATGCATCTCGCCGTGAGGCGCGTTGCTGACCTGGGTGAAGCCGGAAGCATAGCCGAGCAGCATGTCCGCCAGCGAGTCATCCTGCTGCGCCGCTCCGGAGGCGGGCTTGGTTGAGGCGCCGCTGAATGTGAGAGAGCCATTGGTCTGCTGGCCTGAAACCTGGCGCTTGGTGTTCCAGACGAAGGTGATGCCCGCCGTCAGGTAGTGCCTCCCCTTGAGCCAGCTCCAGTTGTCGGTGAGAGTATCGTCCAGATCGGACGCATGGGGAATCGGCCGTGCCGCCTGGATGCCCTGGCCCGCCATGCCGCCAGTAAACGCCACCACCGGAGTGCGGTTGTAATAGGTCGCCGTGGGATAGAAGAAAGTCTCAGTGAATCCCGGCACCTGGCCGATGTAATCCGTTCCTACCAGGGTCAGGTTCAGCAGAAAGATATTCATGGCCACGCTGGTCGAGTTGATCATGTTCGGCGACAGGGTCTGGTTCAGCGCGACCTGCGCCAGCTTGTTGTGCGTAAAGTCCGTCTCCGTGCTGACCGGAGTTGTGCCTGGACTCTCAGTGTTCTGCGCGTACGACTGATATTCATCCAGGTACTCGGCGAGCAGGTGGTACTTGGACGTGAAGTTGTGATCGATCTTGATTTCATCGTCGCGCTGATCGGTAATCTGCGCC
>CAZFMB010000225.1:0-2236 GCA_964520005.1 uncultured Occallatibacter sp.
AGGCTGCGGCAATTTTTTGCGAGACCACGGGGCTGATCGAGCTCATATCCACGAGCACCAGTCCCGGGTGCGCTCCTTGCAGAATGCCTCCCGGCTCAAGCACGGCCTGTTCCACCTCGGGGCCATCCGGGAGCATGGTGAAAACAACGTCTGTCCGGCGAGCAACATCTTCGCAGGATGTGCCGCGCTCGATGCCATCCCCAACAACCGCGTCCAACGAGGCGGGGACAATATCATAGGCCACCAGTTCATGCCCCGCTTTCCTCAGGTTGCGCAGCATGTGCTTGCCCATGATTCCTAAACCGATAAATCCAATCTTCGACACGTGATTCTCCTCTCTTTTTGCTAGTGAATATGCTTATATTGATCCGGCCCAAAATAAATAGAACATGGGTGCCCCATCCTAACCGCGTTTTATGCGGTTAGGGTGGGAAACCTCGATGCAAATCTTTTGGGCCGGATCAATAAATCCTTTGCCGCAGTCACATCGCGCAGCCGGCACAAGCCGTCACTCCAGCGGTTCTCCAATTGCTGTACTTGGAGACCGGCACGCTCAAGTAACAGTCGCCCTGAGAAGAAGCTACCTTATGCGCCAAGGCAATGGCAACACGCAAAGTCAAAGCGTCGCGGCTACTGGATTTGCTTGCTCGCCGCTTCGGTTCGGGTTCGCTCCCGGCCACGCGGCCATCCACACCCGGGCCAATTGTTCCGCGCGCTGACTGAGCAGTTCACCCGCCTGCCGCATGGACGTTTCCACATCGATCGGTCCGGGCGCCACAGAAAAGCAGCCCGCAAAATGCCGATTGAGCAGCGGCAGGGATTTCGCATCCACCGCTCCCGACAAAAGTGTCGTGGAAACGCCATATGCCCGTGCGCGCCGGCAGATCACAAAGGGAGCTTTCCCGTGCAAAGTCTGTTCATCGCTGCGCCCCTCGCCCGTGATGACCCAATCGGCTTTTGCGATAGCTTCATTCACTCCCAGGGTGTCGGCAACCACTTCGGCCCCTGAGCGAATCTCAGCTCCCAGTATCTTCAAGGCGAAACCAAGGCCGCCCGCCGCCCCCGAGCCGGGATAATTACGAACTGACCGCTTGAATGCCGGTTCCAGATGATCGGCGTAATGCGCAAGGTTCGCGTCCAACTTATCGATCAGTGCAGGAGTTACACCTTTTTGCGGTCCAAATGTCGCGGTAGCTCCCTGTGCGCCTGTTAGTGGATTATCGACATCCGACATTACGATTAGCTCAACTTCCGCGAGCCTGCGGTCCAGTTTGGACAGATCCACCCGAGCCACATTCGCCAAAGCTGCAGGCGTTGGACTAAGCGCCTTCCCGGCGGCGTCGAATAACTCGATGCCAAGCGCCACCAGCAACCCCGCGCCGCCATCATTGGTGCTGCTGCCGCCAAGGGCCACGCAAATTTTCTTTACCCCTTTATCGAGCAATGTCTTCAGAGCATCGCCAACACCCAGTGACGTCCTCTGCTCCACGGGAATCGCCATGCAGGAGGCATCTGTAATGCCGACAATTTCAGCGACTTCAACGATCGCGCTTCCATCGGCAAGCAGTCCCACCGTTGCCGATCCCATGTTACCCGCCGCATCTCTCGCGGGAACTGTGATGCGGCTGCCTCCGCGGCTCAAGAGCGCAGCCATGGTGCCCTCTCCTCCATCGCCCATGGGGAAGGAATGGACAGTGCAGGACGGCAAGGCAAGAAGAATGCCTTTCACGACCGCATCCGCGGCCTCCTGCGCTGAGAGGGAGCCCTTGAATGAATCGGGAGCGACAACAATGACAGGAGACCTGGATTCGGACGGCATGTCAGACCCTTCTAAGAATTCTGGCTGGAAACAAGAACTAACTCGGCAAGCATCCGGGCAACGTACACAATGATTGCTCCGGCACGAGAGCATTGTAACTCTCTGCTCAATCCTTATGGTCTCCCATGCGCGGCTATTGCCTTGCGGCGCCACGGCACGGCGCACCAAGCCGAAAAATATTTACGGTCCAGATGGGCATCTGCGGTTTCCCATCCTTTGTGCAAAGAACGCACAAAGGATGGGGCACGGCGGAGTTTTGTTAACACTTGAATCGAAAACGCTCTGGACTTCGCAATGTGGTCATCGAAATGGAAACGGGTGCGGGCGTCCATTTCGGAATCACGCGGTCTTGGCGTTAGCACGGCAGCGGAGTAAAGCGGAGCATCAACCCTTCATCGCCGGGAAGAACCGTGACAT
>CAZFMB010000226.1:0-2200 GCA_964520005.1 uncultured Occallatibacter sp.
CAAACACCATAATTTCGGAACCGCGCTTTCACAACCTCGTGCAAGGGCTTATTAGCGCCAGACGAGACTCGGCGCTCTTCAGCGCTGCGATTGATTCCGCTGTTCCCTCTGGAACCGGCGGAAGGTTAAGGATGCAAATATCAACCCGGTAAGCATATCGTGCACGACCATCAGGGCAGCAGCTGCTACGGCGATCCAGATGGCGCTGGCGCGCGATTGATCCCAGTGCATTCCGATGGCGCATCCGATCAAAAGAAGCGCCACACTGTAAACGAAGATCAGCACCGGATTACCAAGTGAGATCCGTATCTTATCTGACATAAATACCTTTCAGTGCACCAAAAAGCACCAGTTTGAAGGAAGTTCAACTCCAGGGACGCAAACCATGTACGTCGTCGAACGGCTCTCCGCCGCACAACTCCTGCTCCGCTCTCCACCTCAACCCGACCGGTGCGCAGCATGAACCTCTATCCGCATACTTGGCCTCTGCTCGTACCCTGGCATGCATGCAGAACCCTTGTCTCATCGAGCCCAGAATCCCCGGTCAGCCATCTTCTCAACCTATGGCCAATACCTCTGCCCGACGCTTCTCGGCTCCCAGCGCAGCCGGTTGAGCTCGTCGCCATGCACGAGGTTCCCTAGGGCCTGCGGCTATTGGAACAGGCCAGGCAGGACGGTTCCGGAGGGGCCGGAAACGACGTGAGTGAAGGCAGCGGCGTTTAGGGGCGGTTCCGGGCCGACGTAGATTGTGCGCGCGGCGTGCTGGCGGGCCTGGTGAACGAAGCTGGCGGCGGGATAGACGGAGCCGGAGGTGCCTACGACGAGCATGAGCGTAGCTTGATCGATCTCGCGCTGGATGCGATCCATGCCGAGTGGGACTTCTCCGAAGAAGACGATGTACGGGCGGAGAAGTCCGCCGCAGGGGCAGCGACCAACGTCGGCGAGGATGCGGTAGATGGCATGGTCTTCTACGGGTGGGCGGCCGCAACTGTTTTCGCAGCGGGACTTGGCGAGTTCTCCGTGCATATGGAGGAGGCGAATGGAGCCGGCGCGCTCGTGCAGGTCGTCAACGTTCTGCGTGCAGAGGAAGAAGCGGTCGCCGAGTTGAGCTTCGAGTTGGGCGAGAGCGACGTGACCGGGGTTGGGTTGGGCGGCTTGCGCGGACGCTCGGCGTGCGGAATAGAACTCCCATATGAGGGCGGGATTGCGCTTCCAGGCTTTGGGAGTGCAGACGTCATCAAGGTGATGGCCGGCCCAGAGGCCGTCAGAGGCGCGGAAGGTGGCGGAACACGAGGCGTTCGTTCCGCAGACTTACGACTGGGGTGTCGAGGCGCAGGTCGATTGGTACGAAGGGTATGCCGATCTGGACGATGAACGGATCAAGCTACAGGTCTCTTCGATGCGTTCGATGGCCAGTGTGCGGCCTTTCATTGGGGGTATCCATTTGCGACACTGCAGGCTTTGCTTGAAGCGCATGAACTTGCTTTCGAGTATTTCGAGGGCACCTTTCGGCGGCTGCGCTACGATAACCTTTCGAGCGCGGCGAAGAAGATCCCTCGCGGCGAGCAACGCGAGCCGACGGCTCGGTTCATCGCCTTCCGTTCGCATTGGCGCATCAGGCCGAGTTCTACACCCCGGGCGAAGGCCATGAGAAGGGCGGCGTGGAAGGCGAACTTGGCTACTTCCGCCGCAACCACTGGGTGCCTGTGCCGGTGGCGGCTGATCTGGCGGCATTGAACCGTTACCAAACTCACGCCCCTTACGCAATGTGCGTAACTGTGACCAGACTGTGCCCAACAGCCTATAGCAGGCTGTTCAGGATGGCACAGTCTGCGACTATAGTCGCAACGCAAACCACTGAGAACTTAGGTTTTCAAGGGGGGTTGTACAAGGTATTCGGATTTTGAGTCCGCTGCGTCTGCCAGTTCCGCCATCCCGGCGTGAATTAGCTGTGCTATTGAAACGGTGCAGCTTAGCTCCAGCTTTCAAGTTTAAAGTTTACTTCATTTCGAGCAATTCATCCCGCTATTGTGCCCAAAGTGTGCCCGGAGATTCTTGATGCCTCCGGGCTCCTGGGTTTTGCAGTTTTCAGGCTCAAAAAGCGCCGCTGACTTCAACTCTTCCTTCCCCTTCGCCGCAATGAAATCCTCGATGTCGGGGTGATCGGCGTCGAGAATGACCATCTTGGCAGCGCGGCGTG
>CAZFMB010000227.1:0-2180 GCA_964520005.1 uncultured Occallatibacter sp.
GGATCAATAAGACACACATAAGGCCTGCAAACTCAGCGGGCCTTACAGGCCGCGGAAAAACTCCTGTTTTGTAACAGGGCACGACTTCAGTCGTGCCGCAAACAGTTCCAAAAATGATCCGGCCTTTAGGCCCTGCGGCTAGAGCCTGGTCGTCGCAACATAATTATTTTCAACTGGATGGATTCCCTCAGGGGCTAAAGCCCCGATCATTTTGCGGCATGTACGGCCCGACTAAAGTCGTGCCCTGTTACAAAACGCATCACCGGGCAGTCGCAAAGAACGCTTCACAGGCCTTTTTCCGCAGCCTGTTTTGCCCTTGAAGGGCGCCGTCGCATCGCTCTCCTTCCATGGTTTACCCTAGATTCAATCGTTTAGATGCAATTTCAGATGCCATCCATGTCATCCCCCTCTGGCTCAAACCGGTCAGTCCGTCCGCATCGAACGACTGTTATGTCTGCTGTTCCGATGGCATCACCGCCGGACGGCTGTGACATGGGTTAAAGAGCGCCAGCCCGCCGCGCCGATTTTCCGCCCGGACCACGCGAATCGCACTGTTCCCCACTCACTTGGAAAGGACCATGCAATGACCGAGATTGACCCAGAAGACGTGCTTCAGCAGTTTGCAAGCGACAACTACGCAGGCATTTGCCCCGAGGCATGCCGTGCGACCGAAGCCGCCAATCACGGGCACGTCACGTCTTACGGAGACGATCCGTGGACGGCCAAAGCCTCCGATGCGTTTCGCTCGCTCTTTGAGACGGAGTGCGAGGTCTATTTTGTTTTCAACGGCACGGCAGCCAATTCTCTTGCGCTGGCCGCTCTTTGCCAGTCTTATCACGGCGTAATCTGCTGCGACTCGGCGCATGTCGATACGGATGAATGCGGCGCGCCGGAATTTTTCTCCAATGGCTCCAAGCTGCTGGTGGCTCCCAGCGAGAACGGCAAACTGACTCCGGCATCCATCAGGGAACTGGCCACCAAGCGCCAGGATATTCATTACCCCAAGCCGCGCGCCGTCACCATTACGCAATCGACTGAAACAGGCACTGTTTATACATTGGCGGAACTGCGCGCAATCTCCGATGAGTGCAAAAAGCACAATCTCTATCTGCACATGGATGGCGCGCGCTTTGCGAATGCCTGCGCCAGCCTGGGTTGCTCGCCGGCCGAGCTTTCATGGAAGTGCGGCGTGGATGTATTGGGCTTCGGCGGCACCAAGAACGGCATGGCCGTAGGAGAAGCCGTCTTATTCTTCGATCGAAAGCTTGCCACCGATTTCGATTACCGGTGCAAACAGGCCGGCCAACTGGCGTCGAAGATGCGCTTCCTTTCAGCCCCGTGGGTGGGAATGCTGGAAAGCGGCGCATGGTTGCGCAACGCCGCGCATGCCAACAAGAGCGCGCAGCATTTCGCGGCGCAAATGGCAGGCGTTCCGGGCATTCAGTTGGTCGGGCCGGTTGAAGCGAATGCCGTCTTCATTTCCGCAGACAAAGACATTCTCGACGCGGTTCAAGAGCGCGGCTGGAAGTTCTATACCTTCATCGGCGGCGCGGCGCGCTTTATGTTCTCCTGGGATGCCGATCTGGCTCGCATCGATGCGCTCTGCCGGGATGTGAAGGAATGTGCGGCCCAGGCCAAGTCAGCCAAATAGCTGCCTGACTACATGCTGTTATATCAACGCCGGGGGCCTCGAACATAGGGGGTCCCCGGGCACGAAGGAATGAAATGTCAGAGTTACCGGTCATCCGTTGAGTGAGCCCCGGCTTTCCGGGCGCGGATAACCAAATGCGCATTCCCGATCTTCCATTTATGGAATATCCGGTTGTAGCTTAGGACCAATAAGCCACCAGAAAGTAAGCCAGCAACAAACTTATGCGGGCTGCTCCGAGGCCGGCGAGTCCCTTGCTGGTCAAAATTGGTCACCCGCTGCCGGGAGATGCTGCCTCTTTGCCGGGGGCAAAGTGCCACCGGGGTTCGCGTCTTAGTGACCCGGCCCCAACGGATTGCATCACCACAGATCTGTCATCCTGAGCGGAGCGCAGCGAAGTCGAAGGATCTGCAGTTGCTTTTGCCCTGCTCCCTATTAACCCAATAGGGCCGAATCAATAGTGCCGGTTCAGGAAAGAGACGCCATTTTTTATTTGCAAACAGGTAACAGGGAATACTTTTTGTTTGCAAAT
>CAZFMB010000228.1:0-2178 GCA_964520005.1 uncultured Occallatibacter sp.
TTTGCCTGGGAGCTGATTACGGGCAAGCGCGAGAAGGGCTGCTTCGAGATTCCGGTGGAGCGGTTGTACGTGACGATCTTCGAGGGAGCGGATGGCGTTCCGCGCGATGACGAGGCGGAAAAGTTCTGGATTGAGGCGGGCGTAGCGAAGGAGCGGATTCACGCGTGCGGGATGAAGGACAACTTCTGGCAGATGGGCGAGACGGGGCCGTGCGGTCCTTGCTCGGAGATTTTCTACGACATGGGGTTGGAGGCGGCGGAGACTTCGGGGGTCGATAAACCTTTTGGACAAGACGAGGCGCGGTACGTGGAGATTTGGAATTTGGTCTTCATGCAGTTCGACCGCGCGGCTGTGACGGACGCTGCGACAAAAACCACTACGTATAAATTGACGCCGCTGCCCAAGCCTTCGATTGATACGGGCGCAGGGCTGGAGCGGTTGGCGGCGGTGTTGCAAGGGAAGGTATCCAACTTCGAGACGGATTTGTTTACGCCGCTGATTGTGGTGGCTGCGGAGTTGACCCGAGTGACCAGCCTAGCGGAGTTATCGGAATTAGCGGAGCTAGCGGCCGCTGAGTCAGTGATGGCGAAACCGGCTATCGCCGCGAAACTGTCGAAGTTCGTGGGCAATGCGAGCCTGCGCATCATCTCCGATCATGCTCGCGCTGCAACTTTCCTCATCAACGACGGAGTGTTGCCTTCGAACGAGGGGCGCGGCTACGTGTTGCGCAAGATTCTGCGGCGCGGGATTCGGCATGGGCGGCTGCTGGGACAGGAGAAGCCATTCCTCTATCAGATGGTTTTTGCCGTGCGAGATTTGATGCAGGGGGCATATCCGGAGCTGAAGAATTCGGCGGATCGCGTGGCGAAGGTGGTCGAGGCGGAGGAGAAGCAGTTTGATCGGGTGCTGAAGATTGGCAGTCTAGAACTTCAGAAAGTCATCAACCAATCAAAGTATATTGAGTTGGAGAAATTTATCGCTAAGTGGGTAGAAAAATTAGATCCTGATCCGAATTTATTGGAAGGTTTGCGGGTTGCGAGCATTAACGGTGATTTTTCTTTGATCGCAGAAATCATAAAGAAGCAAATGGGTGATGAATCAGCCAGTAAGTTTTTGTTAGAAACAAAGGATCCAAATCTCAATCCTGTCTTCCCTGGTTACGAAGCCTTCCATCTATACGAAACCTACGGGTTGCCAAAAGATTTCATCCAAGACGCTTGCCATGACGCGGGAATCGTCTTCGACGAACAAGGCTTCGAAGCCGCTCGCGCCGAAGAGCAAGCCCGCGCCCGCGCTAGTTGGAAGGGCGGAAGCCAGAAGACGGCTAGTCCGGCTTACCGCGATTTGCAGAAGACGGATTTTCTGGGATACAAGACGCTTACCACTAACGACGCTGAGGTTTTGGCGATTGTCAAAGACGGCGTAGGTGTTCCGGCGGCGAAGGCGGGAGAGTTGGTGGAGGTGGTGCTGAATCAGACGAGCTTTTACGGCGACGCTGGCGGGCAGGCGGGCGATACGGGATGGTTTACCTCGGTGGATGGGAATACGACCGTTGCCGAGATTCAGGGCTGCGTGCTGCCGGTGCAGGGAGTGAGGGCGCACAAGGCTATGCTCAAGGAGCCGCTGGCGGTCGGCGATCATGTGCGGACTGTTGTCGATCAAGAGCGGCGGGATGCGATCCGGCGGAATCATACGGGGACGCATCTGCTGCATGCGGCGCTGCGGCAGGTTTTAGGGACGCATGTGAAGCAGGCGGGGTCGGCGGTGCATCCGGAGCGGCTGCGCTTCGATTTTTCGCATTTTGCGCCGGTGGCCGATGAGGAGTTGGCGGAGATTGAGACGATTGTGAACCGGCAAGTCCTGGCCGATACAAAAGTTGAATCCATCGAGGACGTTCCCATCGACGTGGCGGTTAATGAGTACCATGCCATGGCGCTGTTCGGCGAGAAGTACGGCGACAAGGTGAGGGTGATCAAGGTAGGCGATTTTTCGACCGAGCTGTGCGGCGGAACGCACACGCGGGCTACGGGGGAGATCGGCCTGGTGAAGATTTTGCGAGAGGAGTCGGTGTCGTCGGGGGTGAGGAGGCTGGAGGCGATCTCGGGCTTTGGCGCGCTGGATGTCTTCCGGCAGGACTTTGCCGTGGCGCAGATTGCGGCGCAGATGGTTCCCTCGGTG
>CAZFMB010000229.1:0-2150 GCA_964520005.1 uncultured Occallatibacter sp.
GCTTCCAGCGTCTCTGTCGCGCTGACCGCGATCGGAGCACTGTACACGCTGGACGAAGTGGTGGGTGTGGTGCCGTTGGTGGTGTAGTAGATGGTCGCGCCTGCCGTTGCATCGCTAATTGTAACTGTCTGTGAAGTGCTGTAAGTACCCGCCGTTGGCGAGAAGGTTGGCGCAGGCAGTCCGGCGGAAATAGTATAGGCCGCCGCGGCGACCGGACTGTTCGTGTAACCTGTCTCCACTGCGATGGCTTCCAGTGTCTCCGTCGCGCTGACAGTAATTGGAGCACTGTACACGCTGGATGAAGTGGTGGGCGTAGTGCCGTTGGTGGTGTAGTAAATCGTTGTGCCCGCCGTCGCGTCACTGATCGTCACTGTTTGCGAAGTGGCGTAAGTGCCGGCCGCTGGCGAGAAGGTTGGCGCAGGCAGTCCGGCGGAAATGGTATAAACCGCAGCGGCTACCGGGCTGTTGGTGTAACCTGTCTCGACTGCAATGGCTTCCAGCGTCTCTGTCGCACTGACTGCGATCGGAGCGCTGTACACGCTGGACGAAGTGGTTGGTGTCGTCCCATTAGTGGTGTAGTAGATCGTCGCGCCTGTTGTTGCGTCACTGATGGTAACTGTCTGCGAAGTGGTGTAAGTGCCGGCTGCCGGCGAGAAGGTTGGCTCTGCCGCGGTTGCCACGCCTGACGCCGTATAATCAAGCGCGGTAACTGAATAGGGCGGCAGAGTTATCGATCCCGGACTGGAAAGAGTGGAGGTTTCGAGCGCCACTGTAGCCGGCGTCCGGTTGGTGGCGGTTCCGGTGGGCGCCTCGTTCATGTCGTCCAGCTCCGCGGGAGCATACTGCCTTTGCGTCACCGTTCCTTGCGGAGGATTGGTTCCGGAAAAACTGATGGTGTGGCTGCTGGTCAGATCGGTGTTAATCAGCACCAGGGAGCGCTTGCTTCCGTTCTCAAAGCAGAACGCGTAGAGATAAGGAACATTGTTGAGCGCGGGCAAAGCGGAGATGCCGTTCGGCGAACCCGCGAAGTTATAAGTCAGATTGCCGGCGATGGGGCAGGAATACATAGAGCCGATAATTGATTGGTTCACCAGTTGCACGCCCAGAAACTCCGGGCGCACGTTATTGGTCGCGCCTCCCATGTCGATGACGTTGCCCCATAGTTTGTTGATAAGTCCGTTGGCCGCGCCGTTTTTGTATTCAGTCAGCGAAAAGAACGATTGCGGACGGATGCCGTAGTACTGCATATTCAGAAGCGGCTGCAAGGCCATCACCACGCCCTCTCCGGCTCCGGCATTGATGTAGTCCATGTGCGTCTGGTCGATGCTGCCGAGGATCGTTCCCTGACCCCACTCGTATATGTTGACCTTGCAGGCTGCCGCGCCCGAGGCTCCGCAGGTGGTCTGCGATTGGTAGTCGTGGACGGATTGATAGAAGTTATAAACATCCGATGGATTGGTCACCTTTTCGTAAGGCTCAACCATGGCCGGCTGCCACAGGGCGGCGTCGCTGCCGAAGCTGCTCACCGATCCATAGGTGTAACCCTCGATCTCGATGGAATCTGGATGTGCCCGTGCAATCGCCGTGTCCATCGAGTAATTCACTCCGGTCTGCGCATTCATCACCAGATCGAGAGAAGACGCCGAGTAATAACTATCGGCGCGCATCGCGGCAAAGACATCCCGGGCGCGCACGCTGTAGTCGTAGTAATACTCCGAGTTAGGCGCGCTGGAGCGGTTGGAAAGCGACTGGCCGGCAAAGGACTGTCCGTTCCAGCATTCATTGCAAAAGGATAGATGAATCTTGCTGAAAACGCTGGTCCAGGGATTTTGCTGACCCAGAGCCGCGCGCCGCGCGCCATAAGTCGTGCTCGACGGGCTGGCGAGAAACTCAATCAGATTCGCAGCCTCCGCCGTGGAGAAGGTCACTGGAACTTCCAGATAGGGCTCCGCGTTCAGCAGTTGGCAGATTGCCAGATAGTCCTCAAGCGATAGACTTACCACTCCCGCTCCGCCCGGACCAACAAAATATCCCGCCCCGCCGCTGCTGGGCGCGTGCGCGTAATCGGGCTCGGTCCAGTTACTGATGGTTTCCCCATTCTGATTCACCCAGTAACGAAACATTCCGGGATTGCTGCCCACCGACGGGCC
>CAZFMB010000230.1:0-2146 GCA_964520005.1 uncultured Occallatibacter sp.
ACGTCGTCTTGCCGTGATCGATGTGACCAATCGTTCCCACGTTCACGTGCGGCTTTGTGCGATCAAACTTTTCCTTGCCCATAAAAGTCTCAACTCCCTTTCATAGCTTGTACTGCCCGTTTCAACTCAGGGCGCCGGCTATCCGGCTCCAGCCCCAAAAAACTTTCCCCACCACCGTCCAGAAAATTCCGCTTGGACGGCCAGTCCTACTTGCCCAGCGACCTGCCGATAATTTCGTCGGCAATCATGCGCGGGGCTTCCTCATACCTTGCAAACTGCATCGAATACGACGCGCGCCCTTGCGTTGAAGAGCGAATGTCGTTCACGTAGCCGAACATTTCCTTGAGCGGCACAATCGCCTTGATGACCTGCGAGCCGGCCAGATGCTCCATGCCCTCGATACGGCCGCGGCGCGAGTTGATGTCGCCGATGATCACGCCCATAAACTCCTCGGGGACGGTGACCTCAACGGCCATCACCGGCTCCAGAAGCACTGGCGAAGCCTTGCGCGCGGCTTCCTTGAAAGCGATGGAGCCGGCAAACTTGAAGGCCATTTCATTGGAATCCACTTCGTGGTAGCTGCCGTCGTAGAGCGTTACCTTGATGTCCACCAGCGGGTAGCCGGCCAGAATGCCCAGCTCCAGCGCGCCCTGTACACCCTGATCGATGGGCTTGATGAACTCCTTGGGCACTGAACCGCTCTTGATGGCGTTGATGAATTCGTAGCCCGCGCCCGGCGTATTCGGCTCGACCCTCAGCTTGCAGTGGCCGTAGTTGCCCGAGCCGCCGGTCTGTCGAATGTATTTGCCTTCCGCCTCGGCCTTTTTGCGAATGGTCTCGCGGAAGGCAACCTTGGGCTCGCCCACATTGGCCTCAACCTTGTGCTCGCGCTTCATGCGGTCAACCAGAATCTCCAGATGAAGCTCGCCCATGCCGCTGATAATAGTCTGTCCGGAATCCTCATCGGTCCGCACCTTGAAGGTGGGATCCTCATCGGCCAGCCGCGCCAGCGCAACGCCCATCTTTTCCTGGTCGGCCTTGGTCTTGGGCTCGATAGCCACCGAGATCACCGTCTCCGGGAAAGTAATTGCGCCCAGCGCGATGGCGTGATGCGGGTCGCACAGCGTGTCGCCCGTCTTCAATTCCTTCATGCCTACGCAGGCGCAGATGTCGCCGGCCAGAATCTCACTCACATCCTCGCGTTTGTCGGCGTGCATCTTGACCAGCCGGCCAATGCGCTCCGTCTTGCTGGTGCGCGGGTTGAGCACCGTGTCGCCGGTCTTGAGCGAGCCCGAATAGACGCGCACAAAACCCAGCTTGCCGAAGGGATCGTTGATGATTTTGAAAGCCAGGGCGGCAAGCGGCTCATTGTCGGCCGGCTTGCGCGACTCTATATGGCTGGGATGGCGGGGATCTACGCCCTCTACCGGAGGCTTGTCCAGCGGGCTGGGCAGGTAGTCGACTACCGCGTCCAGCAGTGTTTGAATGCCTTTATTTTTAAATGCGCTGCCGCACAGCACCGGGAAGACCTTCAAATCGATGGTGGCCTGGCGTATGCCGGCCTTCAACTCGTCAATGGTCGGAGCCTCGCCCTCGAGAAACTTTTCCAGCAGAACGTCGTCGGTCTCGGCAATAATCTCGATCAACTGCAGGCGGAAGGCCTCGGCCTTCTTTTGCAGGTTGGCGGGAATCGGCTCGATGGAAAACTCCGCGCCCAGGGTCTCGTCATGCCAGAGAATCGCCTTCATCTCGATCAGGTCGATGACGCCCTTGAAATTAGCCTCGGCGCCAATGGGAATCTGCAGCGCTAAAGGCCGCGCGCCCAGCCGCTTGCGAATAGTCTCCAGAACGTGCTCAAAGTCAGCGCCATTCTTGTCCATCTTGTTCACGAAGCAGATGCGCGGCACTTTGTACTTATCGCCCTGCCGCCACACGGTCTCTGTCTGCGGCTGCACGCCGCTCACGGAATCAAACAGCGCCACCGCGCTGTCCAGCACTCTCAAGGAGCGCTCCACCTCGGCCGTAAAATCCACGTGGCCGGGGGTATCAATAATGTTGATAAGGTAGTCTTTCCAGGTGCAGGTAGTTGCCGCCGAAGTAATCGTAATGCCGCGCTCCTGCTCCTGCTCCATGTAATCCATGGTCG
>CAZFMB010000231.1:0-2135 GCA_964520005.1 uncultured Occallatibacter sp.
AAACCAATTTGCCGCCATTTACTCCCCCTGCTCCTGGTAGCTGTAAACCATCACTTTGGCCGACCGGCTCAGCTGGTCCCGCTGCGTCGCGATCGGCGTAAATCCCGGCTCATCCCAGAATATCTGGGTCAGCATTGCCGCCGGCGGCGTTGCCGTGTAATTGAGCTTCGGCGTGAAGAAGGGTTGTAACATTGCCACTAACTCTTCATCCATCTCGCTCAGCGATCGGCCTCGATCAAGGCCGCCAAAGCTTTGCGTTCCGCAAGTCTGATAGAGGATTTCGCACTCCTCGGCCGCCATTGTGGATGCAATATCCACATTTACGCCCAGGCCCAGCCAGCGCAGAACAAACACATCGTTGGGAAGCTGGCTGAAGGGAGCTTCCGCTTCCTCTACCAAAATTCCCGGCCGCAGCGTCCCGCGCAGCAAAATCGTGCGCTCCGGATTGATCGTCGCCAGCCGCGTGCGCAGCGCCATATAAAACGAGTCTTTCGCATTCTGCATAAGAAGACAGGGATCAGGGGTCGGGGATCAGGGATCAGTAAGACCTCTCCCTAATCACTTTCCCTCTGCTTCCCCATTCACCTTTCCGGATCAATGTTCGCTGACAAACAACCGCCATTGGGCAGGAAGCTCAGTTTCGGCCATTGAATACGCATCATGATCCCTGACCACTGCTCTCACACCGCCTGCTGGCGTGCTTCCCGTAGCAGAAGCCGGTAAAGATAGACCTGCCCGAAGGCTTCGTTGGAAGCGATCGATTCAATCAGGTAATCCTGGCCCGCCACGGTCACCGCCAGCGTCATGCCAAAAAGTGACTGGGCGGAAGGCAGGTCCAGCGCGCTAACCTGCTGCTCGACGCCGGTAGCCGACACCAATAACTCCCATTTCGACTCCCCGCCCTCTTGCCAGGTAGGACGCACCTTGCGCATGACCACCGGGCTCACCACCACATCTTCAAACGTTGTCGCCACCAACCCCAGTTCCAGCATGTTGGTGTCTGTGTTCGCTCCCGTCACTCGCAGCAGAGCCGTCGTGCCTGCGACGCTTCGCAGCAGTGCGTCGGCCAGCATCTGTGGCGCTCCCACCGGGTTGCGCGGCGCCGTATCGCTCATCGCTCACCCCAGCCTGTTCGCCACGTAGGGACGCAGCCAGGCCTGCACCGTTTCGTCCACCAGCGAACTCGAGAAATACTGCATCTGCATCGTGTCGATTTTGGTCTTGCTGGCATTCAGCGCCGGCGTTGACTGAGCGTTGCGCACAATCTGCGCGCACGCCGTCTTCACGTCGTCGCCAATGGCCGCCAATCCCGCCGTATAAGTCACCGTAACTTCGTTGTAAGGCAGCCCCAGGACATTCCACGGCAGCGTAAGCTCCCCTGTATTGGGATCGAAGTCAACGGAGTTAGGATCGATCGCCGTCCACTGCCCAGGCAGTGAAAATGCCCACGCGATCTCGACCAGCGGTTCGTTCAGAATCTCCCCGCGCCGCGGCCTCGCATACCGGCCCTCAATGCTCACAATCGGCGTGGTGGCCGTGCCCAAAGGCGCAAGCGGCAGGTAACTCAACCGCACCGTCTGCGCTCCGCCGGTCAGACGCAACCGCTCTGTGTACTGGATCACGTTCAGGTCCGGCCGCCTGCAGTAACTGTTGATCAGTGCCGTCGCGGCCGTGATCCAGTCCGCCGTCGTTCCTGGCGGCAATCCATAGTTCGGGTAATCCGCTGGCTGCAGATATGCCATAACTTATCCTTTCGAAGTGCAGGGACTTAGGGACTTAGGGACGTAGGGACTAGGGACTAAGGACTGGAAGCTATGAAGCGTTGATTATGCGCACGGCAAAAACGGCCTAATTAAGAGCCGTAATTCGTTATTCGGCCGTCACACACAATCAGCGTTTGATCCCTTAGTCCCTAGTCCCTATGTCCCTAGTCCCTGTCTTTACCTACCGCGTGACAGTAACCTGGCAGTGCGCAAAGCCTGCGCCCTTAACCACCGGAGCGCCAAACTTGACCGCGACATATTGGTAAGTGAGCGAGTTGGGCAGCCCGAGCTGGAAGACGCGCGGAGCCGGATCGCCGAGCCAGTGGTACTCGATCAGGTCTTCGGTCACGATGTAGGCCGGCAGTGTCGCCG
>CAZFMB010000232.1:0-2052 GCA_964520005.1 uncultured Occallatibacter sp.
GGGGAAAAGCATTGAAGAACAAAGAAGACTAGCAGTGATGATTCGGCGCATGGTTGACCTCCTTGGAGTCGATACGTTCTACGTATGATTTTATTGCGATTTCATGAATATCGTCAATAATTTTTATTTATCCTTTTATTTTCATGACTTTGCACATGAATCACCTGAGATTTAGAAAGCATGCATGAATTTTGATGCAATTCTTCCACAGATAGCGGCAGGTGGAAAACGGCCCTTCCCAGCCGTTGACATGGACCACTTAACCGATTTGTTGCGAGGGCGCTTTTCCGCAAGCTGCTTGAGCCGCCTGGCTTCCGCTTTCTGTCGTG
Source organism: uncultured Occallatibacter sp. (assembly GCA_964520005.1). Taxonomy (GTDB): domain Bacteria; phylum Acidobacteriota; class Terriglobia; order Terriglobales; family Acidobacteriaceae; genus Telmatobacter. Next base: position 330 of record CAZFMB010000232.1, read on the forward strand.
TGCCTCAGTGAGCGAATTTCAGCCCGCGCACGTCTCTAAACTCAGGGTGAAGGCTTGCCTGTGCGCCTGCCCCGGCAACGGGACAGTTCTCGCGCCGAGGCGATACCCTTGAATCCTGGACCCGGAAGGCGGCAGCGTTCTGAAAAACAGCAATAAAGGAGCGGCAATGAAGATTGGATCGTGGGCAAGGCTGTTGTTGGCAGCGGCCCCGCTGCTGGCCGGATGCGCAAATTTCTGGCAGGCGCCAAGCAGCACCACCACCATCACGACGACTCCCTCGACCCTGTCCAGCGGCATTTTTTATGTGGCGAACCAGGAGACCATGCAGATCGTTGCCTATGACATCGTTTCCGGCAAACTGAATCAGATCAACGCCTATCCACTGTCCGCCGCGCCCTACGCCATCGCCATCGCTCCCAATAGCAGCTTTCTGTATGTGAGTACGCCCGTCGGCATTTATCTCTACACCGTCGGTTCGGGCGGCGTGCTGACCGTGGGCAACGGCGGCGGCGTGATCTCCACGGATGTAACCTCAACCTTGCAGGTTGACCCGAGCGCCAAGTGGCTGGTGGACGCTCTGCAAGGCACCAGCGGGGTGCAATTGAATGCCATCCCCATCACGTCCACCGGAGCGTACAGCGGCGGCACGGTGAGCACGGTGTCCTACAGCATTTCCAACGCGGCGGTGCACCAGTTGGCCATTTCTCCGGATAACAACAATGTTTTTGTCGCTCTGGGCGCCGGGGGCACGCTCGTGGTCCCGTTCACCTACTCCAACTCCAACCCCTTCGGATCCGGCGCCACCACGATTCAGGTGGCGCATAGCGGCGGTTCCGCGCTCGCCGTGGCCGTGGACCCAAGCAATCGCCTGTTCTATATCGGCGAAACCCTGGCCAACTCGTCAAGTAATTCGGGCGGGCTGCGCGCGTTTAACTACAGTTCGCTGGGCAGCGCGACGCTCACGCAGGCTTCCGGCTCTCCGTTGGCCAGCGGCGGCCTGGCGCCTAACTCGATTCTTCCCCTCGCGTCGGGCGACTACGTTTACGTTGCAAACGGGGCGGGCACCGGCGCATCCGGCAACGTTGCGGAATTCGGAATCACGTCCACGGGAAGCTCCACGGCTACCACCTACACGGTGACGGCCGGAAGCACCATCGCAGCCGGAATTCAACCGTCTGGACTGGCGGAGGACAATCTGGGCAACTTTGTGCTGGCGGTGTCTTCCGGAGGCAGTTACGACCTCGAGGCGTACACCATGAGCGCCGGCACACTGACCGCCGCGCTCACTTCCACCACCGGGACCGACCCCGTCCAGGCCGTCGCCGTGGCTGCCTTGCCGTGAAGGCAGGGGTCAGGGATCAGGGGTCAGGGGTCAGAGATCAGGGACCAGGGAATAAAGGATTCGTGCTGAGTGGAGGGCTGAGGTCTCCCACCCTTTGTGCAAAGAACGCACAAAGGATGGGGCACGGCGGGGTCTGTGCGGATTCATTACTTCCCCGGCCCAGGCAATCAAGCTCCGTGCCCCATCCTTGCGACTTTTTTCTGTCGCAAGGGTGGGAAAGCACGAACCTTCCCCTGCCGGAACGTTGAGCCGCTGAGGTCTCCCGCCCTCTTCGCATTTTTCCTCGAAAGACCGCGAAAAGAATGGGGCACGGATCATCCAGCCATTCCCTCGTTTCCTGTTCCCTACTCCCTACTCCTCACTTCCTATTCCCTATTCCCT
>CAZFMB010000233.1:0-2016 GCA_964520005.1 uncultured Occallatibacter sp.
TTTTCGCCGCGCTCCGGTCGCATTCGCGGAAGGAAAACCTGGTAATGTCTTCTTCTGAAACTACAGTTCAGCAGGGCCGTGAGAAGGGTCGGAAGGCCTTTCCCGGCCCTATTCTTTTATTGGGCGCGCCGGGCGTGGGCAAGGGTACGCAGGCCAAGGAACTGGTCAAGATATGGGGGATTCCGCAGATCTCGACCGGCGACCTGCTGCGCGGCAATGTGGCGCAGGGCACGGAGTTGGGCAAGATGGCCAAGGAGATCATGGGCCGTGGGGAGCTGGTTCCCGACACACTGGTCAACGAGATGGTGGCCGTGCGGCTGGCGCAGCCGGACACGGCTAAAGGCTACATTCTAGACGGTTTCCCGCGCACTTTGCCGCAAGCCGGTTGGCTCGACGGCCGATTGGCGGCGCAGGCTGGGGTACTTCCTGTGGTTGCTGTCAGTCTCCAAGTGGACTATAATCAACTACTGCGCCGTATTACGGGGCGCAGGAATTGCCCTGTCTGCCAGACCATTTATAACGTCCACGGCAAGCCTCCCAAGAAAGATGGCGTGTGCGACGCGGACGGCGCCGCGCTGGTCCAACGAGCCGACGACACGGAAAAGGTCTTCGAAGAGCGCATGCGCGCTTATGAGGCTTTGACCGCGCCGGTTGTCGAACACTATCGGGCTCAGGGGCGCTTTGCGGAAGTGCATGGAGACGGGCGGCCGATAGCGGAAATCGCGGCCGGAATTGTTGCCGCCGTCGAGCGGTTGCGCCAGTAGCGCGCACCGGACGGCGGGTTTGTGCGTGAATGGCTAGCTGTCAGCAAGCAGCCGTCAGCTATCAGTCCGAAAGGACGGCGCTGATTGCTGAAAGCTGATCGCTGAAGGCTGGTTGAGTGGCGGTAGTACTAAAGTCGTCTGGGGAGATCGAGAAGATGCGTCGCGCGGGCCAGGTGGTTCGCGAGGTGCTGGAGTTGGTGCGGGGGCTGGTTGAGCCGGGCGTCACCACCCTGGATTTGGAGAAGGCAGCTGAGGCGCACACCAAAAAGCTGGGCGCCAGGGCGGCATTCAAGGGCTACCACGGATTTCCCTGTTGTCTATGCACTTCGGTCAACAGCGAAGTGGTGCATGGCATACCGTCGGCCAAACGGGTCCTCAAAGAAGGGGAAATCGTTTCGGTCGATTTTGGGGCATTTGTAGACGGTTACTGCGGAGACGCTGCTATTACCGTACCGGTGGGCAAGAAAATCGACCCGCGGACGGCAGAGTTGATGAAAGTAACCGAGGCATCGCTTCATGCCGCGATTGCGGTAGTAAAACCGGGAGCAACACTGGGTGATGTAGGCTTCGCGGTGCAGAAGGTGGTTGAAGCCGCGGGGTTTTCGGTGGTAAGGGATTTTGTGGGCCACGGCATCGGCGTCCACATGCACGAAGATCCCCAGGTGCCGAACTTTGGCGAAGCCGGGCAGGGCATGAAACTGCGCTCCGGCATGGTGATCGCCATCGAGCCCATGGTGAATGCGGGCAAGGCCGACGTTGTGGTTTTGGGCGACGGCTGGACCACAGTCACCGTGGATGGAAGCATGAGCGCTCATTTTGAGCATACGGTGGCGGTGACTGCCACCGGAGCGAGAATTTTAACCGAGTAGCACACTCGGGCTACAGGCCGGTTGGGCATAAGCGCGCCGGCGGAAGTGGATGCGGTTTGTCGAAGGAAGATGCGATTGAGGTAATGGCGGTGGTCACGGAGACATTGCCTAATGCCATGTTCAAGGTCAAGCTCGAGAACAATCACGAGGCTTTGACCCATGTCTCGGGAAGGATGCGCAAGAACTTCATCCGCATCTTGCCCGGCGATCGCGTGGCCGTGGAGTTAAGTCCCTACGACCTGAATCGCGGGCGGATTGTTTACCGCTACAAATAAGCTTTTAGTAACTCGCGCCTGGATTTTGTGCGCGGAGAAGGGCAACAAGAGCAATGAAAGTCCGTGCATCGGTAAAAAAGATTTGCGTCAAGTGCAAGGTCATCACCC
>CAZFMB010000234.1:0-1963 GCA_964520005.1 uncultured Occallatibacter sp.
AGAGGAACCACTCCACTACGCCCAGGGCCACGAAGAAGGAGACCGCAAAGCCGATAAGCAGTACGAGCCAGTGGTTGGTGGTCATTACGACGTGGGCGGCGCCACCGCCGCTGGGAAAGACTTCCTTTTTCAGATCCCAGACGGTCGCGGCGATCATGGTGGGAATCGAAAGCAGGAAGCTGAACTCCAATGCCGCTGGACGGTTCATCCCCGCGATCTGGCCGGCGGCGATGGTGGACATGGAGCGCGAGGTTCCGGGAAAGACCGCCGAGAGCGTTTGGCAGAGGCCGATCCAGATGGCCTGCGAAAGGGTCATTTCTTCAACGTGCACCGTGTTGGCATCGTAGCGGTCACTCCACACATCAACGGTCCACATGACGACGCCGCCGATGAGCAGCGCGAGGGCCATCACATTGATGCTGCCCAGATTCTTCTCGCTCCACTTGTGCAGCGCCAGAGCGGGAGCTGAGGTGAAGGCAAAGGCGATCAGCGTCAGCGAGATGGGATGGTTCAGCCAGGTGCGGTCGTTGTTGACGCCTTTGGGAAAGGTGCGGAAGAAATCGACGATGCGGCTGAGGAAGAGCAGCACCAGGGCCAGAATCGCGCCGAGCTGAATGACGATGGTGTACATCTTCCAGTAGGCGTCATCGAGCGGAATTTTCATAAGCGCTTCAGTAATGCGCAGGTGCGCCGTCGAGCTGACCGGAAGGAATTCGGTCAAGCCTTCTACGATGCCCAACAGAATGGACTGAATATAGGGGTTCAAAAAGCCTCCGAAGTTCGGCCATTTCGGGTCCGGAAAGTAGACGGGAATGCCCGTCTTTAATTTGAACACGAACGGCTGAGTGAAGGCGAGAGGTTGACGGCAAACTTGTGGAAGAATCAGTTTTCCGTGAGCACCTGGGCCAGCATTTCTGGCGCAACGTTGCCGCCGCTGACAACGGCGACGGCTTTGGTGTACTTCGGAAGCTCGGCGGCATGAAAGAGCAGGGCTGCCGTGGCTACGGCTCCGCTGGGTTCGGGAACCAGACGCGTGGCGGCGACTATGGCGCGCATGGCGGCGCGAATCTCGGCTTCAGTGACGGTAAGAATGCCATTGACGAAAGCCTGAATGTGAGCAAAGTTACGCACGCCAACGCTCTGAGTGCGCAGTCCGTCGGCCATAGTCCGGCTGACAAGTTCGGCTCCCCAGGTAACGATGGAGCCGGTGCGAAAGCTTTCAGCGGTGTCGCCGGCCAGTTCGGGTTCTACGCCGAAGACTTTTGCCTGGGGCCGCAACTGCTTGACGGCAGCAGCCACGCCACTGAGCAAGCCGCCGCCAGAAACGGGCGCAAGAACCAGATCCACATCGGGCAAAGTTTCGATGATTTCCAGGCCGCAGGTGGCTTGCCCGGCGATGATCGGCTCGTCATCATATGGCGGAATGACAACGTACCCATGCTCGCGAACCAGCTTCTCAGCCACGGCAAGCCGCTCGCTTGATGCCAGGCCAACATCGACCACCTCCGCGCCCAGAGCCAATGTGGCCGCGCGCTTGATGGGAGGAGCGTTGGAAGGCATGACGATAACGGCGTGTGCGCCAACCTGACGTGCCGCGTAAGCTACGCCCTGGGCGTGATTACCGCTGGAATAGGTGATGACGCCGCGAGCGATTTCATCGGGAGTGAGCTGGAGAATCTTGTTGGCCGCGCCGCGAATTTTGAATGCGCCGATGGGCTGAAGGCTTTCGGCTTTGAGCCAGATTTGCCTGCCGGTTCCGTAACCGGAGATGCCGGGGAATGCGGCTTCAATCAACGGGGTTTTGACGGCGATGGAACTGATGCGCGCAGCAGCAGCGCGGATGGCATCTAGCGCGATGAGGTTGTCAGAGCTTTTATCGATCAACGCTCATGACCCTTCGAAAATTTATAGAATCCGACCCACTGGGCCGTGGTTGATGCGCCGGTGAACCCTTCCTAAGAAG
>CAZFMB010000235.1:0-1939 GCA_964520005.1 uncultured Occallatibacter sp.
CAATCAAGCGCGTGTTGCGATCAACGAGTACGGACATTGAAAACAGCTCCTAGCTGCTAGCTTCTAGCTCTTAGCTTCCAAAGACAGGATGAAGGCGCCGAGCATCTTTGAAGTCTCGGTGCAGAGAGCCTCCGCTTTCCTCCGCAGGTTTTCATCACCCATCTTTATAGATTCGGCCCACAAATACTGCCCCCGTGCCCCATCCTTTCCGCGTTTTTTGCGGAAAGGGTGGGAAACCTCAACACTATTTAAGGGCCGGATCAATAGCTGCCTGGCCACTAGAAGCTGCGTTTGCACTTCGTAGGTTGAACCTTGCGCGATTCCGAGGAATTGCCTGAATTCGCCATCCGTCATTCTTCCCCTGCCCTCGGCAATATTGCTTGCGACAGAGACGCTGGCGCGGCGCAGTTGCGAGGTCAATCCGTACAACTCGTCATTGGGAAAGGTCCTGGTAAGGTCATAGACACATACCGTCATGTCCATGGCTCGTTGCCAAACGGTGAGATCCTGGAATGCTTGCGCCAAGTTGCATCTCCATTTCCGTTGTTGCTTCCAGCTAAAAGCTAGAAGCTAGTAGCTAGCAGCTAGAAGCTGCTTTTACGACTAGCTCCGCTGCTTCCTTCATCGTTTCTCCCACCTGGAAATTGAGGCCTGACTCCTTGAGGATTTTGCGGCCTTCTTCCACATTGGTGCCTTCAAGGCGCAGCACGATGGGCACCGTGATGTGGAGATTGCGCGCCGCAGCCACTACGCCGGTCGCGAGCCGGTCCACGCGCAGAATCCCACCGAAAATATTGATGAGGATGGCCTTCACATGCGAGTCGGAAAGCAGAATCTCAAAGGCGTGCTCGATCTGCTCCTGGGTTGCGCCGCCGCCCACGTCGAGAAAGTTGGCTGGGCTGCCGCCGGCGTACTGGATGATGTCCATGGTCGCCATGGCCAGACCCGCGCCGTTCACCATGCAGGCGATGGAGCCGTCGAGCTTGATGTAATTCAGCGCGTACTTGCTGGCCTCCACTTCAAGCGGGTCTTCTTCGGCGGTGTCGCGCAGCGCCTTGATGGCGGGATGACGGAAGAGGGCGTTGTCGTCGAAGGTGATCTTGGCGTCGAGAGCGAAGAGCTTGTCGTCCCTGGTGGTGATGAAGGGATTGATCTCCACCAGCGAGGCGTCGGTTTCAATGAACGCCTTGTAGAGGCTCTGGAAGAACGTGACCGCGGCGTTAATCTGCGTGGTTTTAAGGCCCAGCGCGAAAGCCAGCTTGCGCGCCTGCCACGCTCCAAAACCCACCGCGGGATCGATGGTCTCCTTGAAAATGGCCTCGGGAGTCTTGGCGGCCACCTCTTCAATCTCCATGCCGCCGGCCTGGGAAGCCATGAAAACCAGCTTGCCGGCGGCGCGGTCGAGCACGATGCCCAGATACAGTTCGCGGTCGATGTCGGCGGTTTCTTCAATCAGCAGCCGCTGCACCTTCTGGCCCTGGGGACCGGTCTGGTGGGTCACCAGCGTCATGCCCAGAATGTTTTTGGCGTAAAGCTCGGCGTCTTCGCGGGAGCGGGCTACCTTGACGCCGCCGCCTTTGCCACGGCCTCCGGCGTGAATCTGCGCCTTGACCACAACGCCGCCGGCGCCCTCGGCAAACAGTTTGCGGGCCACCGTCGAAGCTTCTTCGAGCGTATTGGCCACTTCGCCCCTGGGCACGGCAACGCCGTATCGTGCCAGGATTTCTTTCGCCTGATACTCGTGAATTTTCATGTCGGTAGAGACCGCCCATCCCGCTGCTAAAAAGGGGTTTGTGACCGGGTCCGGAGAATTCCGGCGAAACCTTGCCCGCGGTAACGAAATACTATCTCGCCCGCCAAAGAAGGGGCAAACCGGGCATCGCGATCACGACCCGACGCTATCATATAAACATGGCTTCTTTGAAGGAATTGCTGAAAT
>CAZFMB010000236.1:0-1902 GCA_964520005.1 uncultured Occallatibacter sp.
TTCCATTGAGGCGGCGGATGGCGTGCGTTTCGTTCTCCGCACTCTCTCCACTCATCACTCATGCTCCATCGGGAAATGAAGCGCCAAAGAAGATACTAGGTCTCTGACCGCTTGAAGTTGCACCAAGGTTCGGGTGCCCCAGGTTCGGCGCGTCTTTGTTTTTGCGCCTAACCTGGGATGGCACAAATCTCAATTGGAACAAAATCATCCAGTCAATGACCTAGAGAGCTTTCGGGCTGAATGTTTACCGTTCAGATGGGCCTCTGCGGTTTCCCACCCTTTGTGCAAAGAACTCACAAAGGATGGGGCACGGCGGAGTCTTGTTAACTCTCGAATCGAAAATGCTATAACTCCAGGCTAGTGTCCCGAGTCAAAAATTCGTTACATAAATGCTGTCATCCTGAGCGAGCGCAGCGAGTCGAAGGATCTGTAGTTGCTTTTGCTCTGCTCCGTATTAATCCAGTAGGACCTGATCAGTAACTACTGCAACACCACCTGGTCGCCTTCCTTCAGCCCGCTCAGTATCTCGGTCACCGCGCCGTTTGAGAGCCCCACCTTGACCGGAACCTTGCGCCAGCCCGCTTTCTCCTTCTTGTCTGGAATCGCCACCGAAGCATTTTTCTGGGTATCGTACATAACTGCGTTTTCTGGGACCGTAAGTACGCCCTTGTGCTCGTCCAGCATGATCTCGGCGTTGGCCGTCATGTTAGCCTTTAGCTCGCCGCCGGGGTTGTTGATGGAAACGCGCACCTCGAAGGTAGTTACATTGTCCTTTTCCACGCCCATCGGGGCAATCTTGGTCACCTTGCCATAAAACAGGCGGTCGCGGAAGCTTTCCACCTTGATGCGCGCCGGCTGGCTCATGTAAACGTGGGCAATGTCCGCCTCGTCCACCTTGCCCTGCACGTAAACTTCGGTTGTGTCGCCCTCGGTCATCACCAGCGTGGCCGTCGATCCCAGCACCAGGATCGAACTGACCGCGTCGCCAATCTCCACGTCGCGCGACAGGATCACCCCGTCCATCGGCGCCACAATCGTGGTGTACGCAAGCTGCTCTTCCAGTTGCTTCAAGCTCGCCTGGCTCTGCATCACCTGCGCCCGCGCCTGTTTCAGCTTGGCCGCGTCCACGCCGATCTGCGCCTGGGACGAATCGCGCCGGGTGAGCGCGGCCAGGTAGTCCTTGTTGGCGTCGTCCAGCGCCTGCCGGCTCACAATGCCCTGCCTTTGCATCTCATGGTTGCGGTCGAGCGTGGCCTTGTACATGGGCAAGTCGGGAGCCGCGGCGTTCACCTTGTCCTGCGCGATATTGGCTTCAAAGCTGGAAACGTTGGCCTCGGCCGCGGCCAGTTGCGCCCGCTGCGCGGCCACCTCCGCCAGAATCTCCTCCTGGTCCAGTTGCGCCAGTTGCTGGCCCTTTTTCACCTGGTTATTAATGTCCACATAGAGTTTTTCAACAATGCCGGAAGCCTTGCTCTTGACCTCGACCTTGGTGATGGGTTGGATCTTCCCCGTGGCCACCACAGACCGCGCCACATCTCCGCGCGTCACCTTGGCCAGCTTGTTGGGATCGATGGATGAACCCTTCGCCAGCCGCGCCAACCCAGCGCCAGCCGCCAGCAAGATCACGAGCACCCCAATGCCCAGCCAGATCCAGAATCGCTTACTTTTCTTAGACGCGGCCACAAGTACCTCCCCAAAGCGCGAATATAGCCACAACATTTCTTGACGTCAGTTATTGATCCGGCCCTAAACGATTGCATTACCACTAAGCTGTCATCCTGAGCGGAGCGCAGCGGAGTCGAAGGATCTGCAGTTGCTTTTCTCTACTCCGTGTCAATCCAATAGGGCCGGATCAGTTAATCTGTCAAGCAGAACAGGAGCCCGGACGGCGGCCTCGCTGTC
>CAZFMB010000237.1:0-1900 GCA_964520005.1 uncultured Occallatibacter sp.
GCGTGACCGGCGCGGACCTGGGCTGCTTTATTCCTCACCAGGCCAACAAGCGGATCATTACCTCCACGGCGGACCGGCTGGGAATGGACCCGGAACGGGTGATTCTCAATATCGAAAAGTACGGAAACACATCGGCGGGAAGCGTTCCGCTGGCCATGGAGACAGCCGTCGAGCAGGGCAAGATGAAAAAGGGCGACTTGGTCCTGCTGGCCGCGGTGGGAGCAGGCTTCACAGTGGGCGCGGCATTGCTGCGTTGGGAAATATAGACCGGCTTTCAGCCGCTGTTGATCCAGTCCAGGAATAGAGTCATCCGTGCCCCATCCTTTCCGCAGTTTCATCGCGGAAAGGGTGGGATAGCAACAATCTATCTATAGATCTGGCCCTCGGACGATCGCATCACCACAGAACCCTAAAGAACTGTCATTCTGAGCGACCCTGAGCGCAGCGAAGGGGAGTCGAAGAATCTGCAGTTGCTTTTTCTCTGCTCCGTAGTCCCGAAATCCGGACATGGGGCGCCCGCCGTTGATACAACGGCACACGCTCGAAACCCACCTCCAGTCTCGTTCCCGTTGATGAGTCCGAAGCCCCGGGGATTCTCATCCCGGTTCGCCCTGCTGTTTTTCAGCAGTTTCATCTTGGCCCATTTGGCATATACTGTGCTCCTCTAGCCCGAAGTTTTCATGCCGGTTGAATGATCCGGCCTTCGGGCACATGGAGACGGCTGACTGGCAGAATATTGCAAGTCATTGAAAATAAACGACGGATGCAAAAATCCGAAGTTCCGCGCGCGGAAGCCCGCCGCGGATGCGAGGAGCGGAGGCTGACCATGGAAGTGGAGTTCACCGCGAGGCAAGTAGTTATTTCCAAGGCGCTGCGAGCACAGGCCGAGGAGGGGATGGAGCGCATAGGGCGCATTCTGGGCAAGGATGCGCACTCCAGCATTATTTTCAGTACGCAGAAGAACGTGCAGATCGTTGAGTTGACGGTACGCGCTCGGCAGTTGAAGATTGCGGCCACGGGCAGGGCGGAAATGACCGATGCGGCGCTCAGGGAGGCAATGGAGCGCGCGGAGAGTCAGGCGGTGCGGTACCGGGACCGGCGGATCGAAGGCAAGCGGCTGCCCAAGGAAGAAAAAATCGTGACCGCGCCCCCTGTGACACGTTCCAAGGCACGCACTGTCGCGCCGGCTGGCGAGGAAGGGGAAGAACAGCCTGCCAAATCCGGAGGAAAGGCCGGAGCGGCAATCGCCGTGCACTCGTTTCCTGCTCGCGCCGCCGTCGTCCAGCCGCACATCCTCAAGAACGGCGAGGCGATTGCGCTGAAGCCCATGACCCTTGAAGAGGCCGTGAAAGATACGGAGTTTCGCGACCGCGACCTGTTGATCTTCCACAATCCAGCCGGAGATATGTTCGTACTCCATCGCCGCCGCGACGGCCAGATGGAGCTGGTAGAGCTTCCATAGAGAACGATTCGTTCCATCCGGGGCGGGCGTCTTCCCGCCCCATTTTTATTGATCCGTCCCCGAGCGATTGCATTGCCACCGAGTTGTTATCACCAAAGATCTGTCATCCTGAGCGGAGCGCAGCGGAGTCGAAGGATCTGCAGTTGCTTTTGCTGAGCGCAGCGAAGCCGAAGTCTGCCCTGAGCCGAGTCGAAGGGGGTTGCTTTTCCTCTGCTCCGGATCGATTCGTCTGTCAGGGCGTTTGTATTCATCGCAAAGAGGTATCGCAGCGGACTTTGGTTGCATCCGATACCCGTTTTAGGGGATGGATGCGGGTTTACACGCGCGATACGATGCCGTATATGGCAAGACCTGCATCGAAGACCGCAATCGAGCCGGAAGCAAACCAGACTCCGGCGAGGGTTGCGGCAACTCCCCTGGAGGCAAGCAGTTTGAATC
>CAZFMB010000238.1:0-1897 GCA_964520005.1 uncultured Occallatibacter sp.
GCTTTCTAGAGCGAAACCAGAGTAAGCGTGCCCTGTCAGGAGTCTTCAATGTGGCGGGCTTGCTTTCGGGATGCATCTACTCTGGTTTCGCTGTAACCATTCGCGATGCGCCGATTTGCGGGCAGTGCCCCTGCGGATTGAAGCAAATGAGGAGTATGAGCGCAATGCGTACTTACTTATCGGTTGTTACCGTGCTGATGGCTGTAATCTCCGGCGGTTCCCAAGCTCAAACAGCGCTGTCCCTTCCCGGGTGTGAAGCCGCGCCGGAAGTGCGCAAGGTCATGGACAATGAGCTAGGTCCGGTTGCGCTGGGAAGAATGAAATTTCCAGAGCGCTTTGTTCTTGAACGCAGGGTGTTAGAAGATTTGATCGCCAGGTATCCCCGCGAGTTGGTACCTTACGAAACCCTGAACGCCTGGATGAATCCGGGAGCTACCGCTGAAGAGACTCAGGCGTTCCATGACCGGCTGCTGAAGATGGCGAAGGACCACCCAGACGATCCTCTGGCGCTACTGCTGGCAGGCGAGGTGCTTGCGGGAAAGGATTCGCCGGAGGCGATTCGCATGTTTGAAGCAGCCAGGGCCAAGGCGCCAAATTTTCCCTGGCCGGCGATGCAATTGGCGCAGCTTTACAGAACGGGAAAGCAGGCCGATCCGGTCAAGCTGAAAGAGAACACCGAGGCCTTTTACGCCCTCTGTCCCGCGTACACAGCCCCCGGCGGGGTGTACGCTTTCGCGAATCAAATGGCGGGGTGGCTGCTCCAGAAAGATCCGTCGCTGGTGCCCAAAACAGCCGCGGCATTGCGCGCGCGCCTCGAAAAAGAAACCGACCCCAAGCGGCTTGAAGACTACGAGATCTTGTGGGGCCGTGAGTTTCTTTCCCGGCAGCCGAAGGAATACGACGTTGTCCGGGCGCAGATCGTCCAGGACCTGAAGCGGCTGGAGACCATCGATCCGAAGGGCGACGCGGAGTGGCGCGCCTTCCTCATCAGCGGCTACAAGCAAAGCGGCGCCACTGTAGAAACCCTCACCGCCATGGAAGACAGCCTGGTTCGCGATGACCCAAAATCCATACAGGCGGAGCGAATCGTGCGCGCCCGTTGGTATGCGATCCATAAGTCGCCGGTTGACCAGACCGATGCCGCTGTCTGGGCTCGGCATTACAAGCAATTGGAAGAAGCCGTGAAGGGATGGATGCGCGACTACCCGGATGACACCTTCCTGCAGCGGGGCGAGTTGTATGGCGTGGTGAGAGAGGATGATGCGGTTTCGGAAAAGGATGGAATTGCCGCATTGGACACCTATCTTCAAGCGCAAAAGGACTATAAGGGCGCAAATATGATGAGTTACTACCCCTACGATCCGGCGGAGTTTCTCCTCGATCGTGGCTGGCAGCCAGCCCGTGCGCTCGACATCCTGAAAGAGACAAATACGATTGTCAGGAATGGTCATTCCGACAGTCATTGGAGCGACAATCTCTCCGACAGCGACGTGAAGAGATTCAAACAGTACCAGGTTCAAGATGATCAGCACGTGGTAGGCCTTCTGCTGAAAGCCGCCAAGCTGGCCGGCAAGCCCGACGAAGCCATGAAGCTGCGAGCTGCGATAGAAGATACGGCCCCAACAGACAAGAAGCTCTTATCGGGCTACTGGTGGAACCGCGCCCGCTTTGAGGCCCTGCAAAATCACACCCTCGATGCGCTGGCGTATTACCATCTGGCTCTGGATAGCCGGACCGAGACTCCAAAAATATTCCACGGAAAACTGCGCGACGATTTGACGGATGAATCTCACGCGCTGTGGATAGCTCAGGGCGGCACGGAAGCGGCCTGGACCGCCTGGAGCAAGCCTCTTTCCGGCACCACGGAGCAGCTTACGGAAAGCCCGTGGAAGAAACC
>CAZFMB010000239.1:0-1826 GCA_964520005.1 uncultured Occallatibacter sp.
CCGCCTCGCGAATCTCCACCAGCTTTCCCGGGTTCTGGTAGGGAAGCGGACGCAGCAGCACACCCTCGACGACCGTAAACATGGCGCAGGCCGAACCCACGCCCACGGCCAGAGTCGCAATCACGGTCAGGGAAAACCCTGAAGAGCGCCGCAGCACGCGCAGCGCATATCTGAGGTTGGCCGCAAACCGCTCCAGCCGCCTCCATCGCCACACCCCTTGCGTCGCGTCCCGCACCAGCGCCGCGTTTCCAAACTCCCGCCTCGCGGCAGCCTCGGCCTGTTCCCGGCGCTCGCCCCGATTCATGCGGTCCGCAATATCCAGAGCGATATGCGTCCGGATTTCCTCGTCCAGCTCGTCCTTGCGCTTCTCAAACCACCCTGAAAACCAGCTCACCCAGCGCCTCCGTTCCCTGCGCGTGGAACCACACACTCATTCCGTTGGAGCCGAATTGAGTATCCCGCCCATGACCGCTACCATCTGTTCCCAACGGCTCAAGTCCGCGGCCAACTGCTTCTTGCCGGCCGCCGTAATGCGGTAATAGCGCGCCCGCTGGTTGCTTTCCGACTGCTTCCACTCCGAACGCACCCATCCCTGCCGCTCCAGCCTGTGCAGCGCCGGGTAGAGCGACCCCGTCTCCACCTGCAGCGCCTCGCCGCTCTGCGTCCGCAGCGCCTGCACAATTCCGTAGCCATGTGCGGGACCCCACTGCAGCGTGCGCAGGATCAGCATGTCCAGCGTTCCTTGTAGCAGCTCAACCCGGTTGCGGTATTTTTTCTTTCCCATCATGATGTAGACACTCTACCCCCAAAGCATGTAGACAGTCTACTGGGTAGGTATACGGATATTATTGTTCTGGCCCAAAAGGATTGCACCAATACTAAGCTGTCATCCTGAGCGGCATGATTTGGATGTCATTCTGAGCGAGCGAAGCGAGTCGAAAGCCTGCCCTGAGCGAAGCCGAAGGGAACCTGCATTTGCTTTTCTCGGCTGCCTGACTTGTAGCAACCCAACAGGGCCGGGTCAATAGAAACTTGCAGGAAATATATAGCTCACCTGGCAGTTTTCGCTGCCGGGAGAGCAATGCCTCCGGAGGCCAAAAAGGCGGCCTCCGAAGGCATTACATCAAGCCCTTAATATATTTAATTCCGGGGAATCCGGCTTGAAAGTTCCCGCGAAATTTTATTACACTCGCGCGCTGCAAAGTCGGTGGCCAGCGCAGTGATTCCCTAGAAGGTGATCCTCCCTCTCAACTGAATGGTGCGGGGGCTATTCACCTGGACCCACTTCGACGGCAACGAACCGCCGATGGCTCCGAAGTACGTGTCGGTTGGGGTTGTGTCGATGCTGCCAAATTGGGGATGGTTGAGCGCATTGAACGCATCCATTCCAATCTGCAAACGCGTCGACTCGGTGATCCTGAAGTTCTTGCGCGCACCGAGCATAAAGGTGGTGATGTACGGGTTGCGGATATCGCCAAAAACTCTCTGGTTATAGGTGACGAGTGTCGCGAAGTCATTGTAGATGCCATTGTTGATTTTGCTATAGCCTGAAACGCTTGGCGTCGGCGTCCAGCCGGCTCCGGGCATGCCTTGAACCCCGGTCCACGAGGGATACGCAGCGAGTTGGGCTTGAGTTGTGCTGCTCGTGGGATAGGGCGCGAACATGCTGGTATTGAACCACTGGGCACTCGTCTTATGGCTTCCAAGCGACGGGTCCCCGCCCTGGAAAAAGGCGCTGTTGGTGGGAAGAACCAGCGGGGTTCCGGACTGAAATTGATATTCTCCCGTGAACTCCCAGCCACCGATTATCGCATCGGTTGGCCTGT
>CAZFMB010000240.1:0-1825 GCA_964520005.1 uncultured Occallatibacter sp.
ACCCAGTCTTTGAATCAAAATGCGCCGGAATTATTTCAACTGCCCGGGGAGTATGCGGCCATAATACGCCGGAAAGACCAGCGTTCAGAGCGTCTGCTGCATCCTTTGTAGACTTTGTTGCCCCAGAAGAAACACGCACACTGACTCCACCTGGGAAGAAAAGTGTGCAGCCAGTAAAAAGTACGCCTACTTTGCTGCCCTTTTCGCCTACGCCTTCTAGTTTCCAATCCGCTTCCTTTCCCAAGATATTTGCAAGCATCTCGGCCGTTCTTTCTGTTTCTTCAGTGTCACTATTTTCTCCGTTGCCGATTACGCAGCGGAAGATGGCGGCGCGCTGGTTCTTAAATGGAGAGAGCTTTTTGATTAACTCTGGCCCTGCTTCGGTCAGCACATCCTTTCTCCGCTCCATGGAGGTTGCGACGCCTCTGAGCCTTGCTATACGAGGCTCCAGTGTCAAGGGCGGAGTAAAACCAGACCACTGGGGCGGAGTAAAAGTAGACCAGTAGTTGGCCGTCAGGTTGTTGGGTATTCGGGGTAGAAGGGGCGCTGGAGCGTAGCGGAAGCGACCCTTCTACCCCGAGGTGCGTTTGGAGGGTTATAGTTCATCGTTCGGAGGATGTGGTCCGTTTGCGGCGGCTCTGCTTGAGGCGGTAGCTATCGGCGTTCATCTCCAGGATATGTACGTGATGTGTGAGCCGATCGAGCAGCGCGCCGGTCAAGCGCTCCGAGCCGAGGACTTCGGTCCACTCTTGGAACGGGAGGTTGGAAGTGACCATCGTTGATCCGCGTTCGTAACGCTGGCTGAGCATTTCGAACAGCAGCTCGGCGCCGGTCTTGGAGAGAGGCACGAAGCCCAGTTCATCGACGATCAGCAGTTCGTAGCTGGCGATCTGCTTCTGGAAGCGAAGCAGCTTCTTCTCATCGCGAGCCTCGATGAGCTCGCTGACCAGGGCGGCGGTGGTAGTGAAGCGCACACGATGCCCGCGCTGGCATGCGGCCAGTCCCAGAGCCAGGGCGATGTGCGTTTTCCCGGTGCCGCTGTTGCCCAGCAGCAGCACGTTCTCGCGGCGAGCGAGGAACTCGCATCGCGCCAGTTCCAGCACCAGGGTCTTGTTCAGCGAAGGGATGGCGAGGAAGTCGAAGCTGTCCATGGTCTTGACGACCGGGAACTTCGCTTGCCGGATTCGGCGTTCTGTTGCCCGGCGCTCGCGGTCCAGCAACTCCAGTTCAGTGATGCGCAGCAGGTAGTGTTGATAGTCCACCTGCTCGACGGCGCACTGCCGCGCCATCTTGTCGTACTCGCGCAGGATGGTGGGCAGCCGCAGTTCCTTCAGATGATGTTCCAAAAGCAACTGCGGCGTGTCGGCTGTATGAGCCGCGGTGTTGGATGCAGAAGCATCGGCGCCGCTCATGCGCACACCTCGGCCAGAAGCGTCATGTAGTCGGCGGCCTGCGTGGTCCTCACCTGAGCCAAAGGCAGATGAGGATAGTTCTCCATATCCAGCCGCGGCGGCCTTCGTTCGATGTGGCACAGCAGCAGATGGCGAACGGCGTCGAAGCTGATCGTGCCCAACAGCAAGGCTTCTTCGATGGCGCGAGTTACTTCCGCAAGGGCGAAGGTCTCCATCAGACGGAGCACCTGCACATACTCGCGGCTACCGTGCTTCTTGAGCCTGGCTTCGAGCAAACGCCGCAGTTGTGCGAAACACTCCGGCAACAGCCACCCAGTCAGCGGCGCGGCCTGGTCCAGTGCTCGGGTCTTCTGTTCGAGAAGTGCCAGGTAGTGAAGCGGATCGAAGACCACCGTCTCGCGTTCATAGCTGCG
>CAZFMB010000241.1:0-1822 GCA_964520005.1 uncultured Occallatibacter sp.
CGGGAACACGGCGGCACCCTCCCAGGTCCGAAAGTCCGGACCTGGGGCACCCCCAGTTGAGTTATGTTACCTAATGGGACCTGGGCCACCCGCCAACAAGAACACAATTAACAATGGTAGGTGATCAAAACGTAGACAGCAAGCCAGTGTGGGATTTCGTGCCTTTGGTCAGCTGGGGAAAAACTTCCTCAACAAGCTCCGACATAGGCATCGGGGACTCAATTTGCATTATTCTTTGTGGGGGCTACGAAGCTGGAGTCCAAGCAAACAGATTGGCTGGTTCAGGGACGGCCAATCCTCCACAATGAGAGACTTGGAAAATGCCTGCTTTTGCGGCTTCTTTATCGCAGTAGGTTGATTTGCACTGTATGAGGGGGTAGTAAGTGTTTAAATGGATCACAACTGATTCGATGCAACGCATCTTCCGCTATTCCTCATGGGCGCTTTTGCCTTTCGCAATCTTTGTCCTCACTGTTACAGAATTTCTAAGGCCCGAAGATATTGCGAGGCCATTGGCCGGGATTCTGTTTAAGGTGCTTGCAATAGTTTGCGGCTTTGGTGGCATAGTTGGGACAACCATCCTATTTTTAGGGATGCTCCTGTTTTGCATCGTGGAAGACTGCTCGCCGGTTTGGAAAAGAGTCTTCTGGGCGATGGCGCTCCTTGCAGTGAATTTAATAGCAGCTCTTCCTTACTACTTTTTAGTTTACAGGAAGCAGATGCGAGCTGGTGGATGACCAAGGTCTAACCTCCCAAGAACGAGTGGGCGTCCCAGGTTTTCGATTCTGAGACCTGGAGCACAATGTGTATTCCGCGATCTCGTTTTACCGGCAAAGAACGCGACACCGACTCCGGCAATGACTACTTCGGCCGGGCGCCCTATGGCAGGGGACGGCGTCCCATACGCAGCACACGAGATCAAACGCCCGGAGCCGCGGGGCCTCAGTCGGCGGTTTCGGCCGCGGCCAGCAGCGGAATGCGCCGCAGTAGCAGGGTGAGGGGCAAGGTCATCAGCGCGACTGCGGGGCCGGCGATGAGCAGCCAGGCCAGCATGGCGTGGCCGGCCATTCCGCCTAACTGGGCAAGCAGGTTCATGGGCGAAAGGTGCAGCATGGACCCGGTTGCGGATGCCTGCCGCGAGCCGGACGAAAACAGCCAGCCACCCAGCCGCACAAAGGGCACAATCAGCGCCAACTGGAAGGGCATGGCTACATAGTTTGCCGCCTGAATGGCGGGCAGGTTCAACCTGAGGCCGAGCGCCAAGGCCGTGCAAAGCAGCGTGGGAATGCCCACCACCGGATTGCAGCCGATGGCGAATCCGAGGGCGAGCGTGAGCGCCAGGCGACGGGGCGAGATGCCCTGCCGCAGCCAAAGTACCGCGTTCCGCTTGATGGATTCCGGGAATATGCGCATGGTCATCATTAAAATATCGACACGAATGACAGCGGATGATGGCTTTCCGATGAATCTTTGATGAAAGAGCCAAAACCGGCGGCAGAAGTCTCGAATGAACGTCTCTGTCCTGGCAAGCTCGGCAGTTCTCCCTCGCCGCCCGGAAAGAATTTCCTCTCCATAGACAGGATAACCGCATGGCTCCTGCCGCCGATGTGGGGCATGACCCGGCGGCGAGCCGTTGGGCCGGGTTGCCCGGCTTCCCGGAAAGAATTCAAGGGAATCTGGCCCTTTGCTGCGATACACTTGGACCCGATGCGGGTGTTTGGGATCGATTGCGGGACCGAGATTACGGGGTTTGGCGTCGTGGAGACGGACGATGCCGGACGCGAGCCCCGGCTCGTCTGCAAGGCGATGGGGGCCATCCGGC
>CAZFMB010000242.1:0-1821 GCA_964520005.1 uncultured Occallatibacter sp.
TATATGTCGAGTTCACGCGGAACCTCTATGCGATCCTGGCCGAGTTGCGGCACAGGCACCCGAATGTGGAGATCGAATCCTGCTCAGGCGGCGGTGGACGAGTGGACCTGGGAATTCTGCGCTACACCGACGAGGTTTGGCCCTCGGATAACACCGACCCATTTGACAGGCTGGCGCAGCAAAATGGATTCACATACGCCTACACGCCGCAGATCATGATGGCCTGGGTCACCGACTCGCCCCACTGGCTGAACCGGCGCAGCACATCGCTCTCTTACCGGATGCTGAGTTCGATGCAGGGCTCGCTGGGGATCGGCGCCAACATCGCCAACTGGACAGCAGACGAAAACGCGCTGGCAAAACGACTGATCGCCGCTTACCACCAGGTGCAGCCGACGATTGTTCAAGGCGATCTTTACCGGCTGATCTCGCCTGCAAATGGCAGCGAGTTCTCGGCAACCCAGACTGTGAGCAAGGACAAGAGCCAGTCGGTGGTCTTCGCCTTCATCCACTCGACCCAGGAGGGGCATCTCTTCCCGCTGCTGAAGCTGAAGGGGCTCGACCCGGCGGCCAAATACACGCTCAGTTCCATCGAGGACAAGACCTGGCCGGGAACGCCGCAGACGGCCAGCGGCGCCTGGTGGATGAACCACGGATTGGAGATGGACGAGAGCTTCCGGGGAGACTTTCAGGCGGCAGCCTTCCGCCTGGACCGGCAGTAGATCGTGTTCAAGTAGAATTCAAAAATGCAAAACGCGAGGAGGACTCATGCTCTACTCGCGTTTTGTTTTGCGCGCCGAAGCGATTGCCTCAGGCTGTTTCTGGCGGGGCTGGGGTAATCTCGAACTCGACGTGCTGCGCGCCGAGATAGGGATGATGTGCGGTAAGGCGCGACTTGCCGGGTTGCTCGCCGGCGCGAATCCAGACCGCGCCGGTGCCTCCGATGAGCGAGAAGGGATTGTCGCCGATGAGTTGAGCGGGGCCGGTAAGCTCAAAGCGGATAGCATCGTTGGCGAAGGGACGGATGGCGCCATATTCGTCGGTGACGCGCAAGACAACGCGAGTGGTGTCGGCTCCGTCAGCGATTAGTGCAGTGTCATCGGGCAGCAGCGTGAATTTTTGATCGATTCCCTTCCCCGACATGCTGCGCGAGATGACCTTCTTACCCTGGATGTACCCGTCGATGCGTAAATCGTCCCAGCCTACGCGGACATCGTGAGCATCGACAGTGAAGGGCGCGTATTTGAGATGCGGAAACTGCTTGCGGTCGGGATCGGCTTCGGCCACCAGCTTATCGCCCACGTAGAACTTGAGGTGATCGCAGTTGGAGCAAACCATGGCCATGGAGAAGCCGATGCTCTCATCGCCGCGCGCCCAGTGGAAGGCGGGCACGAGAACGATCTCCTCGTCCGGATCGCACTGCGAACGATAGAAGCCGGCGGCGGGCTTGGGCTCGCGGAAGATGTCGGTGACGCCGTGGTAGCAGATGCGATCGCCGGAGCCAAAGTTGCCGTGGGTGTTGTAGTCGAAGGCGCACCATGCAATGCCGCCGGCGTACTGCGGATTGGAAGCCAACTGGTCGTGCGTGCGCGCGTGACGGATGGTGTGTTCTCGCAGGCGCTCGACGTTATCGATGGTCTTGGTGGGGAAGGTATGGCCGACGAATTCGGTGTTGAGATAGAGAGGATGATTGGGCGCCTTGAGCGGCCAGCCAAAGTCGTTCATGGTGAAGACATCTTCAAGGAACTCGGACTCCTGGAAGTAGCGGATGCCGCCGGTCTGGCGCGTGGGGTCGAGCTTGTGCGCCATGGCGTTGGTGCG
>CAZFMB010000243.1:0-1813 GCA_964520005.1 uncultured Occallatibacter sp.
CCCTCGATCTTGCGATGGCCTGCAACAGCCACAACCGGCAATTTCATGCTGTGCTCTAGCACGGTGTCAATCAGCACAAACCCTTCCACGGAGCGGTCCATCAACAGGCGCGGGTACTCCTCAATCAGATCAGGCTTGCGGCGATGGCTTGCAGTTAAATAGAAGTAGCCTTCCTCGATGAGATATTCTTCAACGCCGGCCAATACCTGTGCGGCATAGTGGTCATTCAAATCCGGCACCAGCACACCGACAGAAAATGTCTGGCGCTTGCGTAGCGAACGGGCATAGAAGCTGGGCCGATAGTCAAAATCCGCCGCCGCCTTGGTGACACGGTCTCGGGTATCCTGCGGAATCGAGCGTACGCCGGGAGCGTTATTCAGAACCAGCGAAATTGTGGCTGGTGACAGGTTCAGATACTCGCCCAACGAACGCAGGCTTGCGGGTTGCGCGAGCTGCGACTTGTCTGCTGATTTCGCGCGTTTAGCCATATTTTCCTTTCAAAACACTTCCCGAATTGATCGAGTATTGCCGATCACATTTTCGCTGGTCCTGTCGCCGGTTGCTGTACTGGCCTGTCCTTGGCGTGCCCGCCGCTTATCTTGTCGACCAGCGAGGTATCTTTGGACTTATTGATACTGCTGGCCCGACCAAATTCGGCTTTGGCTTCGTCTGTTTTGCCCATCGACCGATAGAGCCGTCCCAACCGCCAGCGAACGTTCACACTCTCCGGATCCAACCGCTCCGCTTCTTTCAACTCCTTCAGCGCATCGTCGTTGCGGCCGGTATCGGCATAGACGATGCCCAGATCGAGATGCGCCAACGCCTGCTTCGCGTCGACGCGCAGGACTTTTTCCAGCAGGGGCTGGGCGATCTCCGGATGTTTTAACGCTATCTGCGTGTCTCCCAGATAGAGCATGGCATCAACATGATCGGGATTGTTCTCGAGTTCAGCTTGAAACTCGCTAGCCGCCTCCGGGTACTGCATTTGCGTCCACAGCAGATAGCCCAGGCCGTAATGCACATCCGGTTCCTGGGGATTGGCCCTCACCGCGGCGCGAAACTGCTGAATTGCGCCGGGAGTGTCTTTCATCTCATCCAGCGCTTCGCCGGCCAGCATATCGGCCTCTGCCGACTCCGCATTCAACGTCAGAATCTCGTGGTAAGTGTCCATGACGCAGGGGTACTGCTTGGACCACAGGCAACTATGCGCCAGCGCCAGCCGCAGTGGCAGATTCTGCGCATCGCCTCGAGCGGCCCTCTTCAAATACGGAACCGCCTCAGCGTACTCCCTCAGGCCATAATGCGCCATCCCCAGCAGGATGTTTAGCCGCTCGGCTTCGGCTGAACTCGCAGGCTGGCTCTTGAGCAACGCCAGAAAGACCGGAATCGTCTGCTTGAAATCCTCGTCTTTAAAGAGCGCAAGCCCCAGATTCATTCGCACGCCGGGCATCGCGGGATTCAGCGCAAGCGCCTTGCGGTAAAGCTGCACGGCCTCTTTGTAGTGTTCCTGGCGCGCTTCTAGCAATCCCAGGTGAGCGTAAGGCTCCGAACCTGTGGGATGAACTTTTAGAATAGCCCGCCATGCGACTTCGGCCTCAGCATTCTTGCCCTGCTGCTCCAATGCCAGCGCCGCCTGCCGCTGATTCCCAACGGTTGCCGCGGCCTGTCCTGTGCAGCGGGTGGCGATCATGACCAGCACCACTGTCAATGCCAGCCAGATTCGCAATGGCTTTGCTACATTCACTCTTTTACCTTGTCAAGTTTAATGATAAAGGCAATTTGCCGGCGCCTGAAGAAAAGGGGCGCGGCAGGG
>CAZFMB010000244.1:0-1808 GCA_964520005.1 uncultured Occallatibacter sp.
CACTCCCAACATGGTTCCCGGATATGGGACAACGAGCGCCATCGGACAACAGCAAATCGCCGCGCAGGGAGCCACCATCGACATCGGCGATTCCGTAATGAGCACCAATCTACAAGTTCTGGGAACGATCCGCGCAAACCAGATCGCACGGCAGACGGACATCACCAATCTAGAGAACGCAACGCTCAGTCAAGACCCCTCACAACAGACCATCATGGCCACGCTGCAACGCATCAATCTGGCCTTGCTCTTGGAACTGCGCAATCAGCAGGACGCCAACCAGATCAATGCCAATCTTGCACTGCAACAAATGGTCGCGCAAAAGCAGCAGCAGGACGCTTTGAAAGCCGGATTCATGGACGCCGGCAACTTCAATAGCACCTACCAGACTCAGGTTGCCCCGGCCTATAACGGCGCGGCGCAAGCCCTGTCGTATTGACCCTTAACCACAGAGAGCGAGGCACATCATGGGCATACTCAATTGGATTCTTCAGGGATGCGATTCATTGGCCGCCACAGCATCGCCGTCGATTGATGCACTTGGCCTACGCATGTGCATCGCTCTCGCCACCATCATGCTGGTTTGGTTCGGAGTTCAGGAGGCGCTTGCCTCCGCGAGCGGCGGCCCAGGCTTCAACATGGGGAAGTTTGTAAGCTTCTTCATGCTCATCACCTTTGCTTACACAATGGTGAAGTTCTACGACAGTTCCATCCCCGGCGTTGGCTATTCGTTGCGCGGCTTTATCAACGGCGGCGCACAGTACCTTGTATCGGTCATTGGAACCGACAGCGTAACCAGTATCCAGAACACTTTGAGTCAAGCACAATCAACGGGTGGGCCAGGGATTGCGAAGGCCATGATGAATCCCTACTATGCCCTTGTCTACGTGATTATGCAGGTGATGATTGCGGTGCTCGCCGCGGTCGTCAGTGCCATTATCGCCTACGGCGCAGTCGGCAGCGCGGTCATCGGATTGCTTGGTCCAATATTCATCCCTTTCCTCGTCTTTCAAAAACTTGATTTTCTGTTTTGGGGATGGCTCCGCGCATTCATTGGATTCTGCTTCTACAAGGTGTTGGCCGCTGCCGTATTCAGCATCCTTGGTCATCTGCTGGCGCAATACTACACGCAACTCGTCGCGTTCTCAGACCCCGGCAACATGATCCAGCAATTGCCGTTGCTGATTCTTCTCGTCCTGGTCAATATCTACATTCTGTTCAAGATTCCAGCGATGACGCAGTCGCTCTTCAGCGGCCACGCAGGCGGCGGCGATAGCGGACTGGTTGGAGCGATGATGGCTGTGCGCGCTGTGATGATGGCCGCAGCTTGAGGAGATAACGATGAGTACACAGACAAAAGCAACACCGGAGATTACGCGAGCCGCCGAACGGTATCTCGAACAGTATGGCGACCCGCTGGTGATGAACACCTATTTGAAAGTGACAATTCTCGTGCTTGCCGTCGTCTGCATCGCGCTCGCCGGCCTCACTTTCACGAGTCAAAGAGCCCTTGCCAATATGCACCCCATGATCGTCCGCATTAACGACGTGGGCCGCGCGGAAGCGATCGACTATCGCAACTTCCAATACCGGCCCCAGGAGGCGGAGAACAAATACTATTTGACGCGCTGGGCAGAGCTGTATTTCAGCCGCAATCGCTTCACCATTGAACGCGATCAAACCAGTTCGTTGTATTTCCTCAACAGCGACGTTCAGCGGGCTGTGATCGACCAGGAGCACAAGGACAACATCATCCCGACCTACATCAAAGACAGCTCGCTTCCGTATGTCGATGTCGAGGTGAAAGA
>CAZFMB010000245.1:0-1808 GCA_964520005.1 uncultured Occallatibacter sp.
GAGAACCGGATGGGTGTACCCATCTGCAAAGCCTGCACTAAAGCACAAAGTGAGGTTGGTTCCAGTATCCAAGCAGAGTCAAATGGTTGCACGAGGAGGATTGATGGACATAAGCGGAATAGGCAATTCTCTGCAAGGAGCAGACGTTGTCATGCGCGTAATCAAAGAGCAGCCAGATTTCCTCCAATGGGATCGAGAAATCAACGGCAAGCTGTACTATGCGCTGTGGATTTTATTTATGGGCGGTTTTGTGCTTTCGATCAGCTATACAAACCAGCCAGACTTATTCTCAAATTGTTTGATTCGACCGCTCCTTCACCTGTTTCGCCTATTGGCTGTAATCGGCTCCGCTCTAAATTTTTACTTTCAAAGTCGGGCGATTGACGCGGTCCGTCACGCCCGCGTATTTTCGATCCAAATGGACCTTCACAAGGCCTTGGCGGACGGCAATAAACCGGATGCTGCGAAGGAGGCTCTTGACCAGGCGGAGGAATTGAAGAGGAAGTTGATCGTGATGGATGCGCTGAATTCATGGATAGAGCGCTGCCTGATTATTTGCGCGACTCTCTTCTTGGCGTGCATTCTGATCCTTACTTGGAACATCATTCCCACAGCGCCGCCAAAATGATGGAACGGTAACCGAGACAATGTCTCTCGTTGCGATCATGGTGCAACTCTTTATCGGAAGTCTACGCCAGATAATCTCGCCATTTCGTCTTTGATCGGCAACGCACAGGGACTGAGACCTCACAGCCTATAATTCCGGCAGGAGGTTTTATATGGCAGAACAATGCTTCAGAAAGAAGGGCTCAAACCCACCTGTATGCGGCGTACACAATGTATCGCTCTTGCCGACACATAGCTCCGATCCGAACCCTAACGTAAAGTTCTTTGTATGCCCAGTGAGCGGCCAAACGATCCGAGACGTAGCAACACAGCCTTAGGGACCACTCCAAAATAGACCACATGGAGTTTTTAATAACGCATGATAATGTCCTTTATAGGCTGTACAAATCTAAACCAACGTTTAGAATTTGTACAAAGGGCTGGGCCTGGACGCGCAGCGTCAGGCTGTCGCCCGCCAGGTCAACGGTGGCCAGCTCGTGGCCGAGTTCACCGAGATCGAGAGCGGACGCCGACACACGAACCGGCCTCAACTGCTTGCCGCCCTTGAAGAGTGCCGGAAGCGTCGCGCTACCGTGCTGATTGCCCGCCTTGACCGGCTGGCCAACCGTGAACTCGGGACCGTGAAGGGCATCGGCCAGGATGGGCGCATGAGTTTGAAGATGGACGGAGGCCGCGAGGTCGAACTCGATTCGGTGAAAAATCAGCACCTTGACCACGGCTACGCCGTGACGAGTCACAGCAGCCAGGGCCAGACCGCCGACCGGGTGCTGGTTCACGTCGATACCGAGCTGGGAGCCAAGGACCTGCTCAACAACCGCATGGCCTACGTCGCCGTCTCGCGCGGCGCGCTCGACGCGCAAATCTTCACCAACGACCGCGAGGAACTGGGCGCGGCGCTGGGGCACGATGTATCGCACAGCAGCGCCCATGCGCTGGAGATGAAGCCGGAACAGAAGCTGGAGCAGGCCGTCACGCCGCAGCGGGAGATTGCGCCGCAGCATGAGCAGAGCTTCGATTTTGGTTTGGGCCTCTAGGGGGCAAGCCGCGAGGTAGTGGCGAGCAAGTGCGCATGGTTTCCAGCTTTACGGAGTATTTTCTGCGCGGCCATGCCTTAATTTTGCTGAGAGCCAAGCGACCGTTTACCATTGCTCCATCCACAATTTGCCCCGCGCTTGGCCTTG
>CAZFMB010000246.1:0-1800 GCA_964520005.1 uncultured Occallatibacter sp.
TTACTCAGGCGAAGTTACTTCTTAGCGGCGGCCTTTTTGTGCGGAGCCGGAGTTTTCTTATCGAGAAGCGTCAGTGCGTCGGTGGCGTTGAATGGGAATTGACGCACGGATTGCTCGCCCGTGGTGCTCAACACGACGTCCACACGGCGGTTTTGCGCCAGCACAATCACATTCAAATCGCGCAAAATCTTCTCGCGTTCGTCGGCGCTCAGGCTGGAATCCTGCTCGACCATATCTTTCACCTGTGCGGCAGTGAGTTCCTGTTCGCTCCCCAGTCCGCGCGTTTCAATGCTGGCTTCGGGAACGCCCTTTTCCATCAGGAAGGATTTTGTGCGCGCGACGCGGCGTTCGGAAAGCGCCATATTGAACTCGCTTGTTCCGCGCGCGTCCGCATGTCCGGTCAGAGTCAGGCGGGCATCCGGCTTGAATGTGAGGTATCTCTTGAAGTTCTCCGCAAGGTCACTCAGAGTTCCCTGCTGGCTGGTCACCAGGCCGGCCTCAGGGGTCTTGACCCTGGGCAGATTGGTGGGGAAAAAGATACTGTGCAGCGCCAGACGAGCCTCAATTTGCTTGATCTCCGGAGAAGGTTCCGGCACATACGGAGCCAGAATGGTCACCGTGGTTTTCGCGGTAGCCGTCTGCCCCTTGTCGTCGGTCGTCGAGCAAGTAATCCCAGCCGTGCCGGTCGGCGCGCCAATCGACGAGAAAGTCGCAGTAGCGCCAGCGCCCGCAACCGTACCGGCCGTGGCCGTGTAGCTGTAGGTCAGCGGACGGTTTTGCGGACTCATGCCGGTGGCTGTCACCGTAGCCGTCTCGCCCGGCTTGAGAGTGCTTGGGCTGGCCGAGCAGCCAACCGTCGGCGGCTCAAAGGCCTTCACCGTAAAGCTGGACGTAGCGTCGGCTACATCCCAGGGCTTCAGACCTTCCTTGCCCGGTTTGCCTTCCTTCACGCCGCACTTCACCGTGTACGAGCCCGCGGCCAGAGAACCGGTGGCCACTGAAGCCGTCGAGCCGGTGCCCGTCACGCCCGTGCCGCTGAAGCTGTAAACCGCGTGCTGCTTGGGGTTCAGGTTGCCCGCCGTCGCGGTCACCGTCACCGGGTCGCCGGGGAAGATCGTCACCGGGCTGGCCGCGCAGGCCAGAGTCACCGCCGGTGCCGGAGTTCCCTCGATGTGGTACGTTACGCCGAAGGCCAGCCGCATGTCGTTCTGTGCGTTGTCGAGAGCGTTAGGCAGCGAGGTCCGCACATAGTCGGCCTCGATTAGACGCAGACCCCAATTCTTGCTCAGGTAGTAGTTCAGTCCGCCGCCCGCATAAATGCCCAGCGAACTGGCGCTGGTGGTCGTCCCGCCATCTGCCGGATAGAGGCCGTCGAAGCCGTGCGCCACACCGAACAAGCCCTGTCCGAAGGTCGTCAGGCGGTGATCCTTATCACTCTTCCATACCGTCCACGTGTAACGCGGGCCAGCCAAAAAGTTGACCTTCTTCACATCCACGCCCGGCTCGACATTCGACGCAGTATCCCCGGTCAGGTTGACGGCAGCGCCTAAACCCTTCCAGAATGTCACCGCAGCGTCCACTCCCTCGCCCTTGAGCCAGAAGCAGCAGCCGTCGCCGACCACTTGCGAGCGCTCCACTGCAAAGGTGAAACCCAAATCGGTCGAAACCGGCGCCGGTGGTACCGGCTTGGGGCTTTGCTGGGACCATCCAAGAGATCCAGCCACTAAACATGCGCTCACAAGGAGCACCCTTCCGCGAATCGAAATACGCATCGTACAGTTCTCCTTGTTACTCAATCGT
>CAZFMB010000247.1:0-1783 GCA_964520005.1 uncultured Occallatibacter sp.
CGTCAAGTTCTGCCACAGAATCGGCCTCAACTACGTCTCCTGCTCGCCCTTCCGTTTGCTGACGGCCCGTCTGGCCGCCGCGCAAGCAGCGCTCGAAGAGAAGCAGACCGGCCCGGCCCACACCACTAGCTAACCCGGCACTTGCCGGCTCAAACACCAAGGGCGCAGCCAATTGGCTGCGCCCTTGGCGCGTCTGGGGGAAGCCGCAAAATATGAGCAGCCAGACCTCGAGCAGTCATATAAACTCTATGATCCGTTTAAGTCTATTGCCTGGGGGGATGCCAGAGCAGGACTTACGACGAACTCGACTGCACCCGTTCCGGGGGAAAGGGGTACTTGAAGCGTAGCAAGGAAAGTTGGGTCCGGCAAGA
The DNA here is from genome assembly GCA_964520005.1 of uncultured Occallatibacter sp. Taxonomy (GTDB): domain Bacteria; phylum Acidobacteriota; class Terriglobia; order Terriglobales; family Acidobacteriaceae; genus Telmatobacter. Next base: position 372 of record CAZFMB010000247.1, read on the forward strand.
AATAATTAGATTAATTTTGTCTAATTTTATAACAACTGATAATAAAGGAGTTAGAGCGTTTCACCTACTATATAGAGTGGATCTCCTGCTTGGCTCAAGTTTGCCGATCGCTGAAACAACAGGTAGCGCTGGCCTCCAGGCCGGCTGTCGCGTGGACCTCCTGGTCCACGCCGCACCCTACGACCTCTACAGGCTCAACGTCGACAGATATTTCCAGTTGCGGCGCAAGCTCTCTTCCACCGGCACATCATAGCCGTCCTGATCGACAAAGTATTGCTTGACGCCCAACCGCCGCGCCTCGCTCAGCATCGCTTTCCAATCAATCGTGCCGGAGCCGGCCTCGGTGAAGTGCGCCGCCTGCTTGTCCATAGGCGAATAAGTAAACCCTGCAACCGGCTTGCGGTCTTTAATGTGAATAAGCGCCAGCCGCTCGCTGTACTTTTTCATCAGCGCGAGCGGATCTGCGCCGCCCTCGACGGCCCAATAGATGTCCAACTCCAGCTTTACCGCCGGGTCCAGCTCGCGCATCAGCACATCGAAGCCATTCCCGCCTTCCAGCTTCTTGAACTCGTAATTGTGCGGATGGTAACCGAGCTTCAACCCCGCCGCTCTCGCCTTGACCGCTGCCTTGTTCAGATGCGCGGCGGCCTGCTTGAATCCATCAACCGAGTCCCACAGCGGCCGCGCGATCATTCCGCAGATCATATACTCAACGCCCAACTCGGCGGCATACTCCACATGTTCTTCGAGCGTGTCATATTCGAAGTGGCCGCTGGGCGCCTCAAGGCCGGTCCCCGCGATCAGCGTCTTCAACTCCTTCGCGGAACGGTTGTAGATCAGAGGATAAGTCTCGATGCTGGCGTAGCCGATCTCGTGGATCATGCGCAGCGTGGCGGGCAATTGCGCCGGCTGGAGCAGCTCCCGAACCATATAAATCTGCACTCCGAACTCCAGCCCGGAGCGGGTAGCGGCAGCCTGCAGCTTCATCGGCACGGCCAGCGCAGCCCCGGCGGCAGCGGCGGAAAGAGCGGCAAAACGTCGGCGCGTCAACATAAATCCTCCTCGGCAACTCAATCAGCATAGTGTACGGCGCTGAATGTTGGGAAGCGTCGATTGGATGAGGAAAGAAAGGCTGAGCGCATATCGTGTAAACTAACCTCAAGACCGCAAAAAAAGGGCATCATGTTGGATAATCCTGTACAAGAGCGCGCGCTGTCGCTACTGAGCGGTGACGAGGCGGTAGCCATGGCTGCCTTCGACGCCGAGGTGTCGCTCGGAACCGGCTATCCTGGCACACCTTCCACGGAAATATTGGAAACCTTCGAAGCTCTCGGCGGGCGAGCGCAATGGTCGCCCAACGAGAAAGTGGCGCTGGAAGTGGCGATTGGCGTCGCCTTTGCCGGCAAGCGCGC
>CAZFMB010000248.1:0-1775 GCA_964520005.1 uncultured Occallatibacter sp.
TCTGAGTCTCCACATCATCGGCCAATAAACCGCCGGCTTGCTGGCGCAATGTCTTCCGGGCTGGCGGACGCCTTCGGGCATCCGCCAGCTTTGTCGTTTTCCCCCTCCGCTACTCCACCGACTGCCTGGCGCGGTAACCATCGCGCGCAATAATGTCGTACTTCAGCGGTTTGTGCTTCTCATCCTGAATGTGCAACGGGTGCCCTTCCGCGTCCACCAGCTCCACGCGCAGCTTGCGGTAGGTCCCATCCTGCTTGGCGTTGAGGGGATGGTAGACCAGTTGGTATTTTGAGCGGATATTGTCATTGATGTTATGGAATATGTCGGGCATTTCTCCGGTAAACCGCGGAAAAAAGCTCATGCCGCCGGTGCTGCTGGAGAAGGTCCGCATCTCGTTGTCGGCCTGCAGATAATCCATATCCCGAATGGCTCCCATCATGCCGCCGCGGCCCTCGTTCATTACCCGCATGGCTCCGCCTGTTGAAACGGTAAAGATGGTCACGTCCGGCGTGGCCTTCACCTTCTTCAATATCTTGTCGAAGGTGAGTTTGGAGAAGGAATCGTGCCCGGAAGCGATCAGAACAATATATTTGCGGCCCTGCACGCGGTCGAGCCGGTCCAGCGCTTCGTAGAGCGCATCGAATACGTTGGTCTCTGAAAAGCCGGGAATGCGCAGCATATTCACGGCCTGCTGGATCTGTGTCTTGTCCTGGGTAAAGTCGGTGATGATCTGCGTGTTCATGTCGAAGGTCATCATGGCCACGTAGTCCTGGGGCCGCAACTGCTGTGCAAAGGCGAACGCCGCATTGCGCATGTCGTAAATGAATGAGTAGCTGTTGGCGGCAAACTCGCACAAAAGCAGAGCGGTAATCGGAGCGTCCACGCGCTTGAATCCGGCAATCTTCTGCTCCACTCCGTCCTCATAGACGCGGAAGTTTTCCGGCTTGAGCCCGGGCACAAACTGGTGGGTTTTCTCCAGCAGCACGCCCACGTCCACGGTAACTTCGGGAACATCCACGCGCAATGAGAAGTTGTTCAATCCCTCCGGAGCCTTGACCTTGGGAGCGGCCGGAGCGGGCGGCGGCGCCTCCACCGGCGCTTCCTTCTTCCTGGGCAGCGCAATCACCCCGGAATCTGCGCCGGGACCGCCCGACTCTGGCGTGGCCTGGTCCGGCGGCTGCTGCCCCGCGGGAGTCTGCTGCGCCGCGGGCTGAGACTGGGTTTGGGCCCGGCTCAGGGGCGCGGCTAACAGAGCCACCAAAACAAGCAACAACACGGCAAGCGGAAATCGGCGAGGAACGGACAAGCGCAGCGTAGACATGACAACCTCTATGCTCAACAGCATACGGGATTTGAGCGGTCTCCCATGATGAGAACTTGCCGGAACCGTGCAGGGCAGCACTTTCGCTTACCCCGCAATTGATTCGACCCCAAACTTGCTGTCATTCTGAGCGAAGCGCAGCGGAGTCGAAGAACCTGCGTTTCGCGCTTCTGCGCGGGTGCCCCATCTTTGCGCGTTTTTCTCTGTCGCAGAGAATACTGATCCGTGCCCCATCCTTGCGACTTTTTTCTGTCGCAAGGGTGGGAAACCTCGAACCTCAATCCGCCCCGTTCATCCGGAGCGAATCCGAAGGGAACCTGCGTTTCGCGCTCCAGCGCAACGTTGGGAAAGCAACAAACCAACACAACCAATCGCTCCAGCTTGCGGGCCTGCAACAGCCCGCCGGCTGGCTGTACTCTTATAGACGTGGAAACCGGCCTGAAGGAAACCGCCA
>CAZFMB010000249.1:0-1750 GCA_964520005.1 uncultured Occallatibacter sp.
TGATGTACGACGATCTCTCCAAGCACGCCATGGCCTACCGCGAGATTTCGCTCTTACTGCGCCGTCCGCCGGGCCGCGAAGCCTATCCCGGTGACGTTTTCTATCTGCATTCGCGCCTGCTTGAGCGCTCCTCCAAAATGTCCAAAGAAAAGGGCGGCGGCTCGCTCACAGCGCTGCCGGTGATCGAGACGCAGGCGGGCGACGTTTCGGCTTACATTCCGACCAACGTCATCTCCATCACTGACGGACAGATCTTTCTTGAGACCGACCTCTTCAACTCCGGCGTGCGTCCCGCGGTGAATGTGGGACTTTCGGTTTCACGCGTGGGCTTCTCGGCGGCCATCAAGGCGGTTAAGCAGGTGGGCGCAACGTTGAAGCTCGACTTGGCGCAGTATCGCGAGCTGGCGGCCTTCGCGCAGTTCGGCTCCGACCTTGATCCGCTGACGCAGAAGCAGCTCAACCGCGGCAGCCGCTTGACGGAACTGTTGAAGCAGCCGCAGTTTCAGCCGCTCACCTGGCAGCAGCAGACGGTAATTTTGTTTGCCGGAACTCAAGGCTATCTGGACGATTTCGAGGTCAAGGACATTCGCGCCTTCGAGGTTGGATTGTACAAATACTTGGAGAGCGCGCAGACGGCTTTGATCGCGGACCTGACCAAGAAGAAGGCTCTGGACGACGATCTGCGCGGCAAGCTGCACGCGGCGCTGAAGGAATACGCGGAGAATTTCAAGGCGGAACTGGCGGCAGCGAAGTAGCTGAATACTGGAAAGAACTATGGCGAATGTTCTAGATTTACGGCGTCGGATTCGCAGCGTGAAAAACACGCGGCAGATCACCAAGGCCATGAAGATGGTCTCGGCGGCGAAGCTGCGTCGCGCGCAAGAGCGGGCTCTCTCGGCCCGGCCTTACGCCAAAATGATTACCAGCGTACTGGAATCGCTGACGCGCCGCGCGGAGATCTTCGATCCGGCGACCGGCGAATTGCGCCATCCGCTCTTTGCCACGCGCCCGGAAAAGCGGGTGCTGCTAATCATCATCACCGGCGACAAGGGATTTGCCGGGGCCTTCAACGCCAATATCCTCAAGACCGCCTACCAGTTTTTTGGAGGCAACACCGACAAGCAGATCGACATTGAGGCGGTGGGGCGCAAGGGCCGCGACCAGATGCGGCGACACTATCCGGCGGCGGTGTATTCCGAGCAGACCGACGCGACCGGCAACATTATCAAGACTCGCGACCGCAAGGCTCCGGTCGAAGTCACCGGCGACCATCCGGGAATGCTGCTGAAGCTGGAAGTCAGCCGCGTCTTCGAACTGGCGGAGAGCGTCATCAATCGCTACGTGCACGAGGAGATCGACGCCGCCTATATTGTTTACAACGAATTCAAGTCGGTGATTGCGCAGCGGCTGGTAGTGGAGCGCCTGTTGCCCATTATGAAGATCGGCATTCCGCAGATTACCGGCGCCGTGGAGCCGACTGAGGCGGAGCGCGAGCGCATGGCCGAGGCTGCTCTTTCGGCGGGCATCCTGCTAGAGCCGGTAGACACCGCCGAGGCTGACGATGAAGCGCGTAAGTTCGGCACCAATCAGGTGGACTACATTTACGAGCAGCCGGCCGAGGAACTCTTCAACGGCCTGCTGCCGCAATACGTTTCTTCCATGCTGTATCACGCCATGACGGAGTCAGTGGCCGCCGAACACGCGGCGCGCATGACGGCAATGGATTCGGCAACCAACAACGCCTCGGATA
>CAZFMB010000250.1:0-1747 GCA_964520005.1 uncultured Occallatibacter sp.
GGCCGGTGTCGCCCATGGGTCCGCCGATAACGAAGCGGCCTGTCGGGTTGATGTGATATTTGGTGTTTTCGTCAAGCCACGCGGCTGGTAGTACGGCCTGGATGACGTGTTTGAGAATGTCGGCGTGCAGATCTTCGTTGCTGACGCTCTCAGAGTGCTGGCTGGAGATAACCACGGCGTCGATGCGAGCGGGCTTGCCGTTTTCGTCGTATTCAACGGTGACCTGGCTCTTGCCGTCGGGGCGCAGATAGGGCAGCTTGCCTGACTTGCGAACCGCGGTCAACTGGCGGCAGAGTTTGTGGGCCAGCGAGATAGGCGCGGGCATCAGCTCTGGCGTTTCGTTGGAGGCATAGCCGAACATCATGCCCTGGTCGCCGGCGCCGCCCGTGTCAACGCCCTGGGCGATGTCGCCCGACTGCTTGTTGATGGTCGAGATCACGGCGCAGGTGTTGGAGTCGAAGCCATAGAGGGCGTTGTCGTAGCCGATGGAGGCAACGACGCCGCGCACGAGGCTCTGGAAATCGACATAAGCCTTTGTGGTGATTTCGCCGGCAATAACCACCAGGCCGGTGGCTGTCAGCGTCTCGGCGGCTACGCGGCTGTAAGGGTCCTGCTCCAGGCAGGCATCGAGAATTGCGTCGGAGACCTGGTCGGCAATCTTGTCCGGGTGGCCTTCGGTAACGGATTCAGAGGTAAACAAAAAACGGTCGCTCAACGTGGAAGCTCCTCCCATTTCAGGGAATTCAATTTGGGCAGCCTGGAGCGAGGACCGGTTCATGCTGGATCACCGCCGCGGAGAGAAAAAACGCCTCTCCCGCCGGATCCACTCCCGCTAAAGGACATGCCAGCACCGTCAGGCCTGCGCCTTGGGATGCATCATTCCATGGTAATCGCCGCGAGCATCGAAGGGCAATCAATCGCAGCGAATGGGGTCTGGCGGGCCTTCAAGGTGGTTCAAAGCGGCGTGAACTGGGAAAGGCGGGTTCCAAAGCGGCATACGGAACATGAGATGCGAACTTCAGCGAGGTGATTGCGTGAATTCCTAGCCGCGGAAAATAGCCGATTCTGAGTAAATCCGACAAAAAGCATATCGCAGGGGCTAAAGCCCGGCATTTTTTATTGCGCTTACGGCACGACTGAAGTCGTGCCCTGACACTTGTGAGCGCTCCAAATGAGTTTTTCCGTAACCTGTAAAGTTGTGCCCTGACGCTTGTGAAGGCTACGCAAGAGCTTTTTTCGCGGGCTGGAAAGCTGTGCTCTTACAGATTCTCATGCGCCAAATGTGCCTTTCGCTCAGCAATTGCCCTGTCTGGTTCTGTTCTGGTTTGCTCCCTTCGCCGGGGTGTGCTAACCTTGATTTCTGTGCCGTAGTACGTGCGCAGTGGTAGTGTGCCCGTACGGATTTTTTGGCTTCCGGGACGTTCTCCGGGTGGATAGGGCTGGCGTAGCTCAGCTGGTAGAGCATCTGATTTGTAATCAGAGGGTCGGGGGTTCAAATCCCTTCGCCAGCTCCACTTGAAGGATGTGATATTCGGGGGCTGTTGCGGCGGAATACTTTGCCGGCGCTGATTATTTTTTGGGCGTCGGGCCTGTCGTCCGCAGTGATCCCACTTCAGGTGCAGGCTCCTTTACCGGAGGTCCTCCGGAAGGGGCTTAATGCGCTGAAAAGGGTTTTCAGTGGAAGACTGGATTAGGTTGGGCACAGGTGGCCGAGCGGTTAATGGCAGCAGACTGTAAATCTGCCGCT
>CAZFMB010000251.1:0-1742 GCA_964520005.1 uncultured Occallatibacter sp.
GTCATCCTGAGCGGAGCGCAGCGAAGTCGAAGGATCTGCAGTTGCTCTTGCTCAGCTCACTATCAACCCAATAGGGCCGGAGTAAGAATCAGAAATTCCCTATAGATTCGGCCCATAAATACTGTCCCCGTGCCCCATCCTTTCCGCGTTTTTTGCGGAAAGGGTGGGAAATCTCAACACTGTTTAAGGGCCGGATCAATAAGGCATGTAGGGCCGCCGGCCGCGGTTGAAGTAGTTCACTGTGCTGTAGTCTGCCCGGCCGCTCTGGTCTATGAAGTGCGTGAAGCACTCGGCGCGAAGCCTTCCATCGGCCTCCAGAGAGAGCGTGATCTCGACGGTGTCAAAGTCGTTATGTTTCTTTGCCAGCAAGCGGCTGATATCGGTGGAGTTGACGTTCGAGGCAAAGCTCTTCGCCTTGATCACACCCCAGTCGCAGACGGTTGGATGACACTGGCCGTAGGGGTGGATCTTGACTCCCTTGATAACAATTTCTACGAGGTCCCGCGTATTTGGATCGACATTCTGCCAGTCTCCATCCATGCGGCTCGGTGCCATTGCCCTGGAACCCTGAGCATGCAGAGAGGCTGTGCCGAAACACCCGAGGACGATTGCCGAGGTTGCAATGGCGGTCAGCATCACACTGATAACCACGCTGACCCTTCTGAAATTGAGATTCCTGCTTTCAGAGGAAGTAAATGAGATTCTCATCTTGATCTTCCACCTCGGCCAAAGTATACGCGGAAGGAATCCTGGCAGCATCTTGGGGGTTCAAAGCCGTTTTCCTGTTGCTTTAGAGGGAGAGGCGTTCCTTCGGGGGCTAAACAGGCTGCGGCAAAAGGCCCGGCTTTGAAAGGGCACGTCTTTACAGGCTGCGGAATAACTCCTGCTTTGTAACAGGGCACGACTTCAGTCGTGCCGCAGAAGCCGTCCAACAGATCGCGGGCTTTAGCCCCTGCGGGAATCTATCCGGCTGAAAATGATTATGTTACGATAATCAGGCTCTCTCCGCAGGGCCTAAAGGCCGGTTCTTTTTTGCTCTGCTTGCGGCACGACTAAAGTCGTGCCCTGACACTTCTCGCAACCTGATGGCGTTTTTTCGCAGCCCGTGAAGCCCACAATGTTTTATTGCACTTGCGACACGGTACTCGGAGGGTTCCCGGGCGTGGCCACTCCACACCTGCTCGAAAAAATGCATCAGGAGCGGCGCACCGGCTTCTGTATGGGAACCACCTGCACGGTGACGTCGCGAATCTCTGAGAGAAAGCGGTTGAGCACCGAGCCGCGCAGCAGAATATCCCAGCGTGAACGGGCAGACTGGCCGAAAACCACGTGGGAAATGCTCTCCTGCTGGGCAAAGCGGATGAGCGCGTCGGAAACGTTGCGGCCGGTGAGAGAGACCACCTGGGCGCCCAGGTCACGGGCCATCCGCTGGTACTCCTCAAGCCGGTGAAAAGCCTCGGGGTCGCCATGGCCCTTGTCGTCGGGCCGGGTGACGTAGACGGCGTACCAGTTGCTGGCCAGGCGGCCCGCCACGCGTGCGCCCACGCGGAGCAGTCGCTCGCTGCCGGGACGGGTGCTGAGGCACACCATCACTTTCTCTGGAATGGGCGCCTGTTCCAGCCCCTGGACGCGGCGATATTCGGCGGCGCGGTTGCCCACCTGCTCGGCGGTGGTGCGCAGAGCCAGTTCGCGCAACATGCTCAGGTTGCCCTTGCGGAAGAAGTTGGCCAGCGACTGCTCAA
>CAZFMB010000252.1:0-1729 GCA_964520005.1 uncultured Occallatibacter sp.
AACGCTGGGTCATGCGTCGCACGTCCATCGTCAACCAGATACGTGGCTTGCTGCTTGAACGTGGCATCACTCTGCGGAAGGGGAGGCGATATGTCGATGCAGCTCTGCCCGGCATTTTGGAAGATGCCGATTTGAAGCTATCAGGTGCATTGCGTGTATTGCTCGCACAACTGAAGCTGGAACTCGATCAGATGGCGATACGAATCGATGAGGCGGATGCCGTACTTAAAAAAACGACGCATGAGTATGAAGCTTGCCAACGGCTTGTGGCGATCCCAGGTATCGGGCCGGTTACCGCAACCGCACTGATCGCGGCCATCGGCAACGGAGCGGCCTTTCGCAAGGGGAGGGAGTTTGCGGCCTGGATGGGGGTGGTTCCTCGGGAGCACTCAACCGGCGGCAAGCAGAAGCTACTTGGAATCAGTAAACACGGAAACTCCTATTTGCGAAGACTGTTCATACAAGGTGCCCGTGCAGTCTTGCAACAACGTACAAAGCAGGCACCTGGCATGAGTGCCTGGCTGGAGCAACTCGCGAGCCGTGCTCACCACAATGTTGTTGCCGTGGCCTTGGCTAACAAGCTGGCCCGAATCGCTTGGGCAGTGCTCGCAAAAGAAGAACAGTATCGGCCCCAAGCCTTGATCGGCCTGGAGGCTGCCTGACTGGCCTGCAGATGACGCTTGGCTGAAGCCAAGCTTGGAAATCGCATACGCGATTCCCACATCTACAGCCCAGCGGCTACTACTACGAAGTTTTTGAGATTTTCTGCCAGGTCTGCTGGCGAACAATGAGATGGCTCAACGGTCGAACCCGGCGCTCTCGAAACCTGTGGAGCAAAAAAGTCTTCACAAGACTGCCTATTTATTGAGGAACAGAGCGCAGCGCATTCCATCATGGTCAGGAGAAAACTCTCCAACAAAGGCCGTATACATTTGCGCAGACCAACCTGCTATCTGCATTTTTCGCTTGCGGAATGGCGGCGGACCATACATTTGCTCCGGCGCTTATACACGCTCGGTATTTTTGTTTGTCGTTGACCGGTAGTTTTGATTGTCGCCCGTCACAGAGCAGAGTAATAAATTGTTCCCTATATTTAACCGGCACATACATGCCGACAAAATTGCATTATAGCCATAATAGGCGTAACATTGCCTCATGCGTGAAGTGAGATATGAGAGCGGAGAGGATCTTGAGGCAAGCCTTGGAATGCAGATACAGAAGGTCCGCCTGTCGAAGAATTTAGACCAAGTGACAGTCGCCGAACGAGCAGGCGTCTCCGTGCGCGCCCTGCGGAATCTCGAAGCGGGCCGCGGCTCGACACTGGCCACCTTTGTGCGGGTCCTGAAGGCGCTCGAGCGGACCGATCTGCTCACCTCTCTCGTTGAAACACCCACGGTCAATCCGCTTGAGTTGCTGCGGAAACCCGCTGCCCGGCAAAGGGCAAGCAGACCTCACAAGCACAAAGAGGGTGAAGCATGAAGCCAGTTGACGTCATCGAGGTCCGCATTTGGGGAGAGCAAGTCGGCGCCGTCGCGCCCGATCCCCGGCTCGGCGTCTGCGTCTTCGCCTACGCGACCGCTTGGTTGCGCAAAGGGATTGAGCTGGCGCCGTTGCAGATGCCGCTCTCGGCGGGCGGCGCGGTTCAATCCTTCCAGAGCCTGCCCAGGGAGACCTATCACGGCCTGCCGGCCATGCTTGCAGACGCCCTGCCCGACGCCTTTGGCAACGC
>CAZFMB010000253.1:0-1713 GCA_964520005.1 uncultured Occallatibacter sp.
CGGCCACCGCGAGCATGGTTCTCATTTGCACAGCCATGGGTTCTTCTCCTTACTCCCTCTACGCGCTACTTGGCAATCTTGATATCGTCCGGAATCGCCGCGTCCTCAAGCTGGCCCAGCGCCGAGCGCCGCACGATTTCTTCCAGAGACCACCGCTTCAGCTTGCTCAGCGGACGAGTCTCGCGGATGCGCACCACATCGCCCATACGCGCCGAACTCTGCTCGTCGTGGGCATAAAACTTTTTCGTCGTGCGCACGATCCGCTTGTACTTGTTATGCGCCTTGCGCATCTCGACCGCGACCACGATGGTCTTCTGCATCTTGGTCGAAACCACCTGGCCAACCTTCTCGTTACGCCTGGCGCCTGCTGCCGCCGGCGCCTGCACTGCCTCTTGAGTCGCCTTCATTAGCGGGCTCCCTTCTTGCTGTCCGCGGCCGCGCCGGCATCGTCGCCGGAATCCTTGACCGCCCCGCGAATGCCCATCTCGCGTTCTCGTGCCACGGTCTTGATTTGGGCGATCTCCTTGCGCAGTTGGCGAAGTTTCTTCGCTCCGGCGCTCGGGTCCGTCGCCATCTGAAAGCGAATCCGGAACAACTGCTCGGCGGAAGTTTTCTCCTGGTGCGCCAGTTCTTCATCGCTCAAATTACGAATCTTCTCGAGTTCCATTGTGTTTCTCTCTCCAACCAGCCGCTAGCTTCTAACTACTAGCCTGTTCTGCGTAAATCAACTTCGCTTGCGACTCCCAACTGTTAGCTGCTAGCTGTTTTCTTGGCTGCCGTCTCAGTTTTTTCCTCGCCCGGTCTCATCACGAACTTGGTCAGCAATGGCAGCTTGTTCGACGCCAGGCGCATCGCCTCTTTAGCAGTCGCCAGATCCACGCCTTCCATCTCGAACAGAATCTTGCCCGGTCGCACCACTGCAACCCAGTGGTCCAACGCGCCCTTGCCCGAGCCCATGCGGACTTCGGCAGGCTTCTTGGTGATGGGCTTATCCGGGAACAGGCGCAGCCAGATCTTGCCGCCGCGCTTGATGAACCGCGTCATGGCAATACGGCTGGCTTCAATCTGCCGGTCGGTGATATAGCCGCACTCCATGACGCGCAGGCCATATTCTCCAAACGAAATAGTGGACCCGCGCCAGGCCTTGCCTCTCCGCTTGCCCTTCTGCTGCTTGCGAAACTTCACTTTCTTCGGCATCAACATAACGAAAACCCTCTGATCTTTAGCCTTCAGCTATCAGCCGTCAGCGTTCAGTCTTAAACCTTGCAGCCTCGGTCAATCTCAACCAGCATCCATCAACTGATCGCTGATAGCTGACGGCTGTTAGCTGCCTTTAAAACACCGACGTACTCACCGGCGGCGCCGCCTGACGGCGCTTTTGCTCATAGATGTCGCCGCGATAGACCCAGGTCTTGACGCCGATTACGCCGTAGGTGGTGTTGGCCTCGGTGAAACCGTAATCAATGTCGGCCCTGAGCGTGTGCAGCGGCAAGCGTCCTTGCAGGTACCACTCTGAGCGCGCGATTTCGTTGCCGTTCAAACGGCCCGAGACCCTCACCTTGATTCCCTTGCAGCCAAACCTCAGCGCGGAGTCCACACTCTTGCGCATGGCCCTGCGGAAGCTGACGCGCTTTTCCAGTTGCAGCGCGATAGCCTCGGAAACCAGTTGCGCGTCCAGCTCCGGCTTGTTCACCTCGATGATGTCGATGAACA
>CAZFMB010000254.1:0-1707 GCA_964520005.1 uncultured Occallatibacter sp.
CTCTTGCTCATCTCGCCTGATAACGCCAAAGCATGGTTCAGGCTCTGCGTGGAAGATCTACAGTAAAACGGGAAATGCTCTAGAGGCAGCGATCTGCGGATAAGTCCTGAAAACGCCGTAGTGTCCAATCATCGGTAGGAACAGAATTGGGGATACTGATCCGGCATCAGCCTACCCGGGCAGCGGCGACCGTAGGCTTCACCATCTCGTAAGCGGCCAGCGTGCAAGAAGTGCGCTGACGAGGTCAGATCTGGCAAAACTCGGACGCCCCGTCAGACCGCTGATAATCGGCTCAGCGAGAGGTCCCCACCTAACCGGCAGTTTAGAGCATTTTGGCTTTTGCTGTAGACTTCCGTGCCCCATCCTTTCCGCGTTTTTTGCGGAAAGGGTGGGATACCAAACACATTTTCGGTCTACACCATTTCAAAAAATGCTCTAAGGCAACGAACCCTACCGGTTTTTCAGTTCTGTTGATCGGCCAAGCTGTTGTCGGATTGTCGGGTTTTTGACCTTCACAGGCTGGAAGCAGTTCAAAATATGCACAATTTGCACAGATTTGTCGGGAGTGCCGACAATGGCAATTCGTTGAATACAAAGTATGTTATTGATTTTGAAGGATTTTTAATGAGTTCTGGCGGAGAGAGGGGGATTCGAACCCCCGGTAGGGGTTTACCCCCTACAACGGTTTAGCAAACCGCCGCCTTCAGCCACTCGGCCATCTCTCCGCGTCTCCACGGATTATACCGGAAGTTGGGCATGGGATGCGAAGAGCCCAAAAAAGCTTTGCTCGCGAGCGCTCCATTTCGGGAGCCGGCAGGCTCTTCTTCCAAGCCGCCCGGCTGCGCTCCCAAAGCAAATTCGCGCCCGGGTAATTTTTCCCTTTCCGCAAAGGCCCAGTGTTGTTAGATTCAGATTTCATGCTCTTTGCCCTCAAACCGGTCCGGCGGAAGATGCGCATTCTGCCGCTGATTGCGGCCACCTACTTTATGGTGTCGGGCGGCCCTTATGGCATTGAGGACATTCTGGGCGGCGCCGGATTTTTGAAGGCCATCCTCATCCTGCTCGTCCTGCCGTTTCTGTGGTGCCTGCCCACCGCGCTGATGATCGGCGAACTGGCCAGCGCGATTCCCGCCGAGGGAGGCTTTTACGTGTGGGTACGGCGGGCGCTGGGGCCGTTCTGGGGCTACCAGGAGGGCTGGCTTTCGCTTTCGGCCAGCATTTTTGATATGGCCCTCTATCCGGCCATCTTCGTCTTGTATATGGGCAAATTCTCGCCCGGTCTCACCGCCGGCTGGAAGGGCTATGCCTGGTCCCTGGCGGTGGTGGCGGTTTGTTGCGTATGGAACCTGCGGGGCGCGCCGGCGGTGGGCGAGGGCTCGGTGGGATTGGGTTTGTTGTTGCTGGCTCCGTTTGCGGTCTTCGTGGTCCTGGGCCTGTGGCGCGAGTTTGCGCTGCACCCGGCGGTGCAATGGGGCCAATCGGCCTCGGCGTCCGCCTTCTCGACGGCGGTTCTTGTGGCCATGTGGAACTACATGGGCTGGGACAACGCCTCCACGGTGGCGCAGGAGGTAGAAAATCCGCAGCGCAACTATCTGCGCGCCATGGTCGCGGCAACCGTTCTGGTGGCCGTCACGTACATTCTGCCGCTGGCGGCCATGGCGCTCGGAGGGCTTTCCGTTGCCAGCTTCTCAACCGGCGACTGGACGA
>CAZFMB010000255.1:0-1706 GCA_964520005.1 uncultured Occallatibacter sp.
GTGCATTCCTTACCTCACCTCGCAATACCTTGCCTATATTTTGAGAGTAGCCAGAGAGCGCTCCGAGTCCGCCACGTGCTCTTTCCAAGCATGGGTAAACCCACTCTTTGATTTGTCGTAGATAGAATGAGTTGGGCCTGTGGATTAGCACAAAAAATATTTTCTGTGCTAGTCACGCGCATGGGAACGCCTTGACGGGCTTCACCTTGTAAGTAAGCGCAAGGTGCTCAGCAACATCCGCCCAAAAATCACATAGGTATGGAAGGCAATGACGTTCTGACTTTGGCTGAAGCCGCCGCGCTGTTGCGGGTCCATCCCGTGACACTACGCAAAAGAGCCGCCGCGTGGGGTGTCCCACATCGGCGGCTAGGTTCTGAGTGGCGTTTCTCCCGTGCGGTCCTCACTGCTTGGCTACAGCAACGGGAAGCTGCCTAAAGTAGCTGTGACGCCACAAGCATATTTGCGGTCCGCATCTCCGGTGTCAGCGTCTTCCCGTAGACGTTCATCGTGGTTTCAATGTCTGAGTGCCGCATTAGGTCTTTCATCTGAGCCGGGTTGATTTTCGCAGCAGCCATCCAAGACTTGTACGAGTGCCGGAGCGTATGCCAGCCTAGCCCCTGGATGCCAAGTTTCACAGCGGCGGGCTTGAGGTAGTTGTTGAGGATGGTTGCATCACTGTAGGGGCTTCCCGTCTTCAGGCTGGCAAACACCCATGAGTGCTCATGCTCCTGTCTGCCCTTCCATTCCTTGAGAATCTCGCACAGCTTTGGAGGTACGGGAATCTCCCCGCCCGATGCGTCCGTCTTGGGAACATTCTGCACTTGCCCATGCGTGAACACTTGGCCGATGGACAGGGTACATTCATCGAAATTGAAGCCGTTCCACTTCAGGCCAAGCGTCTCACTGACACGGAGGCCAAGACACCCGGTCACAAGCACCATGAGGTTGTACGGCTCCGGGAGCGCGTCCACCAACGCCTTGAATTGCTCCGGGGTGATGATGGTGATTTGCTTCTGACGCTTCGTGCTGCCCTTCACCCGGATTAATTCCATCGGGTTGCGGCTGACAGGGATGTACTCCCACAGCATTGCGAGGTCAAGCAGCTTGGACACCATGTTCCGCGCCCTCACCTTTGACGCGGCCCCGAAGGGCAACTTTTCCATCCACTGCTTGACGGCAATTGCGGTTACGTCTGCAAGCCTCACGTCCTGCCACTTCGGGCGAATGTGGAGGTCTATGAGGCTCTTGTTGGTGGTCTGTGTGGAATGGCGCAAGGCCGGGAACTCTTCCACCATGTAGCGGTCAATGACGGTCCCGAGCGTGGCGGCAACCTTGCCCCCGAGCGTCCCGGCATTGAGGGCAGAGAGCTGGCCTTCCACGGCCTTGCGGACATCACGCTCCGTTGGATACTTCACGGAGTCAAATGTCTGGACCTTGAGTTTACGTTTGCCGTCCGGGGCCGTAATATAGAATCTGAACTCCCAAGCAAACCCTTGGGCGCGGGGAACCTTTCGGACGCTGCCATGCTGATAACGCTCACGATTGAATCGCATCTTGCCACCCTTCCCGGTGTTGAAGATGAGTCTATTGTATCAACCGTGGTGTTTTGTGGTGTTTGCGAAGGTTTAAACATGCTGCAAGTTGTTGCAATTAAATAGGTTGCGGGAGTAGTTCAGTGGTAGAACGTCAGCTTCCCAAGCTGAATG
>CAZFMB010000256.1:0-1693 GCA_964520005.1 uncultured Occallatibacter sp.
TCCGCCAGGTCCTGAATGCTGATGCTCTTCAGCACTCCGGCAATGGTATCGTTCACCCGTGCCAATGGCTCCTTGATGGTGCAGCTCGAGCCCAGTTCGCAGCCGGTTTTGCCCTTGGTGCAGGAGGTGATAAAAAACGGTCCGTCAATGGACAGAATGACCTCATAGGCCGAAATAGATCGCGCCTCCCGTGCCAGCGCGTAGCCGCCGTTCATGCCGGCGTGAGAGCGCAGCAGGCCGGATTTGGTCAACTGCTGCAAGATCTTGGCCAGCAATTGCGCCGGAATTCCGTAGGCGTCGGCCACGTCCTTGGCACTCAGCGCAACGGTTTCCGGGTGCTCGGCCAGGTACTTGAGCGCCATCAGCCCGTAATCCGCCTTTTTGGTCAATTTGAGCATTGAATATCCGACTTCTTCAGTCCGTATTCAGTATACGACCATTTCTGTCGGGATTGCAAGCCTTGCCAAAATTTGTCTTTTCCGTCCTATAAAAAAACCTAATAAAAAAAAGATTCATCAGATATGGTTTTCAAATGGGCAAAATGCCGATACAATTTGGCGGGTAGAGTAGTTTTTTTCACCAAACCCACGACCAATGGCAACCGCCTGCAAGCACCCTCGGGTACGCATCGTTTCCCGGCACGAAGACACCGAATTCGTCGAGTGCCTGGATTGTGGCGAGGTCTTTGACTCCGACGAGTTTCGTGACATGGAGATTGAAGAGACCGCCGAACCGGAAACCAGCCTGGAAGACTCCTGAAGCACCGCGCCGCCCCTGACTCACCGGGGAGTGGGAAGAAGATGCGCGCCCGCCGGAGAGGCTGGTGAAGCCAGGGGGCGTGGTCTGCTTATTTGCCGCTGGAGCTATTGGTGGTTTGGCCGTTGGCGCCCTGTGCACCCACGCGCCGGGCCGCAATCCAGGAGTACTGCAGTCCCGAGGCAATTGTTAAAGCCATGGTGGCCCATAGCGCCCATTGCTGGAAGATCGACACCCCACCGATAACGATGTGATGATCCAGCAACATGGCTTGAAGCAGCACGGCAGCCACTGCGGCCACCTGCGCCAGAGTATTGGCCTTGCCCAGAAGGCTGGGACCGAAGTCACGCCGTCCTGTTGTCGCATATAGAATGGCCGACACCACCAGAATCCCCACATCCCTGCCGAAGACCAGCACCGTCACCCGCATCGGAATCAGACCCATATGCGTGAGCACCAAGAAGAGCGTGCTCAACAACAGTTTGTCGGCCACCGGGTCAAGATATTGGCCCAGCATGGTGTATTGCTTCAGCAGGCGAGCCAGCAAGCCATCCAGCAAGTCGGTGATCCCGGCGACCACGAAGAGGCCTAATCCAAGCGCATAGTGGTTGTCTGCGACAGCGGCCACCAGCAGCGGCACCAGGCATATGCGCAATAGCGTAAGCAGGTTGGGGGCGGTGCGGAATCGGTTGAGCCGGTTGCTGACAATGTCTTTCATATGGGCTTCAAGAGTGTAAACAACGATGGTACAGTATTGCAGGCGTTGCCCGCCCAACTTTTCCCGCCGCCCGGTTCCTGATAGACTAGCTAAAGTTGTATTGCAGGCGCGTAGCTCAGTTGGTTAGAGCGCTTCCTTGACACGGAAGAGGTCGCTGGTTCGAGTCCAGTCGTGCCTACCAAGATTAGATTCAGAGACATCCGAAGACATCCAGTAAGG
>CAZFMB010000257.1:0-1661 GCA_964520005.1 uncultured Occallatibacter sp.
TGCCCGAAAAAGCAGGATGAGCCGCAATTCCTAGCAGAATGTAGCCAGCATGAGCGATGGCTGAGTACGCCAGTAGCCGCCTAACCCTGATCTGCGCCAGTGCAGCCAAATTCCCAACGATCATAGAGGCTGCGGCAACCACCAGCAAGACCAGTCCTAGTTTGGGCCAGGTTTGATAATAGGGTCGTATATACAGTTGTGCGCAATTCTCCGGACACAAAATGAATATGGTATTCGTCAGCCAATTATTGCTTAGGCTGATGAGCAGCGCAAAACTAGCCACTTTGGATACCGAAGCGATAAACGCCGCCGCCGGCGTCGGCGCGCCTTCATAGGTATCGGGCGCCCAAAGATGAAACGGCACCGCTGCGACCTTGAAACCGAGGCCAGTCACAACGAGAATCCAGGCTACATAAAATAGAGGACTCGGCCCTGAATCCGAAATCGCGAGTTGAATATCCAATAGATTAGTGCTACCGGTAAGTCCGTAAAAATAACTAAAACCAAATAATAGAAAAGCCGCTGACATACCGCCAAAGAGGTAATACTTCAAAGCCGCCTCGGCGCTCTTGTGGGAGCTCTTGGCGAACGCGGTCATGATATATAAGCTGAGGCTCAGTAGTTCCAGTCCAACAAAGATCACAAGGAGATCTTCAGCAGCTGCAACCAAAAGTCCGCCTGATGCGGCCATAAGTACCACCGCAACAAACTCGCCCACATGGTTCGTAAACTCAGAATCGATCAGTAGCAGAAGGATCAGAGCTGTAAGGATCAGAATTCCGGTTTGTGCTACTGCAGTGTAGGTTCCAGTGGCCAATAATCCAGAACCGATGGGATCTCCATGCAAATTTAACTGGTAGCACTGAAACTTCATCGTCCACAAGGCTGCCCCACAGCCAGCCACGCCGAGTACTGCCGACACCGCCACACGCAGTTTGAGTGCGGCCTTGCGCAAGAAGGCGAGGTCAACGACTAATACGACGAGTGCCGCGAGTTCCAGTGCGGTCTCTGGCAGCGTCACGCGGAAGAGGTCTGCGTAGTTCATTGCACACCTCCCGCGAGCAGAGACTTAACGGCAGGTTCGATGGTGTCGAGCAGGATTCTCGGCCAGAGGCCAATCGCTAAGCTGGCTCCCGCCAGCATAACTACGCCGATAACTTCAGGCCAGGTGATAGCGGCGAAGTGTTGGCCTTGTTCCTCTTCCAATACGTGCGCGCTGGGCAGCAGATCGCTGAAGAATGCTTTTTGCATGGAGCGCCAGATGTAGGCGACACTCACGACAATGCCCACGCCCGCTGTGGCCACCCACCATGGGTTGACCTTCCACACGCCCACCAAGACTTGTAACTCGGCGACGAAGCCGGAGAAGCCTGGCAACCCCATCGAGGCTATTCCGGCGACGACAAATGCCCATGCGGCAAAGGGCAGGCGCTTCGACAGGTGCATGGCTTCCAACTCCGCCAACTGGCGCGTGTGGGTGCGGTCATAGACGATGCGGCCGACAATTGCGAAGAGCAGCCCGGCCAGGATGCCGTGAGAGAACATTTGCAGGACAGCGCCGGTGACGCCAATCTGATTCAGGGTCACAAGGCCGAGCAGCACAAAACCCATGTGGCTGACGCTGGAGTAGCCGATGACGAATTTGAAGTCGGTTTGCGCCA
>CAZFMB010000258.1:0-1653 GCA_964520005.1 uncultured Occallatibacter sp.
AAAGAGCGTGCGGGCCGTGGACAAAGTCCGCCTTGACCATGTCGCGGCCCTGGTTAAGATTGAGACGGTCGGTGGGGTTGGTGGGAACGCGAGGCGGGTCAAGAACGCCGGTCGCGGTGAAGGCGTAGCCTGTGCCCCAGCGCACCATTCTGCGGCCCAGCGTGAAGTCGAAGTCCCCGGCGGAGAGGCCGGCATACGCTTCTTTCACGCGCAGTTGAGTGTGCGTGCCGGTATACGGTTCAAGCGCGGCGTTCAGCGCAGCGGACGCGGCGGCATTGCCCGGCGGAAGTTCGAACTCCGCCGCGGAGAGGCCATGATATGTTTCGGCGAGGCCCACCACGCTCGATGCGAGACTCCAGCGAGAGCGGTATCGAAGAGTGAACGAAGGCTCAAGCAGCAACTGATTCTGAAGTAGGGTGACTGATGGTTCCGTAAGCATTGACGTCGAGGCCGGCAGCGGCGGAACGAGATCGCTGTAGAAGGTCGCATCGTCAATGGCATTGAAGGTATAGCGGAAGTCGCGGCGGGGTACCGGCGGCGGGTCTTCCTGCGCGGCGGCGAAGGCCGCGATGGCGAGGAGCAGGAGGGCCGGAATTATGAGTGTGAGTCTCATTTGGCTTACTCTGAGCGTTCTGGTGAACGGAAATATGATTGTTGTGTGCCGAGGTTCCCTATCCATGCGCCTAAATGAAGGCGCATGGATGGGGAACTCCTTATTCGAGTCAGAACCTATCCGTCCGTCCCTGGTAAAAGAGCTTGTCGGGCAACTCGCGCGGGGCTATGCCTGAGTACTCCAGCACGCTATGGGAGTTATGGCGGATTTCGTCGTAGAGGGTCCAGCGGCGTAGTTGGGGTATGCCGCCAACCGGAGAGTATTCGTCGAAGGTGGCCGATTTGATGTGCTTGCCAGAGGTGAGATAGAACTCGGCCCTCACCGGGCGCGCATCTTCCGTTCGCATCCAGTAGAGAATGCGTTGATAAGTTGAGCCTTTGCGCCTGGCGGTCAGATCGAGGACGTAACAGTTTTCCGCGCCCACCTTCTCGGTGCGCAGATAGACGGCGGTGTAATCGACGGCATAGTTAGTGCGGGCCACATCGCCGTTGGATGCGTCGCCGGAGAGTCGTTCGAGCGGCGTAATGCGGACCGGCCGGCTGGTGTCCGGCAGATAGACCCACATATCGTCGCCCAGCATCAGCAGATGCTGACCTTTTTCGCGGGGACTGAGAAATTCAACATAGGTTTTCTCAGTTCCCTTCTGCGAGACCTCGTAGAGTTTATTTTCGTCCGATCTTCCGGATTCGTAGTGCGTGATCTTGACCCGCAGCACATAGGAGGGCCATCCGTTGCGATAGGCGTCGGAGCGTTTGAGCAGCGCCTCGGCGTCGGGAGTAGCGGCGCGGCAGACAAACACGCAGGTCAATTGAAAGCTAACGACAAAAATCAGAAGGAACGAGCGCAGAACAAAGTTGATTCTAGACATGAGAGAGAGCCTCCGCAATCTTGAGCCGGGATGCGCGCACCGCCGGAAGAATGGATGCAAGCGCCAGCGAGACAATGACTAGCAGCGAGGAGCCGAGCATCTCCAACGGCACGTAGCGGACCATGAAGGGCATGGGCAGGGTGTAGCCGGGCGGTGGCGGCATATGCAGCCC
>CAZFMB010000259.1:0-1594 GCA_964520005.1 uncultured Occallatibacter sp.
ACTTCCTGCGCCGGCTGTGTGTAGCGGACCTGCGCCAGCCACCTCATGTAGCGTTCTGTCCACGCCTTCAGTCCCAGTGGTGGACGCTGACCCGTACGCAGCAGGAACTTGGTCAGCCGATGCCGCGCACGCAACTGATCCTGTTTAGCTGCCTCACGTTGCCGGACAAGATCGCGCAATGCCTCGGAGTCTTCATCGGGAACCCACACTGCGGTCAGATCACCGGACCGGTGACTGCGTGCCAGTTTCAGCGCGTCCCGCCGATCTGTCTTCACCCGGTCTCCGGGCTTCTTCGGAACCAGGCTCGGCGCCACAACCGCGCACTCGACACCCAACTGCGCCAGCTGCCAGTACAGTACGAATCCTGTCGGCCCCGCTTCGTAGCAGGCGCGCAGATGCTCCGGCGAACCCAACTTCTTGATGAACTTGCGGATCGACTCTTCGCGGTTGGCGATCGTGCCCAGGCTGCGGACTTCGCCATCTGGCTCAGCCACTGCTACAGCTATCGTTTCAGCATGGACATCCAAACCCAAAAATCGTAACTTCTCTCTCATGACCGGTTCCCTCCGCTTGTGGCTCTGGACTGTAGTTCGTCAAACAAACTCAGCCTAACCCACGACTAGCGCATCGAGCCGGTCACACCATAATGACTACTATTCAGGCATCGATCCGGGGGCTGGTGCCAATGGTTTTTTGAGATCCGAAGAGATTCCAACGCGAGATTCTGCTGAGGCCGCGATTGTCTGAGGCGCGGTCTCCCGCCCCTAGCGGCAAAGAGCGCCGCAAGGATGGGGCAACTAGGTGTTGGGAGTGAACAGGGGCAAGACAACCGCCGATGCTTCGACTGCGCTTCAAGATGACAGTGCGATAGGAAAGTTCGTGGTATGCCAGGTCCCCAAGTGCGAGGGGCCTGGGGCACCCGGGTTTAGTGACGAGTGACGTGGTCTCCCACCCTTGCGGCAAAGAGCGCCGCAAGGATGGGGCAACAAGGTGATGGGAGTGAACAGGGGCAAAACAACGCGGATCCCTCGGCTCCGCCTACCCCAGCGACGAAGTGCTGTCGCCGGGGACCCCGACAGGACGCGCTTCGCTCTGGATGACTGCGGTGAGGGAGGGCATGGCAAGCCCGGGGGCTGAAGCCCTCGTAGATGGATGCTGCGATTCAGGGGCCTGAAGGCCCTGGGCGCCTGGTCTCAGACCAATCCGGGAGAGTGCCGTTTCGGGCATACTCCGCCAGTTCCGCATTGCTCGGCCAATCACAGAGACCAGGCAGAGAATCACTAGAAATCCGCCGGTTTTCGTGCGCCCGATTTTCCGGCCTAACGGTCAGTCAGAAGTACAAAAAATGTATTGCCACACGGTGCTGAAAGGTTGCGCGCACAGGTTTTAGACTGAGGCACTTGTTTCACTCAGAATCGGCTTGCCTACGCGCAGCTTCAGATCGGTCCGGATAACTGATCCGTAACGCAGGTGATGTTTCATCCTCATCACCGGCCGTTCAATCAGGAGATAACTCAGCACCCCCAGCGCCAGGGTCGTGGCAAAGGCCAGGCCGCCCGAGAGCAGGATCGCAAATGACGACCGCATGTGCCTG
>CAZFMB010000260.1:0-1590 GCA_964520005.1 uncultured Occallatibacter sp.
ACCACCCCCGAACTGGAAAGCGTTCGGGGCCCCGTTCACTCAGAATGACAGCCCTGGTTTTGCCATGAATTTCTGGGACGGGACACTAACCCCTAACCCCTACTCCCTATTCCCTACTCCCTATTCCCTACTCCCTATTCCCTGTTCCCTATTCCCTGTCCCTTTACTTCCCCATCGCTTTTTTGATTCCCGCCTCAACCAGCGGCGCCATGATCGCATAGCCGGCCGGCAGCGGATGCACGCCGTCCTTGCTCAGAGTCGCAGGCAAACCGCCCCGCTCGTCCTTCATGGCCGAGTAGTAGTCCACATAAACGTAGCCCTTTTCCGCCGCGTAAGCCTTGATCCACGCATTCAGCGCAATCACCTTGGGGGCGGGCGTCAGTCCCGGTCTCCAGGGGAAATCGAAGGCCGGCAGCACCGAGCAGAGCACCACGCGAATATGGTTCGCCGTGGCCAGATCGGCCATGGACGCCAGGTTGTCCTCGGTCTGCTCCGGCGTCATCGGCCCGGTGTTTCCGGCGATGTCGTTGGTGCCGGCCAGAATCACCACCACCTTCGGCTGGAGCGCGATCACGTCCTGGCGGAAGCGCAGCACCATCTGCGGCGAGGTCTGTCCGCTGATGCCCCGGTTCAAGTACGGCTTGCCGGGAAAAGATCCTTCCGGGCCTTCGATCTTCCAGCCTTGCGTGATCGAGTCTCCCATGAAAACCACGCGGTTTTCGCCCGCTGCCGGTGAACCCAGAGCCAAATCCGCCTCCTTGAATCTGCCCAGCGCGGGCCAGTCCATCTTTACCTGCGGTTTTTGCACGGCGGGTGCCGGTGCTACTGGTGCCGTGGCGGGCGCCTTGGTTTCCGGCAGGCTTCCCGTTTCCTGAGCTGTGAGCTGGACCGGCAAAAGCAGTCCGCCCAGGGTTGCGGCGGTGAACAAGGCAGTGCGTAGTTTTATTCCATTCACTTGGAGCTTCTCCATTCGTTGAGCGGGCAGAAATTGGCGGATCGAAAACTTCTCCGCCCATATGCGCTTTCGATTGTAGGCAATCGCGCCCCATGCCGGCCACAAACGCTTTCCACACGATTGATCCGGCAAGAAAAGAGTGGCATTCCTTCCCGCCCTTTCCCTCAGTTTTTCTCAAAAGACCGCGGGAAAGAATGGGCGCCCACACAGTAATCAGTCCGGGACACAGGAGCCCCCGGCATGTGGCTTTTTTGAAAGAAACGACGCCCTGCTTGAACTGATTTGTCAACGAATCTGGAGTGGAATAGGATGGTTCCCCTGAACAGATATTTCCGCGGCGGGAAGCCCTGCTCAGAATCGGAAATTTCCGCATCAACACTGGAGAAGTGGCGTTTCTCCCCGATTTCAGGTGCGATGGCCGGGCTTCACGGCAAGTGGAGAAAAATAAGGTTGATCCCGCGATAGGGGGCAAACGGCGCGCGAGAGCGCTTTTGGCTCGATTGCGCTACGCTTGAACCTAATGAGTGATTGCACGATCTGCGATGGAGTTGGATTGGTCCGGGTGGTCGACGACGCCGGTAAATGGGTCTCCCGCCCCTGTCAGTGCCAGGTAATGCAGCGCGAGGAGCGCCGTC
>CAZFMB010000261.1:0-1580 GCA_964520005.1 uncultured Occallatibacter sp.
CTAACACTACAACGCAACTTTATCATCGCAACACCGCAACTCCGAACATTTGATGCCGCGCAGTCTCAATTCACGAAGACGGCGACGGCGATGTGATATTCTGGAGCGGCGGTTGCGCTCCTGAGTCATTTCAATATCTGCAGATAAGAGTTCAGCCAGCCATTCCAATTGGCGGCGCGTCATCAGTCCTTCCACTTTCCGTTCAAGCAGCACTTGAAGCGCATCCGCATACTGGTTCAACGTCATCTCCTGATTTTTTTTCTCTCTTGTACAGCCCCAGGCGGTCTTGCAAAAAGAAGTAGTTAATGGCCGTCAGAATTAAATGTCGGTGCAGGCCTCTGTAGTGTCGTAATTCTGCGTGGTTAAGTCCCAATTCACTCTTGCAGTCCTGGAAACAACGCTCAACCTGCCAGCGAGAAAATGCCACACGCACCAGCGTCCGAAGTAGCGTATCTTCTGGCGCGTTACTTAGAAAATACTTTACTTCCCCAGTGCGCACATTCCGCGCCACCAACAGCCATTGTGAGCCTTGGGGCGCATTGCCTCCGTGTTCCCAAAAACGGCCCGCTTTGAACTCCCAAACCTCTGGGCCTTTATGCGTATCATGCACACGGAAAGTTTGCCATTTCTTTAAACGCCACCCACGCATTGAATTGACCAGTGCTTCAACGGTCTGCGCCTTGCGCTGCCCGTTTGGTTCTCTTGGCCATCCTTGTGTGTTCTTGGGAACTTCCACTACATACCAAAAACCTTCCTCTGCCACCGCGTTCCGCCACCAAGGTTTGCCACCGTAGCCTTCGTCCGCACTCACCCACTGCCCCGGCACGCCATTGGCCTTCACCCGTTTCAATTGTCGCAACGCTATAACCGGTTTACTCTCGTGAAGCACATGTTCTGGTATCTCAGCACGCTCACGTTTTGCCGTGATTGCAGCGTCTTTAGGATTCGGATTCCAGCATTCCGGCAAGAATAATTCGCCATCCAATAGTGCGTGAAAGCCCTGCCGCGCATACGCTACATGCACAGTCACGATGCAGTTGTCGATCTTACCGCTCTCGCCGCAATACTGTGGCGCCACTCCCGCCGTCCATTCGCCCTTTTTGGCATCGCTGGTTTCATCCACGATAAATATGCCATCCTTGCCGCCATACTGTTTAGCTAGTTTCTTCTGTAGTTTGTCCCGCGCCCCACCTTCATCCCAACTATATTGAGTGAAAAATTGTTGCAGGCCACGTGGCGGCACACCCTCGGCATCCGCTATTGGCTCCAACGACTTGCGTTCTATCGGCCCTAACTGCCCACGGGCAAACCGCCGAAAATGCTCCCGATTCTCTTTTCGCCCCAACAATTCATCGTATGACGCCAAATACTTCTCCAAATCGTCCGCCAGCGTCAACAGTTCTTTGCCAGTCATAACCGCTTCCTCCACAAGGGTTATGATTGGTATCGTCATTTTATTGCATTCGCTCGCTCTAAAAGTTGCGTTGTAGTGTTAGCCCTTTCTGCTTATTCACTAAAATGGCTGGAAGCCGCGAGCGATGGCGCTGGGAAGCCAGGCTGAAGCCTGCTAAAAATTGGTG
>CAZFMB010000262.1:0-1550 GCA_964520005.1 uncultured Occallatibacter sp.
CTAGGAGCCTGTCCGAGAATTATTTACGATGGCACCTGAAAACCGGACGTTGGCGTAGCACGAATATTTGGTTAGAAACCGGTCCACGCGTAGCTGCGGCCGGAAATCGCTTTAGGAGCGGCTGGACCCGCGATTTTGACGAAAACAACCACCGACGGCTCTCAGCAGGGTTGCATGGCTGCATGGAGCCGCAGAATGTTATGCGTCAAGCAGATCAGCGCCCACTCTCCTTTTACTTTGTCT
This sequence comes from uncultured Occallatibacter sp., assembly GCA_964520005.1. Classification (GTDB taxonomy): domain Bacteria; phylum Acidobacteriota; class Terriglobia; order Terriglobales; family Acidobacteriaceae; genus Telmatobacter. The sequence continues at coordinate 244 of CAZFMB010000262.1, forward strand.
TTTCCGCGTAGCAAGAATTGGCGAAACCCGCGTGCTTGTTTGATCTGCCCGAACACCGGTTCCACGATGCACTTGCGCGCCGCGTAGACAGCCTTGCCCGCCTTGGTTTGTAACTTCCTCTTCATCCGATCCACTCTGGTCGCGCTTTTGGGCAACGGTCCGGGCTTGCAAGGTAATCGATGCTCGCCATGCTTCTGCTTGCCGGTGGCGATGAACCCCTCGATCTGCAACTCCGGCTGCTCGGCCGATTCCAGGTACGTCAGGTTCTCTTCCGAGCAATATCCGCTGTCGGCCAAGATCGCTTCCGGACGCTGCCCTGACTGTCGCTCGATGGCTTCCACCATCGGCTCCAGTTGCTGCTTGTCGTTGGCCGCCTCCGTTACGATCTGCCCGACGATCAACAGCATCTCCGGTTCTACCGCCGCTTGTGCGTTGTAGCCCTGCACAAACCCGTCGGCACCCTTCATAATGCGCGATTCCGGATCGGTGAAATTGTATTGATCCTTGTCCTCCGGCTTGGCCCGCTTGGCCTCGTCGGCGCTTTTGCCTTCGGCCACAGCCTTTTCCCGGGCTCTCTGCTCCACGACTTTCTTGGCCGCTTTGATTTTCGCCAGCCGTGTTTCCCGCCGCCGCAACTCCTCCGGCAACTCGTCGCCACGCTGGTTACCGTGCCGTCGGTCTTCTTCTTCATCCGCAGCATCGGCCTGCTCCAGCAATTGCTTCACTTCTTCCCGGAGTTGCTGTTGCTTCTCCTCCATCCGTCCGTAGCTCATCGCCTTGTGCTTGCTGGCGTTAGCTTTCAACTTCGTCCCGTCTACCGTTACACGCCCTACTTTCACCGCGCCCACCTCCAGCGCCATCTCCAGCACTTGCTCGAACAATCCCTGCAGCACCCCAACGTGGATCTTGCGAAAGTCCGAAATCGTCCGGAAGTCTGGCTCGTTGCCCGCCGCTAATACCTTGAACGGGATGTCTTCCTGCAAACGCTTTTGGATCCGGCGCGAACTGAACACGCCCGTGCAGTACCCGTACACCAACAGCTTCGTCATCATGCGCGGATTGTATGGCGGCTGCCCTCGCTTCTCCTCCCCGTACACTGCGTGCATGGCCGACAGATCCAGTTGGTCCACCACGTCGCTCACGAAGTAAACCAGATGCTCCTCCGCCACCCACTCGCCCAGGCTCGGAGGCAACAGCAGGTCCTGATCCGGCAGGTAGGGTCGGTAGTCCTTGGGCATAAAACATTATGGCCCGACTTCGTTTTGTTTGTTCCCTCAATCTCGCGGATTTCTCGGACAGGCTCCTAG
>CAZFMB010000263.1:0-1543 GCA_964520005.1 uncultured Occallatibacter sp.
AACGAGACCACCGCCAAGCAGTTCGGCTCCGGCTGGGGCTGGCTGGTCTTCCAGGCAGGCAAGCTCAAGGTCATTACCACCCCCAATCAGGATTCGCCCCTTTCGCAGGGCATCTTTCCCATCCTGTTCAACGACATTTGGGAGCACGCCTACTACCTCAAGTACCAGAACCGGCGCCCCGACTACCTCGCCGCATGGTGGAACGTCGTCAACTGGCATGAAGTCAACAAGCGCTTCGCAGTCGCCAAAGGCTGAAGGCAAAAAACAGCTTTTAGCTTCTAGCCTTTAGCTCGATTTGCGCGCTCGGAATACACCGTATTTCCCTTGGAGGGAGCGCGCAGTTCGTCCTTCCACATCACTGGCTAATAGCTAGAAGCTAAGGGCTGGAAGCTGTTTCCCGCAACCTTTTTTTCCGCTCCGTGTCTAATTCCGTAGACTAGATAGACGGAGAGAATCATGCGTAATTTTGTCCTCGTCCCGCTTACAGCCTTACTGGCTATCGCCCCAGCCGCCTATGCCCAGTCAGCCAGCTTCGTCATCTCGCAGCATGGCAAATCCGTTGGCAAGGCCAGCTTCACCTTCACCACCAGTCCCTCGGGATACGACTCCAATGCGCTGGTCATCATCAATATGAAGGGCCTCGATTACTCTCTCTCCAAGACCGAGAGCCTCTCTCAGGCCAACTTCCTGCGCCAAGTACAGTTGAGCGCCGCCGTCAACGGCTCGGCCGTCAACGTCACCGCTGAACCAGATCAAAAATCTACCCAACCCCCGATTCTACTTCTCAACACCTCCGCTAACGGCAACACCACCACCACGCGCCTGCCCCTGCACTCTGCGACTGTATTCCTTCCCGACTTCGATCCCGGTGCCTTGGAAACCCTCCTGGTTCTTGCCGTGGCCCGCAACAATCGCGACCTCTGGGCCATCATCCCCAAAAAGGAAGGCTCCATCGAGCCCATCCAGTTGGCCACTTACGCTGACGAACAGGGCGCTCTTGACGGCAAGCCCGTCGTCGTCCACCACCTCGTTGCCACCATCGCCGGCAAAGAAACCGACCTCTTCTCCGGCCCTGAAAATCAGCTCCTCCAAGCCGAGTTCCCGCAGTTGGGCTTTGCTCTGATCCGCAAGGGTTTCGTCCTCACCCCGCCCGCCAAACCCGGCGCCCCTCCTGCCGATATGAATCCGGCACCGCCGGCCGAGCAGAATCCCGCGCCTCCACCGGCGTTTACTCCTGTACCACCACCTGCAGAGACTCCCGCACCTCCGGCTGCGCAGAGTCCTGTACCACCACCTGCGGAGAATCCCGCGCCTCCGGCTGTGCAGAGTCCTCAACAGCCCAGCTGACACGCTGAGATCGCAATTATTTGGGTACCCTACCTTCGCCAATTCGCGTTTTTTGCGAATTGGTTAAGGTGGGATATCTATAGTTTTTGTACTCATATGTTATGGCTTGTATAACTTCAGATATCTATAGTTCTTTATCTAGTCCCTAGTTGTGGTGTATCAACAGGTTGTTCCTCGTCAAGCCGGACCGGCTGAT
>CAZFMB010000264.1:0-1515 GCA_964520005.1 uncultured Occallatibacter sp.
TCGTGCATTCGTTCGACGGCGTGTGACGCGCATTCCGAGCGGCGGAGGCTCGACCCGCCGGTGGTAGCCTCAATAGGTGCTTTTCACCAATCCAGCAACGGCCGCTCTGAACGATTTGAGCCAGTCGCCGATTGTGCGCTTTTCGCTGCTGGCGCTGAGCTCCATCTTTTTTCTCGTCGATCCTTTTGCGGCGATCCCATCATTTCTTGCCATCACACACAGCGCCGATGAGGTGCGGCGCAAGCGCATGGCGCGCAAGGGCGCGCTCACTTGCTTCATCGTGCTCACCAGTTTTGCCATTGCGGGCCAGCTTATCTTTCGCATGTTCGGCATCACGCTGCCTGCGTTTGAGATTGCGGGTGGGCTTATCCTGCTGCTCATCGGGTTGGACATGCTGGAGGCGCGGCGCTCGCCTACGCAGGAAACACACGGCGACACGGAAGAGGCGACGGCAAAAGAAGACGCCGGCATCGTGCCGCTCGGAATTCCGATGTTGGCTGGTCCCGGCGCTATCTCATCGGTGATGGTGCTGGTTGGCCAGGTGCCGACGTTGCTCGGCTGGCAGATGGGCGCAATTCTCGCGTCCATTGCCGTAACCGCTCTCGTGACTTATTGGGTTCTGGCTGCTGCAGCCAAAGTTCGCCAGGTGATGGGCGAGACGGGCATTCGCATCCTGGTGCGCATTATGGGCCTGCTGCTGGTGGCGTTAGCGATGCAGTATTTTGTGAATGGAATCACGGATTTGGGGCTCATCCCCCGTCATTGACGGGAATGAAGCGAAGCTAGCCTCGCTTCACTCGTGTTCGAGGAGTTAGCGGAGCTAAAAGCTATTGGAGCAATCTCCTAGCTCCGCCAACCCCGCCAGCACCGCTAGCTCCGCTGCACTTGGAGCACTTTCCCACAAAAACCGCTGCTTTCCACAGACAGGGCTTGCCTGCTTGGGACGCATTGAAATTGATATTCTTTTTACCTGCTGCAAACAAAGGCGGTTAACAGAACCGAAACGTTTGCATCCGTGCATGGCCTGTGCTACTCTAATTGAGTTGTAAGCAAGAAGTAGAGCCTCCCGGTGGCCTCATGGTCTGCCCCGTTTGAGGGAAGTGGGAAGCTAAGGTGATGGAACTCGTTCGTAGGGTTGGACTTGGTGCTCGGTAGCCGCACCGTTAAGCCCCTGTAGGGAATCCCTAGAGAGAACAAGCCATTGCATGACCCAGGAGATTGTCTCCTGCGGGCCCTAGTGGCCCGGGCATTTTTTGCTGGCCGCTCTTTGATTTTTTTGCGCAGCGCGACGAGGGTTGCTCAATCAGGTTCAGATGAATTCTGACCTTGACCCGCAACTGGAGTTTTGATAGCTTCAAAAAGTTCGCGCCAAAACGCTGGGGCCGCTGTACGAGCGGCGAAAACCAGCAAATGCGCACCAAGTTCGAGGACACCTGAGCGCAAGCTCAGGCCTCGATCCCAAGGGTCCCGCTCAGGCGGATCAACCCTCAAGGATCTTTGACAAATTGGTTGAAC
>CAZFMB010000265.1:0-1509 GCA_964520005.1 uncultured Occallatibacter sp.
GTTATTGCTCCAGCGAGATGACTGTCACCGACTTCGGCTCAACTGTCAGTGTCAGCCTGCCGTTTTTCACACTGGCTGAGACAGGCTTGGGCATAACGGTGCTGGGCTTTTCAAATGTGTTTACGCTGTCGACGGCGGAGGCGGTCAATGTCTCTCCCTTCGCCGACTTGGCGGTTAACCCGGCAATTCCGGCGTCGATTTCAACTGGCTTTTCTGGATCGAGATTCGTGATTTCGAGCCAGAGTTTGCCGGAGGAATCCTTTGCAGCAATGGCATCGATGCGCGGCAACGTGATGCCATCGCGATGCAGCGTACCGGGATCGAAATCGACCGGAACAAAGGTCGCGTCCTGGAACGGCACATACATTTTGTAGACGTAGTAGGTTGGAGTGAGAACCATCTTCTCCTTGTCCGTCATGATCATCGCCTGCAACACGTTAACCATCTGAGCGATGTTGGTCATGCGTACGCGGTCGGCATGGCGCGCAAAGATGTTCAGGTTCAGAGCGGCAAGAACCGCGTCTCTCAGACTGTTCTGCTGGACGAGGAAGTCCTTGTTTGTGCCGGACAGCGGCGCATGCCATGCACCCCATTCGTCCACTACCAGCGCGATCTTTTTTTCGGGGTCGTACCTGTCCATGACGGCCTCCTGCTTTCGCAGGAACTCATCCATAAAGAGAGTGGACTTGAGCGTCTTGGTGTAATCCTCCACGCCGAAACCTACAGAAGGCGTCGAGACCGGCCAGCCGTTCGGCGTTGTATACCAGTGCACTGAAAGGCCGTCGATGTTCCAGCTCCAGTCGTGGCTCTTCCAGGCCTTCATCACGGCCTCGGTCCACTCGGTCTCAGGAAAGCCGGGACCGACGGCGATCTTGAGCATCTGGTTCGCGTTTTTTTGAGACGGATTGACGTTGTCAACAAAACGGCTGTAGATCTTGAGCTGGCTGACATAATAGTCCGCCGTCATATCGCCGCCGCAGCTCCAGCTCTCATTGCCGATACCCATGAAGCCGACCTTGTAAGGGTCGGGATGCCCGTTGGCGGCCCGCTCTTTTTCAAGCGCTGTTGGCGCGGCCGCGGTCATATACTCCAGCCATTCGGAGGCCTCCTGCGGAGTTCCCGATCCGACGTTGACCGAAACGTAAGGCTGGCTGCCGATCTGCAGCATGAAATCCATGAATTCGTCGGTGCCGAAGCTGTTTGTATCGACTACGCCGCCCCATGCGGAGTTGAGGGTGGCAGGCCGCTTATTGGCAGGTCCGATTCCTTTGCGCCAATGGTACTGGTCGGCAAAGCAGCCGCCCGGCCAGCGGACGTTGGGCACCTTGATCGCTTGAAGAGCAGTAACGACGTCATTACGAATGCCGCGTGTGTTCGGGATCAAAGAATCCGGACCGACCCAGATGCCTTCGTAGAGGCCGTGGCCTAGATTCTCAGCGAACTGACCAAAAATATTACGGTCGATCTTCGCTCCGGGCTTGGATGCGTCGATGGAAAGATGTACTGTCT